>NZ_JBVPGT010000029.1:0-359353 GCF_055817355.1 Enterobacter sp. PL_is379
GTCCTGGTTACGGTAGGTCGCGACGCCGTTAGCACGTTGCTGCAGGAAGTTGTCAGCGCCGTAGGTATCGCCGCCAAATTCTGGCAGAACGTCAGTCCAGGAAGTTACGTCGTAGATTACGCCGTAGTTACGACCGTAATCGAAAGAACCCGCCTCAGCGAATTTCAGACCCGCGAACGCCACACGCGTCCAGGACTGATTGTCACCTTCAGTGGTGTTGCCCTGAATCTGGTATTCCCACTGGCCGTAACCGGTCAGTTGATCGTTAACCTGAGTTTCGCCTTTGAAGCCAAGACGCATGTAGGTCTTGTCGCCGTCGTTACCCTTGTCGTCAGAGAAATAGTGCAGACCATCAACTTTACCGTACAGATCTAATTTGTTGCCATCTTTGTTATAAATTTCGGCCGCATTTGCTGCGCCTGCCACCAGGAGTGCTGGTACCAGGAGGGACAGTACTTTAACTTTCATTTTATTAACCCTCTGTTATATGCCTTATAATTGCCACTGCTTACTGGTTAACCCTCATTAACCAGTCGGCAATTTCATTCTCCGCAAAATCACAGAATAATCCAATGCGAATATGATACGAAAACTTTGAAGATGTTTCATTTATCTATGAACATGTTTCAAAATGTAAATATCAAGGAACTTTTACAAAGCACAAATAGCTTAGAAATTTAGCATTTATAATCAAAAGAAAAATAACACACATAAAAATCAACCACTTATAATAAAAATCGTTACAGCACTGAATGACAAAACAAGATCGCGCCTAATCTCTAAAATATCTCTCGCTATCATCATTAACTTTATTTATTACCGTCATTCAGTTTTGAATGTCTGTTTATCCCTAATTGAGCCGAATGCTTCGCATTCGGTTTTTTTTTACCTTTCTTTACGTAACTTCTCATTTTTTGTGCTACCGCACCGAAACTGTAACGACTATTAACTAAATCTTCACTGCTATCCTTCGCTGGCGAAATATTGATGTAAAACTTAATTTCTTGTTAATTCGTGCTATTTGCTGGCTAAGCGCACTTATTATTTGTACGCGCACGGCGTGTTTGTACATGTTTAGTGCGCCACCTGCCGCCGATATTGTCCGTTGAAAAAGTCGACTCTTCCCGGGCAGTGGCGCTGGAAATTCAGTTATTACGCTTTATACTGCCCTATCGCCACAGAGCATGACCATGACGGGTTAAAGATATCAATGAGTCAGACTGAAACTACCGCCCCGAGCAAATTTTCCCTCCTTCCCGGGAGCATCACCCGTTTCTTTCTTCTTCTGATCGTTGTGCTGTTAGTGACCATGGGGGTGATGGTACAAAGCGCGGTTAACGCCTGGCTGAAGGATAAGAGCTATCAGGTCGTCGATATCACCCACGCCGTGCATAAGCGCATCGATACCTGGCGCTACGCCACCTGGCAGATTTACGACAATATCGCGGCCGCCCCGGCCTCCTCGGCCGGAGATGGACTTCAGGAGACACGGCTTAAGCAGGATGTCTACTATCTCGAAAAACCGCAGCGTAAGACCGAGGCGCTTATTTTTGGCTCTCACGACAGCGCGACGCTTGAGATGACGCAGCGTATTTCGACCTATCTGGATACTCTCTGGGGTGCCGAAACGGTGCCATGGTCGATGTACTATCTGAACGGTCAGGACAACAGCATGATCCTGATCTCCACGCTGCCGTTAAAAGATCTCTCTTCCGGATTTAAAGAGACCACCGTGGGCAGCATCGTCGATTCCCGCCGGGCAGAGATGCTGCAGCAGGCGAATGCCCTCGATGAACGTGAGAGCTTCTCTTCCCTGCGTCGTCTGGCCTGGCAAAACGGTCATTATTTTACCCTGCGCACTACGTTCAACCAGCCAGGACACCTGGCGACGGTGGTGGCCTTCGATTTACCGATTAATGATTTAATCCCGCCGGACATGCCGCTCGACAGCTTCCGTCTGGAGCCCGACAGCAGCACCCAGAACATGCGGGCGGCGTCTGACAAAGAGGCCGCAGAGAGCGTATCGATCTCCTTTAACGGCTCGAAAATCGAAATTGCCTCATCGCTGAATTCGACCGGTATGCGTCTGGTGTGGCAGGTGCCGTTTGGCACGCTGTTGCTCGATACCCTGCAAAATATCCTGCTGCCTCTGCTGTTAAATATCGGTCTGCTGGCGCTGGCGCTGTTTGGCTACAGCACCTTCCGTTTCCAGACGGGGCGTCAGAGCGACGCCTCTGCGGTTCCGGCCGGCACCAGCAATGAGCTGCGCGTATTGCGTGCATTGAATGAAGAGATTGTTTCCGTGCTGCCGCTTGGGGTCTTAGTTCACGACCAGGAGGCGAATCGTACAGTGATGAGCAACAAAATTGCCGACCATCTGCTGCCGCATCTTAACCTGCAGAACATCACCACCATGGCGGATCAGCATCAGGGGGTGATTCAGGCCACCATCAACAATGAACTGTACGAAATCCGTCAGTTCCGCAGCCAGGTGGCTCCCCGCACGCAAATCTTCATTATTCGCGACCAGGATCGCGAAGTGCTGGTCAATAAAAAGCTCAAGCAGGCACAAAGACTGTATGAGAAAAACCAGCAGGGGCGCGCCGCATTCATGCAGAACATTGGCGATGCCTTCAAGCAGCCGTTAAAAACGCTGGCAACCCAGGCGGCGGCGTTAAACACCGCTGAAAGCCACCAGCTTGCCTGCCAGGCCGATTCGCTGGTCAGAATGGTTGATGAGATCCAGCTGGCGAACATGCTGGAGAATGATTTCTGGAAGGGAACCCCAACCCTCTTCTCCATTCAGGAACTGATCGATGAAGTGGTGCCGGAAGTGCTGCCCGTCATTAAGCGCAAAGGTTTGCAGCTGCTGATCAATAACAATCTCCCTGCGAATGACGAACGCCACGGCGATCGTGAAGCGCTGCGGCGTATTCTGCTGATGATTATTCAGTACGCCGTGACCACCACGCAGATTGGCAAGATCACCCTCGAAGTTGGCACTGAGGAGTCAGCAGAAGACCGCCTGACGTTCCGCATCCTGGACACCGGGGAAGGCGTCACCACGAGTGAAATTGATAATCTGCACTTCCCGTTCCTGAATGACACGCAAAGCGATCGCTACGGCAAGGCCAATGCCCTGACCTTCTGGCTGTGCGATCAGCTGGCGCGTAAGCTCGGCGGCCATCTGAATATCAAAGCCCGTGAATCCCTCGGCACCCGTTATTCTCTGCACGTGAAAATGGCGGCCAATCCGCAGGAAGAAGATGAAGAACGTCTGCTGGATGATGTCGTGGTGATGGTCGATGTGACCTCGAACGAGATCCGCAATATTGTCGTTCGCCAGTTAGAAAACTGGGGTGCGGCCTGCATCACGCCGGATGAAAGACTTGCAAGTCAAGAATTTGATCTGTTTTTAACTGATAATCCGTCTAATCTTACTGCCTCCGGCTTGCTTTTAAGCGATGATGAGTCAGGCGTGCGGAAAATCGGCCCTGGCCAGCTGCGCGTCAACTTTAATATAAGCAATGCGATGCAGGAAGCTGTACTACAACTAATAGAAGAGCAGCTGGCGCAGGAAGAGATAGCGGAATCCCCGTTAGGCGGCAATGAAAATGCCGAGCTTCACGCCAGCGGATACTATTCACTCTTTGTTGATACAGTACCAGATGATGTTAAGCGGTTGTATACTGAGTCCGCTGCGAATGATTTTGCAGCGCTGGCACAGACAGCACACCGGCTTAAAGGGGTGTTTGCCATGCTTAATCTGGTTCCCGGCAAGCAGTTATGTGAAACGCTGGAACATCTAATTCGTGAGAAAGATGCCTCTGGCATTGAAAAATACATCAGCGACATTGACGCCTACGTCAAAAGCTTGCTGTAGCAAGGTAGCCTTATACATGAACAATATGAACGTAATTATTGCCGATGACCATCCGATTGTACTGTTCGGTATTCGCAAATCACTTGAACAGATCGAGTGGGTGAATGTAGTCGGTGAATTTGAAGACTCTACAGCACTGATCAATAATCTCCCAAAGCTTGATGCACACGTGCTCATTACCGATCTCTCCATGCCTGGAGACAAGTACGGTGATGGGATCACGCTCATCAAATATATTAAACGTCACTTCCCGGATATCTCGATCATTGTTCTGACCATGAACAACAACCCGGCGATCCTGAGCGCGGTACTGGATCTGGACATCGAAGGGATTGTGCTGAAACAGGGCGCACCGACCGATCTGCCAAAAGCGCTTGCTGCGCTGCAGAAAGGCAAGAAGTTCACGCCTGAGAGCGTCTCTCGTCTGCTGGAAAAAATCAGCGCGGGTGGCTACGGTGACAAACGCCTGTCGCCGAAAGAGAGTGAAGTTCTGCGCCTGTTCGCCGAAGGTTTCCTGGTGACCGAGATCGCCAAGAAGCTGAACCGCAGCATTAAAACCATCAGCAGCCAGAAGAAATCAGCGATGATGAAACTGGGCGTGGACAACGATATTGCACTGCTGAACTATCTCTCCTCCGTCACGCTGAGCGCAACGGACAAGGATTGATCTCAACGGGTGTGCGGCCTGATGCCCTCACCCCGCCCCTCTCCCACCGGGAGAGGGTGAAAAGCTTAAAAGGCCCTTGCGGGCCTTTTTTATATTCTTGTTTTTCTCACGCGCTCCGCGTAAATCGACAATGTCTGCTTCAGCACGTCCAGCGTCACCGGTTTCGACAGACAGCTGTCCATGCCTGACTCCAGACAGCGCTGCTTCTCTTCCGCCAGCGCGTTCGCCGTTACGCCCACCACCGGCAGCGTCAGGCCCAACTGTCGGATGCGCTGCGTCAGACGGTAGCCGTCCATGTTTGGCATGTTGACGTCGCTAAGTACGATATCAATATGATTTTTACTCAGCACATTCAGCGCATCCACACCGTCATTGGCCGTTTTGCACTGGTAGCCCAGCGATCCAAGCTGGTCAGCCAGCAGGCGGCGGTTAATCGGATGGTCATCCACCACCAGAATCATCATATCGTCATTCACTGACGCCAGAGACTCGGGTGACGGCAATCCGCCCGCGCCGTCGCGCTCTTCCAGCTCCACTTTGTAGATGCGCGCCAGCAGGCTCAACAGCTCGTGCGGGGTTGCGACACTGTGTACCCATTCCCCAGGCGCACGCTCGACAGGAATGCCGATGTGGCGACGACAGAAGAGCACCGACCCTCTTCCCTGCCACGGCTGATCCGGCATCTCGTCGGCGATCAGCACATCGTCCACGTCCGGCGTTTGACCTTCATAGCGGCACACCCTCACGCCGCTGTGGGCAAGCAGCGCCGTCAGGTAGTCATTCAGCGAGGCGTTATGCACCGCCAGCCAGCAGCGCTTATCGCTCAGCCCGTCTACCGTGGATTTTGCCGGATACTGCGCCGAATAGAGCGGAATGCGGATGGTGAACTGGCTGCCCATGCCGGGCTCGGTATCCACCGAGATATCACCGTCCATCATGCTGACGAGCTTCTCACAAATCGCCAGCCCCAGTCCGGTTCCCTGGAAGTTACGCTGCACGCCGGTACCGACCTGGAAGAACGGATCGAACAGACGAACCACTTCTTTCGCCGGGATGCCGACACCCGTGTCGCGCACGCGAATGCTCAGGTAATCCCCCGCCCGACAGACGTGCAGCACAATACAGCCGGTATCGGTGAATTTTATGGCGTTGCTGAGCAGGTTAGAGATGACCTGCTGCAGGCGCATCGGATCGCCGTGCAGCGTCAGCGGCACATCCGGCTCAATAAAGCAGTAGAGCCCCAGCTGTTTACGCACGACCAGTGGCAGATAGTTGGCGCTGATATGGTTCATGACCTCGCGCGGCGAGAACTCCCGCGGCTCGATTTTCAGCTGCTCAGACTCAATTTTAGAGAAGTCGAGAATATCGCTGATGATTTTCAGCAGCAGGCTGGAGGAGTTGTTCATCGCCGTCACCAGCCTGTCGACCCCTTTCGGCAGCTCTTTCGTCTGCAGCAGGTCGAGGTTACCGATGATCCCGTACAGCGGCGTTCGCAGCTCGTGGCTGACGGTCGCAAGGAACATGGATTTCGACTGGCTGGCCTGCTCTGCCGCCTGCGCCATCTCCTGCAACGACTCTTCCATTTTCACGCGCGCGGAGACATCCACCAGCACGCAAATCGCCACGTTTTCATTGCGATAGCGGGAATGGACAAAGCTAATCTGCAGGTTGGTGTGCGTGCTGGTGAGCACGTCGACAAAGTTAACCTGCTGGCCGCAGATAATCTGCGTCAGCCTCTGCCGGTCCTCATGCGTCAGCATATTCAGGTAGTTATGTGCCAGTTCGTTACTCAGGATGTTGGTACCGTCCTGGGTACGCAGAATACAGATCCCCACCGGCGCCGAAGCGACAATCTTCCGGTTAAACTGCTCGTGTTCCTCCAGCCGCTGGGCGTCGCTCTCGGCGGGAATAAAGATTTTTCGCTCATACATGCGCGCCAGGGTGAACAGCGCCCCACCCGCGATCAGGTTCAGCAGAATGGCATTCATGATGAGAATGCGTATCCGCTCAAGCACCATGTCCACCGGCAGCGAATAGACGATACTCAGCGAGGAAGGCGGCAGGCTCTTCTTCAGCACCAGTTCGCGGAAACCCGAGGTATAGCCAAACCACGACCGCTCCTGCATCCAGTGGGGTTCGACGTTAAGCCGGTTATCGGGCCCGGCAAGCGAGATCAGCTGATGACCGTTTTCATCCAGAATGGTCACCCCCATGGGCAGGCTGCCCGGGGTGAAGAAGTTTTCCATGCGAATGGTCTGCTCAATCCCCAGCAGCGCCTGCAGGCGATTGCCGAGATACACCGGCGTCAGAGCGTAGAAATAGCCCACGCCCGGACGCGGGCCCTGGCTCACCCAGAAGATGTTATTGCCGCGTTCGTCCTGCGGCGCATTGCGGTATTTCACAATACGTTCATGCAGGCTTTTCAGCGCATCGTCACGCTCAACGGGCACGTCGCGCAGGCCAAAGTCAGCCATGCAGAGATTCTCGCTGCCAATCAGGAAGACGCGGTTCAGGTCATAGGCGGCGGAGAAATTGTCGCGCCAGTAGCGCATAAACCAGGCAAGGGATTCCAGCGACCCGCGCCAGGAATTGCTCATGGTGGAGCAATCGGAGTCCGGGAACAGCGGCTGGAAGTCCGGAACTTCGGTTTTGTCATCACGCCCGCGAAGTGCAAGGATGCCGTTTTCCGCCGTCAGACGATTTTCGGCAATATACTTCAGCTCCTTCATCACGTCAGACGTTCGCTGAATGTAACGCTGGGCCTGGTCGGAGCTTAAGTTAAACTCCTGGCGGATCTCCGCTTCTTTCTGGTGCAGCGCGTTAACGATGTAAAACACCGAGAACAGGGCCACCAGCAGCCAAAGCAAGAGCGCCAGCGCCCGAAACAGATAGCGAGAGACTTTCAGCGTAGTACGAAAGGAGACGAGGTATTTCAAGGGGGCGAGGCTCCGCCGTCGGGGTCAAAAGAATGTGGTTAAGGTAGCGGTAAACGCGCCAGGTCGCAACGTTGACTTATCTGCTTGTGCAAAAGAAAAGGGCCGGAATCCGGCCCTTTTTTGCATCAGAAGACATTACTCGTCAGCATCATCCGCTGCGTCATCGTCAGTGTCGACTTCCGGCGCGATATCATCATCGCCTTCCGCAACGCTACCGTCGATGGAGTCGAGCTCTTCGTCATCCACCGGCTCAGCAACGCGCTGCAGACCCACCACGTTCTCATCTTCCGCTGTACGGATGAGGATTACGCCCTGGGTATTACGCCCTACCACGCTGATCTCAGACACGCGGGTACGCACCAGCGTACCGGCATCGGTGATCATCATGATCTGGTCCGCATCGTCCACCTGCACCGCGCCCACAACGGAACCGTTGCGCTCGGTAACTTTGATAGAGATAACGCCCTGCGTGCCGCGAGACTTGGTTGGGTATTCCCCTTCCGCCGTACGTTTACCGTAACCATTCTGCGTTACGGTCAGGATAGCCCCTTCACCGCGCGGAATAATCAGAGAAACCACGCTGTCTTCGCCAGCCAGCTTGATACCACGCACGCCCGTCGCGGTACGACCCATCGCACGGACGGCGTTCTCTTTAAAGCGCACCACTTTACCGGCCGCAGAGAACAGCATCACTTCATCAGAACCGGAGGTCAGATCCACACCGATCAGCTCGTCGCCTTCGTTCAGGTTCACGGCGATAATACCGGCAGAACGCGGACGGCTGAACTCGGTCAGCGCGGTTTTCTTCACGGTACCGCTGGCGGTCGCCATAAAGACGTTCACGCCCTCTTCGTACTCGCGTACCGGCAGGATGGCGGTGATACGTTCGTCCGCTTCCAGCGGCAGCAGGTTAACGATTGGACGACCACGTGCGCCACGGCTCGCTTCCGGCAGCTGATAGACTTTCATCCAGTACAGACGACCGCGGCTGGAGAAGCAAAGGATCGTGTCATGGGTGTTAGCCACCAGCAGGCGGTCAATAAAGTCTTCTTCTTTAATACGTGCCGCAGACTTGCCTTTACCGCCACGACGCTGTGCTTCGTAGTCGGTCAGCGGCTGATACTTCACATAGCCCTGGTGAGACAGGGTGACCACCACGTCTTCGCGGTTGATCAGATCTTCAATGTTGATATCAGAGCTGTTCGCGGTGATTTCGGTGCGGCGCTCGTCGCCGAACTGATCGCGGACCAGCTCCAGCTCTTCACGGATCACTTCCATCAGACGCTCTGCGCTGCCCAGGATGTGCAGCAGCTCAGCAATCTGTTCCAGCAGCTCTTTGTATTCGTCGAGCAGTTTTTCATGCTCAAGGCCGGTCAGTTTCTGCAGACGCAGATCCAGAATCGCCTGGGCCTGCTGTTCAGTCAGGTAATACTGACCGTCACGCACGCCGAATTCAGGTTCCAGCCACTCAGGACGCGCTGCGTCATCGCCCGCACGTTCCAGCATCGCGGCGACGTTACCCAGATCCCACGGACGGGAAATCAGGGCAGCTTTCGCTTCCGCCGGGGTTGGCGCACGACGGATCAGTTCGATGATCGGGTCGATGTTGGCCAGCGCAACCGCCAGCGCTTCAAGGATGTGCGCACGGTCGCGCGCTTTGCGCAGTTCGAAGATGGTACGGCGGGTCACCACTTCACGGCGGTGACGCACGAACGCGCTCAGGATCTCTTTCAGGTTCATGATCTTCGGCTGACCATGGTGCAGTGCAACCATGTTGATACCGAAGGAGACCTGAAGCTGAGTCTGGGAGTACAGGTTGTTCAGCACAACCTCACCCACCGCGTCGCGTTTAATCTCAATCACGATGCGCATACCGTCTTTGTCAGACTCGTCACGCAGCGCGCTGATGCCTTCAACGCGTTTTTCTTTTACCAGCTCGGCGATTTTTTCAATCAGACGCGCTTTGTTCACCTGATACGGGATCTCGTGAACAATGATGGTTTCACGGCCGGTTTTAGCGTCCGCTTCCACTTCGGCGCGGGCACGGATGTAAATCTTGCCGCGACCGGTGCGGTACGCTTCTTCAATACCGCGACGACCGTTGATGATCGCCGCCGTCGGGAAGTCCGGGCCCGGGATGTGTTCCATCAGCCCTTCAATGCTGATGTCTTCATCGTCGATATAGGCCAGGCAGCCGTTGATCACCTCGGTGATATTGTGCGGCGGAATGTTGGTTGCCATACCGACCGCGATACCGGACGAACCGTTAACCAACAGGTTCGGGATCTTGGTGGGCATCACATCTGGGATGCGCTCGGTGCCGTCGTAGTTATCGACGAAATCAACGGTCTCTTTTTCCAGGTCGGCCATCAGCTCATGAGCGATTTTCGACATACGGATTTCCGTATAACGCATCGCCGCAGCGGAGTCGCCGTCGACTGAACCAAAGTTACCCTGGCCATCTACCAGCATGTAGCGCAAGGAGAATGGCTGCGCCATACGAACGATGGTGTCATAAACGGCAGTATCACCATGCGGATGATATTTACCGATGACGTCACCGACGACGCGGGCAGATTTTTTATAGGCTTTATTCCAGTCATTGCCCAATACGTTCATGGCGTATAGTACGCGACGGTGTACCGGCTTAAGGCCATCGCGGACGTCCGGCAGCGCACGGCCAACAATGACCGACATCGCATAGTCCAGATAGGAGCTCTTCAGCTCTTCCTCGATGTTAACCGGTGTAATTTCTCTCGCAAGGTCGCTCATCTAACCGCTATCCCTCTACTGTATCCCGGATTCAAAGGTCGCAAATTATAACACAGCCGAGGTGATTGAGGTAAACCTATACGCTTTATTCACGGGGATTGCCTGATATACTCATTCGTCTTGCTAAATAAGGAGTAAAAGCGCCCATGAATGCCGAAAAATCCCCGGTGGTTCACAACGTTGACCACGAAGAGATTGCCAAATTTGAAGCGGTGGCGTCCCGCTGGTGGGATCTCGAAGGTGAGTTCAAACCGCTGCACCGTATTAACCCGCTGCGTCTGGGCTATATCGCGGAGCGTTCCGGCGGTCTGTTCGGTAAGAAAGTGCTCGACGTCGGCTGCGGCGGCGGCATCCTGGCTGAGAGCATGGCGCGCGAAGGGGCGAATGTTACGGGCCTGGATATGGGCTTTGAACCGCTGCAGGTGGCCCGTCTTCATGCGCTGGAGTCCGGTATACAGGTGGAATACGTGCAGGAAACCGTAGAAGAGCACGCGGCAAAACACGCCCATCAGTACGATGTGGTGACCTGCATGGAGATGCTGGAGCACGTTCCCGATCCGCAGTCGGTGGTGCACGCCTGTGCAAAACTGGTAAAACCGGGCGGCCAGGTCTTCTTCTCAACCCTCAACCGCAATGCTAAAGCCTGGCTGATGGCCGTTGTCGGCGCGGAGTATGTGCTGCGCATGGTGCCGAAAGGGACCCACGACGTGAAGAAATTCATAAAGCCTGCAGAGCTGTTAAGCTGGGTTGATCAGACGTGGCTCAAAGAGCAGCACATCATCGGCCTGCACTACAATCCGCTGACCAATAAATTCAAACTCGCACCGGGCGTTGATGTTAACTATATGTTGCACACAACCGCCAAAAACGACTAACGTCATTCGTTATTCTTATAAAGATTGCGCGACATCATGTTGCGCAATTCTGACCTCTCGTTGAAGAAATCAGCACTCGATCAAATTTTGAATTTTTTTTCTTAATTATTGACATGTCTTCCAGGCCTTACGGTACGAGGACTTAGCCTTTTTTACCCTTTCACAACCTCAATTTAACGTCAAAATCAACCCTTGTGCTGAAAAGATTCGATACTAGAATACTCACCATATAGCGTTTTTCTTATCGCAAACCCCCTATATGTAGTATTTATCCACAGAGTTAGTCACAAGACGGATCTGTGGATAAGCGGGGGATATTTTTTATTTCACGGACAGGTAAAACCCACATGAATCAGAGTCTGCTGGTGACAAAGCGCGACGGTACTACCGAGCGTATCAATCTGGACAAAATCCATCGAGTTCTCGACTGGGCAGCAGAAGGACTGAACAACGTATCTATCTCCCAGGTTGAACTGCGTTCTCATATTCAGTTCTACGACGGCATCAAAACGTCTGATATCCACGAAACCATCATCAAAGCGGCGGCAGACCTCATCTCCCGCGAAGCACCGGATTATCAGTACCTCGCTGCACGTCTGGCGATTTTCCACCTGCGTAAAAAAGCCTACGGCCAGTTTGAGCCGCCGAAGCTTTACGATCACGTGGTGAAAATGGTTGAGCTGGGCAAATACGACACGCATCTGCTGGAAGACTATACGGAAGAAGAGTTCGAGCAGATGAACGGGTTTATCGATCACTGGCGCGACATGAACTTCTCCTACGCGGCGGTGAAGCAGCTCGAAGGCAAATACCTGGTTCAGAACCGCGTAACCGGTGAGATCTACGAAAGCGCCCAGTTCCTCTACATTCTGGTGGCCGCCTGCCTGTTCTCTAACTACCCGCGTGATACCCGTCTGGATTACGTGAAGCGTTTCTACGATGCGGTATCAACGTTCAAAATTTCTCTGCCGACGCCAATCATGTCTGGCGTGCGCACCCCTACCCGTCAGTTCAGCTCCTGCGTCCTGATCGAGTGTGGTGACAGCCTGGATTCCATCAACGCCACCTCCAGCGCCATTGTGAAATACGTTTCCCAGCGTGCAGGTATCGGCATCAACGCCGGCCGCATCCGTGCGCTGGGCAGCCCGATTCGCGGCGGTGAAGCGTTCCACACCGGCTGTATCCCGTTCTATAAGCACTTCCAGACGGCAGTAAAATCCTGCTCTCAGGGCGGCGTGCGCGGCGGTGCTGCGACCCTGTTCTACCCGATGTGGCACCTGGAAGTGGAGAGCCTGCTGGTTCTGAAAAACAACCGTGGTGTCGAAGGCAACCGCGTGCGTCACATGGACTACGGCGTGCAGATCAACAAGCTGATGTACACCCGTCTGCTGAAAGGTGAAGACATCACCCTGTTCAGCCCGTCCGACGTTCCAGGCCTGTATGACGCGTTCTTCGCCGATCAGGACGAGTTCGAGCGTCTGTACACCAAATATGAAAAAGACGACAGCATCCGCAAGCAGCGCGTGAAGGCGGTAGACCTGTTCTCCCTGATGATGCAGGAACGTGCCTCTACCGGCCGTATCTACATCCAGAACGTTGACCACTGCAACACCCACAGCCCGTTTGACCCGGTTGTTGCACCAGTGCGCCAGTCTAACCTGTGCCTGGAGATCGCTCTGCCGACCAAACCGCTGGAAGACGTGAACGACGAAAACGGCGAAATCGCGCTGTGTACGCTGTCCGCGTTCAACCTGGGCGCGATTAAAAGCCTGGACGAGCTGGAAGAGCTGGCCGTGCTGGCGGTTCGTGCCCTCGACGCCCTGCTGGACTACCAGGATTACCCAATCCCGGCAGCGAAACGCGGTGCGATGGGCCGCCGTACCCTGGGTATCGGCGTGATCAACTTCGCCTACTGGCTGGCGAAAAACGGCAAGCGTTACTCCGACGGCAGCGCTAACAACCTGACGCACCAGACGTTTGAAGCCATTCAGTACTACCTGATGAAAGCCTCTAACGAGCTGGCGAAAGAGCAAGGCGCGTGCCCGTGGTTCAACGAAACCACCTATGCGAAAGGCATTCTGCCGATCGACACCTACAAAAAAGACCTGGATGCGATCGTCAGCGAGCCGCTGCATCTCGACTGGGAAGGCCTGCGCGAGTCCATTAAAACGCACGGCCTGCGTAACTCCACGCTCTCAGCTCTGATGCCGTCCGAGACCTCTTCGCAGATCTCTAACGCCACCAACGGTATCGAACCGCCGCGCGGCCACGTCAGCATCAAAGCGTCGAAAGACGGCGTGCTGCGTCAGGTCGTACCGGACTACGAAACGCTGGGCAACAACTACGAGCTGCTGTGGGAAATGCCAAACAACGACGGCTACCTGCAGCTGGTGGGTATCATGCAGAAGTTTATCGACCAGTCGATCTCTGCCAATACCAACTATGACCCGACGCGCTTCCCGTCAGGCAAGGTTCCGATGCAGCAATTGCTGAAAGACCTGCTCACCGCCTACAAGTTTGGCGTGAAAACGCTGTACTATCACAACACCCGTGACGGTGCGGAAGACGCGCAGGACGACCTGGTTCCGTCAATTCAGGACGATGGCTGCGAAAGCGGCGCATGTAAGATCTAATGTAAATGCCGGGTGGCGCTACGCTTACCCGGCCTACGTTTTTAGGACACACTCATGGCATATACCACCTTTTCACAGACGAAAAACGACCAGCTCAAAGAGCCGATGTTCTTCGGCCAGCCGGTCAACGTGGCACGCTACGATCAGCAAAAATATGACATCTTCGAAAAGCTGATTGAAAAGCAACTCTCCTTCTTCTGGCGCCCGGAAGAAGTGGATGTCTCCCGCGACCGTATTGACTACCAGTCGCTGCCGGATCACGAAAAGCATATCTTCATCAGCAACCTGAAGTACCAGACGCTGCTGGACTCTATTCAGGGCCGTAGCCCGAACGTGGCGCTGCTGCCGCTGATCTCCATTCCAGAGCTGGAAACCTGGGTGGAAACCTGGGCGTTCTCCGAGACGATCCACTCCCGCTCTTACACCCACATCATCCGCAACATCGTGAACGATCCGGCGGTGGTGTTTGACGATATCGTCACCAACGAGCAGATCCAGAAGCGCGCGGAAGGCATTGCCCATTACTACGACGAACTGATCGAGATGACCAGCTACTGGCATCTGCTGGGCGAAGGCACCCACAACGTGAACGGTAAAACCATTACCGTGAACCTGCGCGCGCTGAAAAAGCAGCTGTATCTGTGCCTGATGAGCGTTAACGCGCTGGAAGCGATCCGCTTCTACGTCAGCTTCGCCTGCTCCTTCGCCTTTGCCGAGCGCAAGCTGATGGAAGGCAACGCCAAAATCATCCGTCTGATTGCCCGCGATGAAGCCCTGCACCTGACAGGTACCCAGCACATGCTGAACCTGCTGCGCAGCGGTACGGACGATCCGGAGATGGCGGAAATCGCCGAAGAGTGCAAGCAGGAGTGCTACGACCTGTTCGTACTGGCGGCTCAGCAGGAGAAAGAGTGGGCAGATTACCTGTTCCGCGACGGCTCCATGATTGGTCTGAACAAAGACATCCTGTGCCAGTACGTTGAGTACATCACCAACATCCGCATGCAGGCCGTCGGTCTCGACCTGCCGTTCCAGACGCGCTCTAACCCAATCCCGTGGATCAACACCTGGCTGGTGTCCGATAACGTGCAGGTTGCGCCGCAGGAAGTGGAAGTCAGCTCTTATCTGGTCGGTCAGATTGATTCTGAAGTCAACACCGACGACCTGAGCAATTTCCAGCTCTGATGTCACGCGTCACGTTAAGTCTTTCCGGCACTGAGGTACTGTGTCGGGAGGAGCACCCTTCTCTGCTGGTGGCGCTTGAGGCGCATCAGGTAGAAGTAGAGTACCAGTGTCGTTCCGGCTACTGCGGCTCCTGCCGCTGCCGTCTGGTCGCCGGCCAGGTGGACTGGCTGACCGAGCCGCTGGCCTTTATCAACGAAGGGGAAATTTTGCCCTGCTGCTGCCGGGCAAAAGGCGATATTGAGATCGAGATGTAAAAAAGGGCCTTACGGCCCTTTTTCTATTTTAAGAACGTCACCGCTTTATCAGGGAAATCCGTAAACAGTCCGTCCACGCCCGCCTGATTATACAACATCTCATAAAGCTGATTCACGTCCGTGGCATACTCCGGCAACTGGTCTGCACGCACCGTGTACGGATGCACCTGCATCTTGCTGGCATGTGCTTCTTTCACCATCGCCGTCAGCTTCACGTGGCCCGGCGTGGAGCCTTCCGCCACCAGCATGTGATAATCCGGCCCGATGCCGTCGGCGTACTGCGCAATCTGCTTCATCGCGCCCGGCTTAAACATCCAGTCGTAGTTGTAGTTAACCCACTTCCCGTCCGGCTGTTTCTCCTGGGTTTCATTCCAGTCAGTGTAGGCAATCAGCTGCACCAGGTTGAGGTTCATGCCCATCTTCGGCTCCAGCTCGGTTTTGATGCGCTTCAGCTCGGCGGCATCAAAACACTGCAGGTAGACTTTGTCCTTCTTGCTGGTGTAGCCGTACTGCTTCAGCACCTCCAGCGTCTTTGCGGCAATGTCTTTTCCTTCCTGATGGTGGAACCACGGCGCTTTGATCTCCGGGTAGATACCGATATTTTTACCGGTTGAGTGGTTCAGCCCCTGAACAAACTCAATCTCTTCCTGGAAGGTATGAATGCGGAAGTCAGATTTGCCCATCGGGAAACGTCCCGGATAGACCTGCACTTTCTTGCCGTTTTCAATCTCGAAGCCTTCGGTAAACTTCAGGGAACGGATCTCCGCCAGGGTGAAATCAATGGCGTAGTAGCGGCCATCTTTTCGCGCGCGGTCCGGGAAACGCTCCGCCACGTCCGTCACGCGGTCCAGATAGTGGTCATGCAGGACAACCAGCTGGTCGTCCTTCGTCATCACCAGATCCTGCTCGAGGTAATCCGCGCCCTGCGCATAGGCCATCGCTTTCGCCGGCAGCGTATGCTCCGGCAGATAGCCACTCGCGCCACGGTGGGCAATAACGATTTTATCCGCCGCCAGCGCGGAGCCTGTCATCAGGCCCGCCAGCAGCAGGCCTGTCGCTAACTGAGTTAATTTCATCGTAAAGCTCCTTATTGACGACGTGCCAGCACTTCCGCGTGGTGACGTTTCTCACCGATCATCACAACAATCAGCAGCAGTACCGCCAGCACGCTACCGCCGATCATCACCATAAAGCCGCCGTCCCAGCCGAAGAAGTCAACGGTGTAGCCCACAATGGCGCTCGCCGCGACCGAACCGCCGAGGTAACCGAACAGGCCGGTAAAGCCTGCCGCCGTGCCTGCCGCTTTTTTCGGTGCCAGCTCCAGCGCATGCAGACCGATCAGCATTACCGGACCATAAATCAGGAAGCCGATGACGATCATGCAGGCCATGTCTACTGATGGGTTGCCCGGCGGGTTGAGCCAGTAAACAACGGTCGCGATGGTCACCAGGGTCATAAAGAAGACGCCCGTCGCACCGCGGTTACCCTTAAACACCTTGTCCGACATCCAGCCACAAAGCAGCGTGCCCGGGATCCCGGCATATTCATACAGGAAATAGGCCCAGGACGATTTATCCAGCGCAAAGTGCTTTACCTCTTTCAGGTAGGTTGGCGACCAGTCGAGGATGCCGTAGCGCAGCAGGTAAACGAACACGTTCGCCACCGCGATGTACCACAGCAGCTTGTTCGGCAGGACGTACTTCATGAAGATCTGTTTTGCGGTCAGCTCCTCTTCGTGCTCCTTGCTGTAATCATCCGGATAGTCGTTTTTGTACTCTTCAATCGGCGGCAGGCCGCAGGACTGCGGCGTATCACGCATCAGCGCGAAAGCGAAAATCGCCACCACGATGGCGCCAAAGGCAGGCATATACAGCGCAGCGTGCCAGTCGTTGAACCAGGCCATCCCCAGCAGGAACAGCAGCGGCGGAATACCGCCACCCACGTTATGGGCACAGTTCCACACCGACACGATGCCGCCGCGCTCCTTCTGCGACCACCAGTGCACCATGGTGCGTCCGCACGGCGGCCACCCCATCCCCTGGAACCAGCCGCAGAGGAACAGCAGCACGAACATGATGGCAATGCTGGAGGTTGCCCACGGCACAAAGCCCATGAACAGCATCACCGCGGCCGCCAGGATCAGACCGGCGGGCAGGAACACGCGCGGATTCGAGCGATCCGACACGGAGCCCATGATGAATTTGGAAAAACCGTAGGCGATGGAGATCCCCGACAGCGCGAACCCCAGATCGCCGCGGGAAAAGCCCTGCTCCACCAGATACGGCATGGCGAGCGCGAAGTTTTTACGTACAAGGTAGTACGCCGCGTACCCGAAGAAGATCCCCAGGAAGATTTGCCAACGCAGACGGCGATAGAGCGGATCTATTTCTGCCTCTGGCAGACGCGCCCTGTGGGGCGCAGGTTTGAAGATACTGAGCATAACAGCCTCCGTGGCCTTGAAATGAATGAGCAGGTGGCTCGCACCTGAATTCCAGAGGCGGGGATGTTAAGAAATCACGGTGATTGTTACTGTGAATCAACGCACAGATTGTTACAGAAATATGACAGAATGCGCAAAAAAGCGCATGAAATCACGTTTCACTTTCGAATTCCGCGCGTTTATGTTCGAAATCAAACAAACCACAAAATTAATATGGCTAAATGATAAAAAACGAACATAGAGGGTAAACAATGACCATTCACGATCCTCGCTACAGCGATGTGATAATCATTGGCGGTGGCGCAACCGGCGCCGGGATCGCACGCGATTGCGCCCTTCGCGGCCTGAGCGTCACGCTTCTGGAACGCCATGATATCGCTACGGGCGCAACCGGGCGTAACCACGGCCTGCTGCACAGCGGCGCGCGGTATGCGGTCACCGACGCTGAATCCGCGCGCGAATGTATTGCTGAAAACCAGATCCTCAAGCGTATCGCCCGCCACTGCATTGAGCCGACCGACGGCCTCTTTATTACCCTTCCCGAAGATGATCTCGCCTTTCAGGACACCTTTATTACCGCCTGCAGCGCCGCGGGCATTCAGGCTGAGGCCCTGGATCCGGCGCTGGCGCGGCGGCTGGAACCGTCGGTTAACCCGGCGCTTATCGGCGCGGTGAAGGTCCCTGACGGCACCGTCGATCCGTTCCGCCTGACCGCCGCCAATATGCTGGACGCCCGGGAGCATGGCGCGCATATCCTGACCGGGCATGAAGTGACCGGGCTTATCCGCGAAGGCCATCGTATCTGCGGCGTGCGGATCCTTGATACGCAATATAACGAACACAGCGAGCTGTATGCCGCCGTTGTGGTCAACGCGGCGGGGATCTGGGGGCAGCGGATTGCGGAATACGCGGACCTTTCGGTGCGCATGTTCCCGGCGAAAGGCTCGCTGCTGATCCTCGACCACCGCATCAATAACCACGTGATCAACCGCTGCCGCAAACCGTCTGACGCCGATATCCTCGTGCCGGGAGATACCATTTCGTTAATCGGGACGACTTCAACCCACGTGGACTACAGCGAGATTGACTACAACCGCGTCACCGCTGAAGAGGTGGACATCCTGCTGCGCGAAGGGGAAAAACTGGCGCCGGTGATGGCCCAGACGCGTATTCTGCGCGCCTACGCGGGCGTGCGTCCGCTGGTCGCCAGCGACAACGACCCGAGCGGACGTAACGTCAGCCGGGGCATCGTGCTGCTCGATCACGCCGAACGCGACGGCATGGACGGGTTTATCACCATCACCGGCGGCAAGCTGATGACCTACCGCCTGATGGCCGAGTGGGCGACCGATGCCGTCTGCCGCAAGCTGGGCAATACCGAACGGTGCGTGACGGCAGAACAAGCCCTGCCCGGCTCGCGTCAGTCCACCGAGAAGACGCTGCAAAAAATTATCTCCCTGCCTGCGCCGCTGCGCGGGTCCGCTATTTACCGCCACGGCGACAGAACGCCACAGTGGCTCGGTGAAGGACGACTGAGCCGCAGCCTGGTGTGCGAGTGCGAAGCCGTCACCGCCGGTGAGGTGCAGTACGCGGTGGAGAATCTGACGGTCAACAGCCTGCTCGATCTTCGCCGCCGCACCCGCGTCGGAATGGGCACCTGTCAGGGCGAGCTGTGCGCCTGTCGTGCCGCCGGTCTGCTGCAGCGTTTTCACACCACCACCGCCACCCAGTCGCTCGATCAGCTCAGCGCGTTTTTAAACGAGCGCTGGAAAGGCATTCAGCCTGTCGCCTGGGGCGATGCCCTGCGCGAAAGCGAATTTACCCGCTGGGTCTACCAGGGGCTTTGCGGTCTTGAGAAGGAGCAACGCGATGAAATTTGATACCGTAATCGTCGGCGGCGGGCTGGCAGGCCTGCTCTGCGGCATCAAACTCACGAAGCAGGGGCTGCGCTGCGCCATTATCACCCGGGGCCAGAGCGCCCTGCACTTCTCGTCGGGCTCGCTGGATCTGGTGGACGAAGCGTACCGCGATAAGCTGCCGCCGGAACACCCGTATCACCTGATTGGCGCGCAGCATATTGACCGCTTTGCGCTGGAAACCGAAGCGCTGCTGGCGGACTGCGGCGCACGTCTGCAGGGCAGCGCCCGGCTCAATCACCAGCGCGTTACGCCGCTCGGCACCCTGCGTTCCGCGTGGCTCAGCCCGGAGGAGGTGCCCATTGCCCCCATTCGCGCGGGACGTGTGCGGGTGGTAGGGATTAGCGGCTTTCTGGATTTCCAGCCCCATCTCGCAGCGGCGTCGCTCTGTCGCCAGGGCGTTAACGCGGAAACGGCAGAGATAGAACTGCCCGAGCTTGATGTCCTGCGCGATAACCCGAGCGAGTTTCGCGCGGTGAATATCGCCCGTTTTCTTGATAACGAGGACAAATGGCCGCTGCTGTATGACGCGCTCAGGCCGCTCGGCGAAACCTGCGATGCCCTGCTGATGCCCGCCTGCTTCGGTTTACGCGACAACCGACTCTGGCGCTGGCTCTCGGATCGTCTGCCCTGCTCGCTCGGCCTGCTGCCAACGCTGCCCCCTTCCGTACCCGGCATTCGCCTGCATACCCAGCTCCAGCGTCAGTTTGTCGCGCAGGGCGGCGTGTGGATGGCGGGTGATGAGGTGAAAAAAATCACCCTGACCGACGGCGCGGTGAGCGAAATCTGGACGCGCAACCACGACGATATTCCGCTTCGCGCCCGCTATACGGTGCTGGCAAGCGGCAGCTTCTTCAGCAACGGGCTGCTGAGCAGCCGGGAGGGCATCCGGGAAGCCATTATGGGGCTGGATGTTCGCCAGCGTGCCTCACGCGCGGACTGGTATCAGAGTGATTTCTTCTCGCCGCAGCCCTGGCAACAGTTCGGCGTGATTGTCGATAACCAGCTGCATCCGCAGCTTTCCGGTAAACCCGTCAGGAATCTCTTTGCCATCGGCTCGCTGCTGGGCGGGTACGATCCCATTGCCCAGGGATGCGGTGGCGGGGTCTGCGCCGTCACGGCGCTGTATGTGGCAGAGCAGATTAGCCAGCGCACGGAGGCTGAACAATGAACGACACCCGTTTTGAAAGCTGCATCAAATGCACGGTGTGTACCACCGTCTGCCCGGTCAGCGGCGTTAACCCACGCTATCCCGGACCAAAGCAAGCCGGGCCGGACGGCGAGCGCCTGCGCCTGAAGGACGGCAAGCTGTACGATGAAGCGCTGAAATACTGCATTAACTGCAAACGCTGCGAAGTCGCCTGCCCGTCGGATGTGAAAATCGGCGATATCATTCAGCGCGCCCGGGCGCGCTACAGCACGCAAAAACCGACACTGCGCGATGCGATCCTGAGCCACACCGATCTGATGGGCAGCGTCTCGACGCCCTTTGCCCCCATCGTGAATGCCGCGACCTCGCTCAAACCGGTGCGTCAGCTGCTGGATGCCACGCTGAAGATAGACCATCACCGCAGCCTGCCGAAATATTCTCACGGCACCTTCCGCCGCTGGTACAAATCCGTCGCGGCGCAACAGGCGCAGTACGCCGACCAGGTGGCCTTTTTCCACGGCTGCTATGTGAACTACAACCACCCGCAGCTGGGTAAAGATCTGCTGAAGGTGCTGAACGCCATGGGCACGGGCGTTCAGTTACTGAACAAAGAGAAGTGCTGCGGCGTACCGCTAATTGCCAACGGGTTTACCGATAAAGCGCGCAGGCAGGCTCAAAGCAATGTCACCTCCCTGCGCGAAGCCATTGTCGATAAAGGTATTCCGGTGCTGGCGACCTCGTCCACCTGTACCTTCACACTGCGCGATGAGTATCCGCATCTGCTGGACGTGGATAACACCGGCCTGCGCGAGCACATCGAGCTGGCGACACGCTTCCTGTGGCGCAAACTGGATAGCGGGCAGACGTTGCCGCTGGGGACATTACCGCTGAAAGTGGTCTATCACACGCCGTGTCACATGGAAAAAATGGGCTGGTCGCTCTATACGCTTGAGCTGCTGCGGCTTATTCCAGGCCTGGAGCTGACGGTGCTGGATTCGCGCTGCTGCGGGATTGCGGGGACCTACGGCTTTAAGCGTGAAAACTACGAAACGTCACAGGCGATTGGCGCCCCGCTGTTCCGTCAGATTGAAGAGAGCGGCGCGGATATCGTGGTAACGGACTGCGAAACCTGCAAGTGGCAGATTGAGATGTCCACCAGCAAGCGCTGTGAACATCCGATTACCCTGCTGGCGAAGGCGCTGGGCTGAACAGTGCCGGGGCGAAAGGCCCCGGCACAGGTTTTACTCGATAAACAGCGACTCGACCACATGGATCCAGCCGTGCTCGCTGGCAACCTCTTTACCATTCAGCCAGCGGCGCAGCATGTTCAACGCCATCATCGCGCAAACCTCCTGACGCACCGCCAGGCTATGGCGGGTGATGCTCATTTTAACCCGCAGCGCCCAGGTGCCTTCCGGCGTCGCCAGCGCGAAGTTAAGGTATTCCTCGTCCAGCCCCCCGACAAACAACGCCAGACCGGCAAAATGCTTCACCCTTCTCTCGGACGCCCAGCGGGCGGTCTGCGCCAGGGTCTCCTGCTGGAACGGCACCACTTCGCTGGCCAGCAGCGGCGCGTTGACGCGCGACAGCTGCAGCGCCAGCAGGCCACCGGTGAACTGCTCGCTTAAGGTCACGCTCAGCTGACGCGCCTGCAGATGCGTCGCAATCTGCGCGGGCAACCCTTCCGTACCTTCAAAGATCAGGCTTTCGCCCGCCACGCGCTGCACCTCTGGCCACAGGGCCAGCATCGCCTCTTTCTGTTCGGCCGGGCCTGTCAGCTTAAGTTCAATGATCGGCATGGAGGAGCGATAGCCCATGGACACGCCTGGCGGCAGCGGAAGATGATCGAGGCTCTGGGCCAGATCGCTTTCCGAGCGGCCAAAGGTGGTCAGACGCAGGCACAGCGGCGGTTCAGGCAGGGTAAAACGATCGCGAAGGCGCGGCAGGACCTGCTGCTCGACCATCACTTTAAATTCTGAGGGCACACCCGGCGTAAAGAACATCAGGCAGCGGTTCAGCTGCATAGCAAACCCGCACGCGGTACCCACCGGGTTATCGACCAGTTCAGCACTGGCGGGAATTTCAGCCTGTTTGCGGTTGCTTGGGGCCATGACGCGGCCACGTTCGGAGAAAAAGCGCTCCATCTGCGAAAGCCACGCCTCGTGCAGCACCAGCCCTTCGCCTTTTGCGGTCGCGGCGGCCAGGGCGCTGAGATCGTCGCCGGTGGGGCCGAGTCCGCCGTTCACAATCAGCACGTCGCAGTGCTCGCTGCGCTCACGCAGAATAGCGACCAGCGACTCAAGATTGTCGCCTACGGTATTGCGGCGCGTTAACGGTAATCCTTGCTCAAAGAAAAGATCGGCAAGCCAGGCAGCATTGGTATCAATAATTTGTCCATGCAGCACTTCGTCGCCGGTGGATAACATCTCCACGTTAATCATTATGTTCTCCCGCTTATATGGTCAAAACACTATAGCGCAAACGCGGGGTGGAGAAGAGAGAAACTGGCGCGACAGAACGCCGCGCCGGAGTGATTAGAAGCCTGCGCTAACGCCCACGTACGGGCCGTCGGCCAGCGCATTGTCACGGTTGCCGTCTTTACCGGCCAGGTTCAGATAGCGATAGCCAGCTTCGATGGTAATCGGACGCATGATGGTCCAGCGCGCACCGGCGTTGGCCTCTTCATAACTTTCGATACCGCTGGAGAGGGAGTCCGGCGAATAGTAGTACTCACCAAACAGGCCGAAGCTGTCGCCAATTTTCCACTGCAGGCCGCCGCCCACTGCCGCCGCGTACCCTTCATCACCGTCATTTGGGTTGGTATAGATGCCTTTACCGCCGACGGTCGCCAGGAACGGGCCAAGAGGAACGTTGAGACCCAGGCCGAGGCTGGCCGCGTCGCCGTCGTCATCGTTATGCGTCCAGCCGCCGGTCATCGCCAGACCGGATGTCTCAGTACCCATGCCAAAGCCCAGGTGGGTATAATCCTGACCCGCCGAGCCGTTAATGCTAATGGCGTTCGCCGCCGCCGATACAACCATCAGGCCGAAGCCCAGTAATGCCACTTTTTTCATTGTCGTGATCCCGCACAATTATTATAAAGAAGTCCCAAAACCGCGAGATTTTAACCGGAGTCTCCCGGGGATCAAGCACTCTGCGTGCGGCCGGTCTGTAGATTGTAACTTTTTGAAACGGCTATTATCCCTTCAGCGATGCGTTCACCCACTGCTGCAGCGCGCGGCGTGAGACTTTGATGCCGCCATTTTTGAGTTCAGTCGGTAACACCAGCCAGCGGACGGGTTGCTCAAAACGCGCGACCTTATCCCTGACCCAGTCGGGTAAGCAGGTGATATCCGTTCCCGGCTCACACTCCACCACCGCCACCGGACGTTGCCCGAATTCAGCGTCGTCCAGCGGGACGACAAACACCTGGTTAACCTGCGGGTGCGTGGCGATAACGCGCTCCAGCGATTCCGGCTGGATCCCTTCTCCGCCGCTAAAAAAGAGGTTGTCCATGCGGCCAAGGATCGTCAGACGGCCGTCATGCCATTCGCCGCGATCGCGTGTGGCGAACCAACCCTGCGCGTTGGTCAGCGGAATCAGTTCGCCGTCTCGCCAGTAGCCTGAGGCCATGCTTTGCGCCCGGATCCAGACTTCACCATTAACCACCTGCACCTCTCTGCCCGGCAGCGCACAGCCCACGTCCGGCTCGCCGTCCGCCTCTTTCGCACAAACGGTAGAGGCAAACTCGGTCAGACCGTAGCCGCAGAAGGTGCATATATCCTGCTCTCGCGCCTGTTCGGTCAATTCAACAGGGATGGCCGCCCCGCCCAGCAGCACCGCTTTCAGTGCGACAGGCTGGTGCGCATTCAGCAAGCGCCAGAGCTGGGTCGGCACCAGCGAGGCGTGGGTGCAGCCGCGCAACGCCTGCTCAAGAGGCTGTTTCTCGCGTACGGTTAACCGCGCGCCGGCCTGCAGCCAGCGCCATAAAATTCCCTGGCCGGAAACGTGAAACAGCGGTAGCGAGAGCAGCCAGTCGTCGTCTTCACCGTAGGGCATCAGCGACAAAACGCCGCGCGCGCTGGCGAGATGCGCCTCGCACGTATGCACCGCTGCCTTAGGCAGCCCGGTGGAGCCGGAGGTCAGCGTCATGGAGGCCAGCCGCGCCGGTTGCCACGCAGCGCAATACGCATCGGCTGTCTCGTGCATATGCAGGGCAGGAAGAGCGTCGTAGCTGCCGTCCAGCACCAGCGCAAAGCACAGCGTCATCTGCGGAAGCAGCACGTCCAGCAGCAGGCGCGGAAGCTGCGGATTAGCGGGAAGAATACGCGCCCCGCACTGGAGGAGCGCCAGCCACGCCAGCAGGGTTTGCGGATGATTATGGGCCAGCAGCAGCACGCCGTTGCCCTCCTCCACGCCCTGCCGGTGAAACTCTGCCGCAAGCCGGTCGACGCGGGTGCACAGCTGCTGCCAGCTGAGCACCTCATCGTTCAGCCTGAGGGCCGGTTTATCAGCAGACAGCGCGCACCAGTGCCGCCACGGCCAGTCGGTAAAACTCATCGCAGCGGCTCCAGCGCCTCGACGTCGAGGCACGGCAGCGCGCTGTCCGGCCACGGGCGGATAAGCTGAGCCTGCATCAGGTTCAGCGTGTCGAGGCCAGGAACCGTATCCGGCGTTAGCCAGGCGGCAATGCGCGCCAGCTGGGTCAGCCCAAGGCTGGACTCAATCGACGAGCTGATGACCGCCGTCAGCCCTGAGGCGTGCGCTGCTGCGACCTGCTCGCGCACCTTCGCCAGACTGCCGGTCAGCGTCGGTTTAATCACCACCGAGCTGACGCCGGGCTCGGCGACAAATTCAAAATCGTCCTCGCGCAGGCTTTCATCCCAGGCGATGGCAATCCCGGTTTCGCGGGCAAACGCGCGCGAATCGTCGCGGGTTTTGCACGGTTCTTCGAGGAAGGCAATGCGGCTGCGGTAGGCCGGGTTGACGTACTTTGCAAACTGCTGCGCCTTGAGCGGCGTCCAGGCGCGGTTGGCGTCCAGACGCAGATGCAGATCGGGGATCGCCTCCAGCAGCAGGTTGGCGACCATGCCGTCGCGCACCGCTTCATAGAGACCGACTTTAATTTTCGCCACCTTCTCGCCCGGCATGGCGGAGAGCAGCGCGAACAGCTCGTCAGGATCGCCCGTACAGAGCGGCGCCGCGCGGTAATTCCCCGCTTCCGGCAGTCTGCCGTCCAGCTCCGCCAGCGCGCAGCTGATACCAAAGGCCGCGGAAGGCACCTCCGGCAGCACCGGATCCGCCCCCCCGCGCCACGCGTCCGCCCAAGCCAGCAAGGCCGTCTGCGCGTCATCCAGTGACTCCTGGCTAAAGCCCGGCAGAGGCGAAATCTCGCCCCAGCCTTCCCGCTCGCCCTGCTGCAGATGCACGAAGAAGCCGTCACGGGTTTTTAACCGCCTTTCACGCAGCACCACGCCCGCGTCCATCGGTATCTGCCAGCGGTAAACCTGCGCGCGACGCATTACGGATTCCGTTTGTATTTGCTGAAGTCCGGCTGGCGTTTTTCGTTAAACGCGTTGCGCCCTTCCTGACCCTCTTCGGTCATGTAGAACAGCATGGTGGCGTTGCCCGCCAGCTCCTGCAGACCCGCCTGACCGTCGCAGTCGGCATTGAGCGCGGCCTTCAGGCAGCGCAGCGCCATCGGGCTGTTTTGCAGCATTTCACGGCACCAGCGAACGGTCTCTTTTTCGAGATCGGCAATCGGTACCACGGTATTCACCAGGCCCATATCCAGCGCTTCCTGCGCGTTGTACTGACGGCACAGGAACCAGATTTCGCGGGCTTTTTTCTGCCCGACGATGCGCGCCATGTAGGAGGCACCCCAGCCGCCGTCGAAGGATCCTACTTTCGGGCCGGTCTGGCCGAAGATGGCGTTCTCGGCGGCAATGGTCAGGTCACACATCATGTGCAGGACGTGGCCGCCGCCGATAGAGTAGCCCGCCACCATCGCCACCACCGGTTTTGGACAGGTGCGGATCTGACGCTGGAAATCGAGGACGTTCAGGTGATGCGTACCCGCGTCGTCCTGGTATCCGCCGTAGTCACCGCGCACTTTCTGATCGCCACCGGAGCAGAACGCTTTCTCGCCTTCGCCGGTCAGGACAATCACGCCGATGTTATCGTCGTAGCGCGCATCCGCCAGGGCCTGAATCATCTCTTTCACGGTCAGCGGGCGGAAGGCGTTACGCACCTGCGGGCGGTTGATGGTGATTTTGGCAATGCCGTCGGTGGATTTGTGGTAACGAATGTCGGTGTAGCCTTCGGAGCAGTCCTGCCATTCAACCGGGGCGTAAAGCATGTTTTCATCAGGGTAGATCATAGAGTGTCCTTTATTCGAAGACGCAGTATCTGAGCCAGACTTGCCGCAACCGCATCGGGGTTTTCCCGGTGGGCGTTGTGTCCGGCGTTGGGAATTGCATGGCGAACAACGTTCAGCTCCGCGGCAAGGGCCGCGAACTTCTCGTCACGTTCGCCATAGAGATAATCAAAAGAGAAATCGCGCGCGCTCAGGGCAGCACGCAGGTCGGGCTGCACGGCCAGCGAGGTCGACTCAAGCATCATAGCCAGCATCGCGCCGTCGTTCTGGCTGCGGAGGGTAATCAGCGCCTCGCGCTGGGCGTCAGTGAGGGAGGCGAACACGGGCTGTTGATACCAGTCAGCGAACACCTTCTCCAGCGGTTCGCTGCGAAAACGCGTTGCCCAACGGCGGTCGGATACCAGCCGCGCCTGTCGCGCATCGGCATCCTGCAGGCCCGGATGTCCTCCCTCCACTATTGCGCCCTGCAGCCCCTTTGGCTGCTGGCAGGCATGGAACATTGCAATGCGGCCGCCGAGGGAGTACCCGATGAGCCAGAAATTCAGTATGTTGTAACTAATAAGAGTTTGGGTGAGTAGCCTGCTCATCTCGTCAAAGCCCGTGACGCCCAGATTCCGGGATCCACCGTGCCCCGGCAGATCCAGATACAGCCGGGGGTAGTCACGGAGTCGCTCACCAACAACCTGCCACTCGCGGCAATCGCCGGAAAAACCGTGCAAAAAGACCAGCCAGGGATAGCCTGGTTTTCCGGCCTGCTGCACGCCCGAGAGGATCACAGCTGGCTCACCTGCGCCAGCAGGCTTTGCAGGGTCTGCGCACCGTCAGCATCGTTTACCACCAGCTCAATCAGCGTCGCACCCGGCAGCTTCCAGGCGCTGCTTAACGCCGCGTCCAGCTGTTCCCAGCTTTCCGGGCGATGGTATTTCAGGCTAAACATCGCCGCGGCGTGTTCGAACTGCACGTTCTGCGGCATCAGATAGAAGCGCTCGCGCTCGCTCTGCGGCGTAGGCAGCAGGGAAAAAATCTGCCCGCCGTTGTTGTTGACCACAATCAGCACGAACGGGGCTGACGCCTGACGCAGCAGCGCCAGCGCGTTGAGATCGTAGAGCGCGGAGAGATCGCCCACGATCGCCAGCGTTGATTTCGCGCTGGCGCGCTGCACGCCCGCCGCCGTGGAGATCAGCCCGTCGATACCGCTGGCGCCACGATTGCTGTACACCGGGTAGCCCCCGGGCAGCTTCGAAAAAGCGTCAATCAGCCGCACGACCAGGCTGTTGCCGACAAACAGCTGCCCCTGTTCAGGCAGGCACTGGCGAATACGGTGCGCCAGCCCGGCCTCGCTAAACGCCTCACAGTGCGCTTTGGTCAGTTCCCACGCCTGGCGCGAAAGGTTCGGGATGGCAACCGCCCAGGGCTTGCGTTTTTCAGCCGGATGAAGCGTCAGCCAGGCGTCGATACGGCTGATCAGACGACGTCCGCGGTGGTGCGCCGGGTCAAGCCGCCCTTCCAGCGCGTCCACCAGCCAGTACTCTTCCGGCGTGCAGGTGGCCTGCCACTGCAGTAACCGTTTGCCGGTCAAACTCGATCCAAGCTGAACCACAATCTGCGCCTGCGACAGCTCGGTGACCGCTTTGGCATTACCCAGCCAGAGGTCGGCGCACGGCAGCGGCTGACCGGTCTGGGAAAGCACGTCGCCTATCAGCGGCCAGCCCAGGGTTTGCGCCCATTCGGCGACAAGCTTGCCTTCGGCGGCGCTCATGCGCCCGGCAATCACCACGCCGCGCTTCTGCCGCCAGAAGAACCAGTCGCGCTGCTTCGCGCTCTCAAGGTGCGTCTGCTCGCGAAGCCACGGTTTTTCACTCTCCCACCAGTCGCCAAGGGATTGCTGCCAGTCAAGACCCGTATCGTCCAGCTCACCGTACAGCGGCTCGGCAAACGGGCAGTTAATGTGCAACGCCCCGCTGCGCAACGTCTCCAGAGCGTGATCGACGGTGGAGACCAGCCAGCTTGCCGGAATATCCTGGGTGGGACGGGGCAGCGAAATCGTCTGCGAAGGATGAGAAGAAAAGAGCCCCGGCTGACGGATGGCCTGATTGGCGCCGCAGTCGATAAGCTCAGGGGGGCGATCGGCCGTCAGTAAGATCAGTTTTTCACCGGTTAACCCGGCTTCAATCAGAGCCGGATAGAGGTTCGCCACGGCGGTACCGGAAGTGACGATCACCGCCACGGGCTCTTTGCTGACCTTCGCCAGACCCAGCGCGAGATGCCCGAGGCCACGCTCATCAAAGTGGGTGTGATGAATCAACGCCCGGTTTTCGGCGGCCGTCAGCGTCAGCGGCGTTGAGCGAGAACCCGGTGCAATACACACGTGCCTGACGCCGTGGCGCGTCAGGGCTTCAAGGATCACCGCCGCCCAGCGTCGGTTAAAAGAACTTACTGACATGAGATTGTCCGGTATCAAGAATGCGACACAGTATAAATAATAGAAAAAATTGGAATTTTGATATGAATCGGGATTGCGCGATTCAGTATTAATCCCTTAGGAGCAGAGAGCGCAATCCGGCCGCTTTGTTTTCGATCTCCTGCCACTCCTGTTCCGGGTCAGACCCGCTGACAATGCCGGCACCGGCATAGAGCCGCAGGGAGTCATCCTGGACGCGGGCGGAGCGCAACGCCACGCAGAACTCACTCTGATCGGGGGATAAATACCCGGCAGAACCGGCGTACCACTCGCGGTTAAAGGGCTCAACCTTCTGGATAAACTCGCGCGCAGGCTGTCGGGGTAATCCGGCTACGGCCGCGGTCGGCTGTAGCATGAGCAGACACTGCTCATCATCGGCCTGTTTGAGCTCGGTCCAGATACAGCGGCGCAAATGCTGCACTTTACGCAGGCGCACCACCTGAGGGGGCAGTACCTCAAGCGTCTGCGTGTAGTGCTGAAGACGCTGGCAGATATCTTCCACGACCAGCATATTTTCGCGCTGGTTTTTATCGTCGTTAAGCAACCACTCGCCGAGACGCTGCGCCTGGCTATCATCGGTATGGCTGGCAACGGTGCCCGCCAGCGCTTCCGTGCGCAGCAGCGTGCCGCGCCGCCGCCAGAGACGCTCGGGCGTCGAGCCAAGAAACGCGTTGCTGGCGTTGAATACCATGCAGAAATGGTAGCAGTGTAAATTCAGGGCGCGGCTGGCCGCCATCAGCGCGACAGGGTTAACGCGCTGTGTGAACTGCAGATCGGTTGCCCGGGCGAGAACCACTTTTTCAAAATCACCGCGCGCGATGGTCTCCGTCGCCCTGAGGATAAGTTTTAGCCATTCGGCCTGCTGCGGCTGATGGGTTTCGTGCTCAACCTGAACGGACAGTGGACGGATAGATCTCGCAGGACGGAGCTGCTGTAAAAAATCCCGCGCGGCGTGGGCATCTTCCTGAAGTGAATAATCGCTCCACAGCTGCAGGCGCAGCGTGGCGGTGCCGGCGGTGCGTCGCCAGAGCAGCCGCGGTAAAAAGAGGCTGCTCTGCTCCGGATTAAAGGCGTTCAGGCCGCAGATGCGGGTATCACCTGCCGCGTTTTGCTCGCGCAAAAACTGCGAGGCTAACGCCAGAGAGGAAAAAGGGATAACCGCTCCCAGCGCGGCCAGCTCTTCATCGCCGTTACGCTGCTGCCAGTAAAACTGCGGATAACACTGCTGCGCCCCAAGCCAGGCGAGAGGGTCGAAAGCGTCGTTTAACGGGAAAGAGACGTCGAAATGACGTATGCCGGGTGCTGCGGGTAACGCTTGCGATAGCTGGGTACGCAGTTGCTCCAGCGCGAGGAAAATCGAATTCACGCGAACCTCTCCCTGTTAAAGCCTCGTATTATACGGGGTACTGGCAATAAATAGCAGTACCCACGTATAGGGAGTGGTTAAGCGGCTTAACGACGGGCCAACAGCAGCCCCAGCACCAGCCCGACGGCAGCGCCGACTCCAATACCCTGCCACGGTTTTTCATGCACGTAATCATCGGCACGGTACACCGCTTTTTTGGCGCGGTAGTAGTAGGTATCAGACGCATGGCTGACGCGGTTTTTCACTTCATGCAGCGCCTGCTCGGCGCGGGCTTTTAGCTCAATATATTTCTGATCGGCAGGGTCGCCCGAGGAACGTAACACCTCTTCCAGCGTTTCGCTCAGTAAGGCCAGGTCGTCGTCGATACGGGTATCCCAGGATTGAAATGACATATTTTTCTCCATGTTAGTACACCAGTCCGCTAACTATAGCCAACGACTCGTCATTACGCCTGCTTCGCTTCCCGCGCCATGCCGATGTGGGGAATGCCGTCTTCATCGTACACCTCGGTGACGGGCACGAAGCCAAAGTGGCCGTAGAAGGACTGCAGGTGCGCCTGCGCGCCCAGGTATAACGCTTTGTCCGGCCACTGTTTCTGGCACGCCTCCAGCGTTTTCTCCATCAGCTGATAGCCGAGTTTTTCACCACGCGCTTTGCCGCTGATGATGACGCGGCCAATGACAACAGGCTCAAAATCGTCTTCGCTTTTCAGAATCCTCGCATACGCCACCAGCTCGTTATCCCGCCAGCCGAGGATATGGCGGTTCTCGCCGACGAGGTCATCGCCGTCGATGTCCTGATACGGGCAGGTCTGTTCAACCACAAACACTTCGCAGCGCAGCTTCAGCAGGGCGTAAAGTGAATGAACGGTGAGGTCACTATGGTGTAAATCTTGCCACTGGATCATGTCAGTCTCCTTCCTGGGGTTCATCACGTTATACTAAACCCCTCCCCGTTCGGCAAAGGGCTGATTGCGTTATGGAACTGATTTTTCTGGGTACGTCCGCGGGCGTGCCAACCCGCTCACGAAATGTGACGGCGATACTGCTGGATCTTAAACACCCCACCCGCGGCGGGCTGTGGCTGTTTGACTGTGGTGAAGGGACGCAGCATCAGCTGTTACACACCGCTTATCACCCCGGCAAGCTGGATAAAATTTTTATCACCCATCTGCATGGCGACCATCTGTTTGGCCTTCCCGGCCTGCTGTGCAGCCGCTCGATGGCCGGTAACGCCAACCCGCTGACGATTTACGGGCCTGCGGGTATTCGTGAATTTGTTGAAACCACGCTGCGCCTGAGCGGGTCGTGGACGGATTATCCGCTGGAGGTCGTTGAGATTAGCGAAGGCCTGATTTTCGATGACGGCGATTATAAGGTGAGCGCTCAGCCGCTCAATCACCCTGTCGAGTGCTATGGCTATCGCATTGACGCGCATGACAAACCCGGCGCGCTGGACGCCGCCGCACTGATGGCCGATGGCGTAAAACCCGGACCGCTGTTCCAGCGTCTGAAGCATGGAGAGACCGTCACGCTGGAGGACGGGCGCGTCATCAACGGTCAGGATTATCTCGCCGCACCGCAGCCGGGCAAAAAAATAGCTATTTTTGGCGATACGGCCCCGTGCCCGGCGGCGCTCACGCTGGCCCAGGGCGTGGACGTGATGGTGCATGAAGCGACGCTTGAAACGGCGATGGAAGAGAAAGCCAACAGTCGAGGCCATAGCTCCACGCGTCAGGCGGCACAGCTTGCCCGTGACGCGGGCGTCGGGAGGCTCATCGTCACCCACGTCAGCTCGCGCTACGACGCGCGGGGATGCGCAAGCCTGCTGGCAGAGTGCCGCACGCTGTTTCCGGAATGTGAGCTGGCCGAAGATTTCGCTCAGGTCAGCGTTTAGTCCTTCATTTTTCCCTCAGGATGCCGATAACGATTAAAAGGTCAGCATTTCTCTCGAGGGTAGAATGGATAATTTCCAGAAAGATATTGATGACAGGGCGAATCTGACCCTGTCGAACCGTTTTGAACTGTTGCTGTTCCGTCTTGGCACCTCTCTGAACGAAAATAAATCTGAGCTGTTTGGCATTAACGTCTTTAAGCTGCGTGAAATTGTGCCGATGCCGGAGTTCACGAAACCCGCCGGGATGAAGTCACCGCTGATGGGAATGGTGAATATTCGCGATCAGGTGATCCCGGTGATTGACCTGGCCGCCGTGGCGGGCTGTAAGCCCACCACCGGGCTGAACATTCTGCTGATCACCGAATATGCGCGCAGCGTGCAGGCGTTTGCCGTGGAATCGGTTGAGAACATCATGCGTCTGGACTGGAAGCAGGTGCACGCGGCGGAAACCGCCGTCAGCGGCCGCTACATCACCAGTATCGCGTGTCTTGACGAGAAGACCGATACCAACGATCTGGCGATGGTGCTGGACGTTGAGCAGATCCTGTATGACATCACCCCGGCCAATCACGATCTGCACGCCACGAACCTGAAGACCACCAAATTCCATATCAAGCCAGGCGCTGTCGCCATCGTCGCGGAAGACTCCAAAGTGGCGCGCTCGATGCTGGAGAAAGGTCTGCAGGCAATGGAGATCCCGGCCCAGCTGCATATCACCGGCAAAGAAGCGTGGGAGAAAATTGGCGTGCTGGCGGCACAGGCCCAGGCTGAAGGGGTTCCCATCACCGATAAGATCGCGCTGGTGCTGACCGACCTCGAAATGCCAGAAATGGACGGCTTTACGCTGACGCGCAAAATCAAAACCGACCCGGTACTGAAAGATATTCCGGTAGTGATCCACTCTTCCCTTTCCGGCAACGCCAACGAAGACCATATTCGTAAGGTGAAGGCGGACGGGTATGTGGCGAAGTTTGAGCTGAACGAGCTGTCGTCAGTGATTGAGGAAGTGCTGGACCGCTCGATGAAGAAGATTGACGGGCCGTTGATTAGCCGGAAGCAGCTGGCTTAAGCATGGTGCGGGCTGGTGCCCTCACCCCGGCCCTCTCCCACGGGGAGAGGGAGAAAACCATAAAAAAACCCGCCGAGGCGGGTTTTTTGTCTTTACATTAATGGCATTGCTCGCTGCACGATCTCAATCAGCGGTTGCGGATAGATACCGAAGATGAGCACCAGCAGCGCGGAGATAAGCACTACGATACCACCGGCGCTGTACTGCCAGTTGGTTGGGGCATCGCGGTTGAGCTGCTGAGGTGCGCTCAGGTACAGGCTCACGGCCACGCGCAGGTAGTAGTAGAGACCAATCGCGGAGCCAATCACCACGCCCGCAGTCAGCCACCACAGGTGCGCCTGCACACCGACGGCCAGCACGTAGAACTTACCGATAAAGCCGAGCGTCATCGGAATACCTGCCAGAGAGAGCATCATCACCGTCATCACCGCAGACAGGATCGGACGGTGCCAGAACAGACCACGGTAGGAGAACAGTGAATCGGCATCCGGACCACGATACGGGCTGGACATCAGGCTCACCACGCCGAAGGCGCCGAGGCTGCTGAACAGGTAGCCGGCCAGATAGACGCCCACGGCTTCCATCGACATCTCACCGCTCTGCAGCGCAATCAGCGCCACCATCAGGTAGCCCAGATGAGAGATAGACGAGTAGCCCAGCAGACGCTTGATGTTGGTCTGGCTCAGCGCCATCAGGTTACCGAAGATGATGGAGACGAACGCGATAATGCCCAGCACCACGCGAACCGCTTCGCTGTCACCTACCGGTGCGTACAGGAACAGACGCATGACCACACCGAAGATAGCGATTTTGCTCGCCGTCGCCAGGAAGGTCGACACCGGAGCCGGAGCGCCCTGGTAGACGTCTGGCGTCCACAGGTGGAACGGCACCAGAGAGAGTTTAAAGCCAAGGCCAACGATCATCATGCCCAGACCCGCCAGCAGCAGCGGCTCATGCAGCATGCCGTCACCGAGGCTCTTGCCGAGCGCCATGAAGGAGAGGTTACCGGACTGTGCATACACCAGCGCAATACCAAACAGCAGGAACGAGGACGCCGCCGCAGACAGGATGGTGTACTTGATGCTTGCTTCCAGGGAGCGCTTCTGGCGGAAGGCGTAACCAATCAGACCGAACAGCGGCAGAGAGATCAGCTCAATGCCGAGGAACAGCGCGGCCAGGTGGTTCGCATTCGCCAGCAGAATGCCGCCCAGCGCGGCAATCAGAACCAGCAGGTAAAACTCTTCTTTGTTGTCGTTGTAGCCTTCGAGCCACGGGTACGCAAAGGTACAGGTTGCCAGGCTCGCCAGCAGCACCAGACCGGTATACAGCATGGCGTAACCGTCAACGCGCATCAGCGGGGTGACGTCCATCGCCCCACCCTGACCAACAAACCAGAGAGAGACTAACGCGGCGTTCAGGCCGATGACCGACAGCGTGGCATTCAGGAAGTGATTGCGTCGCCACGCAATGGAGAGCATCACAACCACCACCGTCAATCCGACGATCAGCAGCGGTAGCAGCGCGATCAGTTGTTGTGGAGTTATTGTCATGGCGAATTACGGCCTTGTAGTAGAAACAGAATTAACAAACCACTGCTGGATATTGCCCATCGCGCTGTGCGAGGTATCCAGAATCGGCTGCGGGAAGAAGCCCAGCAGCACCAGCAGTACGACCAGCAGCAGGATGATGAACAGCTCACGCAGCGACATCCCCGGCAGTTCTTGTGCAGCAATTTCGCTCTTCGCTTTACCGAAGTACGCGCGGTGCAGCATCGCCAGCGAGTAGACGGAAGCGAACACCAGACCAAAGGTGGAGATCACGGTAATCACCGGTACCACTTTGAAGCTGCCGAACAGAATCATAAATTCGCCGACGAAGTTACCGGTACCCGGCATCCCCAGAGTCGCCACCGCGAAGAACATGGAGAGCGCTGGCAGCCACTTAATTTTGCTCCACAGACCGCCCATCATACGCATGTCACGGGTGTGCAGACGTTCATACAGCTGGCCGCACAGGATGAAGAGACCGGCTGCGGACAGACCGTGCGCAATCATCTGGATCACCGCCCCCTGGTACGCCAGCTGGCTGCCGGTGTAGATAGCAATCAGCACGAAGCCCATGTGGGAAACGGAGGTGTAGGCAATCAGACGCTTGATGTCGTACTGCGTGAAGGCCATCCAGGCACCGTAGAAGATACCGATCACACCCAGCCACATGGCAATCGGTGCGAATTCTGCGGAGGCGTTCGGGAACAGCGGCAGAGCGAAACGCAGCAGACCGTAGGCCGCCGTTTTCAGCAAGATGCCCGCCAGGTCAACGGAACCCGCCGTTGGTGCCTGAGAGTGCGCGTCTGGCAGCCAGCCGTGCAGCGGAACCACCGGCATTTTCACCGCGAAGGCGATGAAGAAGCCCAGCATCAGCAGGTATTCAACGCCGTGGGACATTGGCGTCTTCAACAGTTCTTCGTAGTTGAAGGTCCAGGTTCCGGTCGCGTTATGGTGAACAAACACCAGCGCCAGAATGGCAATCAACATCACCAGACCACTCGCCTGGGTATAGATGAAGAACTTGGTTGCCGCCGTGATACGCGTTTTACCGTCGGACGCCTTGTGGCCCCACAGCGCGATCAGGAAGTACATCGGCACCAGCATCATCTCCCAGAAGAAGAAGAACAGGAACATGTCGATGGCAAGGAACACGCCGATCACGCCGCCCAGGATCCACATCAGGTTCAGGTGGAAGAAGCCCTGGTATTTTTCGATTTCACGCCAGGAGCAGAGTACCGCCAAAACACCGAGCAGACCGGTCAGCACCACCATCAGCAGCGACAGACCGTCAATCGCCAGGTGGATCGTAATGCCGAAACGTGGGATCCACGGCAGGATGAACTCAGACTGCCACTGCGGAATGCCCGCAGACTGGGTCAGTGAGTAACCGCCCTGCAACCACAGTTGCAGGCCAAGCGCGAGCGTCAATCCCATGGTGATCAGCGCAATCCAGCGCGGCATCTTCACGCCAAAGCGTTCAGTCTGCCAGCACAGGAAGCCGCCGATGAAGGGAATTAATATTAGCCAGGGTAGTAACATGGCGATTTACATTCCTTTTTAAGGCCCCCAGTAGGGGCCTGATTTTCAACGAATTCGAATAAAATTCACTTAACGATCAACGCAACACCATCAGCAGCGCCAGCACGACAACCGCACCGATGCTCATGGACGCCACATACCAGCGCAGGTAACCGTTCTCGCTGTACAGCAGGCCTTTACCTGCAAAGCGGGAGAGGATCGCCGGGATATTCATCAGGCTGTTCAGTGGGTCGCGCTTCACCAGCCACGCAATGCCCAGGAACGGCTTAACGAAGATCATGTCGTACAGCCAGTCGAAGCCCCACGCGTTGTACCACCAGGTGCCCAGCAGGCGGCCTGGCGCACTGTTGGCAACGGCAGTCACCAGCGTACGTTTGCCCAGCCACAGCCATGCCGCGATCAGGATGCCCGCGATAGCGACCACACCGGAGGTGATTTCAAGCGTCAGAACGCGACCGTGCTCAAGCTCGGTGGTGTCTGGCAGTACGCCCTGCAGCGGCGGCACAATCATCGCGCCAACGAAGGTGGAGAGTACCAGCAGCACAATCAGCGGCAGGTGATGGGTGATCCCCTTCCCTGCGTGAGCGTGAATTTGTTCTTTACCGTGGAATACGATGAAAATCATACGGAAGGTATACAGGGAGGTCATGAACGCACCGACCAGACCCGCAACCATCAGATTGATATGACCATTCGCCATGGCACCCGCAAGGATTTCGTCCTTACTGAAGAAGCCCGCGGTGATCAGCGGCAGTGCCGCCAGCGCCGCGCCGCCCACCAGGAAGCAGACATACACCAGCGGAATGGACTTACGCAGTCCGCCCATCTTGAAGATGTTCTGCTCGTGATGGCAGGCCAGAATCACCGAACCGGATGAGAGGAACAGCAGCGCTTTAAAGAACGCGTGCGTCATCAGGTGGAAAATGGCTGCGTCCCACGCCTGAACGCCCAGCGCCAGGAACATGTAACCAATCTGGCTCATGGTGGAGTACGCGAGGACGCGTTTGATGTCGGTCTGCACCAGCGCGGCAAAGCCTGCCAGCACCAGCGTGACCGCACCAACGATACCCACCAGATGCAGAATTTCCGGAGTCATCAGGAACAGGCCATGGGTACGCGCAATCAGGTAGACGCCTGCGGTTACCATGGTCGCGGCGTGGATCAGCGCGGAAACAGGAGTTGGACCCGCCATCGCGTCGGCCAGCCATGTCTGCAGCGGCAGCTGCGCGGATTTACCCACAGCACCACCCAGCAGCATCAGCGTTGCCCACCACAGCATGTTATTGCCTGCGGCGAAGTGCGCTGGCGCCAGTTCCACCATTTCGCGGAAGTTCAGCGTGCCCAGTTCGTTGTAAAGAATGAACAGCGCGAAAGCGAGGAAGACGTCACCCACGCGGGTCACGATGAACGCTTTCATGGCCGCTGCGCCATTCTTCGGATCGGTATAGTAGAAACCGATCAGCAGGTAAGAACACAGACCCACGCCTTCCCAGCCCAGATACATCAGCAGCAGGTTATCGGCCAGGACCAAAACCACCATGCTGGCGATAAACAGGTTGGTGTAGGCGAAGAAGCGGGAGTACCCCTCTTCACCGCGCATATACCAGGAGGCGAACATGTGGATCAGGAAGCCAACGCCGGTAACCACGGAAAGCATGGTCAGCGAGAGGCCGTCCAGCACCAGGTTGAAACCGATGTTGAAATCACCGACCGACATCCACGTCCACAGCGGCACGCTGAAAGGCTGACGCCCGTTGTTAAAGAAGTCGATACCCGCATACGCTGTCACCAGCGCGGCCAGGCCAACAGAGCCCATGCCGACGGTTGCAGACAGATTCTCAGACCAGCGGCCGCGAGAAAACGCCAGCAGCACGAAGCCAATCAGCGGAAAAATAATGGTTAAGGCAAGCATGTTCATCCACGCAACTCACTTACTGAATCGATGTTCAGATTCTGGCGGCGACGATGGAGCTGCAGCAACAGCGCCAGGCCAATACTCGCTTCGGCAGCCGCGAGGCTGATGGCGAGAATGTACATCACCTGACCATCGGTCTGGCCCCAGTAGCTTCCGGCGACCACGAAGGCCAGCGCGGAGGCGTTAATCATGATTTCCAGCCCGATCAGCATAAACAGCAGATTGCGGCGGATAACCAGACCGGTCAGACCCAGAACGAATAAAATCGCAGCGAGGATCAGTCCATGTGTTAAGGGGATCATGCGCGCTCCTCCGTTTTTCTTTTCGCGCGGTCGTCAGTGCGGTTGCTCAGCACCTCGCCAGCACGCTCTTCGCGGCCAACGTGGAAAGCCACAACCAGACCTGCCAGCAGCAGCATTGAGGCCAGTTCCACTGCCAGAACGTATGGGCCAAAGAGCGTGATACCGACCTCTTTCGCGCCAATCGGCGTGCCGTCGATGCCCTGATCGTTAACACCCAGAATGGCGTAAACGATCACCACCAGCATGATGGCCGACAAAATTGCCGGGCCGATCCACACCTGCGGTTTTAACCACTGACGTTCCTGCTCAATTTCAGAGCCGCCCAGGTTCAGCATCATCACCACGAACACGAACAGCACCATGATGGCCCCGGCGTAGACGATGATTTCCAGCGCACCGGCGAAGTGCGCGCCCAGTGCGAAGAACACCCCGGAAATGGCCAGCAGCGAGATGATTAAGTACAGCAGCGCATGCACCGGATTGGTGTGCGTGATCACTCGCAGCGTAGCCAGGATGGCGATAAGGCCACAGATATAAAAAGCGAATTCCATTGCCCTCTCCTTACGGTAACAGGCTCTTGACGTCGATAGGCTTAGCTTCGTTCTCTGCTTCGCCCTTATCTTTGCCGTCGATTGCCATACCCGCCATCCGGTAGAAGTTATATTCCGGGTATTTGCCCGGACCGGAAATCAGCAGATCCTCTTTCTCGTACACCAGGTCCTGACGCTTGTACTCACCCAGCTCGAAGTCTGGAGTCAGCTGAATCGCCGTGGTTGGGCACGCTTCTTCACACAGACCGCAGAAGATGCAGCGTGAGAAGTTGATGCGGAAGAACTCAGGGTACCAGCGGCCGTCTACCGTCTCGGCTTTCTGCAGAGAGATACAGCCTACCGGACACGCTACCGCACACAGGTTACAGGCAACGCAGCGCTCGGAACCGTCCGGGTCGCGCGTCAGCACGATACGGCCACGGTAGCGCGGCGGCAGATATACCGGCTCTTCCGGGTACATCCGGGTTTCGCGTTTGGCAAACGCGTGCAGGCCGATCATCCAGATACTGCGTACCTGGGTACCGAAGCCTACCAGTAATTCTTTTAAGGTCATGGTCTATTGCCCCTTATGGCTGCTGCCAGAGAATGACAGCGGCCGTTACCAACAAGTTGACGAGCGTCAGCGGCAGGCACACTTTCCAGCCGAAGGACATTACCTGGTCATAACGCGGACGCGGTAACGCTGCGCGAATCAAAATGAACATCATCATGAAGAACGCGGTTTTCAGCGCGAACCAGATGAACGGCGGTAAGAACGGGCCATGCCAGCCACCGAAGAACAGCGTTACCATCAACGCGGAAATGGTGACAATACCGATGTACTCGCCCACGAAGAACAGACCGAATTTCATACCGGAATATTCGATGTGGTAACCGTCGGCCAGTTCCTGTTCGGCTTCTGGCTGGTCAAACGGGTGACGGTGACACACTGCCACGCCCGCGATGGCAAAGGTAATAAACCCAAAGAACTGCGGAATAACGTTCCAGATGTCGGCCTGGTTGTTGACGATGTCGGTCATGTTGAATGAACCGGCCTGCGCCACCACGCCCATCAGGGAGAGACCCAGGAACACTTCGTAGCTCAGGGTCTGCGCGGAAGCACGCATCGCACCCAGCAGCGAGTATTTGTTGTTACTGGACCAGCCTGCGAACAGGACCGCGTAAACCGCGAGGCCTGCCATCATCAGGAAGAACAGAATGCCGATGTTCAGGTCAGCGACCACCCAGGTCGGGCTGACCGGCACGATAGCAAACGCCAGCAGCAGCGAGGTGAAGGCGATCATCGGTGCCAGAGTAAAGATCACGCGATCCGAGAAGCGCGGGATCCAGTCCTCTTTAAAGAACATCTTGATCATATCCGCGACCAGCTGGAGTGAACCACCCCAGCCCACGCGGTTCGGTCCGTAACGGTTCTGGAACAGACCGAGCAGACGACGTTCACCAAAGCTCATGAACGCACCGCAGGTGACCACCACCAGCAGGATAACAATCGCTTTCAGAATGCTCAGCAGGATGTCGATAAGATCCGGCGTTAACCAACTCATGCTTTTGCCTCCTGCAGATTATCAAGACGCGCACCCGCCAGAACCGGCGCGATGCCAGGCATACCCATCGGCAGACCGACCTGCCCTGCTGTCAGGCTTTCAGAAATAATCAGCGGCAGGCTGATGGTCTGGCCGTCATAGCTAAAGGCGATGTTCGCACCCGCGTTAACGCCAAGCTTCGCGGCATCCGCCGGGTTAAGCTTGATGTACGGCTGCGGCATACGGGTCTGGAAGACCGGTGAACGCTGGGACAGCTCGTCGCTACCGAACAGGTGGTAGTACGGCGCAATACGCCAGCTACCGTCCTGCGCCTGGAAGCTCGCCGGTACGGTGGTGAAGAAGTCCAGACCGGTTTCGGAAGCTTCAATCAGACGCACGCCCGGATCGCCGTGGCGCAGGGAGCCGCCCACTTCAGCCTGGAACTTGTTCCACGCCTGCGGGGAGTTCCAGCCCGGTGCCCATGCGAACGGGATTTGCGAACGCGGTGCAGACGGCTGGTTGTTCCCTTCCATGGAGAAGGCGAACATGGTGTCTTTATCCTGAGGCTGGCGCGGTTCGTGCACGCTGATATTGGCGCGCATTGCGGTACGGCCGCTGTAACGGTGCGGTTCACGCGCCAGTTTCTGGCCGCGAATGCGGAAGCTGGCTTCAGGCGCGGCATCTTTAATGCCTGCCAGCTGAGGCAGTTTTTCCACCACCGCGTCGATAACGTGGTCGAGCTGCGTCCAGTCCACTTCACGGCTCTGCACGGTGCTGTGCAGGGAGTGCAGCCAGCGCCAGCTTTCCAGCATCACGGTGTTGCTGTCGTAGTACGCCGGGTCATAAACCTGGAAGAAACGCTGTGCGCGGCCTTCGTTGTTAATAACCGTACCGTCGCTTTCTGCGAAGCTTGCCGCAGAGAGCACCAGGTGCGCTTTGTCCATAATCGCGGTGCGCTGATGGTCAATGACCATCACCAGCGGCGCTTTGGAGAGCGCGGCGTCAACGCGAGCGGCAGAGGCGTGGCGATGCAGGTCGTTTTCCAGCACCACAACGGCGTCAGCAGAACCGGATTCCAGTTCACTTAACGCAGCTTCCAGCGAGCCACCGCCGATCATGCCCAGACCAATGCTGTTCACCGCACGGGCAATCATGGTCACGCCAACGTCCGCACCGCGGCCTTTCAGGGCTTTGGCCACATTGGCTGCCGCCTGAATGATCTCAGCGCTGCCGGCGTTGGTCCCGGAAATAATCAGCGGTTTCTTCGCACCTGCCAGGGCCTGAACAATCACGTCAACCTTGTTCTGCAGATCGCGATCCAGTTCTACCGCCGGAGAGTTGCTGTCCAGCGCGTGGGCAATGGCAAAGCCAAGGCGCGCCTGATCTTCAACCGGTGCGCAGTAGGTCCACGCCGCGATGTCGTCCAGACGGGTGTTGTCGACGTTGGTCACAAACAGAGGATGCTTCGCGCGCTGACCGATGTTCAGGATCGCCGCAATCTGCCAGTCAGCCACTTTCTGCGCCGCTGCCATTTCACGTGCTTTACCCTTCACCGCCTGACGAACCGCCAGAGCCGCGCGTGCGCCCGTCTGCGTCAGGTCTTCACCCAGCACCAGAACCGCATCATAGGATTCGATTTCGCGCAGCGCAGGGGTATGAATACCGCCTTCACGCAGCACTTTCAGTACCAGCTGCAGACGTTCCTGCTCGCCCTGGGCGATGCCGGTATAGAAGTTTTCCGCCCCGACCAGCTCGCGCAGCGCGAAGTTGCTTTCGATGCTGGCCCGCGGGGAGCCGATACCGATCACTTTCTTCGACTGGCGCAGAATATCTGCCGCGCCCTGCATCGCCTGTTCAGCGTTCAGGGTAATGAAGTCGTCGCCACGGCGCTGAACCGGCTGACGCGGACGGTCTTTCAGGTTCACATAGCCATAGCCGAAACGACCGCGGTCGCAGAGGAAGTAGTGGTTAACGGTACCGTTGTAACGGTTTTCGATACGGCGCAGTTCGCCGTAGCGCTCACCCGGGCTGGTGTTACAGCCGAGGGAACACTGCTGGCAGATGCTTGGCGCAAACTGCATGTCCCATTTACGGTTGTAACGCTCGGAGTGGGTTTTATCCGTGAATACGCCGGTCGGGCAGATTTCTACCAGGTTACCGGAGAATTCGCTCTCCAGCACGCCGTCTTCCGGACGACCGAAGTAGACGTTGTCATGCGCGCCATACACGCCCAGATCCTGACCGTCTGCATAGTCTTTGTAGTAACGCACGCAGCGGTAGCAGGCGATGCAGCGGTTCATTTCGTGAGAGATGAACGGCCCCAGGTCCTGGTTACGGTGGGTACGCTTGGTAAAGCGATAGCGACGGAAGCTGTGACCGGTCATCACGGTCATATCCTGAAGGTGGCAGTTACCGCCCTCTTCACAAACCGGACAGTCGTGCGGGTGGTTGGTCATCAACCACTCCACCACGCTTTCGCGGAACTGTTTGGCTTCTTCGTCATCAATCGAAATAAAGGTGCCTTCGGTGGCTGGCGTCATACAGGACATCACCAGGCGACCACGCGTGTCTTCCGCGTTTTGATATTGCTTCACCGCACACTGGCGGCAAGCACCGACGCTGCCCAGCGCCGGATGCCAGCAAAAGTACGGAATATCGAGGCCAAGAGACAGACAAGCTTCCAGCAGGTTGTCCGCCCCGTTGACTTCGTATTCTTTGCCGTCTACATGAATCGTAGCCATTAGCATGCTTCCAGTTGGCTCGGTCGAAACCGAGCGTTAATCAAAATTCTTGTCGTTACCAGCGCGCTTTAAGCAGGTTCGGCTGAATCCCATTGATTGCATGGGTATTGCTGAACGGCTGCTTGATGCCTGCTTCGAACTCGTCGCGGAAATATTTGATCGCGCTCTGCAGAGGTTCGACGGCACCCGGTGCGTGGGCACAGAAGGTTTTACCCGGGCCTAAGAATCGACACAGTTGCTCAAGCGTCTCGATATCCCCAGGCTGGCCTTCGCCACGTTCGATTGCACGCAGGATCTTCACGCTCCACGGCAGACCATCACGGCACGGTGTACACCAGCCGCAGGACTCGCGGGCGAAGAACTCTTCCAGGTTACGCACCAGCGAGACCATGCCGATCTCGTGGTCGACGGCCATCGCCAGCGCCGTACCCAGACGGCTGCCTGCTTTACCAATGCTTTCGAATTCCATCGGCAGGTCAAGGTGGGCTTCGGTCAGGAAGTCAGTCCCTGCCCCACCCGGCTGCCAGGCTTTGAATTTCAGGCCATCGCGCATGCCGCCCGCGTAGTCTTCAAGAATTTCACGTGCGGTAGTACCGAACGGCAGTTCCCAGACGCCAGGATTTTTAACGCGACCGGAGAAGCCCATCAGCTTGGTACCGGCATCTTTGCTTGAGGAGATGCCCTGATACCACTCCACGCCGTTGGCGAGGATAGCCGGAACGTTACACAGGGTTTCGACGTTGTTTACGCAGGTCGGTTTACCCCATACGCCGGAGCTTGCCGGGAACGGTGGCTTGGAACGCGGGTTCGCGCGGCGGCCTTCCAGGGAGTTAATCAGCGCGGTTTCTTCACCGCAGATGTAACGCCCGGCGCCGGTGTGCACGAACAGTTCGAAGTCAAACCCGGTGCCCAGGATGTTTTTACCCAACAGGCCCGCTTCGGTGGCTTCGGCAATCGCACGACGCAGGTTTTCCGCCGCTTCGATGTACTCACCGCGCAGGAAGATGTAGCCACGGTACGCTTTCAGCGCAAACGCGGAGATCAGCATGCCTTCCACCAGCAGGTGCGGCAGTTGTTCCATCAGCAGGCGGTCTTTATAGGTGCCCGGCTCCATTTCATCGGCGTTACACAGCAGGTAACGGATGTTCATGGATTCGTCTTTTGGCATCAGGCTCCACTTCAGACCGGTGGAGAAGCCCGCACCGCCGCGCCCTTTCAGGCCAGACTCTTTAACCGCGTTAACGATGTCGTCCGGCGCCATGCCGCCAAGGGCTTTACGCGCGCCGGCATAGCCGTTTTTGCTCTGGTATTCGTCGAGCCATACCGGCTGTTTGTCATCGCGCAGACGCCAGGTCAGCGGATGCGTCTCAGCAGTACGAATTACAGTTTTCATTTGTACTGCTCCAGCAGGTCAGGAATCGCTTCCGGCGTCAGATGGCTGTGAGTGTCCTCATCAATCATCATGGTCGGCCCCTTGTCGCAGTTACCCAGGCAGCAGGTTGGCAGCAGAGTAAAGCGTCCATCGAACGTGGTCTGGCCCGGCTTGATATTGAGCTTCTTCTCAATCGCAGCCTGAATGCCCTGATAACCGGTGATGTGGCAGACTACGCTGTCACAGTAGCGGATCACATGGCGGCCTACCGGCTGACGGAAGATCTGGCTGTAGAACGTGGCTACGCCTTCTACGTCACTTGCCGGAATACCCAGCACTTTCGCGATCTCATAGATCGCCCCATCCGGCACCCAGCCACGCTGTTTCTGTACGATTTTCAGCGCTTCAATGGACGCCGCACGCGGGTCTTCGTAGTGGTGCATCTCGTGCTCAATGGCGGCACGTTCTGCTTCACTCAGCTCAAAAGCCTCGGTTTGTGGTTGTTGATTCTCGTGCATAATTAGCGGTCCACATCTGACATAACAAAGTCGATACTACCCAGATACACAATCAGGTCGGAGACCAGACTGCCGCGGATGGCGGACGGGATCTGCTGCAGGTGCGCAAAGCTCGGCGTACGCACGCGGGTACGGTAGCTCATGGTGCTGCCGTCACTGGTCAGGTAGTAACTGTTAATACCCTTGGTCGCTTCAATCATCTGGAAGGATTCTTGCGCCGGCATGACCGGACCCCAGGAAACCTGCAGGAAGTGGGTGATCAGGGTTTCGATATGTTGCAGCGTGCGCTCTTTCGGTGGCGGCGTCGTCAGCGGGTGATCCGCCTTGAACGGGCCTTCCGGCATGTTGTTGAGGCACTGCTCAAGGATGCGCAGACTCTGGCGCAGCTCTTCTACTTTCAGCATCACGCGGGTGTAGCAGTCGGAAACACCGCCGCCCACCGGGACTTCAAAGTCGAAGTTCTCATAGCCAGAGTAAGGACGGGCTTTACGCACGTCGAAATCAATACCGGTCGCACGCAGACCTGCACCAGTCGTCCCCCACTCCAGCGCTTCTTTCGCGCCGTAGGCAGCAACGCCCTGGGAACGGCCTTTCAGGATGGTATTGCGCAGCGCGGCTTTCTCGTAAGAGGCCAGACGTTTTGGCATCCAGTCGAGGAATTCACGCAGCAGACGGTCCCAGCCGCGCGGCAGATCGTGCGCCACACCGCCGATACGGAACCAGGCCGGGTGCATACGGAAACCGGTAATCGCTTCCACCAGATCGTAGATTTTCTGACGGTCGGTAAAGGCGAAGAAGACCGGGGTCATCGCGCCGACGTCCTGAATGAAGGTGGAGATATACAGCAGGTGGCTGTTGATACGGAACAGCTCTGACAGCATGACGCGAATCACGTTAACGCGATCCGGCGTAACGATACCCGCCAGTTTCTCAACGGCCAGCACGTATGGCATCTCGTTGACGCAGCCGCCGAGGTACTCAATACGGTCGGTATAAGGAATGTAGCTGTGCCAGGACTGACGCTCGCCCATCTTCTCAGCACCACGGTGGTGGTAACCGATGTCAGGTACGCAGTCGACAATCTCTTCGCCATCAAGCTGAAGAATAATACGGAATGCACCGTGCGCAGATGGGTGGTTCGGACCGAGGTTAAGGAACATGAAGTCCTCGTTGTCGGTACCGCGCTTCATGCCCCAGTCTTCCGGTTTGAAGGTCAGCGCTTCCATCTCCAGATCCTGCTTGGCTTTGGTCAGCTCAAACGGATCGAATTCGGTGGCACGTGCCGGGTAGTCTTTACGCAGCGGGTGGCCTGTCCAGGTCTGCGGCATCATGATGCGCGTCAGGTGCGGGTGGCCGTCAAAGGTCATGCCGAACATTTCCCAGGTTTCACGCTCGTACCAGTTGGCGTTCGGGAAAAGTTTGGTGATCGTCGGCAGATGCATGTCGTTTTCAGACAATGCCACCTTGAGCATGATATCCGTATTACGGTCTATTGAGATCAGGTGGTAGAAAACGGAAAAATCCGCAGCAGGGAGACCCTGGCGGTGGGTACGCAGACGTTCATCCATGCCGTGTAAGTCAAACAGCATGACGTACGGTTTTGGCAATTTCTTGAGGAAATCGACAACTTCCAGCAATTGCTCACGCTTCACCCAAACAACGGGTACCCCGGTGCGGGTAGCCTGAACAGTAAAGGCATCCGGCCCAAAACGGTTGCGCAGTTCGCCAATGACTGGGTCATCCAGATGATCCCGGGTCTGCCAGGCGGCTTCTTGCGCGGTTAAGTCGGTCATATTGTTCACCATTGCAAATGGTCCGTGGTGACTGTTGAGCCTGGCTTCGCGCTATTTGAGTAGTGATATGCGAAGGTGTTCTCCAGGCCTACAGGCGCAAATTAAATTTCGTCAGGCGTACGCAGATTGGTGACGGCAATACGTTCACCACGTTTACGCTCGCGCTCAGACTGCATGTTCGCGCGATACACACCCTGATCGCCAACAACCCACGACAGTGGGCGACGTTCTTTACCGATAGACTCCTGCAGCAGCATCAGCGCCTGCATGTAGGCTTCCGGACGAGGCGGACAACCCGGGATGTACACATCCACTGGGATAAACTTATCTACGCCCTGCACGACGGAATAGATGTCGTACATACCGCCAGAGTTTGCACATGCGCCCATGGAGATAACCCATTTAGGCTCCAGCATCTGGTCATAAAGACGCTGAATAACAGGTGCCATCTTGGTAAAGCAGGTACCGGCTACCACCATCAGGTCAGCCTGACGTGGTGAAGCACGCAGTACCTCGGCCCCAAAACGCGCAACGTCATGCACCGCAGTGAATGACGTCACCATTTCAACGTAGCAGCAAGAAAGGCCAAAGTTGTACGGCCAGATGGAGTTCTTACGACCCCAGTTGACCATATCGTGCATGGCATGTTCGAGTTTGCCCATGTACACGCTTTTATTGACTTCTTGCTCCAGGGGGTCGGTTACGATCTCCTGTTTTTGCAGGGGGTAACGGTCATTCTCACCGTTAGGATCTATGCGGGTGAGCGTATAATCCATCTTATTGCCTCGCTGTTACTGCTGACGATTAGAGATACTGTTTTCCGGGTTGATGTGTTCACGACGTGAACGCGCAGGCGTCCAGTCAAGCGCGCCAATACGCACCAGATAAACCAGACCGGCCAGTAGCACTAAAATGAAAATTGCGGCCTCGACAAAGCCCACCCAACCACTTTCGCGAATGGAGGTCGACCATGCGAAAAGGTAAAGCGCTTCCACGTCGAAGATGACGAAGAACATGGCTACCAGATAAAACTTGGCAGACAGGCGTAAGCGAGCGGTACCTACTGAATCAATACCTGATTCGAAAGGTGTGTTTTTGTGCCTTGCACGGGCGCGACCGCCCAGGAACCAGCCGCCGACTAACATCAGGCAGCACAGGCCAATGGCTACAATAAGAAAGATTGCGAATGCCCAGTGATGAGCGATGACTTCTGTGGATGTTGACATACTCATTGCTTACTCATCAAAAGTGATACCAACGACACTGCTCTTGCTGGCAGATGGGCATCACATCGATTCATGGGGAGGAACAAATAACCTTACACTAACTGTCATAAATGAGACGTAGACAGCAAAATGATGGGGTTTTTTACTCCTTTCTATAACCTATTGTCAACTTTAACAAAGGTTTCTTCACATTAAATTACATCGAGCGATTCTCATTAACATTTGGTGCCCTTTAACCCTGGTGGGTGCATGACTTTCCGTCAAATGTATGTTGTTGAATCGTGTCCGTTTCGGAAGTAAAAAAAATAACCCTCCTATTTTGACAGGATTTGCCAACGATTCCTCCCCCCAAATAGGAGTATTTTCTTGATCTGTGACACGCTTTTGTTAATTCAACCAGGAAATCGGCAACATATTTCCTGTTTTTTTAACATGGGAGGTAGGTGGTTGAAGTTAGAACGGAAAACGGACAAGTTTTAAGCAAAAGCATTTAGCATATTGATAAATATGAAGTATCCTGAAAACCCATGCGCCATAAGCGGATATTTTTGCTAAAAAAAAGCCACTGCATGTGAAAATCACACGAGTGGCTTTTTTTTTACACTTACATTTTGTTACCAGAATTTTGAGCTATCGATCACTCGAAATCCCCTTCAACGATCAGGGAATCATCCCCCCCTTCGGAGGTAACGCGTTCGAACTGCCACGGGTTATGGTAGTTTTCCATCGCCTCGAACACCACTTTGGCCAACTCGTTATGGCTGGACGAATTGTGGCAGAGCAGATACTCCGTATCCGGCAGCGCAGGAAGACCATCGGATTTTCCCAGGACGCGCAGATCGGGGCTCATCATCTCAACCGGACGGGCCGTCACACCCAGACCGGCCTTCACGGCGGCACGGACCGCTGGCAGCGTGGAAGCCACATACGCCAGACGCCACGGAATGTTGGCCTCATTCAGCGCCGTGAGCACCATATCGCGGAACGGGCTCGGGTCATCCAGTAAGACCAGTGGAACCGGCTCCCCTTTTTGCAGCACATATTCGGCCGCGCAATACCAGTGCGTAGGCGATGTACGCAGCGTCAGGCAGTCAAACTGCCCGGGACGATGCGTGGTGACCACCAGGTCGACTTTATTCTCATTTAACATCTCAACCATAAAGGCATTACGCTTTACGCTTACGTCCAGCGCAAGCTTCGGATAAACCGAACTAATACGATTGAGAAGAAACGGCAATATAGTATCCGCCGACTCATCAGATGCGCCTAACGTTAGCACCCCTTGAAGGTTGCTAAACATTAATGACATACATGCTTCATCATTAAAGCGAAGAATTTTCCTGGCATAACCCAGAAGCTGAATACCGTGTTCCGTTAAGAGCTTATTACGCCCATGACGCGCAAAAAGCTCTTTACCAACCAGTTGCTCCAGCCGCTGCATTTGCTGGCTGACGGCAGACTGAGTTCGGCAAACGGCGGCAGCAGCGGCTGCAAAAGTGTTGAGATCGGCGACCGCAACAAACGTTCTCAGCAGATCGAGGTCGAGATTCATTATCGGACGATTTGCATTTATCATATCTATTCACTTTCAGGTTGCTCGTGCGGAGCTGCCCGGGTTGAAGCTGTGTGTGTACAGTTAAGCAATTCCCTCTGAAGATTTTCCCTCGCATCCCGGCCCGGCAGACTGCCTGACAGATAGTTATTGTGCTGCTTTATATCAACAGTCAGAAAGCACGTTTCATGACGTTATTTTTATTCTCTTAAACGTTCAGGATATTTAGATGTTCGCAGGTTTATGTAAATTACATTAAAGGTATAACACCTTTTCTGCCATCTGTATCGCAGCGCTGTCAACGTAGCAGGAGATGTTCGACACATTCCAGCCAGAGATAACTCCAACAATAACAATCAATTAATGAGGAAAACCAGTCACAGATATACAAAAAACGTGTATCTGCACTCTGCTTTCCTGGAAGACATCTTAACCCAAATCCACTTTATTTATAAGTCTTATTGCAATATTGAGGATTAAAGAAGAATGTTAAGCTTCTAAACTAATTTTATTAGAATTAACTAAAGTTGCATTTTTTAGGTTAATAATAAATAAATTTTAATTTAGATTAAGACCATTCATTAATGGCACTTAACATTAATTTCACATGAGTAACTTTTAGCCACAGCATGCTATTACAGAAACAGGTATCAAGCATTCAGGTTTAACGAAATGTCACTCAGGGTGATTGCCACCTTTGTCCCGCTTCCCACCTATTTTTACCAGCACAATATACACAATTTTGACAAATTAATAGCACATTTAACCCAATATGGCACCGTGCGCACAACTTTAAGCCAGCATAAAAGCATACACCCAGAGAAAAAGATTTATCAAAATTTTGCTCCCGGCACAAAATCTTCTACTGCACACCCTTCAAAACGAAGCGAGGGGGGAGTACATTATTCCGTGCTGACTTCCACGGCAGGGAGTGGCAATCATAGCGAAAAGGTTAAAGGTTCATGTCCCCTATCGAAAAATCCAGCAAGCTAGATAACGTCTGTTATGACATCCGCGGCCCGGTTCTAAAAGAGGCAAAACGCCTTGAAGAAGAAGGCAACAAGGTTCTGAAACTCAACATTGGTAACCCAGCGCCATTTGGTTTTGAAGCGCCGGATGAAATTCTGGTTGATGTGATCCGCAACCTTCCGACTGCACAAGGCTATTGCGATTCAAAAGGACTTTACTCCGCACGTAAAGCCATCATGCAGCACTACCAGGCACGCGGTATGCGTGATGTTACCGTTGAAGATATCTATATCGGCAACGGCGTCTCCGAACTGATCGTGCAGGCGATGCAGGCACTGCTGAACAGCGGTGACGAAATGCTGGTACCCGCGCCGGACTATCCGCTGTGGACGGCAGCCGTGTCACTGTCCAGCGGTAAAGCGGTGCACTACCTGTGCGACGAGTCCTCTGACTGGTTCCCGGACCTCGATGATATTCGCGCGAAAATTACGCCCCGCACGCGCGGCATCGTGATCATTAACCCGAACAACCCAACGGGCGCGGTATACTCGAAAGAGCTGCTGATGGAGATCGTCGAGCTGGCCCGTCAGCACAACCTGATCATTTTCGCCGACGAAATCTACGACAAGATCCTGTACGACGCGGCACAGCACCACTCAATCGCTGCGCTGGCCCCGGATCTGCTGACCGTCACCTTTAACGGCCTGTCTAAAACCTATCGCGTGGCCGGTTTCCGTCAGGGCTGGATGGTACTGAACGGTCCGAAAAAGCACGCCAAAGGCTATATTGAAGGGCTGGAGATGCTGGCCTCCATGCGTTTATGCGCCAACGTTCCGGCGCAGCACGCGATCCAGACGGCGCTGGGTGGCTATCAGAGCATTAGCGAGTTCATCGTTCCCGGTGGTCGCCTGTACGAACAGCGCAACCGTGCGTGGGAACTGATCAACGATATTCCTGGCGTCTCCTGCGTGAAGCCGAATGGCGCGCTCTACATGTTCCCGAAAATTGACGCGAAGCGCTTTAATATTCATGACGACCAGAAAATGGTGCTCGATTTCCTGCTCCAGGAAAAAGTGCTGCTGGTTCAGGGTACGGCGTTTAACTGGCCGTGGCCGGATCACGTGCGTATCGTGACGCTGCCGCGCGAAGATGATCTGGAAATGGCCATCAGCCGCTTCGGGCGCTTCCTCTCCGGATACCATCAGTAATCTTAAAATCAGGCTACTTCGGTAGCCTGATTTGCATCTTCCCTCCCCTCCCCGCACAATGAACGCCTGTCGCAGTGAAGACAAAAGGTACCCTATGAGTCAGAGTCATTTCTTTGCCCACCTCTCCCGCCTGAAACTCATCAACCGCTGGCCGCTGATGCGCAATGTCCGCACGGAAAATGTGTCAGAGCACAGCCTGCAGGTTGCGATGGTTGCTCACGCACTGGCCGCCATTAAAAACCGCAAATTCAACGGTCAGGTCAATCCAGAGCGCATTGCCCTGCTGGCGATGTACCACGATGCGTCAGAAGTGCTGACCGGCGATCTGCCTACGCCGGTAAAGTATTTCAACTCGCAGATTGCGCAGGAATATAAGGCCATCGAGAAAATTGCCCAGCAGAAGCTGATTGACATGGTGCCTGAAGAACTGCGCGACATCTTTGAGCCGCTCATCGATGAGCATCAGTACACGGAAGATGAAAAGTCGCTGGTCAAACAGGCCGACGCGCTCTGCGCCTACCTCAAGTGTCTGGAAGAGCTGTCCGCGGGGAATAACGAATTTTTACTGGCAAAAACGCGTCTGGAAAAAACGCTGGAATCCCGCCGCAGCGAAGAGATGGATTACTTTATGCAGGTGTTTGTGCCGAGCTTCCATCTGTCGCTGGATGAGATTAGCCAGGATTCGCCACTCTGATCTTCGCCCAGCGGTGCTGCGCTTGCAGGGCCTACGGGATTGCAGGCCGGGTAAGGCGTAGCCGTCACCCGGCAAAATACTCAGAACGGGAACAGAACCGGTATCAATACCACGCATACCACCATCACCAGCACGGTGAACGGCACGCCCAGCTTCACGAAATCACTGAATGTGTAGTTCCCCGGCCCCAGCACCAGCGTGTTTACCGGTGAAGACACTGGCGTCATAAATGCCGCTGAGGCCGCCATTGCGACCATCATCGCAAAAGGATACGGCGACACGCCCATGGATTTGGCCATCGCCAGCGCAATCGGCGCCATCAGTACCGCCGTCGCGGTATTGGAGATAAACAGACCGATAGTGGCGCACATGATAAACAGGCAGACCATCATCATATAAGGCCCATACCCGCCGCCCACGTCCATTAAGCCTTTAACGATAAGATCCACCCCGCCGGTTTTTTGCAGCGCCAGGGCGAAAGGCATCATCCCGACAATGAGAATAATGCTCGGCCAGTGAATGGCTTTATAGGCGCTTTCGGCGTCAATACAGCGGAATTTGCCCATCAACAGGCAGGCAATAATTGCCGCGACCGGATTGGGGATCTCATCGGTCAACATCAGCGCCACCATCAGCACCAGACAGAAAATTGCGTGCGGGGCCTGGCTGTGGGCCGGGGAGGCGTCGCTCTCCTCAACAGGCATGTTGAGCACCACAAAATCGCGCCCTTTTTGTCCGAGCTGGCTTATCAGCTTCCAGTTACCGACGACGAGAAATATATCGCCCAGCAGGATCGGCTCATCCACCACCGCCCCTTCCATCGCTACGCCATCGCGCTTCAGCCCCACGACGTTCAGGCCATAGCGGGTTCGGAACCCCATTTCCCGCACGGTTTTGCCCAACAGTTCCGATTCAGGGATGAGCGATACTTCGGCCATGCCAACATCCAGCGCCTGATCGGAGAAATACTCCCCGCGCAACACCATTGGTTCCAGCAGCTGTTCGCTGCAAAACTCGCGCAGATCCACGTCCGCAGTGGACATATCAATCAGGAGGACGTCCCGTGCGCGGAATTCCGACACCCCGTTGACGTTGACAATCACCCGGCGAAAACGACGCCAGCGCTCTACGCCGATCACATTCGCGCCATAGCGCTCACGCAGCTTCAGGTCGTCAAGGCGCTGCCCCACCATCGGCGAGCCAGGACGAATAGCCAGACGGCGCGCGCGCCCGGTAAGGCGGTACTCTTTAATCAAATCGCGGAAGGTGCGTCGCTTCCACCCTTCTTTATTTTTTTCCTGTTTTTCACCTTTCAGGGCAAACCGGGTCAGCAGCATGTAGACCACGCCCAATACCAGAATGACCAGCCCCAGCGGGGTGACGCTGAAAAAGCTGAAACCCTCAAATCCTTCGCGGATCAGTTCGCTGTTGACGACCAGGTTCGGCGGCGTTGCCACCAGCGTCATCATGCCGCTGATCAAACCGGCAAAACTCAGAGGCATCATCAGGCGTGACGGCGAGCTCTGCATCCGCATGGAGACGCTCAGCACCACCGGGATAAAGATGGCGACCACGCCCGTGGAGCTCATAAACGCCCCCAGCCCGGCGACGGTCACCATCAGGTAGATCAGCATTTTGGTTTCGCTGTTGCCCGCCACCTTCACCAGCCACGACCCCATGATGGTCGCCACACCGGTGCGCACCAGCCCATCCCCGATGATAAACAGGGCGGCAATGAGGATAACGTTGGGATCGCTAAATCCGGAGAAGGCTTCCGGTAGCGTGAGCGTACCGCTCAGCACAAACGCGACGATGACAAACAGGGCGACGGCGTCCATGCGTACCTTGCCCGTTGCAAAAAGAAGGATGGCGATTAAAAGCAGGCTCAGGACCCAAATCAGTTCACCGTTCACAACTTATCCTTGTCAGTGGAAGATGAGGAATTTTGCCATAAAAAAGCCCCAGCAATGTGGGGCCATATCATGGGATTACACTTTTAGCGAGACGGTTACAACTCCGTCAGAGGCTTTTGAAACAGACAGGGCCGTCAGTGAATCCAGCACCAAATCTGCCTCGTCCAGCCGGGGGGATCCGGCCGGAACGTTAACGGCGATGACGTGACTTCCTGCGTTCAGCCCGGCCAGTACGCCAGCGGCCGCGTCTTCCACCACCACACACTCTGCGGGGTCGAGGCCCAGCAGTTCAGCCCCCAGTAAAAATGCATCGGGTTCAGGTTTGCCGCGCTTAACGCGCTCCGCGGTGATAAACACTTCCGGTTTCGGTAAACCAGCTGCCTTATGACGGGCGTGGGCAACCGGAATGGAGCCTGAGGTGACGATAGCCCACGGGATCTGCGCCTCGTTCAGATGCTCAAGCAGCTCGCGCGCGCCCGGTAACGCAGTAATGCCGTCCGTATCCGTGGCTTCAATGTGTTCCAGGTATTTGAACTCCGCCTGAATTTCTTCCTCAGAACGTCCGGCCAGGAAGTGCCGTAACGAGGTAATGGCCTGTTTGCCATGGATAAAATTCAGCACGTCCTGATGGTCGATGCCATGTCTGTCAGCCCAATGGCACCAGGAACGCTCCACAACCGGCAGCGAATCCACCAGCGTACCGTCCAGATCAAACAGAAAACCTCTACACTGCACACGCACCTCCGTCAGGCATTAATGATTTGTTGAATTTCGTTGCTGCTTAAATGGTACTGACGCGGGCAGGCATGCCACGCGCTCAGCATACGCTGATATTTATCCCACATCGGGGTCTGCGCGTTGAAGCCGTGGGTGCCCGCGTCAAAGTGGGTATAGCGCCCTTCCGTATTCACCATAAAGCGAACATAGCTCAGATAACGCGCTTCCGTTGCCGCATCAAAGCCTAAGAAGGTCACGCGGCGCTCGTCAATGGACTGCTGATCTTTGAGATTCGTCCAGGAGACGTGCAGGGCGTGATACATCTCCATAATGTCGATCACGATGCGGCAGGTTTCTTCTTTCAGCTCGCCAAACTCGCGGTCCAGTTCGCGCATTTGCAAACCAAAACCGCGTTCGACGATAGTTTGCAGGCGGCTGTAGCGCGCAGCGTTATCGGGATCAAGCATAGTCATCATTTTGTACTGATTGGACAAAATCAGACGTTGAGCATGGGTCATTTCCATCTTTCGACTCCTGTAGCGCATTGCACTTAAAAAAAAGACACGGTAACTGATTGTTACTGTGCCCTCTTTTCGTCGTCGTTTCGATGATCAATCACAAGTCATCGAGGAATGTTTTATCGAGTTGCTTAAAAGCACGCTTTAACGTGTCCGCCAGCGCCTGGTAATCCGGCTTGCCTTCAACCGGGGCGAGCGCCTGCCCGGCCTCTTCCAGCTTGCCGCGCACTTCATAAAACCAGTGTAAAATAGAAGGGGGAAGTGGGGTGATGGACCGTTTACCTAACCACCACAGTCCCTGCATCGGCAGGCTTAATGCGAAGAGCGCCGTGGCGACCGCAGGTCCAAGCTGCCCACCCAACGCAATCTGCCAGCACAGCGTAAAGATAGCGACAGGCGGCATAAAGCGAATCGCATAGCGCGTGGCGCGGATGGTGCGATTCTCAATAAACATAGGCGCAAGGCGCTTTTCCATCGGCCACGTCTTTGCGTAATGCTGTCCCCGACGAAACAGACTAAAGAAATTTACGGACGGGTTCTCTGGTGTCGACATGGCTGTACCTCAACTTCACATATAAAAATTAAAATTTTCGTGCAAAACCACAACAAGCTATGACAACGTTCAAAATATTTTGTCATCTCTACCCCGTATCGGGTATCCTGTGCCAGCCTGATAGGGCCATAGACGAGAATCATTAACTCGTCAAATTATTGCATATTATGCCATTGGCTGAAAATTGTGCAAAATGGCATAAAATCATAGTTATTTCTTCCATCATGCCTCAATGTTCGTTTGGCATGATGTTAATCATAAATGTCTGAGTCATCATGCGTTACGCTGTTAGACTCACTGACGTTTTTTTAGCCACGTATCAATAATAGGTACTTCCATGTCGAGTAAGTTAGTACTGGTTCTGAACTGCGGTAGCTCCTCACTGAAATTCGCCATCATCGATGCGCTCAACGGTGACGAATACCTCTCTGGTTTGGCCGAATGTTTCCATCTGCCTGAAGCACGTATCAAGTGGAAGATGGACGGCAGCAAACAAGAAGCGGCTTTAGGTGCAGGCGCCGCTCACAGTGAAGCGCTGAACTTTATCGTTAACACTATTCTGGCACAAAAACCAGAACTGTCTGCTCAGCTGACTGCGATTGGTCACCGTATCGTCCACGGCGGCGAAAAATACACCAGCTCTGTCGTTATCGACGAGTCTGTGATTCAGGGTATCAAAGACTCTGCATCCTTCGCACCGCTGCACAACCCGGCTCACCTGATCGGTATCGCTGAAGCGCTGAAATCCTTCCCGAATCTGAAAGACAAAAACGTGGCCGTGTTCGACACCGCGTTCCATCAGACCATGCCGGAAGAATCTTACCTCTATGCCCTGCCGTACAGCCTGTACAAAGAACACGGCGTACGTCGTTACGGCGCACACGGCACCAGCCACTTCTATGTAACTCAGGAAGCGGCAAAAGTTCTGAACAAGCCGGTTGAAGAAGTGAACATCATCACTTGCCACCTGGGCAACGGTGGTTCTGTTTCTGCTATCCGTAACGGTAAATGTGTTGATACCTCCATGGGTCTGACCCCGCTGGAAGGTCTGGTGATGGGTACGCGTTCCGGTGACATCGACCCGGCGATCATCTTCCACCTGCACGACACCCTGGGCATGAGCATTGACCAGATCAACAAAATGCTGACCAAAGAGTCTGGCCTGCTGGGTCTGACCGAAGTCACCAGCGACTGCCGTTATGTTGAAGACAACTACGCAGACAAAGAAGACGCTAAACGTGCAATGGACGTTTACTGCCACCGTCTGGCGAAGTACATCGGTTCTTACACTGCGCTGATGGAAGGCCGTCTGGACGCGGTTATCTTCACCGGTGGTATCGGTGAGAACGCAGCGATGGTACGTGAACTGTCCCTGGGTAAACTGGGCGTTCTGGGCTTCGAAGTTGATCACGAGCGTAACCTGGCTGCCCGCTTCGGCAAGTCTGGCTTCATCAACAAAGAAGGCACCCGCCCGGCTATCGTTATCCCAACTAACGAAGAGCTGGTCATTGCGCAAGACGCGCATCGCCTGACTGCCTGATTCCACACCGCCAGCAATGCTGGCGGTGCTGTTTTGTAACCCGCTACATTTGGGCGGTAACGAAAGAGGATAAACCGTGTCCCGTACTATTATGCTGATCCCTACCGGAACCAGCGTCGGCCTGACCAGCGTCAGCCTTGGCGTTATCCGTGCTATGGAACGCAAAGGCGTTCGTCTGAGCGTCTTTAAGCCAATCGCCCAGCCACGTGCCGGTGGCGATGCGCCAGACCAGACCACCACCATCGTTCGCAAGAATTCCAATCTGCCAGCGGCTGAACCGCTGAAGATGAGCCACGTTGAGTCTCTGCTGTCCAGCAACCAGAAAGATGTGCTGATGGAAGAGATCATCGCCAACTACCATGCTAACGCGCAAGACGCGGAAGTGGTGCTGGTTGAAGGCCTGGTCCCGACCCGCAAACACCAGTTCGCCCAGTCTCTGAACTTTGAAATCGCGAAAACCCTGAACGCAGAGATCGTTTTCGTGATGTCTCAGGGCACCGACACCCCAGAGCAGCTGAATGAGCGTATCGAACTGACGCGCAGCAGCTTCGGCGGCGCGAAAAACACCAACATCACCGGCGTGATCGTGAACAAACTGAACGCACCGGTGGATGAGCAGGGTCGTACTCGCCCTGACCTGTCCGAGATCTTCGACGACTCGTCCAAAGCGAAAGTCATCAAAGTTGACCCGGCTAAGCTGCAGGAATCCAGCCCGCTGCCAGTACTGGGCGCGGTGCCATGGAGCTTCGATCTGATTGCCACCCGTGCAATCGATATGGCACGTCACCTGAACGCCACTGTGGTTAACGAAGGCGACATCAACACCCGCCGCGTGAAGTCCGTGACCTTCTGTGCGCGCAGCATTCCGCACATGCTGGAACACTTCCGCGCAGGTTCCCTGCTGGTGACTTCCGCAGACCGCCCTGACGTGCTGGTTGCAGCCTGCCTGGCCGCGATGAACGGCGTGGAAATCGGTGCGATCCTGCTGACCGGTGCCTACGAGATGGACCCACGCGTCAGCAAGCTGTGCGAACGCGCGTTCGCCACCGGCCTGCCGGTCTTCATGGTGAACACCAACACCTGGCAGACCTCCCTGAGCCTGCAGAGCTTCAACCTGGAAGTGCCGGTTGATGACCACGAGCGTATTGAGAAAGTTCAGGAATACGTTGCAGGCTACATCAACGCAGATTGGGTCGAATCCCTGACGGCGACCTCCGAGCGCAGCCGTCGTCTGTCTCCTCCAGCATTCCGTTACCAGCTGACCGAGCTGGCGCGTAAAGCAGGCAAACGCGTTGTTCTGCCAGAAGGCGACGAACCACGTACCGTTAAAGCGGCTGCTATCTGTGCAGAGCGCGGCATCGCGACCTGTGTTCTGCTGGGTAACCCGGATGAGATCACCCGCGTAGCGGCGTCTCAGGGCGTTGAGCTGGGCGCTGGCATCGAAATCGTTGACCCGGAAGTGGTTCGTGAAAGCTACGTTGCCCGTCTGGTTGAGCTGCGTAAGAGCAAGGGCATGACCGAAGCCGTTGCGCGCGAACAGCTGGAAGACAACGTGGTGCTGGGCACGCTGATGCTGGAGCAGGACGAAGTTGACGGTCTGGTTTCCGGTGCGGTTCACACCACGGCGAACACCATCCGTCCACCGCTGCAGCTGATCAAAACCGCACCGGGCAGCTCTCTGGTTTCTTCCGTGTTCTTCATGCTGCTGCCTGAACAGGTTTACGTTTACGGTGACTGCGCGATCAACCCGGATCCAACCGCAGAACAGCTGGCAGAAATCGCTATCCAGTCCGCGGACTCTGCGATTGCCTTCGGTATCGAACCGCGCGTAGCGATGCTCTCCTACTCCACCGGTACTTCTGGTGCAGGTAGCGACGTAGAGAAAGTGCGTGAAGCGACCCGTATTGCTCAGGAAAAACGTCCTGATCTGATGATCGACGGCCCGCTGCAGTATGACGCCGCGGTTATGGCTGACGTTGCGAAATCCAAAGCGCCGAACTCGCCGGTTGCAGGTCGCGCTACCGTGTTCATCTTCCCGGATCTGAACACCGGTAACACCACCTACAAAGCGGTACAGCGTTCTGCAGACCTGATCTCCATCGGGCCGATGCTGCAAGGGATGCGCAAACCTGTGAACGACCTGTCCCGTGGCGCGCTGGTTGACGATATCGTCTATACCATCGCGCTGACCGCGATTCAGTCTTCGCAGCAGCAGTAATGTTAAAAAGCCCGGTGGCGCTAGCGCTTACCGGGCCTACGGTTTTGTAGGCCGGATAAGCGAAGCGCCATCCGGCAAGAAAGGCGACCACTTAACCGGTCGCCTTTTTTATTTACAGCAGCTCTCTTGCCGCCGACACAATGTCATGTGCCGTCAGGCCATATTCCTTCTGCAGGAAATCCTGCGTCCCTACCTGACCGTAGCGCTCCTTGACGCCCACCCGCCGCATCGGCACCGGGCAGGTTTCCACCAGCACTTCCGCCACCGCCGACCCCAGGCCGTTGTGAATGCTGTGGTTTTCACAGGTGACGATGCGTCCGGTTTTCTCGGCGTAGTTTTTCACCAGCATCCGGTCGATGGGCTTCAGGGTAAACATGTCGATGACCGCCGCGCTGACGCCCTCCTGCTCAAGCTGGCGTGCCGCCTCCAGCGCTTCCGCCACCATGATGCCGTTGGCAATCAGGGTAATATCAGTTCCTTCACGCAGCACGTTGCCTTTGCCGATGGTGAAGGTGGAACCCGGGGCATACACGCTCGGCGCCTGCTTACGGATGGTCCGCACCCAGTAGAAGCCTTCGAGGTCGATAAGCTGGCGCAGCACGTCCTCAAACATCACCGCGTCGGTCACCTCCAGCACCACCGAGTGGGCCAGACCGCGTACGATGCCCATATCCTCAAACGACATATGCGTTCCGCCGTTGTGGCAGGCCGTCACGCCCGCATCCGAGGCAATCACCTTCACGTTGTTGCGCTGATAGTCCAGGGACATAAACAGCTGATCAAAACAGCGGCGGCTGGCAAACGCGGTAAAGGTATGAACGAACGGCTTGCGTCCGGTCAGCGACAGCCCCGCCGCGGTGCCAATGACGTTGGCCTCCATAATGCCGCAGTTAATCACGTGCTGCGGATAATCGCGCGCCACGCCGTCCATCGCCATCGAGCTCATCAGGTCTGCTTCGAGCGCAATGATGTCACTTCCGGCCTCAATCTGTTTTGCCACGAAGCCAGCGTAAACTTTACGCATCTCAACGGCGTCTTTCTGTCCTGCCGGTGCAACCTTAATCATGTGAAGCCTCCAGTTGGCGAATCGTCTCGTTGAGGGCCGCTTTGCTCTCTGCGGTCAATCGCAGGTGGTGCGAGTTGCTGAGCTGCTCCAGATACGGCACACCCTGCCCTTTGATACTGTCGAGGATGACGACTAACGGACGCGCATCAGCAGCCGGAACCCGCGACGTCACCTCCAGCAGCACAGGAATGTCGTCCCCCTTCACCGTCACCACATCAAAGCCAAAGGCGCGGAATTTGCCCTCCAGGTCAAACGCGCTGATGATCTCGTCCAGCTCGCCGTCGAGCTGCTGTTTGTTCCAGTCGACAAATACCGTCAGGTTATTCAGGCGATGGTGGGCAATAAACTGGAACGCCTCCCAGCACTGCCCTTCGTTCAGCTCGCCGTCGCCGACGATGCAGAAGACCCGATTCGGTCGCCCGGCCAGCCTGTGCGACAGCGCCATGCCGCCCGCGATGGAAATCCCCTGCCCCAGCGAACCGGTGGTGGCGTCCACGCCGCGCGTTTTCAGGCGGTCCGGGTGGCTGGGCAACCGCGTGCCGTTCTGGTTTAGCGTGCTCAGCTCTTCTGTCGGGAAGTAGCCCTTGATCGCCAGGGTACTGTAGAGCGCCGGGCCCGCATGGCCTTTCGACAGGACAAAGTAGTCTCGCTCCGGCCAGTCCGGATCCGCCGGGTCGATTTTCATCACCGCGCCGTACAGCACGGCCAGGGTTTCGACCACCGACATGCTGCCCCCGTAGTGGCCAAAGCCCAGCTGCGTCAGGGATTTCAGCGTCTCAAGACGAATCTGACGCGCGAGTTCGGTTATCTCTTTCTCATTCATGATTTGGCTCCGGTGTTTTCCTGCGCGTTACCGCCCGCAGGTTTGTTTTTCGCGAAGACGTTGTACGCCACCAGCAGCGCGAACAGCGCCACGACCAGCCCGGTGATAGCAAGCGGCGACAGGAAGCGTGCAAGGTTGCCGAGCACAATCCCGACCGCGCCGAAGTCGGCGTCAGAGAAGGTGGTGTTGGCAAAGCCAATGGCGCCGAGTACCGGCAGCAGCAGGACCGGCAGGAAGGTAATCAGCAGGCCGTTGGCAAAAGCGCCAATCATCGCCCCGCGACGTCCGCCGGTGGCGTTACCAAACACGCCCGCCGTTGCGCCGGTGAAGAAGTGCGGTACGACGCCCGGGAGTATCAGCACCCAGCTAAACTGACCGCAGATGAACAACCCCACAATCCCGCCAAGGAAACTGAACAGGAAGCCAATCAGTACCGCGTTTGGCGCATAGGGATACACCACCGGGCAGTCCAGCGCAGGACGCGCGTTCGGCACCAGTTTTTCCGAGAAGCCGGTAAAGGCAGGAACGATTTCCGCCAGAATCAGGCGTACGCCCTGCAGGATGATGAACACGCCCGCCGCAAAGGTAATCGCCATGATGATGGCGTAGACGAGGTAGTTCTGACCGCCGCTGAAGGTGGCCTCCACGTACTCGCGACCGGCGCTCACCGCCATGATCAGGTAGATAATCATCATGGTCAGGGAGATGGAGATCGAGCTGTCGCGCAGAAAGCTCAGGTTCTTCGGCAGGTTCATCTCCTCAGTTGAGCGGGATCCTTTGCCGACCTTGCTGCCAATCCAGCCGGACAGCACGTAGCCCAGCGTGCCGAAGTGGCCGAAGGCAATCTCATCGTTGCCGGTAATGCGCTTCATGTAGCGCTGGGCAATCGCCGGGAAGAAGGCCATGATCAGGCCGAGGATCAGCGACCCGGTAAAGACCAGCCCCACGCCCTCAAAGCCCGCCACCGTCAGGATCACGCCAATCATGCACGCCATATAAAACGTGTGGTGTCCAGTCAGGAAGATATACTTCAGGCGGGTAAAACGCGCGACGATAATATTCGCCACCATCCCGAAGGCCATAATCAGCGCGGTCGCTGCACCGTATTTTTCCAGCGCAATGGACACTATCGCTTCATTGTTTGGAATAATGCCCTGGATAGTAAATGCGTGTTCAAACATCCCGCCCAAAGGATTTAATGACCCCACCAGCACCGTAGCGCCGCCGCCCAGCACAATAAAGCCCAGGATGGTTTTAATGGTCCCTTTCACCACGTCGGAAAATGCTTTTTTCTGCGCAACCAGACCGATTAACGCGATTAAACCGACCAGCACCGAAGGGACTTTTAAAATATCAACAACGAAATTCAGCGTTTCAAGGATAAACATATCCACCTCGCCTTATCAGGGTTATTGTCTTTCGAACCAGCCGCGCAGCTGCGCTTCAAGTTCGTTAATGTCGATGATGTTGTTGATCACCACCAGCTGGCTTTCCGGCACGCTGGCGCTGGCGGCAATGTCTTTTGCCATCACGAACAGATCGGCCGCGCCCGGCGTGGCTGAGGAGAGATCGGAGTGTTCAACCTCAGCTTCAATCTCCAGCTTTTTGAGCACCTTTTTAATATTCATTTCGACCATAAAACTACTGCCCAGGCCAGAACCGCAAATAGCCATGATTTTCATTGTTGTCCCCTTATTTTGAGTAGAGTACGCCCCATCACGCTGACGCGTAATGTTGTGAAAAACCGGATTAAAGAATTAAATCAGAAGCGGTTAATAATTGTTTTAATTTCCTCCAGGGTATTCACCTGATGCAGTTCGTCCATATCGGTATCGCTGGAAAATAACTCTGCCAGCGACGAGATCATCTCGATATGGCTATTTTTGTCGGGTGCCGCGAGCATAATAATGACGTTGACAGGGTCAAACTCACCGGCACCAAACGAGACGCCCTGTTTTAGTTTTAATAACGACAACCCCAGTCCTTTGGCGCCTTCCTCCGGCCGCGTATGCGGCATCGCCAGCCCTGGTGCCAGCACATAATAGGGTCCTAACGTGTGGTGCTGCTGGATGATGGCGGTGACGTATTCAGGCTCAATCACCTGCAAATCCAGCAGCGGCTTCGCGCACAGCTCCAGCGCCTGCGGCCAGCCTTCCACGCTCTCCTGCAGCGTGATGGTTGTATCATATATCCATTTTTTGAGCACTTTTCACTCCCGCGACACGCTTAAGATGAGCAAACTTTATTCAACGCATCAGTGATTGACTGCGATCGCGATCACAAAGATAGCGCTACCAATCGTTATCATGCAGAAATGTGATAGCGCTATCAAATCGCAATCACGGTGCTAAATCACAGCAAAAAAAGGGATTTAAGGCGTATACTGCCTGTCACGTGAAACGAAGGAAAAGAAGAACGCGTCTGGTCAGCAGGAAGGTGTATGTCTCTAACCCGAAAACGGCGCAGTACTGGTAAAGTGACACTCGCCGATGTCGCACAGCTTGCCGGTGTGGGCACGATGACCGTGTCCCGTGCACTCCGCACGCCCGAACAGGTTTCCGATAAACTACGTGAAAAAATTGAAGCTGCCGTGCAGGAGCTGGGTTATATGCCTAATCTTGCCGCCAGCGCGCTGGCCTCGGCGTCGTCATGGACGATAGCCATGGTGGTGCCTAATCTCTCCGAAGCCGGCTGCTCGGAGATGTTCGCAGGGCTACAGCAGGTGCTACAGCCTGCCGGGTATCAGATCATGCTGGCTGAATCCCAGCATCGTCTTGAGCAGGAGGAGAAGTTGCTGGAGACGCTGCTGGCGTCGAACATCGCCGCCGCTATCCTGCTCAGCGTTGAACATACCGACACCGTTCGCCACTGGCTGAAAAATGCCTCTATCCCGGTGATGGAGATGGGTGCCATGCGCGCCGATCCGATTGATATGAATATCGGGATTGATAACGTGGCGGCCATGTATGAACTCACGGAAATGGTGATTAAGCGCGGCTACCAAAACATAGGCCTGCTGTGCGCCAACCAGGAACAGTGGATTTTCCAGCAGCATCTGCAGGGCTGGTACAAAGCCATGCTTCGCCACCATATGTCGCCGAACCGGGTCATTAACGCGGCGATGCCGCCGAGCTTCTCGACCGGTGCAGCACAGTTGCCCGAGTTCCTGCTGGCCTGGCCGGAGCTGGATGCGCTGGTGTGCGTCTCTGACGAGCTGGCGTGCGGCGCGCTGTACGAGTGCCAGCGCAGGCGAATCAAAGTGCCGGACGATCTGGCGGTAGTAGGCTTTGGCGATAGCGACGTGAGCCGCGTCTGCCAGCCGCCGCTAACGACCATGGCGGTGCCGCATCGTAAGATTGGAATCGAAGCCGGGAAAGCGTTACTGGAGCGCCTGAATGGCGGAGACTGGCGCGATCAAAAACCCATCGCGTCCAGTCTGTGTCTGAGAGAGAGTTGCTGAAGCTTACTCAGCCTCTTCCTCTTTCTCTGATTTTGTCGATTCGTTATTGGCGTTGCGGCTCATCCAGAGCGCCAGCGCTTTTAACGAATCCGGCGTGAACTCGTCGCAGCGCGCGGTGATCTCTTCCGGCGTCATCCAGTTGACCTCACTCACTTCTTCTTCCTGCAGGGCAAACGGGCCGTGAGAAACGCAGCTAAACAGCCCGCCCCAGACGCGGCAGTTTTCGTCTTCAAAATAGAACTGACCGTGCTCGGCAAACGGCACACCGGCAATGCCTAACTCTTCTTCTGCTTCACGACGTGCGGAATCCAGCAGCACTTCATCTGCCTGGACAACACCTCCTGCAGTGGCATCCAGCATACCCGGGAGAAAATCTTTGGTATCCGTACGGCGCTGGACCAGAATTTTGCCCATCCCGTCATGCACAACGATGTACGTTGCGCGATGGCGCAGACGCTCCGCACGCATTTGTTCGCGGCTGGCCTGCGCGATCACTTCATTCTCTTCGCTGACAATGTCAACCCACTCTGTACTTGCCAAATGACTCTGCTCCACCATCGGGAAACCTTCTCTTCTAAGCGCTCTTTCGGCGCGTTTGCAGTTGAGGTGTAACTTACGGATTAATCGCTACTTGCGCAATAACTTGCTGATCATTAAGTGTGATAACACTCAGGGTATTTCCATCCAGCATGCCATAGCTCGCAGAATAGCCACCTTTCGGGATACTGACCGAACCCGGGTTGAAGTGATAAATCTCACCGCGCTTTTCAGCAACCGGAATATGAGTATGACCGTAAACCAGGACATCGCCAGCCGCGAGCGCCGGAAGATTATCCGGGCTAAAAAGATGCCCATGGGTCAGGAACAGTCGGCTTTGTTCCAGCAGCACCTGCTGCCACGGCGCAGTAAGGGGAAAATGCAGCAGCATCTGGTCCACTTCGCTGTCGCAGTTGCCGCGAACGGCGATGATGCGCGAGGCATACGGGTTGAGCTTTTCCGCGACCTGCGCAGGGGCGTAGCCTTCCGGCAGCGCGTTGCGCGGGCCGTGATTGAGCACGTCGCCCAGAATAATCAGCCACTGCGCGCCGCTTTGTGCAAACAGGGAGAGGACACGCTCGGTAGCGGGCAGCGATCCATGGATATCCGACGCAAACATCAGTTTCATCAGTCACTCCTCGGGAAAACAGACTGCCCCCATCATACCTGAAGCGTCAGGGCTTATCAGCCCGCACGCTTAGCCGAGAGTGCCACATAGCGCTGCACGGAGGCGCGCTGCCACTGAAACGCGGCATAATCCACCAGCAGCTGCGGCACCTCATCGCCATTGAGGATCAGGCGGTTTAGCATCAACGCCAGATCGGCATCAGCAATGCACCACTCGCCGAACAGGTTCGGGTTGCCGTGTGCGAGGAGAGAGGTGGCGGTTTCAATGAGTTTTTGCGCGCTTTCTGCACCTTCTGCGCTGAGAGCTGGTTTTTTCACCCCGGCAAACACGACGTCCGTCGAGCGTTCGACGCGAATCGGTACCAGATCGCTTCGCAACCACGCCTGGATCTGTCGCGCCCGGGCGCGCTTTTGCAGATCGTGAGGATAGATGCGCTCCCACTCAGGCGGCGCAAACCGATCTTCCAGATATTCATCAATCGCCGAGGATTCGCTCAGGGCAAAACCGTCAATCTCCAGCACCGGCACGCGTCGGGTCAGATCGTAACCCTGCCACTGCGGTTTAAGATGTTCACCGCCGTCGAGATCAACGGTCTTCAGCGTAAACGTGAGCCCTTTTTCGGCCAGCGCAACGTATACGCTCATAACATAGGGAGAAAAGAAATTCGCATCGGACCACAACGTGATGACGGGCTGGTTCATAACATCCTCATAGGCTGATCGGTTTTTACTCAACATATAATCTCTTTGCCTCGCTGTCACTTGATGAAAACTCACGATTTACAACAACCACCTATACTCATTTGTCATGGCACCACTCTTCGCATGGACAGGAGTTGAGAATGATCGACCTTTATTACGCCCCTACCCCAAACGGCCATAAGATCACCCTCTTTCTTGAAGAAGCCGAGCTGGATTACAGGATCATTCGCGTGGATATCAGCAAGGGCGAACAGTTCAGCCCTCTCTTTCTGGCTATCTCGCCGAATAATAAAATCCCGGCCATTATTGATAACCATCCGGCGGACGGGGGCAGACCGTTGAGCCTGTTTGAATCCGGTGAAATTTTGCTCTATCTGGCAGAGAAAACCGGCAAGCTGCTGAGCGGCGAGCTGCGTGAGCGTCACCATACCCTGCAGTGGCTCTTCTGGCAGGCGAGCGGACTGGGGCCCATGCTGGGTCAAAACCATCACTTTACCGCTTACGCCCCGCAACCCATTCCCTATGCGATAGAACGCTATCAGGTCGAGACGCAGCGGCTCTATGACGTTCTGAACCGTCGGCTGAAGAAAACGCCGTGGCTCGGGGGGGATCATTACAGCATTGCCGATATCGCCTGCTGGCCATGGGTGAATACGCATGAAAAACACCGAATTGACCTGGCCTCTTACCCAGCGGTAAACAACTGGTTCGAGCGCATCCGGACCCGCCCGGCGACCGAGCGGGCGATGCAAAAAATCCAGCAAATTTAACCCGGTATGAGGCTGGGTGCCTGTGAGGCACTCATGTATTATGGGCAGGAAATACTGACACGGAGAAGACCTGCAATGTCACAGCCAGACGCCATTATTCGTATAAAAAATTTACGCCTGCGTACCTTTATCGGTATCAAAGAGGAAGAGATCGCCAACCGTCAGGATATTGTCATTAACGTGGTGATTCACTATCCCGCAGACAAAGCGCGCGCCAGCGAAGATATCAATGACGCGCTGAACTACCGCACAATCACCAAGAACATTATCCAGTTTGTGGAGAATAACCGCTTCTCTCTGCTGGAAAAATTAACTCAGGATGTGCTCGATATCGCACGCGAACATCACTGGGTCACTTATGCTGAAGTTGAGATCGATAAACTTCACGCCCTGCGCTACGCCGATTCCGTCTCCATGACGTTAAGCTGGCGGCGCCAGGCGTAAACCTGGAGGTTGTATGAAGATTTTGCTGACCGGCGGGACAGGCCTGATTGGTCGTCACCTCATTGCGCGTCTGCAGGCCTTGCATCACGACATCACCGTAGTCACGCGCAGCCCGGAGAAAGCGCGTCAGGTGCTGGGGGCGGGTGTCGATATCTGGAAAAATCTGGCCGATCAGCAAAATCTGGACGGTTTCGACGCCGTCATTAACCTCGCGGGTGAACCCATCGCCGATAAGCGCTGGACGGAAGAGCAAAAACAGCTGTTATGCAGCAGCCGGTGGAACATCACCGAAAAGCTCGTCGAGCTGATCCGTAATAGCCACACCCCACCTTCAGTGCTGATTTCGGGTTCAGCGGTGGGCTATTACGGCGATCTCGGCGAGGTGGTGGTGACCGAGGAAGAACCACCCCATAACGAGTTTACCCACAAACTCTGTGCCCAGTGGGAGCGTATCGCCAGTGCGGCGCAAAGCGATCGAACCCGCGTCTGCCTGCTGCGGACCGGTGTCGTTCTGGCGCCGAAAGGCGGCATCCTGGCGAAGATGCTTCCCCCTTTCAGGCTCGGACTCGGGGGCCCCATTGGTAATGGCCGTCAGTATATGGCCTGGATCCATATCGACGATATGGTCAACGGGATTCTCTGGCTGCTGGATAACGATCTGCGCGGGCCGTTCAATATGGTTGCACCATATCCGGTGCGTAATGAACAGTTTGCTCACGCGCTGGGGCATGCCCTGCACCGTCCGGCAATTTTGCGCGTGCCTGCCACGGTCATTCGTCTGCTGATGGGTGAAGCGTCTGTTCTGGTATTAGGCGGACAGAGAGCGCTGCCAAAACGACTGGAAGCGGCCGGGTTTGCGTTCCGCTGGTATGAATTAGAAGAGGCGCTGGGGGATGTGGTGCGGTGAATATGGTACAGTGACAGGCCATTTTCCGAAGATATGGCGTCACAATGGCAACCATCATCACACCCCGACTTCACCTCACCCCTTTCGAACCCACTGACTGGGCCTTCTTCCGCTCGCTGCGTGAAGATCGCGCCATCATGCGCTATATGGCCGCCATCGCCCCGGAAAAAGAGACCCGACGCGTGTTTGCCGCGCGACTCGCTGCTGCTCATGTGTTTGTCATTCGCGCCCGGGATGATGATACGCCGCTGGGCGATATCGGCCTGCAAATCAGCGCTGAGAATCGTGAAGAGGCGGATATCGGCTATACGGTTGTGCCTGCCGCGCAAGGGAAAGGTATCGCCAGCGAGGCGCTGCGCGCGGTGTGTGATTATGCGTTCAACCAGACCGGCGTGAAGGCGATTAACGCGTACGTGCTGGCGGACAACGGCGGGTCGGTGCGGGTGCTGGAGAAAGCCGGGTTTGTGCGCATCCAGGTGCTGGAAAAGGCGTATGAGATTGACGGCGTGCGCTATGACGACTGGGTGTACCGGCTGGAATATGCCGGCCGACAACGGAATTAGTAGGCCCGGTAAGCGAAGCGCCACCGGGCGATTGGCCTGCACTGCGGTCTGATGCCCTCTTACTTCAGGGAGCCTTTCAGGAACTGCTGCAAACGTGGGCTTTGCGGGTTCGCCAGCACCTCGTCCGGATGCCCCTGCTCTTCAATTTTCCCCTGGTGCAGGAAAATCACGTGGTTCGAGACGTTACGGGCGAACCCCATCTCGTGCGTCACCACCACCATCGTTTTGCCCTCTTCGGCCAGCTTCTGCATGATGCGCAGCACTTCGCCAACGAGTTCCGGGTCGAGCGCGGAGGTCGGTTCGTCGAACAGCAGCACCTCGGGTTCCATCGCCAGCGCGCGCGCGATGGAGACACGCTGCTGCTGACCGCCGGAGAGATGCACCGGGTATTTCATCTGCTGGCGCTCGTCGATGCCCACTTTTGCCAGATATTTCACCGCACGCTCGCGGGCTTCCTGCTTGCTCAGCCCCAGTACCTGAACCGGCGCTTCCATCACGTTCTCCAGCACCGTCATGTGGCTCCAGAGGTTGAAGTGCTGGAACACCATCGTCAGGCGCGTACGCAGCAGGCGCAGCTGGTGTTTATCCGCCACCTTCAGCTGACCGTCTTTGTCACGCACCAGGTTGATGTTCTGCCCGCTCACCACGATCGAGCCTTCGCTCGGCTTTTCGAGGAAGTTAATGCAGCGCAGGAAGGTACTTTTACCCGAGCCGGATGAGCCGATGATACTGATCACGTCGCCCGCGTTAGCCTGCAGCGACACCCCTTTCAGCACTTCATGTTCGCCGTAGCGTTTGTGCAAATCAATAACGTTTAATTTGTTCTCAGCCATCATCTTTCTCAGTGCGTCGAAGAAGGTTTTATATGCTGCAACCAGCGTTTTTCAGCCTTACGGAACAGGCTAATCAAAACATAAGAGATAATTAAATAGAGCACCGCCGCAATGCCAAACGCGGTAAACGGCTGATAGGTCGCGGAGTTAATATCGCGCGCGATTTTGAGCAGATCCGGCACCGTCGCGGTAAAGGCAAGCGCGGTGGAGTGCAGCATCAAAATCACTTCGTTACTGTACGCCGGTAACGCGATACGCAGTGCCGACGGCAGAATAATGCAGCGATAAAGTTTCACTGAGGAAAAGCCGTATGCACGCGCCGCCTCAATTTCACCGTACGGAACCGAACGAATGGCTCCCGCGAAAATCTCGGTGGTATAGGCGCAGGTGTTGAGCGTCAACGCCAGCACCGTACAGTTCAGACCGCTGCGGAAGAACGCATTCAGCATCTCAGTGCCTTTTACGATCTCAAGCGTATACATCCCCGAATAGAACACCAGCAGCTGTACGTACAGCGGCGTACCGCGAAACACGTAGGTAAACAGCCAGATCGGGAACTGGATAAATTTATTGTTCGACACGCGGCCAATGGCAAGAAACACCGCCAGAATGCCGCCCATCACCACGGAGGAGATCAGCAGCCAGAGCGTAATCGCCACTCCGGTAAAGCGGTAGCCATCTGTCCACAGCAGCGATTTCCAGTATTCCTGAATGATCTCAATCACAGGTCAGCCCTCTTCACACCCACGGAGTAGCGACGCTCGAGCAGAAGCAGCACACCATTGGAGACGGTCGTAAAGACCAGATAAATCACGCCGCAGACCACCGCAAAGTAAAACGGCTCCCAGGTGCTCTTGCCCGCCAGCTGAGTCGCCTTCACGACGTCTTCCAGACCGAGCAGCGAGACCAGCGCTGTCGCTTTGAGGATAACCTGCCAGTTGTTGCCGATGCCCGGCAGCGCGTAACGCATCATGGCCGGGAACATAATCCGACGAAACGTTTGTGAAGAGGTAAAACCAAATGCGGTTGCCGCCTCAATGTGCCCCTTCGGCACGGCCATGTAAGCACCGCGGAAGGTTTCGGTGAAGTAGGCACCGTAGATAAAACCGAGGGTAATAATACCGGCCACCATCGGGTCGATATCAATTTGTCCCATGCCCATCGCGTCCGTCACGCTGTTCAGCGCAATCTGCAGACCGTAAAAGATAAGCAGCATCAGCACCAGATCGGGAACGCCGCGAATAAGCGTGGTGTAGCCTTCAAAAATTAGCGCCAGCGGTTTGTTAGCCGAAAGCTTCGCCCCTGCGCCTGCCAGACCTATCAGCACCGCCAGCACCACGGAGCTGATAGCCAGCTCAAGGGTGACAAGCGCGCCATGTAAAATAACGCCAGAAAATCCGTACAGCATACCGCGAGCCCTGTCGTATCGTGAGTGGTGGAACCGTGTCTTTCCCCCTCCCACAGAGGGAGGGGCCGCACGTTATTTGACGGGGCGATTAGCCGCCGTAAACATTAAAATCAAAGTACTTTTTCGCCAGCTTGTCGTAGGTGCCGTCAGCGCGCATTTCAGCAAACGCTTTGTTCAGCGCCTCACGCAGCTCGTTGTCTTCTTTGCGCAGGCCCATACCGGTGCCCACACCAAACAGCTTCACGTCCTTAATGGACGGGCCGCCAAACTTGTAATCTTTACCGACCGGCGTTTTCAGGAAGCCTTCGCTTGCCGCGACTTCATCCTGGAATGCCGCATCAATTCGGCCTGCCGTCAGGTCAGCGTAGATATTTTCCTGGCCCTGATAGGAGACGATTTCAATCCCCTTCGGCGCCCAGTGTTCGTTACCGTAGGTTTCCTGGGTAGTGCCCTGCAGCACGCCGACACGTTTACCTTTCAGGGACTCCAGCGTTGGCTGAACGTCAGACGATTTAGCCACCACCAGACGAGAATCGGCCGCGTAAAGTTTGTCTGTGAAGGCAATCTCCTGCTGGCGTTTTTCAGTGATGGAGAGCGAGGACATGATCACGTCGATTTTTTTCGCTTTCAGGGACGGGATCAGCGCATCCAGCGGGTTCTCAACGTAGGTACACTGTGCTTTGATGCGTTTGCACAGCTCATTGGCCAGATCGATGTCAAAACCAACCAGTTCACCCTTTGAATTCTTCGATTCGAACGGCGCATAGGTGGGATCGGTACCGATCCGAATTTTCTGCGGAATGGCTGCGAATGCCGCGGTAGCGCTGGAAAAGGCCAGCACCAGAGATAGTGACAACACGAGTTTTTTCATATTTGTCCTCAACAAACTGTCTTCATACGGGATTTTTACGACGACGGGGTGGTGCTAATGTGCCATTAATTCCCTCTGACAGGCAAAGACTAATGCCCTTCAGGCGGGAATTTTTGCATTATAAATGCGTAAGTATGCACAAAGCGATCCAATACGGTGCAACGAGCGCACCGTATTGGGTCAACCGTTCCCGTAACGCACCTTTCCGGTGCGTTAGCGTCAGGTATTATTCACCGTATACGTTGAAGTCGAAGTATTTCTTCGCCAGTTTGTCGTAAGTACCGTCTTTACGCAGCTCTGCAAAGGCTTTGTCGAAGGCGGCTTTCAGCTCGGTATCATCCTTACGCAGGCCAATACCGGTGCCGTCACCAAAGTATTTTTTGTCTTTCACCGACGGGCCCGCAAACGCGTAGTCTTTCCCCGCAGGCTGTTTCAGGAAGCCTTCACTCGCGGCGACTTCATCCTGGAATGCCGCATCCAGACGGCCTGCCGCCAGGTCAGAGTAGATCAGATCCTGGTTCTGGTAAGCCACCACGTCGACACCCTTCTCACGCCAGGTGGCATTGGCATAACCTTCCTGGGTCGATCCCTGAAGCACGCCAACATGCTTGCCTTTCAGCGAGTCGATGGTTGGCTTAATCGGGGAGCCTTTCGGCGCAATCAGGCGAGAATCCGCGGCGTAGAGCTTGTCAGAGAAGGCAATCTCCTGCTGGCGTTTTTCGGTGATGGAGAGAGAAGAGATAATGGCGTCGATTTTCTTGGCTTTCAGCGACGGGATTAACGCGTCAAAGTCGCTGCCCACCCATGTGCATTTCACCGCAATGCGCTTGCACATTTCATTTCCCAGATCGATATCAAACCCCACGAAATCGCCTTTCGCATCCTTGGAAGAGAATGGCGCGTAGGTTGCGTCTGTACCGATACGAACCGTCTGTGGAAGCGCTGCGTAGCTACCTGCTGCCGCACTTAACCCCACGAGCAAAGACAGAGCCAGAACCGTCTTCTTCATACATTTACCCTCAAGTACCGTGATTTTATTATGTATTGTGTTGTGTGTTGTGTTGCAGGCTTCATCTTGCAGGTCTTATGCCACATTGCCGTCTGGTCAAAACTTCGACGTTAAATATGTTAATAAAACGTTGCGATACTGCCTTAATGGTGAAAGATAGCAGGTCTGCCGAACGAACCGGAGAGAGAAAAAGGGAAAAAACGAATTAAATGTCGAGGATATGATCGCCGTTGCATAATTGCCCTGAAACAGGGCAACTTGTCTTTTCATGCACTCTGTTTGTGCACAGAATCAGGCCCCCTGCCAGCGGGTGAAGAGATCGTCAGGCAGGTCGATGTCAAACTGATCCAGCACGCGGTTAACGGTCTGATTAATCACGTCATCCAGCGAGGTCGGGCGATGATAAAATGCCGGTACCGGCGGCATGATGATGGCTCCCAGCTCCGCAGCCTGCGTCATTAAGCGCAGATGCCCGAGGTGCAGCGGCGTTTCCCGCACGCAGAGCACCAGAGGACGACGCTCCTTCAGCACCACATCCGCCGCGCGCGTTACCAGGGTGTCGGTATAGCTGTTCACAATGCCGGAGAGCGTTTTAATGGAACAGGGCAGGATAACCATGCCAGCCGTTTTAAACGAGCCTGAGGAGATGCTGGCGGCGATATCACGGGCATCGTGAACCACGTCCGCCAGTGCCTGAACATCGCGCAGGGAGAGATCGGTTTCCAGAGAGAGGGTCTGACGCGCCGCCTGGCTCATCACCAGATGGGTCTCGACTTCCGCCACGTTACGCAGAACCTGTAACAGACGTACGCCGTAAATCGCGCCGCTGGCGCCGCTGAGCCCAACAATGAGTCGTTTCATGATTTTCGCCCTTACTGATTTCAGGGCAGACTGTGCAGGATTTTGCGGGGAGTTGCAAGTGAGGACATTCGCCCTCACCTGCCGGAGCATCAACCTTCGTTGTGCATCTCTAAACTTTCGAGATCGTTCTGCATCTGGACGGCTTTCGCATCGTCGTTGCGCAGCGAATCAAGATAGTCGAGGTACTGCTGGTCAACGTCTTTGGTCACGTAAATACCGTTGAACACGGAGCATTCAAACTGCTGAATTTCCGGGTTCTCGGCACGCACCGCGTCGATGAGATCGTTCAGATCCTGGAAAATCAGGCCGTCGGCACCGATGATCTGGCGAATTTCATCCACTTCACGGCCGTGAGCGATCAGCTCGTTGGCGGTTGGCATATCGATGCCGTACACGTTCGGGAAGCGAATCTCCGGCGCAGCAGAGGCCAGATAGACTTTCTTCGCACCCGCTTCGCGCGCCATCTCGATAATCTGCTCAGAGGTGGTGCCGCGAACGATGGAGTCATCCACCAGCAGAACGTTCTTGTCGCGGAATTCCGCGCGGTTGGCGTTCAGCTTGCGGCGCACGGACTTACGACGCAGGTGCTGACCCGGCATGATAAAGGTGCGGCCAACGTAGCGGTTCTTCACGAAGCCCTGACGGTATGGCTTGTCCAGAATGCGGGCGATCTCCAGCGCGATATCGCAGGAGGTCTCCGGGATAGGAATCACCACGTCAATGTCGAGATCGTCCCACTCGCGGGCAATCTTCTCGCCCAGCTTGGTGCCCATGTTGACGCGCGCGCTGTAGACGGAAATCTTGTCGATGAAGGAATCCGGACGGGCAAAGTAAACGTATTCAAACAGGCACGGGTTGCTGACCGGGTTGTCGGCACACTGGCGGGTAAACAGCTGGCCCTTCTCGGTGATGTAGACCGCTTCGCCCGGCGCAACGTCGCGCAGGAATTCGAAGCCCAGGGTATCCAGCGCCACGCTCTCAGAGGCAACCATATATTCAGTACGGCCATCGCCGAGGTCGCGCTTACCGAGCACCAGCGGACGAATGCCGTTAGGATCGCGGAAGGCGACCATACCGTGACCGATGATCATCGCAACGCAGGCGTACGCGCCGCGGATCTGACGGTTTGTCGCGGCAATCGCGGCAAAAATGTTGTCTGCTTCCAGCGGATAGTGACGGAAGTTATCCAGCTCGCTGGCGAACACATTGAGCAGGATTTCAGAATCAGAGGTGGTGTTAATGTGGCGACGTTTCTCTTCGAACAGCTTTTTACGCAGCTCATGCGCGTTGGTCAGGTTGCCGTTATGAGCAAGGGTAATGCCATACGGTGAGTTGACGTAGAAAGGCTGTGCCTCAGAGGCGCTGGAACTGCCAGCAGTAGGATAACGAACGTGACCGATCCCCATATTACCTTGCAGACGCTGCATATGGCGGGCTTCAAACACATCGTTTACCAGGCCATTCGCCTTGCGTAAACGGAAGCAGTTGTTTGCATCAATGGTGATGATACCCGCAGCATCCTGCCCACGGTGCTGAAGCACCGTTAACGCGTCATAAATCGACTGGTTTACCGGCATGAAACCGGCGATACCGACAATACCGCACATTCGTCTTTTCCTCGTTAAGCCACATCTCAGGGTTTATGCCCTGGGCAAAAAACTCGACGAGCTTTGCAGATAGTCAAAGAACCATCTGATGATGAAGCTGAACTCTGGAATGAGCTGCGATTTTTGCCAGTCTTCGCTTTTGGAGAACCCGGTGAAGGTATCCAGGAAGAACAGGATCGCGGCCACAATCAGCACGCCTCGTAATGCCCCGAAACAGATCCCGAGCACCCTGTCCGTTCCTGACAGACCGGTTTTCTCGACCAGCTGACCTATCACGTAATTCACGATAGCGCCGACAATCAGCGTTGCGATAAACAGCACCGCGATAGCGATTCCATTTCGGACCAGTTCATCTTCAAAGCCCGTGAACCAGACAGACAGGTAAGTGTAGTAATGACTGGCAACAAAGAAAGCACAACCCCATGTCACCAGCGATAACGCTTCACGAACAAAGCCACGGATCAGGCTAACCAGACAGGAAAAACCAATCACCGCAATGATGGCGTAATCAATCCAGACCATATGTGTCCCACGATTTAACGCCCTGTCATCCAGTTCGGGGCGAATTCTAACAGAAAAAGAAAACGTTTGCGTAGGGATTTCCTTCCCGCGCGTAAATAAAAAAGGCGCTGAAAAAATGTTCAACGCCACGGTCCATTTGACGTCTCTGTGGACGTCTGCTCCCCCCTCACCCCAACCCTCTCCCTCAAGGGAGAGGGAGCAAACCATTCCGGGAATGGGTAAGATCTTATCAGTTCGCGCTGTAGCCCATCACCACACCGCTCAGGCCGGAGATCTGCTTCAGCTCACCGAGCGAACCTTTAAGCTTATCTTTGGACGCTTCTGGCCCCACGAGGATACGGGTAATTTTACCCTGCACCGGCGTGGAAGGTGAAGTGTAAACACGATATCCCGCACTGCGCAGTTTGCTCACGACCTCGTTGACCTTATCGGCGTTTTTCAGCGCACCAAGCTGCACCACGTAGGCTTTACCCGTTGGGGCAGCGGCATCCTGCTGCGCCGGTTTTGCTGGCGGAGGTGTCTCTGACGCCGCGGCTAGCTGTTCTGCGGCTTTATCCCGCTGCGGTTTCGGCTGCGGCTGCGGCTTCTCAACCGGCTTCGGTTTTTCAACCGGTTTAGGCTGCTCGACCGGCACCGGATCGATATCGCTGTTGCTCGCTGCCGCCAGGCGAGACGGATCGAGCGATGGTGCGGCGGCATCGCCTGCACGCACCTCTTCCGCCGCCCCTTCCGGCGGCTGAGCAGGCAGCGCCTGCGTCGCCGCAGGCAGCATATCCGGCTCATCGCGGTCACCCGGCTTCGGCACCAGCGGAATAGCGGCAAACTCATCCTGATAATGCTTTTTCTGCCCGTCGAGCAGACCCGGGAGAATAATCACCCCGAGCGCGACCAGCACAATGGTTCCTGTTAAACGGTTCTGAAACTTACTCGCCACCGGTTCTCCCCGCGTCCATCACTTCCATGACATGTGCCACCGTGTGGAATGACCCACACACCAGCACGGTATCTTCTGGTTTAGCATCCGCCATCGCGGCATGCCAGGCCTGAGCCACGCTACTGTAGATTGCGCCTTTGCCGAGATGTTCCATCAGTTGCTCAGCCGTCGCGCCGCGCGGCCCCTCCAGAGGAGCACAATACCAGCTATCGACCACACTCTCCATGCAGGCCAGCGTCCCGCCGATATCTTTATCATGAAGCATACCGATAACCGCCAGCACGCGCCCGGTTTTTGGTAACGAATTGAGACGTCCCGCGAGATACGCCGCCGCATGGGGGTTATGCGCCACGTCCAGAATCAGGCGCGGTGATTCGCTGACGATCTGGAAACGCCCGGGCAACAGCGCATTCTTAATGCCGTCGCGGATCGCCTGCTCGCTGACCGTGAGGCCACTGGCGCGCAGTGCCGCCAGCGCGGTTGCCGCGTTCGGCTGCGGTACCTGCGGCGGCGGCAGGTTGTCGAGCGCGCCCTGCGCGTCGCTAAAGCGCCAGCCGTTATCCTGGACCTCGTACTGCCAGTCAACGTCGCGGCGCAGCAGACGCGCGCCCTTCTCGTTCGCCACGTCAGCAATGGTATGCGGCATATCCGGCTCGCCAACCACCGCGGGCTTATTTGCGCGGAAAATACCGGCCTTCTCGCGGCCAATGCTTTCACGATCCGGTCCCAGCCAGTCGATATGGTCCAGCGCGATGCTGGTGACCACCGCCACGTCCGCATCCACCATATTGGTCGCATCAAGACGTCCGCCGAGGCCAACCTCAAGAATCACCACATCCAACTGCGCCTGTTTGAACAGCCACAGCGCCGACAGGGTGCCGTATTCAAAATAGGTTAATGAGATCTCACCTCGTGCGGCTTCAATTTCCGCGAACGACGCCGTATGCGCCGATTCCGGCAGTTCGCGGTTCTGCACACGAACGCGCTCGGTATAGCGGACCAGGTGTGGCGAGCTGTACACGCCAACTTTGTAACCCGCGGCCATCAGGACAGATTCCAGCGTGCGGCAGGTCGTGCCTTTACCGTTGGTCCCCGCGACGGTGAACACGAAAGGTGCCGGTTTGAGCACATCAAGACGCGCGGCGACCTGGCTTACGCGCTCAAGCCCCATATCGATGGTTTTACTGTGCAGGTTTTCCAGATAAGAAAGCCACGCGGCCAGGGGCGACGTGGCTTGGGGAATGCTTTTATTTTCCATAATGCCCGGTTGTCATTAACAGATTAGAAAGCAAAAGGGCAGCGCCAACCGGCCCTGCCCTTTTCAGTTATCAGGCCTCGGGTTCCTGATCCGGTACCACCACGCCTTCGCGCGGCTCATCCGGGTTCGGCGCTGGCAGATTCATCAGCTTCGCCAGGATGCTCGCCAGCTTCAGGCGCATTTCCGGACGGCGGACGATCATGTCGATGGCGCCTTTCTCGATGAGGAACTCACTGCGCTGGAAGCCCGGCGGCAGTTTTTCACGAACGGTCTGCTCGATAACGCGAGGACCGGCAAAGCCGATCAGGGCCTTAGGCTCAGCGATGTTCAGGTCGCCCAGCATTGCGAAGCTCGCGGAGACGCCGCCCATGGTTGGGTCGGTCAGCACGGAGATATACGGCAGACCGCGCTCCTGCATCTTCGCCAGCGCAGCAGAGGTTTTCGCCATCTGCATCAGTGACATCAGCGCTTCCTGCATACGCGCACCGCCGGAGGCAGAGAAGCAGATCAGCGGACAGTTGTCTTCCAGCGCCTGCTCAACGGCACGCACGAAGCGCGCACCAACCACAGAGCCCATTGAGCCGCCCATAAAGGAGAACTCAAACGCAGCGGCAACAACCGGCATCTCATGCAGGGTGCCTTTCATGACGATCAGCGCGTCTTTCTCGCCAGTCTCTTTCTGTGCAGAGGCCAGACGATCTTTGTATTTTTTGGAATCGCGGAACTTCAGCACGTCTTTTGGCTCAAGTTCGCTACCCAGCTCTACCAGAGAGCCTTCGTCCAGCAGGCTATGCAGGCGGTTGCGCGCCGACATACGCATATGGTGGTCACACTTCGGACACACCTCAAGGTTGCGCTCCAGCTCTGCGCGATACAGAACCTGACCGCAGCTATCACACTTCGTCCATACCCCTTCAGGAATGCTCGCTTTACGCGTTGGGGTAATGTTGCTTTTAATTCGTTCAATCCAGCTCATTGATAACCTTTCTGCCTGAACCTGGTCGTTTGCCAGTTTTGCTATAAGAGGCGAATAATGCCATTTTTGCCTCCAACAGACCATGAATGTTGCACATTAAAACATAACAGCCCGAAACTTTGGATAAAAAAGTGGTCGAACCGCCAGCGTGCATTTACTTCGCTTGTTTTGCCGCCGCACGTTTATGACGAATAATTTCGATAACGCCCGGCAGTACGGAAAGCACAATAATCGCTACAATCAGTAACTTAAGATTTTCCTGAACCACCGGGAGATCGCCAAACAGGTAGCCTGCATAGGTAAACAACAGCACCCACAACAGCGCCCCCACGACGTTATACATGGCAAAATGACGATAGGACATATGCCCCATTCCCGCCACAAACGGTGCAAATGTGCGCACAATAGGCACAAAGCGCGCAAGGATAATGGTTTTTCCGCCATGGCGTTCATAAAACGCATGGGTTTTGTCTAAATAGCTGCGACGGAAAATTTTCGAATCCGGATTGCTGAACAGCCGCTCACCGAATACGCGTCCAATCGTGTAGTTGACCGCATCACCGACAATAGCGGCAATCACCATCAGCACCACCATAAGATGCACGTTCAGATCGTTAGTGGGTAACGCCGATAGCGCGCCGGCAACGAACAGCAGGGAATCCCCTGGCAGGAATGGGGTAACGACCAGACCGGTTTCACAAAACAGAATGAGGAACAGAATAGCGTAAACCCAGACGCCATACTGCGCGACCAGCTCCGCCAGGTGAACATCAATATGCAGGATGAAATCAATCAAAAAACGAATTACGTCCATATTGTCTAAGCCCTAATTGCACCTTTGTTTAGTCCGCTAAAAAAAGCGGGCCCATTGGCGGTTTCGGCAGGTCAAACCGATCCGGATAGTCTACCGAGACCAGATACAACCCTTCCGCTTTCGCCGTAGCTGCCGCAAGCGTTCTGTCCTTCGCTGCCAGCAGGTCTGCAATCCAGCTCTCCGGCTGGTGTCCGGCGCCCACTTCCATCAGGCTGCCCACAATATTCCGAACCATATGATGTACAAAGGCATTGGCTTTGATATCCACCACCACATACGCGCCAAAACGGCTGACGTTTATGTGCATGACGTTTCGCCACGGCGTGCGGGACTGACACTGCACCGCACGAAACGACGTAAAGTCATTTTCACCAATCAGACACTGCGCCGCGCGATGCATACGTTCAGCATCAAGCGGTTCATAAAAATGCGTCACGCCCTGGCTTAACACCGCCGGACGCAGGCGCTGGTTGTAGATGACATAACGGTAGCGACGCGCCGTGGCGCTGAAACGCGCGTGAAAATCATCCGGCACAGCTTTTACCCAACGCACCGCAATGTCACCAGGCAAATTCGCATTTACACCCAGGGTCCAGGCGGCATCCTTACGCACGGCGGTGGTTTCAAAGTGCACGACCTGCCCCGTACCGTGAACACCCGCGTCCGTACGTCCTGCGCACAGGACGTTAATCGGCTCGTTTGCCACCTGAGAGAGCGCTTTTTCCAGCTTCTCCTGGACGCTGCGCACCTCGTTCTGACGCTGCCAGCCATAATACTTACTGCCGTCGTACTCAATGCCGAGGGCAATTCTATGGACCGGCTTTTGTTCCACGTCTGACATCAGTACAGGTACTCCTGCACCAGTTTTTCAGCAATTTTGACCGCCATCAGCGCGCCGCCAAAGCGAACGTTGTCGGCAACGGACCAGAACTGAACCTGTTCCGGCATGCCGTAATCGTTACGCACGCAGCCAACGGAAAGATGCGCGCTGCCGGTGGCATCGCCCACCTGGGTCGGGAACTCGCTCTCTTCAGAGAGCACGATGTCTTCACCGCGGCCAAACGCATCGCGCGCCTCTTCTGCTGCCAGCGGACGCAGCGCTTCAAAGCCGACCATCTGCGCGTGGCCGTAAAAGACCGGGGACTGCACGACGTTCGCAGAGATCATCAGGCCATCGTCCTGCAAAATCTTACGCACTTCATCGACGATACGACGCTCTTCGCGCACGGAACCCTCGCGGTCCGGCAGCAGCGGCAGCATGTTGAACGCCAGCTGGCGGCCAAAGAAATCATCTTCATCAATCGGGATACCGTTCAGCAGCTTCGCGCTCTGCCCGGCCAGCGCGTCAACGGCCTTTTTACCGTTCGCGGACGCGGAGAGCAGGCTGGTGACGGTAATGCGCGACAGTCCGCCGTCGTCGATCAGCGGTTTCAGGGCAGTCAGCAGCTGGCTGGTCAGGCTGTTGGGCACCGCAATGACGTTACGGTTGCGGTAGTCAGCCAGCACAAACGGGTTCACGTCCGGCACCACCAGCGGCACATCCGGCTCCATTGAGAACAGGCCGCTCAGGTCGATCACCAGGCAGCCTGCGTTGGTCGCCTCTTCAACATACGCAGCAGTCGCTTCAGCGCCCGCAGCGAAAAACGCCAGCTGCGCCTGGGTCCAGTCGAATGCTGCCGCGTCCTGGACCATCACGGATTTACTGTTAAAACGCAGATGCTCACCTGCACTGTCGGTACGCGCCAGCGCATAGATATCGCCCACCGGGAACTGACGCTCAGCAAGGGTTTCGAGCAGGGCTTCGCCCACGGCACCCGTGGCACCTAAAATGGCAATGTTCCAGCCTTCAGACATGGTGGTTTACTCCAGAAATAAAAAAGCGTCCCTGTCGGAGTATCCGACAGGGAGCATTAAGAAGACATTAACGTGCCGGATGATGAACGGCGTTAAACCCCAGCTTATGCAGCAGCGTCGCCGCCGAGGCGTCGTCGCACATTACATACAGGGAAGACCACTCGCGGCGCTCAACATAGTTCTTGCGCAGCTTATCAAACTCACCCGGGATCCCCGCCACTTTACGCAGCAGCGCATCATCGCGGCGCACATCATACACCAAATGCACCAGCCTTTTCAGCGTTGCCTGATCGAGCGGACCATGCAGGGTAATGCGGCCAAATTCAGGCGCGGGGAGTAAGGTATCCAGCGCCACCTGCTGCGGATGGCCGATAAAAGCGCTGTAGGCCTCGAAGACCTGCGTCGTGCCGCGCGCTTTCCCCTCGAGGGTATAACCGGCGATATGCGCTGTGCCCACGTCCACCTTGTTAAGCAACTCAACGTTGAGATCCGGCTCCGGCTCCCAGACGTCCAGCACCACGCTGAGGTCTTGTCCTTCATTCAGACATGTCAGCAGCGCAGCGTTATCGACCACAGGGCCACGGCAGGCATTTATCAGAATAGTGCCAGCCTTCAGCCGACGGATCAGCGCCTCGTCAGCAAGATGCAGCGACTTATACGGCCCCTCTTTAAACAGCGGCGTGTGGAAAGTCAGCACGTCGCACTGTTCGACCAGCTCGTCCAGCGAGCGGAAATCCCCGTCATCACCGTTGTCTTTGCGCGGCGGATCGCACAGCAGCGTGCGGATCCCTAACGCTTCAAGACGCTTTTGCAGGCGTCCGCCGACGTTACCCACGCCAACAATCCCCACGGTGCGGTCCTTCAGCGCAAACCCGTCGCGCTCGGCCAGCATCAGCAGCGAGGAGAAAACGTATTCCACAACGGCAATGGCGTTACAGCCCGGCGCGGCGGAAAAACCGATTCCAGCCTGCGTCAGCCACTTATCATCCACATGATCGGTCCCTGCCGTTGCGGTTCCGACAAACTTAATCGCTTTACCGGCGAGCAACGCCTCATTTACTTTGGTCACCGAGCGCACCATCAGCGCGTCTGCGTCATCCAGTTCGTTGACCGGGATCGGGCGACCAGGGACAGCCTTAACGTTACCCAGGCGGCTAAACAGCTCACGGGCATAAGGCATATTTTCATCAACGAGGATTTTCACGTCTGAGTACCTGTTTGAGAGGAAGAAAACCTGCCAAGTGTGCCATAATCTGGCCGCCAGGCATATACGTATACCTGGTTTACGCTGAGTTTTGACTTTAAGGATTTTTGACGATGCAGCCCATTTCAGGTACGCCGCCACGCCCTCCGGGTGAAGGCCCCGTCACGCCAAACGTTGCCGGTGAACAACCGCTATCCACGCAACAGCGCACCGTGCTGGAGCGACTGATCACGCGCCTGATTGCGCTGACTTCACAGCAGAATGCGGAAGTCTGGGCCGGGGTAAAGCATGATTTAGGCGTGAGGAACGACGCACCGCTGCAGTCGCGTCATTTCCCTGCTGCCGAGCAAAATCTGAACCAGCGTATTACGACCGCGCAGCAGAACCACACCACGCGCCAGATTGTTGCTCAGCTGACGGAGCTGCTGGGCCAGGGTAATAACCGCCAGGCGGTGAGTGATTTTATTCGCCAGCAGTATGGTCAGACCGCGCTAGGGCAGCTGACGCCGGACCAGCTCAAAACCGTGCTGACCCTGCTGCAGAACAACGAGCTGTCAATTCCGCAGCCTCAGGTGCGCCCGTCGACCGAGCGTCCGCTGCTGCCCGCCGAGCACAACACGCTCAAGCAGATGGTGACCAAGCTGGCTGCGGCCACTGGCGAACCGACGAAGCTTATCTGGCAATCCATGCTGGAGCTGTCCGGCGTGAAGGCGGGTGAACTGATCCCGGCCAAACAGTTTACCCATCTGGTGACCTGGCTCCAGGCGCGCCAGACGCTCAGCACCCAGAATGCCCCTACCCTGCATACTGTCCAGGCCGCGCTGAAACAGCCGCTTGAGCCGCACGAGTTCGACGTGATTCGGGATTACGCCCAGCAAAACTGGCAGGCCACGCCGCAGACGGTGCTGACCACCGCGCAGGTGCAGGATCTGCTCAATCAAATCTTCGTTCGTCGCGCCGAACGTGAAGGCGGCGTGCCGGAGGTGAGAAACGTTCAGCCGATCTACAGCCCGCTGTTTGCGCCGGTCGTCGAGACATTCAGAACGCTCTCTGCGCGTCCGGGGCTGATGTTTATTGCACTGCTGATTGCCCTGGCGATTTTCTGGCTGGTTGCTTAACACTGCCGGGTGGCGGCTTCGCCTTACCCGGCCTACGGCTAGTGCGGTTGTAGGCCCGGTAAGCGAAGCGCCACCGGGCAAAAACTACGACCTGCGAAACGCCACCAGCGTCACCACGATCCCCACCACCGCAGAAACCGCACCGGCCAGAAAGACGGACGGATAGCCAAACGAGGTGGCTAACCCCCCGGCCAACGGCCCGGTTACCCCGTATGAGATATCCTGAAACGCCGCATAGCCGCCGAGCGCCGTCCCGCGCACCTGCGGGGCCACGCGCTTCACCACTTCAACACCCAGCGCCGGGAAGATCAGAGAACAGCCGCAGCCGGTCAGCGCCGCACCCAGCAGGGCCACGGATGCCACGGGGGCATTCCACAACAGCAGAAGACCGATAGCTTCAATGACCAGCGATGCCACCGCCACCTTCACGCCGCCGAAGCGATCCGGCATCCAGCCAAAAAGCACGCGCATCAGCACAAACGCGCCGCCAAAGGCAGTAAGCGTAAAACCGGCCATCGCCCAGCCGCGGCTCATAAAATAGAGCGATACAAACGTCCCTATTACCGCAAAACCCACGCCCTGCAGCGCCAGGCCCAGGCCCGGCTGCCAGATTTGACCAACCACGCTCCACAGGGAAGGACGCTCGCCTTTGTGCGCAGGTACCTTACACACCGAGCCGTTAAACGCCCATGCCACCAGCGGCAGCGCCATGGTCGTTGCAGCCAGCGCCGCAAACCCGAACTGGCTGTTGATCAGCAGGCCAAGCGGTGCACCGGCGGCCAGCGCGCCGTAGATGGCCATGCCGTTCCAGGACATCACCTTGCCGGAACGTGCTGGCCCCACCAGCCCCATTCCCCAGGTCAGGGTGCCGGTCAGCAGCTGGCTTTCACCGAAGCCAAGAATTAAACGGCCCAGCACCAGCAGCGCAAATTTATATGCAGCATCGACCGGCAGAAGAGCCGCCAGCAGCCAGGCGCCGCCCGCCAGCCCGCAGGCAAACATCCCCTGCAGCGCCGAGCGTTTAGCACCGTGCTGATCCGCCAGCCGTCCGGCGTAACCGCGGGTTAATACCGTGGCTAAAAACTGAATGCCCACGGCAATGCCGACCATGGTGTTGCCATAGCCCAGCTCCTGATGAACGAACAGCGGGATCACCGGCAGCGGCAGGCCAACGGTCATATAGGTCAGAAATACCGCAAAGGCGATACGGAACAGCGAGACGTTCGCTGAAGGGGTTGTTTCTGTTTGAGTTACTGCAGTCATGCTTTACTCCGAAATGAAGAGTAAGGCGGGGAAATGCCACGCCCCCTCTACCTGATTATCAGGATTAAGGTGCGTTGGTTGACGTTAAACGCTTACGCATTATCGTGAGGATAATGTTGAGTGGTGAAGTTTGCCTGTGAGATCAGCTGCTTGTCAATGCATAAAAAAAGGGAGCCTTATGGCTCCCCTTCTGAATCAAACATAAAACTTATGCTTTCAGCTTACGCATGACCAGCGTGGCGTTGGTGCCGCCGAAGCCGAAGCTGTTGGACATGACGGTGGTCAGCGTCGCTTCTGTTGGTTTGGTCACGATGTTCAGGCCAGCAGCCTGCTCGTCCATCTCATCAATGTTGATGCTTGGAGCGATAAAGCCGTTTTCCAGCATCAGCAGCGAGTAGATCGCTTCCTGCACGCCAGCCGCACCCAGAGAGTGACCGGTCATGGCTTTGGTCGCGGAGATCGCCGGGCTGTTGTCGCCGAAGACTTCACGGATCGCACCCAGCTCTTTTACGTCGCCTACCGGCGTAGAGGTACCGTGGGAGTTCAGGTAGTCGATTGGGGTGTCAACGCCGTGCATCGCCATCTTCATGCAGCGCACCGCGCCTTCGCCGGATGGCGCAACCATGTCGGCGCCGTCAGACGTTGCACCGTAGCCCACGATTTCAGCGTAGATGTGCGCGCCACGCGCCAGTGCGTGCTCCAGCTCTTCAACCACAACCATACCGCCGCCGCCCGCGATAACGAAACCGTCACGGTGTGCATCGTAGGTACGAGATGCTTTGTCCGGGGTCTCATTGTACTTGGTGGACAGTGCGCCCATCGCGTCGAATTCACAGGCCATTTCCCAGCCCAGCTCTTCGCCGCCGCCAGCAAATACGATGTCCTGTTTACCCAGCTGGATCTGCTCAACAGCATTACCGATGCAGTGCGCGGAAGTCGCACACGCGGAGCTGATGGAGTAGTTCACACCGTGGATTTTGAATGGGGTCGCCAGGCACGCGGAAACCGCAGAGCCCATGGCTTTGGTGACCACGTACGGACCTACCGCTTTCAGACCACGCGGGCTACGCATTGCGTCAGCACCGAATACCTGCGCTTTAGATGAGCCGCCAGAACCGGCGATCAGACCCACGCGCGGGTTGTTCTGATAAACCTCTTCGCTCAGGCCAGAATCTTTGATCGCTTCCTGCATGGAGAGATAAGCATAAATAGAGGCATCGTTCATGAAACGAACCACTTTGCGGTCAATCAAACCGGTGGTGTCCAGTTTGACGTTACCCCATACGTGGCTACGCATACCTGAATCTTTAAACTCTTCAGAGAAAGTGATCCCGGAGCGTCCTTCACGCAGAGATGCCAGGACTTCCTGCTGGTTATTACCGATGCTGGAAACAATGCCCAGGCCAGTAATCACTGCACGTTTCATTCAATACCTCTGTAAGTCGCACTATAGTAAGTTTCGAGTCGCACAATAGCGTACACTTGTACGCCGAACAAGTCCGATCAGACATTTTCTGCGGAAATTTGCACCGATGGACTCACATCGTTAAGATCGTGCCACTGCCTGTCAGACGAGTAACTTACGTGAAACAAAACGCTATACAACCCGCCAACCTCGAATTCAACGCTGAGGGTACACCTGTTTCCCGAGATTTTGATGACGTCTATTTTTCTAATGATAACGGACTCGAAGAAACTCGCTATGTTTTCCTCGACGGAAACCAGCTCAGCACCCGCTTCCCGGCGCACCCGCGGAGCCTGTTTGTGGTCGCGGAAAGTGGATTCGGCACCGGGCTGAATTTTTTAACCCTCTGGCAGGCGTTTAACCAGTTCCACGCTGCTCACCCCGAGGCTACGCTACAAAGATTACATTTCATCAGTTTCGAAAAATTCCCGCTCACCGCGCACGATCTGCGGCTCGCTCATCAGCGCTGGCCAGAGCTTGCCGCCTGGGCGGAACAGCTTCAGGCACAGTGGCCGCCTCACATCGGCGGCTGTCACCGTCTGATTCTGGACGGCGGACGCGTGACGCTGGATTTATGGCTTGGCGACATCAATGACCTGACCGATACGCTCGATGATTCGATGAATCAGAAGGTCGACGCGTGGTTCCTGGACGGCTTTGCCCCCGCCAAAAACCCGGACATGTGGAGCCAGCATCTGTTTAGCGCGATGGCGCGGCTGGCGCGCCCTGGCGCAACGCTTGCCACCTTCACCTCGGCGGGCTTTGTCCGCCGCGGGCTGCAGGAGGCGGGCTTTACCATGCAGAAGACCAAAGGCTTTGGCCGCAAGCGCGACATGCTGGTCGGCAGGATGGATCAGACGCTGGACGTTCCCGCTCAGGCGCCCTGGTTTGCACGCCGCGCCAGTGCATCACGTGAGGTGGCGATAGTCGGCGGGGGGATCGCCAGCGCCCTGCTGTCTCTCGCGCTTCTCCACCGTGGCTGGCAGGTCACGCTCTACTGTGCTGACGATGCGCCAGCTAGCGGCGCGTCCGGCAACCGCCAGGGGGCGCTCTATCCGCTTTTAAGCGCGCACGATCCGGCCCTGTTCCGGTTTTTCCCGGCGGCGTTTACCTTTGCTCGTCGCCTCTACGACGCCCTGCCGGTGGCGTTCGATCATGACTGGTGCGGCGTGACGCAGCTCGGCTGGGATGAAAAGAGCCAGCAAAAAATCACGCAGATGCTGTCGCTGGGCCTGCCTGACGAGATTGCTCGCGCGGTAAGCGCGCAGGAGGTGGCAGCCACCGCTGGCGTGGAAACCGGCTGTGGGGGCATTCAGTATCCGCTCGGCGGCTGGCTGTGCCCGGCTGAACTGACCGCGGCGGTCATTTCCCTGGCGCAGTCGCGCGGGCTGACGGCGCATTATGCTCACACCGTTGAATCGCTGAGCCGAAGCGAGCGCTGGAATCTGCGTTTTGCGGATGGCAAAGCGGTAAGCCATGCCAGCGTTGTGCTGGCAAACGGGCATAACATCAATCAGTTTATCCAGACAGAAACGTTGCCGGTTTATCCGGTCGGCGGCCAGGTGAGCCATATTCCTTCCGCACCTGAACTGAGCAAACTGCGTCAGGTGCTGTGCTATGACGGCTACCTGACGCCACAAAATCCGTCTAATGGCCATCACTGCATCGGGGCCAGCTATCATCGTGGCGAAACGGATATGCGCTACAGCGACGCGGATCAGGCGCAAAACCGCCAGCGCCTGATTGACTGTTTCCCGGATGCGGCATGGGCGCAAGAGGTTGACGTCAGCGAGGGGGAAGCGCGCTGCGGCGTTCGCTGTGCCACCCGCGATCATCTGCCGATGGCGGGAAATGTGCCGGACTACGACGCGACGCTTGAGGCCTATCAGGATCTTGCTGATAACCGGGATAAAGCGGTAAGCGCGCCGGTTTATCCGGAGCTGTATATGCTGGGTGGATTAGGGTCTCGCGGGTTGTGCTCTGCCCCGCTGCTGGCAGAAGTGTTAGCCGCGCAAATGAGCGACGAGCCGATTCCGCTGGACAGAGTTACGCTTGCGGGGCTGAATCCGAATCGCTTGTGGGTACGGAAACTGCTGAAGGGGAAAAAGGTTAAATAGGGTGCGGTCAGGTGCCCTCACCCGTCCCTCTCCCACAGGGAGAGGGTGGTGAAACATTTACTTCGCTTTCGCCTGCTGGAACAAATTGTCCCACATGCCCAGCACCAGTGACTGGTCGCGCGGAGAGAGCTCCCCGGCCAGAATGGCTTTTTCCAGGCTGCGGGTGACTTCAGCGTGAACGGCGTCGGCAGAGTGATCGTCACCCGCTTCCAGCTCGGCTACCGCGAGCGTCAGGTGACCACGCAGATAACCGCTGGCGAACAGCTCATCATCACTGGCGTGTTCCACCATGTCATCAATTAACGCCAGAATGCGTGATTCAAATTCTGCGATCATCTTCTTTCCTCTGTTAAAGATCTTCCGGCCAAGGGAAGCATTCCGCCGCTATCGCCGGCGTGTGGTAATAATTCTGTAAGGCCTCGATCAGGCGCGCCGGACGTTCCGGGATGCCTTTCTCAAGATATTCCATCACCTGCGCATGAACGCGGCGCTGGAAGACGATACGGTCTGGCTCGAAGTCGCCTTCAAGGTTGTCACAGCTCACGTTGAACGGGAAACCCGCCGCGACGCAGAATAACCATTCCAGCGCCTGCGGCTTCACTTCCACATCCTCAAACTGCCCCTGGGTGGCGGCATCACGTCCGTCCGGGCAGTACCAGTAACCAAAGTCCACCAGCTCGCGCCGCGCTTTCCCCGCAATGCACCAGTGTGAAATCTCGTGCAAGCCGCTGGCGTAAAAGCCGTGGGCAAAGACGATTCGGTTATACGGAACCTCTGCATCAGCAGGAAGATAGATCGGTTCGTCGTCGCCTTTAATCAGACGGGTATTAAAATCGTCAGCAAAACAGCCGTCGAAAATCGCAATCAGCTGTTCGTATTTATGCGTACTGTTCATTAGTGCATCCCCAACCAGGTGAGGATCTCCTGTCCATGGCTGTCATAAAGAAGTTTGGCGCTCATTACGGCCGAGACGATGACAATCATCGGGCGAATAAGTTTTTGTCCTTTGCTTAACACCAGACGCGAACCCGCGCGTGCGCCCAGGAACTGCCCTGCCATCATGACGAATCCGGTTGCCCAGATGACCTTGCCGCCAATGATAAACAGCAGCAGGCCGCCGAGGTTCGAGGTCGCGTTGAGCACTTTGGCATGAGCGGTCGATTTTGCGAGGTTAAACCCGGCCAGCGTCACGAACGCCAGCGCGTAAAACGAGCCTGCCCCCGGGCCGAAGAATCCGTCGTAAAAGCCGACGCAGCCCCCGGCAATCAGGGCAAACGGCAGGCCGTGCAGACGACGCTGGCGGTCTTCCTCGCCGAGCTTTGGCATCAGCAGGAAGTAGAGACCGATGCAGATGACCAGAACCGGCAGGATCTGCCGCAAAATATCCGACTGCACGTGCTGAACCAGCAGCGCGCCCGACGTGGAGCCGATAAAGGTCATCAGGATATTGAGCTTCTGGTCGGCCAGGCTCACCACCTTGCGGCGGATAAAATAGATCGACGCCGAGAGCGAGCCGCCGCAGGCCTGCAGCTTGTTCGTGGCAAGCGCCTGCGCCGGGCTCATGCCCGCCGCCAGCAGCGCGGGTACGGTTAATAACCCGCCACCGCCCGCAAGGGCATCAATAAAACCGGCCAGCATGGCCACGAAGAACAGCACCACCAGCAGTAGCGGTGACACCATAAACAGATCGACGAAATTATCCATTAAAGTACATGCTCATCCAGTAGCGCCTGGCAGGAAGGCGGCAACGGAGGCGGTGTCTTCTTCTCAGGCTTTGAGGTTCCAGGTTTTGCCGGTTCAAACCAGCTTTGCAGTTCCGCACCGCAGCCATCGCCTGGCGGCGGTAGCGGCTGATCTTCACATTCCAGGCTATTCGCCGGGCAGCGCAGACGAACGTGCATGTGCGCACGATGCTGGAACCACGGACGCACTTTGCGCAGCCAGTCGCGATCGGTTCCGGCATCCAGGCAGAGCTGCTGCTTGATGGCCGGATTGACGAAAATCCGCGTGACGTCGTTATCTTCCGCGGCCAGCTTGATCATGCTGGATACGTCTCGCGTCCACAGGGACGGCACAACGCGCTTGCCGTCGCTCGCCACCAGATCCAGCGCCTGCGGTTTCAGCAGTTGGGCGGAGGTCCAACGGGTTTTCGGCAGCTGCAGGAAGATATCGACATCCAGTCCGGTCTGGTGACTGGCGTGTCCACCGTTAAAGCGACCCCCGGCAGGCATCCCCATATCGCCAATCAGCATCGTGCCCAGCCCCAGGTTATGCACCTGATTTCCCAGACGCTGGATGAACAGCACCAGATCCGGGTGGCCGAAATAACGCCGCTGATCGGTGCGCATCACCTGATAGGTATCAGACTGGAGAGGAAGCTCCTGGGCACCGACGATACAGCCGTTGGAAAAGGCGCCAATGGACTGCGCGCTCCCCGCCACCGGGTGGGTGATTTTTTGCCATGGCGTTGCGGCCAGACTGGCTCCACTGGCCAGCAGCGCCAGCAGAGCAATTGCGGTTTTTTTCATGTTTACCAGCGTGGAATGGTGGTCGTCACGTCCGCATTCTGCGCGCGCTGGCGCAGGAAGTGATCCATCAGCACGATCGCCAGCATCGCTTCTGCGATCGGCACCGCGCGGATCCCCACGCACGGATCGTGACGTCCTTTGGTGATCATCTCAACTTCTTCGCCATCGCGGTTAATCGTGTGGCCCGGCACGGTAATGCTGGAGGTTGGCTTCAGCGCGATGTTGGCAATAATCTGCTGCCCGCTGCTGATACCGCCCAGAATGCCGCCCGCGTGGTTGCTCTGGAAGCCCGCCTTCGTGATCTCGTCACGGTTCTGGCTGCCGCGCAGGGATACCACGTCAAAACCGTCGCCAATCTCAACGCCCTTCACCGCGTTGATACTCATCAGCGCGTGGGCGATGTCGGCGTCGAGACGGTCAAATACCGGCTCGCCCCAGCCTGGTGGGACGCCGTCGGCCACGACGGTCACTTTCGCCCCAATGGAGTCGCCCTCTTTTTTCAGGCCGCGCATCAGTTCGTCCAGCGCGTCCAGCTTGTCGGCATCGGCACAGAAGAACGGGTTTTGCTCGACCAGATCCCAGTCTTTGATCGCCAGCGGAATGTCGCCCATCTGGGTCAGACAGCCGCGGATAACGATGCCAAATTTCTGCTGCAGGTATTTTTTGGCAATGGCGCCAGCCGCCACGCGCATCGCGGTTTCACGCGCGGAAGAGCGCCCGCCGCCGCGATAGTCGCGGAAGCCGTACTTTTGTTCGTAGGTATAGTCGGCATGGCCCGGACGGAACACGTCTTTGATGGCGCCGTAGTCCTGGGAGCGCTGATCGGTGTTTTCAATCAGCAGACCAATGCTGGTGCCTGTAGTGCGGCCTTCAAAGACGCCGGAGAGAATTTTGACCTGGTCCGGCTCGCGACGCTGCGTGGTGTAGCGAGAGGTGCCCGGACGACGACGGTCGAGGTCGTGCTGCAAATCGGCTTCGGTCAGTTCGATGCCTGGCGGTACGCCATCAACGATACAGCCCAGCGCCAGCCCGTGCGACTCGCCAAAGGTGGTCACGCGGAATAACTGTCCAATACTGTTTCCTGCCATCACGGCTCCGATGTTGTTGTTTGTGTTTGAGCGTTGTGAAACGGGCCGAAGCCCGCTGGATTAATCTTTATAGATGCTGAAGTGTTCACGCGCGTCGAGCAGCTGCGCTTTCGTCAGCATAAAGACGCCGTCACCGCCGTTGTCGAACTCAAGCCAGGTGAACGGCACATCCGGGTACTGCTCTATCAGATGTACCATGCTGTTGCCCACTTCACAAATCAGAACGCCGTCGTCGGTCAGATAATCCGGCGCGCAGGCCAGAATGCGGCGGGTCAGCTTCAGGCCGTCAGATCCTGACGCCAGACCCAGCTCCGGCTCGTGACGGTATTCGTTCGGCAGATCGGACATGTCTTCCGCATCAACGTACGGCGGGTTGGTAACGATCAGATCGTACTGCAGCGTTGGGAGATCGCGGAACAGGTCAGAGCGAATTGGCGTAACGTGATGGATCAGCCCATGCTCTTCGATGTTGTGCTCGGTCACGGCCAGCGCGTCGGTGGAGATATCAACGGCGTCTACTTCCGCTTCCGGGAAGGCGTAAGCGCAGGCGATGGCGATGCAGCCGCTGCCGGTACACATGTCCAGAATGTGCTGCGGCTGATGGCCAATCAGGCCTTCAAAGTGGTTGTTAATCAACTCACCAATCGGCGAGCGCGGCACCAGCACGCGTTCATCGACATAGAACTCGTGGCCGCAGAACCAGGCTTTGTTGGTCAGATAGGCGACCGGAATTCGCTCGTTCACGCGGCGGATCACGCGCTCAACGATGCGGTGTTTTTCGCTGGAGGTCAGGCGCGCGGTGCGCATGTCTTCCGGAATATCCAGCGGCAGGTAGAGGGACGGCAGCACCAGCTGCACGGCCTCATCCCACGGGTTGTCGGTACCGTGTCCGTACCAGATATTGGCGGCGCTGAAGCGGCTAACCGACCAGCGCAACATGTCCTGTATGGTATGCAGCTCGTTTACTGCTTCATCGACAAATATTTTATCCACTCTTTCCTCCAGGGCATGCTCGCATAATTTTCGGCGGCTAGTTTGCCATGAAGACGGCGATAAATCAGCAATGACGCGTCTCGCTTGAGGTTAAAAAATGCGTTTAGTCGGGTACACTGTCGGAAATACGAGATGAGAATGACGAATGAAAAAGAAAACATCGCTCAGCGAGGAGGATCAGGCGCTCTTCCGGCAGCTAATGACCGGGACGCGTAAAATCACGCAGGACACGATTGTCCATCGCCCGCAGCGTAAAAAAATCAGCGAAGTACCGGTCAAACGTCTGCTGCAGGAGCAGGCGGATAACAGCCACTATTTTTCAGATGAATTTCAGCCGCTGCTCAATACTCAGGGTGCGGTGAAATATGTACGCGAAGACATCAGCCATTTTGAGCTGAAAAAGTTACGTCGCGGAGATTATTCGCCGGAGCTGTTTCTCGATCTGCACGGTTTAACGCAGATGCAGGCGAAACAGGAACTGGGGGCATTGATTGCAGCCTGTCGTCGTGAACATGTTTTCTGCGCCTGCGTGATGCATGGCCACGGTAAACATATCCTCAAGCAGCAGACGCCGCTGTGGCTGGCTCAGCATCCACACGTGATGGCGTTTCATCAGGCACCAAAAGAGTACGGCGGAGATGCCGCATTGCTGGTGTTGATTGAAGTGGAAGAGTGGCAGCCGCCAGAGTTGCCCTGACAGAATGGCGGGAAGCACATTGCACCCCGCCATATCGCACGTCACGTCAGATGGCTTTTGCCATCTTCAGGTTGCACGGACTCATTTGCCAGTTGAAGACACCTTTGCCCGTTTCGTCGAGAGAAACATTGGCAATGGCGGATGTCGTGAACATCGGCGGGGTCTCGCCAGGGCACAGCTCAGATACCAGATAGCCAACCAGTGGCAGGTGGGAAATGACCAGCGCGGAAGCGACACCTTCATTGCACAGCGCCTGAAGATAGGCGCTGACAAGGCCGACATCACCACACGGGGTGAGTTCAGGGAGAACATCCACACTGGATGGCAGGTTCATACACTCCCCTACCACGTCCAGCGTCTGTTCTGCACGCAGGAACGGACTCACCAGAACGCGTTCGATGTCCACTTTTTGACCGTTAAGCCAGTTCGCCATCAGACGAGATTCGTCGCAGCCACAGACGGTCAAAGGACGTACTGAGTCACTGGCGGCATCGAGTGCCGCGTCGCCGTGACGCATGATAAAAACTTGCATATTGCACCGCTTTTGTTAACCAGAATCACCGGCGTTAACTACCCGCGATAAATGCTGCGAGGTAGAAAACCCGATGGTCGGGCATTGTGCCTGATCCATTCGGTGAATGAAACGCTGTTTTTTACCTCAATGGCGTAAGTATAGTCAATCTCTGTTTACAAAATCGCCAGAACAGGTTCATTCACTTCAGGATTTACCCTTCTTTGACCTCAGCTTACGAGGACAGTTTCCCTTGCAGGCCAAAATGTCTGGCCCCGTTCCGCCATCTGCAATAATTCGTCACACGGTGTAAACCGTGGACCATATTGCGAAGCCAGACGTTGCAGGATAGCAACCACTTCACCCGCGCCGAGCGTATCCATGTAACGGAACGGGCCGCCAAGGAACGGCGGGAAACCAATGCCAAATACCGCGCCGATGTCGCCATCGCGCGCGCTCTTGATAACCTGTTCACCAAAGCAGCGCGCCGCTTCATTGAGCATCATCATCACGCAGCGTTCAGCGCACTGAACGGCGGACAGTTTTCCCTGACCGGTGGTCGAAATAAGCCCATAAACCGAAGGGTCGACCTGTTTCTTGCTTTTACGCCCTTTCGCGCCGTAAAGATAGAAACCGCGTTCATTTTTTCTGCCTTTGCGATCGTCCTTCAAAATTGCAGAAACAATGTTTGCAGGCGGGCTAAAACGATCGCCATAAGCCGCCTCCAGTACAGGTATAATTTTAGTGCCGGTGTCTATTCCCACCTCATCCAAAAGTTGGATTGGGCCAACGGGGAAACCAAACTTTACCAGCGCCTCGTCAACGTGCTCGATCTTCTCACCTTCCGTCAGCAGCCGCATGGCTTCATTAATGTAGGGCGCCAGAATGCGGTTGACGTAGAAGCCGGCTTTGTCTGCGACCACGATCGGCGTTTTACCCTGCTTCTTCGCAAGCTTGACTACCGTGGCGATGGTTTGCGGACTGGTGGTTGCGTGTGGAATAACTTCCACCAGCGGCATTTTTTCCACCGGACTAAAGAAGTGCAGCCCGATCACCTGCTCCGGACGCGTGGCTTTCGCCGCGATATCGCCAATCGGTAATGACGACGTATTGGAGGCAAAAATGGTATGCGCGGCGCAATGCTGTTCAACGTCTGCCACCATCTGCTGCTTAAGCGCAAGATCCTCAAACACGGCTTCAATCACCAGATCGCGGTGCGCAAAACCGCTGTAATCCGTTGTGCCGGAGATCATCGCCAGGGTTTTATCACGCTCGCTTGCCTTGATATGGCGGCGCTTGACCTTTTGATCAAGGTTCTGCCAGCTGTACTGCAGCGCGTGGTTGATCCCCTTAGGATTAATGTCTTTGATGCGTACAGGCAATTTGCCTTTGCTGGCGGTAACAAAAGCGATACCGCCGCCCATGAGTCCTCCACCCAGTACGCCAATGGCACGCAGCGGCGCAGGCGATGCCTCGCTGCCCGGGTCTTTTTTCACGTCCGTGCTGGCGAAGAAGATGCTGCGCAGCGCCTGTGACTGCGGCGTCATCGCCAGTTCGCCAAAGGCTTTGGCCTCCGCGGCATAGCCGCTACTGCTGCCCTGCGACAGCCCGGTTTCGATCACGTCCAGGATCCGCTTTGCCGCCGGATAATTGCCTTTGGTCTTTTGTTCGGTCTTTTTGCCCACCATGTTGAACAGGAGCGTTCTGCCCAGCGGGCCGGCCAGCACGCGCTCGCGTACCGGTAGAGGACGTCTTGCCTGACGCCCTTTCAGCGCAAGCTCAACGGCGGCCTCCAGCAAAATGGACTGCGGCACGACGTCATCGACCAGACCGGCCTTCAGCGCCTGACGAGCTCGCAGCTGTTTACCGGTTAAGATCATCTCCAGCGCCGTGCTGACGCCCACCAGGCGCGGCAGTCGTTGCGTTCCGCCGGAGCCAGGCAGCAAGCCCAGCTGCACTTCCGGCAGACCCAGAATGGTTTTCGGATCGTCGGTACATATACGGCTGTGGCACACCAGCGCAAGCTCCAGCCCGCCGCCCAGACAGGCACCGTGGATCGCGGCGATAACCGGGATCGGCAGGCCGTTTATCTCCGCCATGACCTGCTGGCCCTGACGCGCCAGCTCTTCGGCTTCCAGCGCGCTTTGCGCCCGGGCGATCATGTTGATATCCGCCCCGGCTATAAAGTTGTCGGGTTTGGCAGAGATAAACACCAGGCCGCGAATGGCTTTGTTCTCGCGGATCTGCTTTAGCATCGCGCGCACCTGAACGCCAAATTCGGCCTTCAGGGTATTCATCTTTTCATCCGGCACATCAATAGTGATAACGGCCACGTTATCGAGGCGAACCGTCAGATTAAATGCAGATGGCATATCCATTATTCAGCCTCCAGAACCATTGCTGCGCCAAGGCCGCCCGCCGCACAGGCGGTAACAAGGCCAAACCCGCCGCCACGGCGACGGAGTTCATGTAATGTTTGCGTGATCATTCGCGCGCCGGTGGCGGCAAACGGATGACCATAGGCGATAGAGCCGCCCAGCACGTTGAATTTGCTCTGATCCACTTCACCTGTAGCATGGGCGCGGCCCAGCACATCGCGTGCGAAACGCTCGCTTGCCAGCAGCTGGACGTTGGCCAGGGTTTGCGCGGCAAATGCTTCGTGCATATCAATCAGGGTTAAATCGGCCAGCGTTAGCCCCGCACGCTCCAGCGCCAGCGGCGTGGACCACGCCGGACCTAACAGCATGTCCTGCCAGACATCAATGGCGGTGAAGGCATAGCTGCGTAAATAGCCCAGGGGAGTAATGCCCAGCTCCTTCGCACGGGATTCGGTCATCAGGAGCACGGCGGCGGCCCCGTCCGTCAGCGGCGTACTGTTCGCCGCCGTCACCGTGCCGTGCTTGCGGTCAAACGCCGGGCGCAGTTTGGCGTAATCTGCCAGCGTCGAGGTGCCGCGAATATTGTTATCTTCCGCGATCGGTTCCCGGTAGGGGGGAATATAGGCAGTCATGACCTCGTCGGTCAGCTTGCCTTCCGACCAGGCTTTTGCCGCAAGCTGATGCGAGCGATGCGCCAGCGCATCCTGCTGTTCACGGGTGATGCCGTAGGTTTTCGCCATCTGCTCGGCGGTATCGCCCATGCGCAGACCGGTGGAATATTCCGCTACGGCAGGTGGCACGGGCATCAGATCGCGCAGACGTAAACGCGAGAAGAGTTTGAGTTTCTGACCCGTCGTACGGGCTTTGTTAGCATCGACCAGGATACGCGCCAGCTTTTTACTGACCCCAATCGGCAGTACCGAAGAGGAGTCCGCCCCGCCCGCAATCCCGGCGCGGATAGTCCCCGCCATCAGGCTTTCGGCGACGTTCGCCACGGCCTGGAAACTGGTCGCACAGGCGCGACTGACGCTGTAGGCATCGGTGTGCACATTCATCCCGGTACCAAGGACGATTTCCCGCGCAATGTTGGGGGCTTCAGGCATCTGCACGACCTGGCCGAAAACCAGCTGTTCGATGACCTCAGGCGGAATTTCGCTGCGAGCCAGCATCTCCCCCACTACCATTTTCCCCAGGTCGACGGCCGGTATGCCATGAAACGCCGTTGCCTGACGCGCAAATGGCGTGCGCAATCCACTGACTATGGCAATGCGATCGCCCTGACGGGTAATAAGCGGTAATGCCTGACTCATAACACTCCCCTGTAAAAAATTTTTGCAAACTCAAAGTGGTCTGACCTGATAATAGTCTTAACCATTTTTTTACATTCAGCCAATCGGGGAAACGAAAAAGTGCGAGCTAAAACACAGAGAAGAAAAAGAAAATGCCCCTGCATGGCAGGGGCATTTGTGCGGTATGTTGCCGGGTGCGCAAGGTAAAAGCAAAACGGTAACCCGTAGGTTACCGTTTTTAATGTTTGCGCCCTCTCCCGTGGGAGAGGGCCGGGGTGAGGGCATCAGGCCGCAGAAATTAACGCAGGCCTAACTGGAAAATCAGCGTTTCTGCTTCGCAGGCGAAAACAAAGTCGATGTCCAGCTTCACGCCGCCTTCCACTTCGGTAAAGGTAGACTTGATTTCACAAGGATCGGATTCAACGTCACGCGCACGCTTGCTCAGCGCAGTCAGGGTCTCTTCCGCTTCGGCACGGTTGGTGAATACGCGGCTGTAAGAGGCGGTGCAATCGGTGTTGTCCATGATGGTCCCAACATCCATACAGCAGCAAACCGGGGTTTCATCAGCACTGCATTTACTCATAGCTCAATTTCCTCTGTATTCGCGCAGCGCGCGAGATAAACACGATGCTGCTATTTTACGCCCCGGCGCGGGCTCTCTCCAGCCGTTAATGGCGCAAAATCGGATAAGTGACCAATATCACACTAAAAAATGATCTAAAACAAAAACCACCCTTTTGGGTGAGTCTCGATGGTCACAATTTTGCCAACCAGATCTCGTTTCACGAAACATGTTTGAAAATATTAATAAACAAACTTGCAACATTCCGGCTGGTCAGACCTATACTCTGGCCACTGGTCTGATTTGTCTGTCATACCTCAGACCCTACACTTCGCGCTCCTGTTACGGTATGTAACAATTATTGAATAAAAATAACTCAATGAGGTTATGGTCATGAGCCAGAAAACCCTGTTCAACAAGACTGCGCTGGCAGTCGCAGTGGCACTCGTCTCCACTTCCGCATGGTCAGCGGGCTTTCAGTTAAACGAATTTTCTTCCTCTGGCCTTGGCCGCGCATATTCCGGGGAAGGCGCTATTGCTGATGATGCAGGTAACGCGAGTCGTAACCCTGCATTGATCATGATGTTTGATCGTCCGACCTTCTCTGCCGGTGCGGTTTATATCGATCCTGATGTAAACATTTCCGGTAAGTCGCCTTATACGGGTGCGAGTCTTAAAGCGGACAATATTGCCCCAACAGCATGGATCCCTAACCTGCACTTCGTTGCGCCTATCAATGAACAGTTTGGCTGGGGTGCATCCGTAACGTCTAACTACGGCCTTGCTACTGAGTTCAATAACAACTACCCGGCAGGTGAATACGGCGGTAAAACAGACCTTACCACGCTGAACCTCAACCTGAGCGGTGCGTATCGCCTGAACGATAACTGGAGTTTTGGCCTGGGCTTTGATGCCGTCTACGCCGATGCCAAAATCGAACGTTATTCCGGGGAACAGACTGCTCGCCTGCCAAAAAACAGCAATAAAATTGCCAGCCTTGAAGGTGATGAGTGGGGCTATGGCTGGAACGCCGGTATCCTGTACGAACTGGATAAAAACAACCGCTGGGGTCTGACCTATCGTTCCGAAGTGAAAATTGACTTCGACGGCGATTACAAGAGCGGCATCCTGAAGCCTGTGAACAACCTGGTTCCCGGTGCAGGTACCACCATTCCTTGGGGAACGTCAAACCAGACCGTTCCAGGTTCACTGTCGCTGCATTTGCCAGAAATGTGGGAAGTGTCCGGTTACAACCGCGTTGCACCACAATGGGCTATTCACTATAGCCTGGCCTATACCAGCTGGAGCCAGTTCCAGGAGCTGAAAGCGACCGGAACCAATGGTCAAACGCTGTTCTATAAGGACGAAAGCTTCCACGACGCCTATCGTATTGCGCTGGGTACCACCTACTACTACGATAAAAACTGGACTTTCCGCTCCGGTATTGCATTTGACGACAGCCCGGTTCCGGCAGACAAGCGTTCCATTTCGATTCCGGATCAGGACCGCTTCTGGTTAAGTGCAGGCGCGACATATGCGTTCAACGAGAATGCATCCATCGATGCGGGCGTTTCTTATATGCACGGTCAGAAAGTGACGTTCCAGGAAGGCCCTTACGAGTTTACCTCTGAAGGTAAAGCCTGGCTGTTCGGTACGAACTTCAACTACGCGTTCTAATCGTACTGGAATCAAAAAAGGTGAGCATTGCTCACCTTTTTTATTTACTGTGAATCGATATCTTTTAGTTCGTTTTCGATAGCCTTCGCGTTTGGATTCTCTTCCGGCTTCAGCTTACCGCCGTTGGCGATAAAGTCATGATTCTGGAAGTACGCTTCACGCACCATAATGTACGGGTCAGAAGACTGGCGCAGCAGACCATCAGAGTCGAGCAGTTGCGCACGGGTTTCAATCCCTTCCACCGTCCATTTACCCACAGAAAGCGGCCAGGTCAGCCACGACAGAACCGGATATAGCGTATCGACCATATCGCCGCCGTCATCACGCACGGTGAAGCTGCCATAGAACGGCAGATGAACGTAAGGGCCGTAACCAACGCCATAATGCCCCAGCGTACTACCAAAACGGTGCGGCTGTTCACGCTGCAGTTTCGGGTTCGCCATACCTGCGACATCAATAAAGCCGCCCATCCCCAGAATGGAGTTCAGGAAGAAGCGGGTAAAGTGCACCATCCCCTGATACGGATCGCCCTGCAGGAAATAGTTCACCATTACCGCAGGCTCTTCGAGGTTGCTGGTAAAGTTACTTAATCCGTTACGCGCGGGCTGTGGAACATAATCGCGCCATGCTACTGCCACCGGGCGAACCACATACGGGTCCAGCACGTTGTAGTTGAAGCTATACATTGAGCGGTTAAATCCTTCGAGAGGATCGGAGCGTCCCGTTTGCTCACCGGAGCTGGCGCAGCCCACAAGCATCGTCGCGCCCAGCGCAAGCGCCGACAGCCGAAGTTTCATAAATATCTCCCTGTTCAGTATGGCTATCGTTGATTGCCATCCGTAACGGAGCCGTTGACGCTCCGTCTGTAAACGTGCAAGCGATTGTAACAGCACGTTTACCGATGTCTATGAGCACAATTACGGGCAGTAACCACCGTGACTCTGATCTCAGCATAGCCTGGCTTTTGGAATTCGTTTCGCTGGCAATTTTATAATGTCTTTTGAAAGAGATGTATCACCTTTGTTGCCATTGCCGCCAATTTAAGAGCATCCCCACAGGCATTCCGATAAAAGCCGCTACGCTTAACAAAAAGATCAACCTCCGGGAGCAAATATGAAAGACGTGGGCGAAGAAAAAATTGGCGAGAACAGTGAGGAACTTGAAATTGAAAGCGAGGAGAAAGCGCGCGGCGAGAAGATAGAAATTGATGAAGATCGCCTCCCCTCCCGCGCGATGGCCATCCACGAACATATACGTCAGGATGGTGAAAAGGAGATGGAGCGCGACGCGATGGCCCTCTTCTGGTCAGCCATCGCTGCCGGGCTCTCAATGGGCGCATCTCTGCTTGCGAAAGGGATATTTCATGTGCAGCTGGAGGGTGTACCCGGCGGATTTTTACTCGAGAATCTCGGCTATACCTTCGGCTTTATTATTGTCATCATGGCCCGCCAGCAGCTGTTTACCGAAAACACGGTGACCGCCGTTCTGCCTGTAATGCAAAACCCCACCCTCGGCAATTTCGGTTTATTAATGCGTCTGTGGAGCGTCGTTCTGCTGGGTAATATCATCGGCACGGGCATCGCGGCCTGGGCGTTTGAACACATGCCGATCTTTGATGAACCCACCCGGGACGCGTTTGTGAAAATTGGCATGGATGTGATGAAAAACACCCCGGTGGAGATGTTCTCGAATGCCATCATCTCCGGCTGGATCATCGCCACAATGGTCTGGATGTTTCCTTCAGCGGGGAGCGCCAAAATTGTGGTGATCATACTGATGACCTGGCTGATTGCGCTCGCGGACACCACGCATATCGTGGTCGGTACCGTTGAAATACTGTATCTGGTCTTCAACGGTACGCTTCACTGGAGCGATTTTTTCTGGCCGTTCGCCCTTCCGACGCTGGCAGGAAACATCTGCGGCGGAACGTTTATCTTCGCGCTGTTAAGCCATGCTCAAATCCGTAACGACATGTCGAACAAACGCAAAGCTGAGCTTAAGGCACGGGAAAATGATGATAAATCGACAAAAAAATTGTCCTGAATGGTGACTCTTTGAGCAGTCAGGCGGCGATGCGCTTAACGCACAGTGTAAATAAGGCTATACTCGTGCCGCCTCGTCCCCTTAGTTAAATGGATATAACGAGCCCCTCCTAAGGGCTAGTTGCAGGTTCGATTCCTGCAGGGGACACTTTGACTTCCACGCGTTGTTGAACAAATTCGCCTGTCCACCGCAGAATTCACTGCGAAGAAGAATCCCGTTTTATTTGAGCGTAACGCGTTGCCAGCTGTTTAAGACGCAACTCCAGCTGGGTCTTTTCGGCTTCAGGAAGCACACCTCCTGTTGGATGCTGTGACAGGCGTCTGAGTTGTTCTTCAGCCGGTATTGTTTGGTTAAATGACTGTATAGTCGAAAAAACCACCGATTTAAGCTCACTCACCGTGATGTATTTTCCTTTTTGTTCATCCAGACTACTCAGCCGGTGGCTCAGTTGCTGAAGCTTCATCATTCCCTGATACCAGCTGTTCATGGCCTCAGCAGGCAACGCCGCCGCGTTAAATTTTTGCTGCCACTGTACGGCGAGCGGCTTTGCTTCCTCCGGCCGCAATGCCTGGAGTTGCGCTAACAGCTGAAGGCTGTAGGAAATATTCCAGTCAGGAGGCAATTTATCCAGTCGGGCAAGCTGCTGCTGCGTTTCTGTGATAAACGTGGACGGGAAAGTGCCTCGCTGTGCTAACGCGTCTTGCTGAGCAGGTGTAAGCGCTTCAGGTAACGGTGCCAGCGAGGCAATAGCCTGAGCCGTTAAGGGATCGGGTCTGGACAGAAAGCCCCCTCCCCACGCCACGGCGACGCTGACCACCAGCATAGAACACATCCCGGCGACAAAGGGTTTCCATGGTCTGACAGCCCCATGCGCTGTCGCACGATCCTCTGCATTGGGCTGATTTTCCGGCTGCACAACATAAACCCATTTCACTTCGTCAACCGGCTCTGCCCTTTCCTGAGGTAATTCGCAACCGGGCATCATGCGTGCATTCAGATCGGATGCGTCATTACTGCTTTCCAGCCGTTCAGCATTCGAACGTATCATTGTTCGTAACGTATCGAACTGGCTTAGGTGTTTCAGTTCAAGGCGCTGGAGCACCGCACTCAGCCGGGTAAGCAACGCTTCAGCACGATAAAGCTCACTAAGATGGCTATTGTTGAGTGGAAGCATACGCATGCGCTGCTGCAGGCGCTGGCTCAGGCCGCTAAGAATTTCCAGACGAGTATGTAGCGTCTTCGGCCAGAAAACGTCCCACTGATGGCTAATCAGGGCCTCCAGAATCGCCAGCCCTTCGTTCAGGCCAGCCAATCCAGACAGGTGAGTCCGGGCAAGGGTGAACCAGGCCGCAGTCTGCAACTCCACACCGTTTTGTTCAAACAGAGAGAGGCAGCGTTTTTCGACATATTGCCAGTTCACATCCGGGCGAGCAGGATGCGTCAGCTTGCTGAGCTCATCGCGGAGGGCGGCGTAATCTGGCAGCGTGCGCGGGTCACCGCCGGTTTTTAACGTTATATGTGTGGTCATCCTGGAGGGCCTGCATATCCGTGTGGTTAATTTCGTCAGTTGATGTGAGGGGCTATTTTGCGTTTAAAAGTGCAATGACTCAGAAATATCCCTATGGCAGCAGCGCTAAAATCAGACCGAAAAATACACCTTCATCAAATAGTTGTCCGGACCGGGATGAGGTATCAGGGGGAGTAAAGATCCAGCCATTTGCGTTCCCCACCCTCATGAACAGGCGTCCTTGAGAAATCACCTTGTCCCCGGAATAGAAAGTCACCTCGACACAACCGGCGACGCCCTGTCCATACAGAAAGATCGGCATAAATTTGACCGCCCGGCTGTCATAGCGCAAAACGATACCGGAAATCTCAAAAACCCCGCCCTCCACCAGCAGATCCGGAACGGATACGGTCAGTGGCTCCACTTTCAGTCCCGTATCCGTCAGCCACGCGTCCATTTGATCCTGAAGCTGGGCCATTCGCTGGCGAAACTCTGCAATATCAGCCTGACTCTTGCTGATGGCAGGAACAGGTGCAGGTTGGCGTGCCTGCAACTTCTTCAGGAACTGTAATTTTACAGACATGATGTTATCGGACCTTATATACGAAGAGTGGCGTCGAGATACTGCTGTTGTCTGAGATGCCTTAACAGGACCCGTCCTTCGGGCATAAATTCAGTCCCGTAGCGCACCAGGCCAATCCCTTTAAGTTCAGCATCAATGGCATAGCGCAGTTCACCGGGGACGTTCTGTTCCAGCAGGACAACGGTTATTTTTTTCAGGCGTGGTTCGTATTTGAACAGGACGGCAGACAATGTGCCCATCAGCTCATGAGCCGTTCCCGGCATGCCCTGCAGGATTTTGGTCATATCCGGCAGGCCGTAGTCAGGCAGATGCGCCAGCGTGCCGGCACGACAGTTGAGGATACGCTGCATGTTATCCAGTACCGAGAGGATGACCTGGTTCTGCTCGCTGACCTGATGCAGGTCGAGGCCGCCGGTGAAGTTGCCATAAAGTGTTTCATACAGTGAAGGACGGGATGACTCACTCATCTTTCAGCGCCTGCAGAGTCAGTCGATTGCTGCCCGCGTCAATCACCCGGGCCTTCTCCGGATCAAGCTCATCGCGGCTCAATACTACACGCCAGGTGTTGTTCTCCAGGTCAGGTGACATAAACATCCCGGCCACTGCCACGTACTGCGCATCTTTTTCCATTGGCATATCAACCGTTACCGCCCCCCCCGGCTGCAGCCTTATATCTTTCTCCGCCACGAGGTCTGCCTTGACGGCCTGGCTGTCGTCTTTAAACAATGACGGGTAGTCCATGCTGTCAAAGGTTTTGCGGTCTTTAAGCTGATAAATACGCACCACCGTCGACAGAGCGACACCTCCAGCATTGCTGTTCACGGCTTCACGGGCACGAATATCGAGATGCAGGATCTTCACCTGCTTATAAAAAATCGATTTAGTCACGGCGACAGTGCCGTCCGTAACACTCTGAGTAAGTCCACAGCCAGCCAGCATCAGCGTAATGCCTACAGCCAGCGTAACCAGAGGAAATTTACCAGCGGTAATCGCCATCTTCATCAGTCTCCTTGCGGTGAATGTTTTCCTGTACGCGCTCGTAGCGGCCAAGATTGATGGTTATTGTTTTTGGGTGTGATGTTGTCTTAGCCGCATTCAGCGGTCGCATCACGGCAGTGCGGCCCAGTTGCACTGCACCCGCTTTGGGTTGAGTGCTCATTGTCGCGTCCGGCAGCAGTCTACGGTCGACACACAGCTGCAGGTGGACATCCAGGCGAGAGCCAAGATAGACGTGCAATAGCGCCATCAGATCCGTGTAAAGCACCCCGCCGGGCAACCAACCCGGTACTTCCACAGGGTCTGTGGTGGTCAGACGCATCAGTACCTGGCTGTTCACATCGGTGGCATAACTGCCCATCACCGGGCGATGCGTCAGTGTGACAGGCTGGCTAATGCTCATTCTCAAAGGTTTCTTCAGCGGTACCCGACGCCTGTCGTGGTGCCAGATTTTCGCCTGCGTATTAGGCGCCAGAAGACGTACCAGTGAAGCCATGCCTTCCGCAGTACGTCCTGGCAACAACATCACCGGCAGCAGCGCCAGAAAGCGTGAGGCAGGCGCCGCTATACTTTCTGTGCAGCCGTCAATCCCAAGCCCAGCCAAACCCAGCAGATACTGTGAAGTTTTGTCCTTACCGCCTTCTTCAAACGTTGCCGGATACGAATATTTACGCCAGATACGGTAGTACTGAGCAATCAGCCGGTGGTTGAAGATATCGAGGAAGTCCGCGTTAGCTTCGTACCCTTCCCGTCGCTGAGCGATGTCATCGATATAGTGCGTCGGCAGCGGAGACTCCACGCCGTAGAGCCCCATAAAGGTGGTACGGATTGTGGGTGGAAGGTGCGGATGTTCCGGTAGCTCTGCTCCTTTGATTTCAGAGGCTGGGAACCCCATCCCCGCATGGGGTCGGAAACGAACCGGCTCATGTCGCACCTGCCAGGTGCTGCCGGTGACCGGTTTATCCGGCTGGCTCTGCTCCAGTAGCTGACAGAAACGGTAAAAATTCATGTACGGCAGCCGGTCGCCCAGTTGCGCTATCAGCCTGGCAGACGCGGACTGTGATTCTCTTTCCACCGGATGCATTTTCCTTCTGGCTGAACAATGAGGGTAAGCTGGTTGAACTGGTTCATATCGGCATACAGCGCAAAGAATCGGTTGAGCATTTCACCGAACAGGTGAATATCACCCTCACCGGTGAAGCCGTTGCTGTCGAGGGTTACCTCAATATCCAGCCCCCGCAGCAGGTAGCCCTGTTCAAAGCGTTGAAGGCGATGGTGCTTTACATGCTGAATCGCCTCCAGACGCCGGGTGTTCATTTCATCTTCCTGCCAGTTATACAGGGCAAGCGTGCCGCGCAGCACTTCGGCGGTACTCATCATGTTCAGGAAACCGGATCCCAGGTGGCTCAGAACCCGCCAGTGAAAGCGGTCTTCAGAAGGCGGATAGACTGGCAGCGTTGGTTTGCAGAGGTTACGTACTGAAAGTTGCGTACTCACCACCTGCTCACAGCGGTCAAGCAGTGTGCTCTGTAATGCCCGGCGTGGTAACTGACCGTTGGTGCCGGTGATTTGCAGCGACACGGCCTCACGCTCAAACAGGCGGTCATCTTCCCACTGGTGCCCGCCAAGGATAAGCCAGGTGTCATAGAGCCCGGTCACGCTGCGCTTAACGCGGGTGTGGTAATAACGGGGGGGAGCATAACGGCGCATCATCCCGCCCTTGTGCCTGAAGCTGCTAAACGGAACATACTCCGCGTCATTGGTGCGGTTTGAGCCAGTGACTGAATCCACCGAATAAATCTCGGTATGTCCGTCCTGCAGACGTTTTGGACGCAGCAGGTATTCGTTTTCAAGCCCGGTGATGGTGAGCGGGTCAGCCTCCAGCGTAAACAGGTTAATCACCGGCACGCAGTGGAGGCGAACCGCATCATCAGTGACCGGTAGGTCAGATGACCATGGCGTACTGAACACCACTTCAACATCAAAATACTCAGCCCCCGCTGGCGGCGTGATGCCCTCAAGGCCGTTAAGGTGGACAAACATAAACTTGTCGCGGAAGGTGAAATACTCCAGCAGAAGCTGGTAGCCGCTGAACGCGGTATCGCCTTTCGGCCACAGGCAGTCTTCGTCACGAAAGCCGCCCGGTGAGAAATATCCGTCAAGCCGGATACGGTCAGTTTGACCAGGCAGGCGCATATAGAGTGCGGCCTGCCGTTTGGTCAGCATAAGGTGTAGCTGGCTGCTGACCGGTGCATCCGCCCCTAGATAGAGGCTCAGGTCACTGAGGTCCGCATGGGACCAGTCCGCCTGTGTGCTGCAGGCAAAGCGCATTCGCAGTAACGAGCGCCCGTCCGGCTCAGTGGTCATGGTCACCCGAGAGATATTCAGCGGGTTGAGCATCACATCGCGGGTTGTGCGGTAACGGCAGACCGTATTTTTCGGCCCCACCGGGCGGGAGTACACTTCCAGCCCCGCGGGCATCACCTCTGCCATCTTAACGGTCTGAAGCGCAGGCGTGAACGCGACCACCGAGAGTGACGGAATGGTCCGCAGGTAATGTGGCCAGAGCATACTGACCAGTCCTTCAGTCAGCTCCGGCAGGTCGTCGTCAATCTTTTCGCGCAGCCGCCCCATAGAGAAAGCAAAGCCTTCAAACAGGCGCTCTACATACGGATCGGGTGTGCCGGCTTTATCCAGGTCCAGCATGGCTGCCCGGTCCGGATGGGTCTGGGCAAATTCTTTAGCCGCTTCACGGAGGTAGCGCATTTCCGCGTCGTAATAACGCAGAGTCAAATCTTCCATTTTTTTCTGCTCCTGTGCATTTAACCGCAAAGCACGGCACCACGTGCTGGATCGACAGCGATCAGCCCGGCAAGTAACTTGTCCATTAACGGTGTAAGTCGTGCCTTATCAGCCTCACTGCGGCCGGCTTTCAGGCGCAGGAGTTTCAGATGACGGGCCTGTACCTCGAACAGCAGCTCAGGCTCCCAGTTGCTGAGAGTCACGTCTCTGGCGCGATCACCCAGTTCAGCAAACAGATGCATCGCCAGCTCATTTTTACCGTACTGCTCAGCAATGCGGCCCATCAGCAGACGTAACAGCCACTTCTGGCGATCGGTGGTCACACCCGGGCGCTTCTGTAGCCAGGCCAGCGCAGTATCCGGGCCTTCACTGTCCGCCAGCACCACGGCTTCTGGCTCCAGCGCCAGAATGTCATCATTGCTGGCAGACATCTGAGCGGATGGGGTGTCATTGCCCCACCCGCCAGTTGTGTCCATCACGCTTTGCTGGATCCAGTTCAGCGTTACTTCATCCGCAAATGGCGTTCCGTCACTGAACGCGAGCGTTTCCAGACCGGACAGACGGGTGAGCAACCCTTTCAGGTCAGCGGCAATAATGCCAGCCAGAGTGTCCTGACCTGATTTCGTCAGGGCCTGGTGGATGTACCACTGCAAATCCAGCCAAAGGTGATTAGCACCGCGGGAAAAGGCGCTATCTGCCGTTTCAAGCATCTCTACCCAGTTCTGCTGCAGATAGAGACGTTTAAGTAACGCGCGCTGGTCTGCTCTTGGCGGTTCGATGCGGGTACGGCCCTGCGCATCCGGGGCCGGAATTGCCCGCAGAGTATCGTGACGCAGGCTCTTCATCAGATGGTGTGCGGACAGCCACCCGTCCGGCTGTTCGCGCAGATATTCGGCGAGCGTGCGGGCCTGTGCCAGCAAATCCTGACCGGAGGTGATACGTCCGATGACCGGGGCATCGTAGTGGCTAGCAGTCGCAGGGGTTTCGCAGGCACTGGCGTTCTGCGGCACAACCGCATCCACACCACCCGCTTTCTGCAAGCGGCTTTCAAGAGCACCATACAGCGTATTGAGTTCCGGTCGGATTTCATCCGGCTCATTTTCCGTCAGTTGCTCTATCAACAGCAGTGCCCCGGTGGTACGTATCGCATCGTTCCTGACCACTTCGGGGTACAGGGAAAGAGAGTCAGTCATTCGCGATCCCGCCAGCCATTCCAGTGCCGCCTTACGGCTGCGCTCACGCTGTGGATGCAGTTGTGTACCAAAGCGCTCCAGCAGGCCGCACAGCAGTTCAAGACCTTCAGCGAGCCCCTGCTCACCTTCGCGGTGCAGCTTTGCCCAGCAGTAGTAGGTGGCCACACGGATATCTTTGGCGGTCGTGGTCAGAAGCTTCTCTGCAAGCTGGCAGATAAGTTCGGTATCTGCACCTGAGAGTTTGTTGACCTCCTCGCGCATCTGCTGAAAGTCATCGTCATAACCCGGGTCGTCACCCTGAGGAGATGGACCGGACAGCGGCTGCAGCCAGCTATCCCAGAGCCTAACCCGCTCACGGGTGGTCGCAAGGAGTGGTTCCTGCTCAGTCTGGCAGGCGCGGAGTAAAGCGTTGAGCGTGCTCATCAATATACGTCCTCTGTATCATTGCTTGCGCTGGCGACCTGGTCTGATGCTGCCACGCCTTTCGTGCTGAAGATGGTCTCTGGCAGGCGGAAATTACGCAGTTTCAGCAGCGCCAGAGGACCCTCTCCCGCTTCGGTACGCAGGGTGTAATTGAGTGTTCGACCGTCCTGCGCCGTCCAGCTCAGACTGTAGCTGCTACCCACGCCCGAATAAGCACTGACGGCAGCTTTGTCGAGCAGTCGTATCCAGCCCCAGGCGCCTGGAATATCCGCATACTGACGGGTGCCTGCCTGGGTGCTTATCCAGCTCAGGTTCGCACCAGGAGCCTCAGTATCCGCAGGCCAGGTGAAGCGCTTCCAGGCTGGCATCTGGTTAACGTATATCAGCTTCTGGCTGTCGATAATCATGGTGGTCTGCATCACGCCATCGGCAGTACCTGGACGTAGTTCGAAGTTCATCCCTGCATTGCCTTCGGTGAAGGCCACATCGGAGATATGACTCAGGGTGTTAATGGCATTGAGGAACTCTGGGTTAAAGGCCAGCCCCTGCGAGTTGATGCTGTCCGGCACCCAGTGGTTTCCTTCTTTGTGCAGCACGCCTTTGAGACGGGTCTGCAGGAACTGAGCGATACGCCCGGAATCCGCGTTGAGGTATTTGGCCAGCAGCGGCAACGAGACATCACTACTTGAGTTGTTAAACGGATAGCGGCTACCAAAGGCACTGTTCCACTCAGCCACTACCGCCTGCTGCCACTGGGCATTGAGGCTGTTGGCCGCAGGGGTCAGCACCTGCTGCCAGGCCTGCTCCATTGGATTCACAAACACCGTTCGGCCAAAGCCGCTCCACTCCTGCCCCAGACCGGCGGCAATCAGGCTGCCGTAGTCGCGGGTTTCGGTGAGGTCCACGGCTTTACCCTGAAATACGGTCTGGGCAATGGTCTGGGTCATCGCCTGCGGGTCGGCGGCATTGGTCACCTGCTGCAGACGCAGACGCACCTGCGTCACACGTGTCAGATACGACTGCAGTCTCTGCTCTTGTGCTCCCGTGCGGCTTTTATCCATCAGTGCCAGGACCGGGCCAAAGGTCGCATCAAGCGGGCCATGAACACCGGCACTTTGGTCAATGGCATCTTTGTTGTCGCCACCCAGCAGATTTTTGGCTGATTTCACCAGTGAATCTGATATCGCTTCGCCTGTCTGTCCGGTACGCCCCTGAACATTCAGAGTGTTCATCAGCGCCACCAGAGGCGACTGACGCACGTCGGCCATCAGGGTCAACTGGTCAATGGAGTCCGACAGCGTGGTGGCCAGGTTCCAGCGCAGGCTGTTGAGGAATTCCAGCCAGGCGCCGCCAAAATCGGCAAAATAACGCTCCGTCAGGCGATTTTTAAGTGCCTCCGGGGAGATTTCATCCTGCTTATTGACCGGACGTTTGCTGTCAGTCAGCACCCAGTCGAGTTCGTCCCGGCGCGCCTTCACCACCTTCTCGATGGCAGGCTGGACGGCCTGCTCCCAGGCCTGGCGGGTAAACATGCCTGGCACGATCTCAGTGGTGCTGAACAGGCGGGCTGCATCAGTATCGCCGGTCATATCTTCGAGACGCATATCGACATACAGATGCGCCACCTGTGATAGCATTTTCTGGTACAGAGTCGATTCGCTATTACGCACCCCCATCAGGCGAACCAGCAGGGAACGCGCCTGGCTGACCATGTTTTCATCAGCTCGCAGTTTCCACTCAGGATGTGTGACCAGTTGTGCACCATAAAACGACAGCAGCGACGGGGCCACGCCTAGCCAGATACCGTCCTTCACACCGTCACGCTTCAGCCAGTCCTGAAGCAGCACCGTGCTAAACCAGGCACCATCCATATGCTCAGGACGCGCCAGCATCAGGTAAAGTTTCAGCTGGTCATAGGTCGCTTTTGCCTTCTGCTCGCGCAGCGGGCTATCCGGAGGCAGCGCGTTAAAGGCACTGATCTGCTTCTGCAGATGGTCTGCAGCCGCATCCCGCAACAGCGGCAACGCGCTGTCCTGATAGCGTGGCCAGAGTGCGGCCAGCAGGGCGTTATTCTGGCTCAGCCCGGCCTTTTCATACCACGGCACGCCATGCTCAGAGCGGTACTGCAGACGGGCCATGGTTTTCTGAAGTTCAGACAGCGCGTGCAGGCGCTGCTCCAGCGGCTGATTCTGTAGGGCGGCAAGTGCGGTCTGGGCATTCGCATCAGCAATCTGGCTGCGGTTGGTGACATACGCGATGCCCATCCACATAACCCAGCTCACCATCGTGAGCGCAGCAGCAGATGCCATTACCTTGCGCCATGGAATACCGGGCTTGCGAGGACGCAGCCCGTCAGGAAGCGTCCGGACTGATTCAGGCAGAACATTCCAGCGCTTATCCATGCCCCAGTGGTGCGGCACAGTGCGTTCTGCACCGGCTGAAGGCTGACTGAACACCACACCGGCCAGCGGCAGCGGGCGATACGGATTGAGCATCACCGACAGCGGTGCGGTCACGCTTTCCGGCTCACGAATGAGCTGATCGGCAAGGGACAGCAGGAAGTTATGCCTTACCTTGTCACAGGTCTGCTGCACACCCTGTGAGGTCAATGCCGGCGTCAGTGCCGCGAGTTGGTCAGCCAGCGCTTCCAGACTGCATCCGGCGGGCAGCAGACAACCTGTCGCCTGCACGATGCGGCCTTCCGGCTTACCGGCGCGCGGATGTAGGGACCAGACGTACAGGGGGAGTTTCCAGCCAAGCGCATCCATGCGGTTACTGATGGCATGAGACAGGGAATCCATGATGCTTTCAGAGGGAACCGGTAACGGTTGCTCCAACCCCGGCGCTAAAAGCCTATCAAATGCTGAGGTGACCCACACCATGCCATCCACCGGACGGCGGCGCAGCTTACGCAGTGCGGTCAGCCAGACACTGTCGGCTGGGGTGTTGAGGTCACCGCCCCACAACAGCAACGTGCCGCGATCTTCCTGCCAGAGCTGGGTGGTGAGGCCGGGATTCAGTTGCTCAACTTCAGCCGCCGTACCGGTTATCAGGAGGATGCGCGTTTTGCGTCCCCAGCGACGGCCATAGAGGTTGCGCATAGCAAGGTGGAGAATATTAATCGTTTCACTGCATTTTCCTTGCTCCGCACGCGATATGTGTTCCGTTTGATGACTTTTCCCGGTTAATTCACGAAGCTGTTTCATAAAACTTAAAGAAATAAACCATTGCCACAATCGGACAAATAAATCATCACAGAGTAAAATGAACAAACATAAGCCCGAGACAGCCAGGGAAGCCGCCATTTTTTTCTCTGGAGAACGAAGATAAACAAAGGGATTTTCAGTCCATATCAGTCCACCGCCTATAGCCGCAATGAGCAGTACGACTAGCCAGGTACTGAGGCGTTTTTTCTTTTTCACATCACTATCCTTTGCGTAGCATTATGCAGGGCGGACAATAGCCATTTGGGTAGTACGAGCGCCAACAAGTAACCACTGAGGCAAACCCGAAGTAACAGCATGTTCGCAAGCGCAAATCAGCGTTATATTGCCCACTGCAGCAGCTGGCCTGCCAAAGGCATCATCCAGAACCTGCTCCCCTTTTTTAGCAGTTAAAAATCCCCACTTGTCCATCATCTGAAGAACAACGGACAGTGCATCGTTTTTCACCTGGGCCCGCCAGAAATACCAGGGTAATCCAGAAGTTACTTTTCCCCAATTTGCAGTATCCGCAACACTATTTTCGGCATCTCCCACAACAACTGGGCGGTGTATCCACGCTTGCGGTTTAATATGCAGCCGCTCCATGCACAAAGGAGAAGCCAGCAATAAAGCGGATACCGATTCCGCCTGTCGATCGCGGGCCAGTAGAAATAAATTGATTTCAACGGAAAGGAGCAGCGTATCATCCTGTTTGTCGAGCCACTCATCTACCCACATCAATCCATTGTTTTCGGTACTGATGGTAATGTCGTTAACAGCATGTAATTCAGGAAAAGCTCTTCGCCAGGTAGTGAAAATTTGCTCATCTTTCAACACGCCATCATGATGAAGGCGAACAACGAAGTTACCGGTGAATTTTGCTATCTCTCCGTGTAACTGCTGGCTAACGCGGGTCAGTACCACATCCAGGAAGGACAGATACTCGGCTTCATTACGTACTTTCGATGCCGTATGGAGTGAGGCCGAAGTCAGCGTGGACTGAAGAGATGGATAATAGTTTGTCTGAAGTGCATTTGATCCCTGCAAAAGTGCTGCAGCAAGTTTGTTACTGGCAACAGGCGTGGTATAGCTCATCCCAAGCACTCCAACGGCTTGCTGCCCCAATAAAACTTGTTCATTATGCTGCTTTTGGTGTAAATGATTCCACCACATCACGCGATCTCGTTCGTTCTCATAGTGCCTTAATCTGGCAATATAACCGGCCATTCCCACCGAGAAAGGAATAAGAAGCGAACAAAACCAGAACCAGGCGGAATGCGTACTCAACCCTTTTGGCCAAAAAGAAAGCACCAATAAGGCTCCCGCAATCAGGATAATAACAATCGCTAGAACCCAGCGAGACTTACTCGGAGGTACGGGTAATGGCTCTGCCTTCGGGATCTGTTTAAGATCAACTGGCATAATTAACGTTTTCCGGCAACAAGTAATGAAGAAATGAGCGTACAACCACAGCCGCAGCGATGGCCATGTAATGCAACAGGTCTGCCATTAATTTTTGAACCTTCATCGCCCTCTGCAATAAACGTTTGACCATGCATAGGGCAGGTTACTTTATCCATCAGACAAGCAACCTCTAACCCCATAAATTTCACACCGGAACTTCCTTCAATTACAGTGCCACCGTGAGTCGTTTTATCATTAATTCGAATTACACCCTGCATAATTATTCCTTTAAACCAGATAATACATAGCCCCGAGTAACACCATCGCGATAAAGATAAGCCAGAGAAATATGGAGCGATATTTATCCACCAAGCTTTTTTTGAGTTCCCAACCTGAGCCATTGACAATACTAAATACAGGACTCTTTATATCTGATGAACTAAATTTATAAGAATACTGTTCTCCAATCGCCCCATCTTTTTTATCCCCCAGGATTTTTCAAAACTAAATTCTTTGCGACTACCCCATTGAACTTGTTTTTTTAAACCCACTGCCTCAATGCTTAGTTCAGTTTCGATATCGGTTGATTTTTCTCTGTAACTCACTCTGTTCTTTGCTTCATTAAAAATCAATGTCAGTTTGTATTGCTTCTTCAGGCCATCAACGCCGAATAACTCGATCCATTTCGCATCCACAATCTTCCATGAAGCAACTAGCTTATCTCCTTGCTCAATTACAGAAAACGGAATACCGCCATCCTGATTCAATTCCATAAGTCGACATTTTAATTCCGAAAGAGGAATAACTCGATCACTATTCATATCACCTCCTGTTATTATCGTTATAAATACCTGAAGTGTTTATAAATGAACATTAGTAAAAGTGAGTCAGTCATTCTTTTATTGGGTCAGGTGCATTAACTACACATCGAACCGTAGTGCTAACAGGATAAGGGTTATCTGTAATTCTGAAACCACGGTAAAATGTTAATCCTACATCACCGGTGGGGTCTGGGTTATTACCGCCACGCAATACTTTTCGGTATTGGCCTGTTCGCTCATCCTTAATAACAGGTTTCTCAGGCCCTTGCGGATTTTTTTTGTCGGCTACATTATAATAATTAGGATCATACCAATCCTTCACCCACTCATAACCGTTATCGGCCATGCCATAAAGTCCAAGAGGCGATGGAGGATATGCATTGACGGGAAAATGAACGGATGTGCTATTAATCCCGACCATATCCTCTACAGCCTGGCGATCCACATCCGTAGCATAATTTACTCCCTTCCCATTTTTTTTATTTTCTCGCCACACACCATCATCAGTTGCTACAAGAATATACTGACCACGGCTACGAGCAGAATATTCCCACTGAGCTTCAGTCGGGAGTGAAAAGGGTAAACCAGTTACCCTTCCCAACCAAACACAGTAATTATTGGCTTCAGTCCAATTCACTATGGCTGGACTATTTTTGAAATGATTCATTTCTGCCAATGTAGCATTCTTCCATTTTTTGTCGAATATTTGGGCAGGCAGATTATTAATTTTGAGGTAGAACTTATAGTCCTCATGGGTAACTTTAAATTTACTTATGGAAAAACTGCTCAATTCAATTTCATGAAGTGGTTTAGTATCTTTTTCTGAAGAGCAGTATGGGCCGTCTCCCCTCATTTTCTTGCAGAAATCGCCCATCCAGAAAGTCCCTCCTTTTACATAGACTAAATCCGCTTTAACACGGCTTAGATAGCGCTGAATCTCTGCTTGTTCTTGCGGGGTATGTTTTATTGAGTTCGTTGAATCATCACAACCGCAAATAATAAGAACCAATAAAATACTCCATTGCTTTTTTATATTTTTCAATTTACAGGCTCCGCATTATTAACCACGCATCGGACTGTTGTGCCATCAGGGTAATCACTATCTGGAATATTATAACCGCGGAAAAAAGTCAGACCAACATCGCCAGTAGGATCCGGATGATCTCCTCCGCGCCGCACCTTCCAGTACTGCCCGGTATCCTCATCTTTAACAACAGGTTTTTCTGGCCCCAGAGGATCTTTCCTTGGGGAGTGTTGATAATATTCAGGGTCATACCAATCCTTAACCCATTCATAACCATTATCTGCCATGCCATATAAACCGAATGAAGTTGGTGGATACTTATCAACTGGAAAAAACACAAGCAAACCATTTACCCCAAACCGTTCTTCAACTTTATTTCGGTCTTCATCAGTTGCATAGTTTTCTCCTTCTCCATTTTTCTCATTTTCTCGCCAAACCCCATCATCCGTTGCCACTAAAATATTCCTTCCACGGCTACGTGCGGCATATTCCCATTGGGCTTCAGTGGGGAGGGAAAAGGGTAATCCAGTTTCATATTTCAACCAATTGCAGTAGTTATTTGCTTCATTCCAGGTTACTATAGCAGGACTATTATTAAAGTGCGTCATTTCAGCTAATATATCATTCCTCCATTTTTTTTCGAAACGCTTCTCTGGCAAACCTGCCATTTTTAGATAAAAATTATAGTCTTCATGTGTGATTTTAAATTTACCTATCGAATAACTACTGAGTTCTACTTCATGAAGTGGTTTTGTGTCTTTCTCTGGTGAGCAGTAGGGACCACCATCCCTCATTTTCTTGCAGAAATCGCCCATCCAGAAGGTACCCGCATGGACATAGACTAAATCCGCTTTAACACGGCTTAGATAGCGCTGAATCTCTGCTTTCTCTTGCGGTGTATGCTTTATTGCACTCGCTGAATTATCACAACCACTGACAAAAACCATTAAAATGAGACTATATTTACCCAGACGATTTTTTGACATTATTCATTTCTCTCCCATTTTTGGTTATACTGGGTATCTACAGGCACAAAATGACATAACGAGGAATAAAACGGGTTTTCGTCACAGTGTAAAAAATACTGTTTCGAACAGTTCGGTGAGAATGCATATCCGTAGGCAGGGCTATTTTTCAGGCGACTCATGACTTCATCAAAATCCCTCAGGTTTAACTTATCAATAATAGCCTCGAGTTCTTTATCCCGGTTGAATCCTATCTGTAAGAATATTGCTAAATCTTCCTGAGCTAGCTTGACGATTGCCTCTTCCTTGCCAGGGCGGACGCTTCCATCTTTTGTTATGCGTGTCAACACCTTCTTCCATTCCCGCTTCGTCTGAATGCTGGACAAAATATGTAATACAGCTTTCTTTCTATTTTTATTGGGGTCAGGTAAAAAACCATCCCCCTGATTATTGATATCTATACGGTCATATGCACCGTCACCCATAAGGATATATAGAGCAATACCCTTTGCCTCAGGAGAAAATAGATACACACTGCCAGGCTTAGCATTAATCACGTTCGCAAAATCATTACGCTCTGTTGATCTACGCTTGGCATCAGTTAGCTGCGTTGATATTTTATCAATAAAATCATTAAAATCCGACTTTATATCTTCAAATTCAGCAGAAATACTCTTATAATATTCCTCATAAATAGCTCGCCCCCCCATAATCAAAACATAAGATAACGCCATAAACGCTTCTTTAGTAATTATAGTCAAATGCTTATAATCAATGCCATATAACTGATAAATAACCCAGATAGCAAACTCAGGAAACAGTTCAGGCGTAATTTCACCTTCTACCTCGCCTTTCGCACCTGCGCCCAGACAGAGGCTACCTTTAATATGGAATCTGAACTTACCTTTTACGAAACGGACTTTAAATTCACCACTCAAACCTATGCCTAACTCCGCATCGCCCCCAAGAGTTAGCGAAGCGAAATCCTGAAATTCCCCCAGATACGCTCCTTTTTTCTTCTCTGACTGACTAATGGGAGGAAGAATTTCTTTTAGCGCCGGAGAATCCAGCCCAAAGGTATGCAACATATTCGGGAGTTCGTCAACCAGCGAATCGAAAGGCTTTAACCATTGCAAAGCCCCCCCCATGCTACCACCGACTTTTGCGCCACCAAAGGCTTCCCCTTTAAGTTCCAACCCTTTTGGGTTCTCTTTGCTGTCTTTAATTGTTACGCCTTCTTTTTTTCGGGTAGCGAAACGCGAACCAGGCGTTCGGTTTCCCATCAGCAACTGCTTATTACCAAACGTAACAAACTGCAGGTTGCCTTCCGCCTGCGCCGAGGCGCCTACATACCCCCTCAACTCCCCCTCAATCTTTGCTCTCAAAATCCCAATTTTCGCTTCCTTGGTATCACTTACCATAAATTTTAGTTCCCAGCCGACCCGATCTGGAACATAAATAGTTGAATTCACTTTGCCGCAAAAGACGGTCAAAGCCGCTTTCGCCTCGCCTTTAATATGTACATTCCCCGTATCCGGGTTCCAGGTATTCAACGTTGAGGCATTAGCCGTAAGCCTCAAGAATTGCGCGCCAGCAGAAACATCAATATAATTACCGTCTTTACTATATTCTTTATATTGATTATTCCATGCATTAGCCCATTCAGTCAGCGTAGCTTCATAGCTAATATCTCCACTGACCGTCATGGTGTTATCCATCATCTGCTTGATGGCATTTTGTGCAGCAACTAGCTTAGTTTTTAACGCACCGATATTGATTCCGGTAATATTGCCTTTATCATCCTTAGTAAAGATCGCATCACCGCTGAATGTATCAACCGAAAGAATAGTAAATTTGCTTTTAAGCGCGTCATAATCAGACTGTTTTATATAAGAGTAGCAACGTCCAAACATTCCTTTATTTAAGGGTTGAACAGGAATCATCTCAATCACGGGTTTATAACCCGTACTCTCATCAAATTCACCTAGTTCAGCCTGAAGATTTTTCGTTGCTTTGTCGAGAGCAGCTTCAGCCGTAGTGATCTTATCCTCATATCCAGGCAATTTATCTTTATTCGCAATATCTTTCAGATTATTACCATAATCCTCTATTGCCTGAGAATAATTGATCTTGGCCTTATGTTGTTTATCTATTACCTCGCTAAGCTTGCTCATCAGTTTTTCAAGCTCCGCGGCATCGCCCTCATCAATAAAAATTAACTCAAGCGTCTCTATGCGAAAATAACACTGACATGACTTGTGCAGAACAACTTTAACATTTTTTTCGACTTTACTTAAAGAATGTTCCGCAACGGGTGTTCCTTGTTTGTTCACTATCCCCCCCTGATTATTCAAAAAATAATTTGATTGCTTTAGGATCCACACCATAATGGGCCTGTGTATATCCATTCTCATCCGTGACGCCACGAATAACCTGTCCATCCTCTGTCTCGATCCGATAAGGAATGTACGGTTTAGGCTGATTATTAGCCTGATCTTTTATTTGGAATCCACCATTCATAGGATTATGAAACTCGGGATCACTCACCGTCACAGGAGAAAGAGCCTGTTCAAGCGACGCACTTCCCCCCCATAAGATAGACCCGCTTTTGAGATCTATTTTACCGGGAGCTCCGATTTCCACTGCGCCGTCTTTGATTTTTATATAGGCACCACCTTTACTAGTCAGGGTTATTCCCTGAGCCGCGTTCAACACAATCTCACTGCTGACGCTGTTGAGGTTCATTGCTTTGTCAGACTGAAGTCGCATGGCATCGGTTTGCGCCTGAATATCCACTTTGCCTCTTGCGGCGAATATCTTCATCCCCATCTTTTGGGCAAATAAGCTTATGGCTTCACCCGCAGCTACAGTGAGTTTTTTCATTATGCCCATATCCACATTCTCACCTGCAGTTGCAGTCAGCGTATGACCTGCAGAAATCTGGATATTTTTTGGTGTCACAAAACCAATACCGGCAGGCGCTGAAGCCAGTAGTCCAGCCCCTTTTAATTGCGCAAGAACCTTACCAAGCTGTTGTTGAGACCCCGTATCGGCTTCCATTGCTCCGGATGCTTTGGCGCTTTCTGCCAGGGAGGTCACCAGCTGTAGCGCGTCCTGTAACTGTGCAACAGCTGCATTCATATCCAACATTTTTCCCTGCGCTTTGGGTTGATCATCGGCGCTTATGAAAATTCCTTTTCCACCCCGGATACTCACCCAGTCATCCGTTCGCAACTCAGCGCCTTCACCGCGCAATGCCCTTTCTGCATTAACCAGGTGTCCTAAATTAAGCTGCGTCTTACCCCCGTACTCCGTGCTGAGCTTGATATGCTCCTCACCCCGCTTGTCCTCCATCCTCAGCTTGTTCAGGCCGGCTGTGCGGATAACATTGCGCGTGCTGTTGGCCTCAGTGACGTGGTCGACGTGGCGGGAGTCGTGCATGGCATGGGCAATATACGGCCGATCCGGATCGCCTTCATGGAAGGCAATGGCGACTTCAGTACCCTGGATCAACGGGAAGTGGAATCCGTATTTGTCCCCACCATAAGGCTTGGCAAAGCGCACTGGCATGCTTTCCATGCCCTGCTTTTTATCATCACGGTCGGCATCAAACTTCACCCGGTACATGCCGGATGCATCCTGCCAGGCGTAGATGTCGTTATCTTTGGCACTGGTCACACGCGCCATCAGGGTGCCGCTGACCACCGGACGCTTTTTCGCGGCTGGACGCCAGCATCGGTTCTCGTAGTACGGCATCGCTACCCATGTCACTTTCAAGGCATTCTTACGGCTGCCGTAGTAGCCAGTGCGGATAATAACAACACCATTCTCCGTTTCACGGGGTAGTGTCGGCGAGATAGCGGTTTCGGTAATGGTAAGAACCTGCGCCGGGCCCAGGGTGTGGTCCGTACTGCTGCCGGTCACTGTAGTCTGGGCGGACAAAAAACGTTCATGCTCCAGACGAGCCCAGAAGTTACCGGTTTCGGTTGCAGGGGTAATTTTGTCACCCCGCTCGAGGTGACGCGGACGATAGTGATACACATCACCATAAGTGATACCGTCACCGTCGCCCCGGGTCATGTCTGCCGGGACGGACGTCAGAATATTCTGCGCTTCGCGATGGTTATAGTCGCTGGCGGTGACCGAACGTTCCACCACGTTGTGCCAGACGTGGATATCCCACACCGAGTCAACGGCATTGTCATTGGTGCCCGAAGGGCTGTTAAGTGGCAGTTTTTTATCGAATGTCCAGGCGCTCTGCTTATCCGCAAAGTGCACCACTTCAGTCTGGGTATCCGGTTGAAGGGTGAAGAAGTAAAAAATCCCCACCTCAGCCAGCAGACGTTCGATAAACGCGAGGTCACTTTCCTGGTACTGATTTATCTGTTCCCGTTTTGGGTAGGTTTGTTTAAGCTTGAATTCATATTCCCACCCCTTCAAACCATGCTCACCAAGAATTTGCTCTACCACTTCAGGCACTGATTTGTTGACGAAGAAACGGTGAGTACGAAACTGCTTATCTAGTAAGGATATAAAAGGTTCCAGAATAATTTCATACGTAACCTGATCGCGTGAACCGGCCAGGCGTCGGAAATTTGTCACCACACCATGAACAATTTTACCGACAACAGAATCTAATAGTTTCCCCACCCCCATGCTCAGCGTAGCGGTTTTACTTAACATCATTTCAGCCGTAAGATCCGGATGTGAACTGGTAAAACGAATGGTGTAATGATAGAGAGCACTCATTTGTTCTAAACCATCAAAACGTTCCACATCCAATGGATAAGGGCAGGAAGGAATATCCAGTTTATAGCGATTAAGGATACCCTCTGTTATTTTAAATGTATTTTCCATTTCTATAATTCCTGTCCTGGGTTAGAATGATATTAAATAGAACCAAACTCAACAAACATGATAAATATCATCTATAATGTTCCCATTCATCATAAATATATTTCAAGGCGAATTTATAAAGTCCATAACCTATGAGAAAGGCTACTATACCTGCCCCACCCAGAATAAAGCGGTAAGGATCGGCTGAAAAAAAGAAACAGTAGAAAGAGTAAACCATACTGATAGTTCCTAGCGTCATCCCGATACTGGCTACGATCCGTGAAATAATGATAAGTATAAAATCTTTTATATTCATAAACCTCCAAAGAAGTATTCGCAGACATTATTAAACTCTTCAGGATTTATCTTTTCAATTTCACAAGCCGTCTCATAAGGCCTAACAATGTCCTCAACAAGATAATAAAAAAGATCAAAATCACCCATACTGTTTAATTTCTCATACATTATGGGGTTTCTTTCACGCAAGTACCGCGATGTATAAATAGATCTTGATGCCTCAGCACCAACTCCCAATACACCACCAGCAACAGAACCAGAAAAAAAGGCACCAACTCCTTGAGATATAATCGCCCTTCCGAGGTTAACCCCCGTAAACTGCGAGAACATCATTTTACCTATAACACTTCCAGATATATTTCTTGAAAAATATGAAATTTTCTGCGTGTCTACATGAGAAACAAAATCATCTATAAATGGTTTAATAACCTTATAAATAACCTCATCGTTAAAAGTTACTTTTTTAACCAGTGCTGCTAACCGAAATTTATCATCCTGATTCTCTCTGCGGTGTTCCGTATCTATAAAATCATAGCCAAGATAGGCAAGGCTGACGGGTAAGGAAATAACACCTTTCGCCACAGCACCGATAAACCCAGCCCCATCGATATGAATGGCCTCAAGCATATCTCTGGCAATCTCTTTTGCGCTGTCCATAATTGCTACCTTTTAGATAAACCAGTTAATCAAACGCCAGCACAATCCCTTCTTCGTCATCCCAACCCAGCGTCAGGCTGTGTGGCTTCTGCTTCGCGGCCATGTGCGTGAGCAGCTGCTGGCTCAGCACCGGCAGAATTTGCTGATTGAGCAGGCTGTCGACGTTGCGTGCACCGGTGTCCGGCAGCAGGCAGGCTGAGGTCAGCGCGTCATAAAGACTTTCATCAATGTGCGTGCTCAGGCCGTAGTGTCGATGCAGGCGCTTGCTAACCTGTAACAGCTTCATTTCCACGATGGTACGCATAGCCGCTTCCGCCAGCGGACGGTAAATGACGATCTGGAAGCGGGCCAGCAACGCGGGCTGGAAGTGATCGCGCAGTATCGGACGCAGCAGCTCGTGAAGATCGCCTTCGCTGGCCTCCGGTTGTTCGTCGAGCAGCTGCATCAGGTGGTCGCTGCCAAGATTAGAGGTCATCAGAATAACGGTGTTACGGAAGTCGATTTCACGCCCTTCACCGTCGCGCATAAAGCCGCGGTCAAAGACCTGGTAAAACAGGTTCATCACGTCGCGGTGGGCTTTTTCGACTTCATCGAGCAAAACCACACTGTACGGTCGCTTGCGCACGGCTTCGGTCAGGATCCCCCCCTGGCCATAACCGACGTAGCCCGGCGGCGAGCCCTTTAGCTGGGAAACCGTATGTGGTTCCTGGTATTCAGAGAGGTTAATCGTAATAAGTGACTTCTCGCCGCCGTACATGACATCGGCCAGCGCAAGCACGGTTTCAGTTTTCCCCACGCCGCTCGGCCCCACCAGCAGGAATACGCCCTGCGGGCCATTCTCGGAGGTGAGACCCGCTTTTGCCGCACGCAAACGCCGGGCGATGGCCGCGAGCGCTACATCCTGCCCGACGACACGTTTACCCATTTCATTTTCCAGGATCAGCAGTTCGGTCTGGTCATCTTTCATCAGCGATGACAGCGGAACGCCTGTCCAGTCAGCAATCACGTTGGCAACGGTGCGTACATCCACATCCAGAGAGAGCAGCGGGTTGCTGTGCTGCATGCCGTTCAGTTCCTGCTGCAGCGCGTGCGTCTCGCTTTGACGGGAGATGTCCTGGCGGCTTTCCAGCAGTTGTTCGGAGAGTTTCAATTCCTGCCCGTACTGAGTTTCAAGCTCGTCGAGAGCAACGATGAGAGCGTTCTCTTCCTGCTCAATGACGGTCAGGCGTTCACCATGGCTCTGATTGCCGACAGCAATATCTTCCAGCAGCGCCTGCTTCTCTATTTCAAGTGAGGTAATCTGCGAGCGAATGCAGGTCAGCTGTTCCGGCACCGTGTCGATGCTCATGCGAACGCGCGCTGCGGCGGTGTCGAGCAGATCAACCGCCTTATCCGGCAACTGGCGGCCCGTCAGATAGCGGCGGGAAAGCGTAACAGCAGCGCGCACCGCATCGTCGGTAATGTGCACGTGATGGTGCTCGGCGTAACGGGATTTCAAACCACGGAGCATCAGGCAGGCGGTGTCGTCGTCAGGCTCATCGACTTTTACCATCTGGAAACGACGCTCCAGGGCCGCGTCGCGTTCGAAGTACTGCTTGTACTCGCTCCAGGTAGTGGCCGCAATGGTACGCAGTTCGCCACGCGCCAGCGCCGGTTTTAGCAGGTTCGCTGCATCGGCGCCCCCTGCCTGGTTGCCCGCGCCGATGATGGTATGCGCTTCATCAATAAATAGCATGACCGGGGACGGGGAGTGCTGCACCGCATCGATAACGTTTTTCAGCCGCTGTTCGAACTCGCCTTTCACGCCTGCACCGGCCTGCAGCAGGCCCAGGTCAAGGGTACGCAGAGTGACCGTTTTCAGTGATTCAGGCACATTACCCTCGGCAATACGCAATGCCAGACCTTCAACCAGTGCGGTTTTCCCAACGCCCGGCTCACCGACCAGAATCGGGTTGTTTTTGCGGCGACGAGAGAGGATATCCACCATCTGGCGGATTTCTGTGTCACGGCCAAACACCGGATCGATCTTCCCTTCCTTCGCTTTGGCGGTGACGTCGAGGGTGAATTTATCCAGCGCGTTCTGCAGCGCAGGACTCAGTTCCCCCTCTTTCATTTCCGCACCAGCCGGACGCCCGACAAACTCCACCTCACCACCATGATTCTGTGCCAGCTCGGCTTCGCGCTGCATTTCCGGACGCTCATCCGATTGCGCATCCAGCAAAGGTCGCAGACGTTCCAGCTGGCTCTGAGCAAGCGTTAACAACGGCCAAAGGCCGTCACAACGTGCCAGTTTTGGTTTTTCCACCAGCGCCATCAGCAGATGGACGCTGCGAATGTGCTCTTCGCCATTGAGCGAGGCCAGTAGCCAGGCTTGCTGCATCAGAGTCTGGATGTCATCAGAGAGCTGGGGCCGATGGCGCACGGATCGAGGTTGTCTGTCGAGCCAGCCAAGTAAATCCTGCCAGATGCCATCCATATCCCATTCATAGCGACGCGCCAGCACCGTCAGGTCACCTTCCCCCTGCTCCAGCAGCTTCAGCAGCCAGTGCTCCGGCAGAATTTCGGCATGGGCACGGGTCTGACAGAGCGAAGCTGCGCCTTCCATCGCTCGGGCACAGTAAGGGTTCAGACGACGTAACAGGATGGCTGGATTTTCCATGAGATTCTCTCTTTGTCGGTTCCTGGACACGCTACCGCCCCTCGCTGTTCACCAAAGCGCATAAGGTCAGGCAGGCAGATTGTTTTTTCTTTGCTGAGTGTCCGCATCTCAGGCACTCAGCAAAAAACTGCGGACAGGAAACCTGCCCGCATCAGGATTACGCCGTGGCGCGTTCGTTCCAGGAATCGGAATGAATGATGTTGCCGTCTTTGTAGGTCCAGGTGATTTTTTCGTAACGCAGTTCAACGCGTTCAAGGTGGTTGTGCTTCTCTTTAGAAGGATCCTTGATGTCATACATTTCAGGATTCACTTTCACTACCTTCACGTTTTCCAGTTTGGTGTTGAAGTACTCCACTTCCTGGCCCGCGTCGTTGATTTTGTACCACTTGAATTCAGCAGATTTCAGGGTCTGACCGGTGGTCACCGCCTTGTACAGATACGGGCTGGAGGAATCGATTTCCTTCGTGAACAGGAACGGCGTGTGGATACGGGTGCCGGTCAACTTGCCGGTGTTGTTGTCGGTTGGGATGTACAGGTTATGCTCCTGTGCAACCACTTCGATGCTGCCTTCACGATCCTGAACGTCAACAGACCCTTTGATGTCCGCGCCGCCGTCGTCCTTCAGCCAAAGATAAACAGGAATTGCCATGGAATTACTCTCCATTGTGTAGTGAAGCGCCATCATCCTGCGATGGCGCCGGGTGTTTGCCGGGTATCTGACAGGCATTCGCCTGCGGTACCAGACTGATTTCGACACGGCGGTTGAGCGCACGCCCTTCCAGGGTGTCGTTGGTTGCGACAGGACGGCTTTCGCCATAGCCCTGCACCGCAAAACAGCTTTCCGGTACATCACCGGTATCACGCATCCAGTTGCGCACCGCTTCGGCGCGTTTCAGAGACAGCGTCTGGTTCAGTTGCGGATTGCCGGTGTTATCGGTATGCCCAGACACGACAATCAGCCAGCCCGGTTTCGCTTTGATGCCAACCAGTGAATTCACTAGCATCCTGGTGGAACCCGCTTTCAGCACGGACTTGCCGGAATCGAACAGCGACATGCTGTCGAGGCGAATGGTTCTCGGTCCCTGGATGATTTTCTTAATGACCGGTGGAGGCGGTGGCGGAGGTGCCCAGTCGCTGAGAGCGGCCTCAACGAGCGGAACCAGGCGCAGCCCCTGATATAGTCCCAGGCGATAACGTAGTGGTTCCCCACGACGCAGCCAGTCGTCGAGCAACGCACCATCAGCCCGCAGACGCTGCTGCGCATGCAGTTTCGGTTCAAGAGGCTTACCGCTCAGTTGGTGATACAGTGCAAGATGATCGCCAACGTTACGGATGAGGCGCTGGTTGTTCATCCAGGACGCCAGCATCGCCAACGCAAGGAAAATGCCCCCGAGTAGCCCGGCATAACCCCAGAATACCTTCCGACGGCTAATACCATGTCGGCGTGGTAACGCCGGCAGAAGCAGTTCAGGTAGCGGCAGTGGCTCTGTGGTCACGGCCGCATCCGGTGGCAGAGCCGTCAAAGAGGTAACGTGCTGTTGCCAGAGATTGCCCGCGATACCGTTCACTCGCACCATGCACATGCCCTGCACACAGGGCTTCATCACGGGTAACTCACCCCGCCGTACCGACAACAAGTCATTCACCGCGCTTTTCTGCCAGGCAAGCAGACTGTCCAGCCACAGGGCCTGACTCAGACGGGAAAAACGTCCGTCTGACCCAGTATCCCGGGCCCACTCCGTCAGTGACACATTGCCCTGACCAGGCTGATAGACCTGAATACCGCTCCGCTGGCTTATCGTGGTAAACCAGACAGGCTCGGCTTCCGCATACGCCGCCGGTGGTGACACCCAGGTTACGGTCCACAATGGAGGGAGCGTGCCGAATGCCGCGCGACACTGGACGACAGCACGCTGCCAGCCCCGAAGAGACTGGGTAAAATCATCGCTGGATATGTGCTGCTCAGGCACAACCGCCAGCATGACCGAGATTTGCGACACCAGAGCCGGGCGCACCAAACTCAGGTGCTGTGCAAAGAGCGGTAGTTGCTCTGCATCCTTTACCCACAGATACCAGCCCTGCCGGGTTTCCCGGTGACGGGTTCCGGACACAAAGAGTGGAGCGTTATCACCACAGACAAAGATAACCGCCCCCTGAAAATCTTCCGGCGGCAGGCTTTCATCCACGATCTCACGAACAGCGGTTGCCCTCGCCAGAGAACCCCGACGCTGGCACCAGAAAATAACTCCGGCCGCCAGAGCAACCAGAAGACCGAGTGCTACACGGCTGCCCGTGGACAATGGCCAGAATCCCAGAACGAGCCACAGCGCCAGAATGGCACCCAGGGCAGTTAACAGACTTCGGTACATAACCCGCATCGCCTACCCCAGCCTGACGATCTGGCTTACCAGTTCGGTAAGCGAAGACGAAAGGAAGAACCAGAGCGCTGCCAGGGCGACAGCGGCCACAACCCAGCTCAGCCAGTACCAGCGACGGCCGCTGCGCAGACGCGATGCGCGGGCAACAATGGGGGCATCTTGTGCCAATGTGAAGGCGGGCACCCGCTCTGCGAGAGCGCGAACAATATCTTCCCTACGCTCATCATCCTGAGCGCGATACTGTCCCACGAACCCCAGTTGCAGAGCCCGGTACATACAGGTCAGGACGGCGGTATCAGGGGCTGTTTCTTTCAGCAGGTTACGGATCCTTTCCCACAGCTCTTCACCTGCGTTGAGGGTACCAAAGAAGTGTGCCTGCAGCGGGTCACGGCGCCAGGTCAGGTAGCCAGCATCGGTGGTTCCCCGGTTCATCACGCTCTCATCAAGCAGTGCACACAGGGTATACACCATATGGTCACGGCTGATGTCGCTGTAACCAGCCTCAGTGAGCGCCGCTTTCGCCTCTTGCACCAGACGGCAGGCCCTCCGGTATAGCCCTTCCCCGTCACGGACTTCCTGACCGCCCCGTATCTGGCTGGCCATCAGCCAGCCCGGGTAGAAAATACGTTCTATCTGGCTGAGTTCAGATTTATTCATGTACGCAGCACCGCAAAGAGTTCGAGATCAACATCCCCCAGCGAGCGCGGGGTATAGAAGGTGCAACAGCCCATCTCAAGCATGGCGCGAGCCGCCTCACTGCTCAGATCCAGCGAGAAATACTGATTCTCAAGGCGCAACGGGATAGCGGCCGGAACATGCGTCAAAGGCTTAATCAGCATCCCACTCAGCGCTACATTCACCACATCCGAAACATCATCAAAGCTGCCCGCTTTACACAACTGCGGGAATTTTGTCTGAAGCTCATGGTTCGGCATGGAAGAACGTACTGAGAGGTAGAAGTCCGCCCCTTCGCGCAGACGCGCGTCGTGCAGGGCACCTTTCCAGATCTGGTCCTGATGCTCGAGGTAGATTCTTACGACCCGCGACGGCAGGCTCGCTTCAAGGAGCTTGTCCAGCAATGCCAGCAAAGGCGGGAATACCCGTTCCGGTGCATCATGCTGATAAGCAGGAATGTCCCCGGCGTCATGTTCCAGTGAGAATGTCAGCAGGCTGCCGGCAAGACGAGTCAGTTCGCGGTACAGGAGTTCCGGGTGACGATCGGGCGTCTGCAGAAGTTCCGTTAACACCGGCTCGGCGCTGTTCAGCGCATTCAGCAGCCAGAACAGGGAGACATCCGCGACAGCAAAGTCTGCCATCCGCTCATTGCTTTCACGGCGCATAGCCATCAGGCGACGGCGGCGGGCCTGCAGACGAACCAGCAGGTCACCCAGTTCGGTGGCCAGCGACGGGCTTGCAGAAAGGGAAAGCATCGGCGGAATGAAAGCCGGGTCCCGGCTCCACTGCCCCTGAGCATTACGCACCAGGCGGGTCACCGGACAGGTCAGGTATGCCGTATTTTCCTGGCTGGACAAACGCAGGGTCAGCGCATGACGCAAAATGGCCAACTCTCCGCTTTCATACCCAGCCAGTTCCTGCACCACCACACGTTCGGCTTTCCAGCGACGCGGGCGTTCACTGTCCTGTCCGTTATCGAGGTTGCCACCACTGGCGCTCAGCAGCGGCAATGCGGCAACCACCTCAACAACCTCTGAGCCGTATGCGGCAGACAAATCACAGACCGGCGGAATATTATCCGCCAGATCCGTATCAACAATCGTGCCATCCTGGAAACTTACGACCAGACGGATGGCATTCAGACGCGAGAGCGCAAGTGCAGCATCATCAAATTCTGCCGCAACCACGCCCCAGGGATGAGAAATACCCATCCGGGCGACCATGCTGGCAACGTGCTCAATCCAGCGGACCTGCTGCTGGAACTGTTGCGGGGCCAGAGTGGCCCCATCCTCCCAAAGTGGGCGGTAAATTTTCATCCCTGATCACCCCTCGCCTTACGATTTCGCTTTCGGCATCTGGGAAACCAGCGACAGGTTTACGTCCATCCCTTCCACCTGGAAGTGCGGGATCGCATACAACTTCACGCGGAAGAAGCCAGGATTATCCTCAATATCTTCCACCACCACTTTTGCATCACGCAGTGGATGAGAAGCCTGAAGTTCGTCGCCCGGATCGGTCATTTCGGTCACCAGACTGCGGACCCAGGTGTTCAGCTCAAGCTCCAGAAGTCGGCGATCCTTGGTGGTACCGATGTTCTCGCGCTGAATCAGCTTCAGGTAGTGGGCGATACGCGACAGCAGGAAGATGTACGGCAGGCGGGCGTTGATGCGGCTGTTAGCCGTCGCATCTGCGGTGTCATACAGAGCCGGTTTCTGAGCGGAGTTGGCTGAGAAGAAGCAGGCGTAGTCGCGGTTTTTATAGTAGGACAAAGGAATAAAGCCCAGATTCGCGAACTCGAATTCACGCGTTTCAGGGATCATGACCTCAGACGGGATTTTTACCTGATTGCCGGTACCCAGGTCATACAGATGGATAGGCAGATCCTGAACCGCACCGCCGGCCTGTGGGCCACGGATTTGTACGCACCAGCCATTATTGATAAAGCTACGCACCATGTTGGACGCGAAGGCAAACGACGCATTCGTCCACAGGTATTTGTCGTGATCCGGACCTTTGACTTCTTCAACATAGTTGAAGCTGCGAACCGGAACGGTATCCGGGCCATACGGTAAACGACCCAGTACGCGGGGCATCACCAGACCGATGTAGCGAGCGTCGTCCGTATCGCGGAACGATTTCCACTTGATGTACTCTGCGCGGTCAAAATAGTTACCAATATCTTTAATCGCCGCGACGTCTTCCATTGACTCCTTGAGGAAGAATTTCGGGCCTGCCGAGCCGATGAACGGCATATGCGCAGCCGCGGATACTTTAGAGATGTTGCGCAGCAGAGCGACATCCTGCGCTGAAGCATCGAACTCATAAGCGGAAATCAGCGCAGCAATCGGCTCGCCGCCCGGGGTATCATATTCATCAATGTAGGCGTGTTTATAGAGACCACTCTGGATGATTTCCGGGCTGTCTTCAAAGTCCTGGCGCAGGTCTTCTTTAGACATGCTCAGAAGCTCAATTTTCACGTTCTGGCGAAAATCCGTTTTATCAACCAGCGACTTTACGCCGCGCCACAGGCTCTCAACCGCCTGAAAATCTTCATGGTGCATAACGGCGTCGAGCTGGCGGCTTATCTGGTAATCGAGCTCAGCGATGTGGTGATCGATCAGGCTTTTATCCAGTTTTTCGACCTTCGAGCCTGCCTTTGTCAGGCATTCCAGAAAGACCTGCATACCTGCGGTCAGACGCTCGTCAGCGGTCGCATCCGACATCGCCTGCGCATCTTGCCAGATATCCAGCGCGCTCAGCTCGGAGACAGGGTTCAGATTGATTTTCTCAAAAAGTGAGGCGTATACCCCACCCACAGCAGGGCGTTCCAGCACCACGCTTTCCCCGCCAGCAGTATTATTTTGTACAGACATGAGCATTCCTTGATTAATCCGTTAAAACAGCATGATGGTTAAGGTTTTTTTGAAGCCAGTGCGGATAGTTCATTTCGCAACTCAGCACTAAGTGACTGGTCAAGAACGATTTTCTCCAGCTCTTTTCGGAAAGTCTGGTTATCCAGCAGGTTGGCTTTCAGATCGCGGAGCAAGTTGCGCATCGCCAGCATCGCCTTCAGCTGTGGAATTTGGGCTGCCACCTGCTCTGGCGTGAAATCTTTCATGCTCTGGAAAGTCAGCTGAATGTTGTCCTCACCACCATCGTCAGACAGCGTATTTTTAACGGCCAGATTAACTTTTGGGGAATATTCGGAAAGAACGCTATCAAAATTATTTTTCGTGATGTTAACTTTTTCACGCTCAGATATTGAAGAAGACTCCCGCCCATTACTGAAATCACCTGTAACCAGTAATTTCAATGGCAATTCCATTTTCTTGCTTGCCCCGCCAGTATGCAGGTCAAGCTTCAGGTTAATACGTGCCTTAGGCACCTCATTCTGAAAACTGTCAGCCATCTCATCACCCCTTTTTGTTTTGGTATGCCAACTTCACGGTATCGTTCTTGATGCGCAATAATAGAATAATGATCGAATCAAAATCAAATACACAGATCTTTTATCTGAGATAAGAAATTTCTTAAGAATTTTCCACTAAAACATTATGGCGAATTACTCTGCCATCTCAGAAAAAGACACTGCTTTTGGTATGCAAACCGAATATTTGTATCGAAAAAATGATCGCATACAGATAGACGGCAGGAAAAATACGTTATATTGATTTGCATCAAAATGTTGAGACCAAAAATCATGAATTGAGGGCAATGTATTATTGCAGCACGATAAAAACAGAATACTTTTCAATAATGGATACAAACTGAATTATTGGTTGCATAAATAATACATGAGAATTTTCACATGGAATTTTCCTATTCGCGAATGTTGAAGCGATAAATAAACTTCACAAGTGCGTAATCGGTCACGAATAAGTACGCAGCTCTTTTATCCACACACCCTCATCAGAAGATGCTCTCTCTTCCCGGATAGGGCAGACGGCATACTCTTGCATGCGAGTGATTATAAAATCTGTAAAATCAAGCACCTTCCAAACTGCCGCTTTTTTAATCAAAAACGAGTAATAGCACATATCGTATAACGGTGCTACATTACGCCGCCCGCCCAAATCAGCAGTGGCCAGGCAACGCCGTAAAGTTCGGTAAAGCCTGCAACCATCACCTTGAAGAACGGTCTTATCGGCACGTCGTATCGCAAACTCTGCGCTACCTTTACAGGCTTCACATAGGTTTTACTATTTTGTCTCAATCCAAATTTCAACGCGCGTTTTTACACCCGCGTTACTGGTTTACATGGTTTGGTCTTGGCGTTCTCTGGCTGCTGGTTCAACTTCCGTACCCTGTACTGCGTTTGCTGGGGTCGAAACTGGGCAGCGCTTCCCGCTTCTTCCTGAAACGTCGCGAATCCATCGCGCGTAAAAATATTGAGCTTTGCTTTCCGCAGTACAATGCCGAAGAGCGCGAGAAGCTCATCGCTGAAAACTTTAAGTCTATCGGCATGGCGCTGCTTGAAACCGGCATGGCCTGGTTCTGGCCGGATGAGCGTGTCCGCAAGTGGTTTGACGTGGAAGGCCTGGATAATCTTAAGCGCGCGCAGATGCAAAAACGCGGCGTGATGGTCGTTGGCGTTCACTTTATGTCGCTGGAGCTGGGCGGCCGCGTGATGGGGCTTTGTCAGCCAATGATGGCAACCTACAGACCGCACAACAGTCCGCTGATGGAGTGGGTACAGACGCGAGGCCGCATGCGTTCCAATAAGGCGATGATCAGCCGTAACAACCTGCGCGGCATGGTCGGTGCCCTGAAGAAAGGTGAAGCCGTCTGGTTTGCACCCGATCAGGATTATGGACGTAAAGGCAGCAGCTTTGCGCCTTTCTTTGCCGTTAAAGACGTTGCGACGACTAACGGCACCTTTGTCATTTCGCGTCTGTCGGGCGCTTCCATGCTGACCGTAACGATGGTGAGAAAAGCAGATAAGTCAGGCTATCGTCTGCACATCTCCCCTGAAATGGCTAACTATCCGGAAAACGAGTGCGAAGCCGCAGCGTTTATCAATAAAGTCATCGAAACTGAAATCATGCGTGCGCCAGAGCAGTATCTGTGGATGCATCGCCGTTTCAAAACCCGCCCTCTTGGCGAAGCCTCTCTCTATATTTAGTCTTTCAGGAAGGTTAGTTTCGCTAAGAAACTAACCTTTTCAATCACCTGTCATCCCGTTGAGAAGCCCTCTTTCGTTGCGTCGCCCAAAGTGAATTTATTGCGATGCGAAATCAAACTGTCGCCGATCCACGACACTCGTAAGTGACGGAAATTATTTAAAAAAATGCCTCTTGTCACCCCTCATTTTTAGGCGTACATTAGCGCCGTCTGGCAACAGGAAAGCACAGAATTCTGAACTGGAGTTAACGGCGTAACGGGAAAATTCTCATTTCCGTTTTGACCGGATTTCAGTTCTCTATAATCAGGTGGACTCTGTTTTTAAATGCGTACCACAAGATACGCGGAGCGATGAAACGTGAAATATTTCTTTATGGGCATTTCGGTGATTGTTTTAGTCTGGGCCGGAACCTTTGCCCTGATGATCTAGTGAAGAACATGCAGTCAAAAAAACAGGAGCCATCGGCTCCTGTTTTTTTATGTCATGACGACGCGGGATGTTCAGCGACGCTCTTTGAAGTGAGAAGACCGTCGGCCCGGAACATACTCTTGATGCCCCTCACCGCCTGACGGATACGATCGCTGTTTTCAATCAGGGCAAATCGCACATGGGTGTCGCCGTAATCACCAAAGCCAATGCCCGGTGATACGCACACCTTCGCATCCTGCAGCAGCTTTTTGGCAAACTCCAGCGATCCCATCGCCGCGTACGGCTCCGGAATTTTTGCCCAGACGTACATGGACGCCTTCGGCATTTCCACCATCCAGCCTGCTTCATGCAAGCCCTTTACCAGCACGTCACGGCGGCGCTTATACTGGGCGGCAATCTCGTGAACGCACTGCTGGTCGCCTTCCAGGGCAGCGATAGCCGCGACCTGTAGCGGCGTGAAGGTACCATAGTCGTGGTAACTCTTAATGCGCGCCAGTGCGCTCACCAGCGTTTTGTTACCCACCATAAAGCCAATACGCCAGCCCGCCATGTTGTAGCTTTTTGACAGCGTAAAGAACTCGACCGCCACGTCACGCGCGCCCGGAACCTGCATGATGGAAGGCGCTTTCCAGCCGTCATAGACGATGTCAGCGTAGGCTAAATCATGAACCACCAGTACGTCATAACGTTTAGCCAGGGCGACGACTTTCTCGAAGAAATCGAGCTCCACGCACTGGGCGGTTGGGTTCGACGGGAAACCGAGGATCATCATCTTCGGTTTCGGATAACTTTCGCGAATCGCACGCTCCAGTTCGTTAAAGAAATCGACACCTTCCACCAGCGGAACGGAACGGACCTGCGCCCCGGCAATCACCGCGCCGTAGATGTGGATCGGATAGCTTGGATTAGGCACCAGCACCGTATCGCCATGATCCAGCGTGGCCAGCATCAGGTGTGCCAGCCCCTCTTTCGAGCCGATGGTGACAATCGCTTCACTTTCAGGATCGATATCAACCTGATAGCGATCCTGATACCAACGCGAGATCGCGCGACGTAATCTGGGAATACCGCGAGACGTTGAGTAGCCGTGCGTATCCGGGCGCTGGGCAACCGTACAGAGCTTCTCAACAATATGCGGTGGCGTTGGGCCGTCAGGGTTACCCATGCTGAAATCAATGATATCTTCGCCGCGCCGACGCGCAGCCATTTTCAGTTCAGCAGTGATATTGAAAACATAAGGGGGGAGACGATCGATACGCGTAAAACGGCGTTCAGGACTGAATTCAGCCATAGATTCCTCAGATTAACGTTAGCGCCCGGACCGTCCGAGCGACGCTGCCACCGATGTGGCATGCTTAGAAAATAACCTGAAAAAAATCATGCTGTCGAGAGGGAAATGAAAAAAAAGCGATCGCCTGAAAACCGGAACCCGGCAGTGCCAAAAAGCGGAAGCCCCTGTTTCAGGGTTGGCTTTCTGATAGCCATTATTTAACAGGATGATATCAAAACAGTTACCTGACGATGCGCTGGCTATAAAAAATCAGGCCGTGTCCGTTACCGCCGGACAATCCCCTTTAAGAATTATGGTTTTTCCTCATTTGATAAACCTGACGGATAGCTGGTCAATACGCGCCAGGTTTTTTATCATGGTTCTTTCCCGTTTTCCCAGGTCTACTCGTGCACGAAATATTCACTATGCTGCTGGCGGTTTTTGACCGTGCGGCATTAATGCTGATTTGCCTGTTCTTCCTCATCCGCATTCGCCTGTTTCGCGAGCTGTTGCACAAATCCGCCCACTCGCCAAAAGAGCTGCTGGCCGTTACCGCCATCTTTTCGCTGTTCGCCCTGTTCAGCACCTGGTCAGGCGTGCCGGTAGAGGGCTCGCTGGTTAACGTGCGCATTATCGCCGTGATGTCCGGCGGAATTTTGTTTGGCCCGTGGGTGGGCGTTATCACCGGCGTGATTGCCGGAACCCATCGCTACCTGATTGATATCGGCGGCGTAACGGCGGTGCCCTGCTTTATTACCAGCATTATCGCCGGGGTGCTCTCCGGCTGGATCAGCCGCAAAATCCCGAAAAAACAGCGCTGGCGCGCCGGGATCGTCGCAGGCATGGTGTGCGAAACGCTGACTATGATCCTGGTCGTCGTCTGGGCCCCCACCACCGCGCTGGGGCTGGATATCGTCTCGAAAATCGGGATTCCGATGATCCTGGGCAGCGTGTGCATCGGTTTTATCGTGCTGCTGGTGCAAAGCGTTGAAGGGGAAAAAGAGGCCAGCGCCGCCCGTCAGGCCAAGCTGGCGCTGGATATCGCCAACAAAACGCTGCCGCTTTTCCGCCACGTTAACGCGGAATCGTTGCGTCAGGTCTGCGAGATTATCCGCCACGACATCCACGCAGACGCCGTCGCCATCACCAATATTGACCACGTGCTGGCCTATGTTGGCGTCGGGGAACACAACTATCGCGATAATGATGACACCATCAGCCCGACCACCAGACAGGCGATCAATTACGGTAAAATCATTATTAAAAACAATGACGAAGCCCACAGAACGCCGGAAATCCACTCCATGCTGGTGATTCCGCTGTGGGAGAAAGGCGTCGTGACGGGCACGCTGAAAATTTATTACTGTCACGCGCATCAGATCACCTCCTCCCTGCAGGAGATGGCGATTGGCCTGTCGCAGATTATCTCCACTCAGCTGGAAGTCTCCCGTGCAGAACAGCTGCGTGAGATGGCAAATAAGGCAGAGCTGCGCGCGCTGCAGAGCAAAATCAATCCCCATTTCCTGTTTAACGCGCTGAACGCGATCTCCTCGTCCATTCGTCTTAATCCGGACACCGCGCGCCAGCTGATTTTTAACCTGTCCCGCTATCTGCGCTACAACATCGAGCTGAAAGATGACGAGCAGATCGACATCAAAAAAGAGCTGTATCAGATCAAGGATTACATCGCGATTGAACAGGCGCGCTTTGGTGACAAGCTCACGGTCATTTACGATATTGATGAAGAGGTCAACTGCGTGATTCCGAGCCTGCTTATCCAGCCGCTGGTCGAAAACGCGATTGTTCACGGCATTCAGCCCTGTAAAGGCAAAGGGGTAGTCACCATCAGCATTACCGAAAGCGGTAACCGGGTACGCATTGCCGTGCGCGATACCGGCCACGGGATTGACCCAAAAGTCATTGAGCGCGTGGAGTCTAACGAGATGCCCGGGAATAAAATCGGCCTGCTGAACGTGCACCACCGGGTCAAGCTGCTTTACGGCGACGGACTGCATATTCAGCGTCTTGAGCCGGGCACCGAAATTGCTTTTTACGTCCCGAATGAGCGCTCTCCCGTTCATTCGACAACATCACTGTTGCCCCAGGTGGAGTAACCCATGAAAGTTATCATCGTAGAAGATGAATTCCTGGCTCAACAGGAGCTCACCTGGCTTATCAACACCCACAGCAAGATGGAGATTGTGGGTACGTTTGATGATGGTCTGGACGTGCTGAAGTTTTTGCAGCATAACCGGGTCGACGCTATCTTCCTGGATATCAACATTCCGTCGCTGGATGGCGTATTGCTGGCGCAAAACATCAATCAATTTGCCCATAAGCCGTTTATCGTTTTCGTTACCGCCTGGAAAGAGCACGCCGTTGAGGCCTTCGAGCTGGAGGCGTTTGACTATATCCTTAAGCCTTACCAGGAGTCGCGGATTGTCAGCATGCTGCAAAAGCTGGAGGCCGCATGGCAGCAGCAGACCGCCCCCGCTAGCGCCACCCCAACGGTACGGGAAAACGACACCATTAATCTGGTCAAAGATGAGCGCATCATCGTGACGCCGGTCAATGATATCTACTATGCCGAAGCCCATGAAAAGATGACGTTTGTTTATACGCGGCGGGAATCTTACGTGATGGCGATGAACATCACCGAGTTTTGCAGCAAGCTGCCTGCGTCGCACTTTTTCCGCTGCCACCGGTCGTTCTGCGTGAATTTAAACAAGATCCGCGAGATCGAACCCTGGTTTAACAACACCTACATTTTGCGCCTGAAGGATCTGGATTTTCAGGTGCCGGTGAGCCGCAGCAAGGTGAAAGAGTTCCGCCAACTGATGCACCTGTAAAGAAAAAGCCCTCTCCCGCGGGAGAGGGCCATGCATCAGAGAATTTGACCGAGAACCTGACGCAGGTGGGCACCCGACCCCAGCAGGCCTGGATTATCATGCACGATCAGATAAACCGGAATGTCCTGCACGTAGCTTCTGAAGCGCCCTTTATCCTCAAACCCGCCGCGGAAGCCCGAGGCTTTAAAGAAGTCGAGGAAGCGCGGTACGATCCCGCCCGCAATATAGACCCCACCGAAGGTTCCCAGCGTCAGCGCCAGGTTGCCGCCGAAGCGTCCCATAATCACGCAGAACAGCGACAGGGCACGACGGCAGTCAATGCAGGTGTCCGCCAGCGCGCGTTCGGTGACGTCTTTCGGCTGCAGGTTTTCCGGCAGACGACCGTCAGATTTCACAATCGCCCGATACAGGTTCACCAGCCCCGGCCCCGAAAGGACACGCTCGGCGGAGACGTGGCCGATCTCAGCGCGTAATTCTTCGAGGATAATGCCCTCTTCTTCGCTGTTTGGCGCAAAGTCTACGTGGCCGCCTTCACCCGGCAGGCTCACCCAGCGCTGAGCAACGTGCACCAGATGTGAAACGCCCAGGCCGGTACCGGCCCCGTAAACCGCAATCGGCTTACCTTCGACAGGTTCAGCGCCGCCAAACTGGATCAGATGCTCCGGCTTCAGCATCGGGATCGCCATGGACACCGCGGTGAAGTCATTGATGATTTCAAGATGCGCAAAGCCGAGGCTTTTTTTCATCTCGGCGATGGAGAATGCCCAGGTATGGTTGGTCATTGCGACCCAGTCGCCGGTTATCGGGCAGGCAATGGCGATGCAGCCATCTTCAACGCTAACCTGATGCTCGTCCAGATAGACGCGGACAACGGCCTCAAGGCTTGGATAATCCAGCCCTGAGTAGGTTTTCGCCCGGGAAATTTCACCGCTACTTACATCGCATAATGCGAGGCGCGCGTTCGTGCCGCCCACATCACCTACCAAAGCATACTTTGTCATTCTTCTACTGCTCCGCTAAAGTCAGAATAAATCTTTGGGACACTGTAAATTCAAGGCGTGATAACAACAACGGCCGTAAGGTGAATGCCCATGGATTATCGATCTTCGTCACAGAATAACTTTACCGTTTCAGCACCTTTTGCACTATTGCCATAAAGCTTAATGTGCAAAGTAACGTAATACCGTTTTGTACAAGGAAATCATCATGCTCCACCCGCGAGCCAGAACCATGCTGTTGCTGGCTATTCCGGCGCTAATCATTGGCGTGGTTTCAAGCCTGGTGCTCATTGTCGTGATGAAAGTCGCGTCGGTGCTGCAAACACTATTATGGAACGCGCTTCCTGCAGGACTGGGGGTCACCGCGGATTCTCCTGCCTGGATCGTTGTGATGCTAACGTTGACCGGTATTGCGGTGGGCCTGGTGATCCGTTTCAGTCCTGGCCATGCTGGACCAGACCCGGCACAGGAACCGCTGATTGGTGCCCCGGTTTCTCCTTCGGCACTGCCGGGGCTGATTATCGCGTTGATTCTCGGTCTGGCCGGTGGCGTCAGCCTGGGACCAGAGCATCCGATTATGGCGGTCAACATTGGCCTGGCGGTTTTCCTCGGTTCACGCATTTTGCCCCGCGTCGGCGCGCTGGACTGGACCATTCTCGCCTCCGCAGGCACCATCGGAGCGCTTTTCGGTACACCCGTCGCTGCCGCACTGATCTTTTCGCAGACGCTCAGCAGCAATAACGACGTCCCCCTGTGGGATAAACTCTTTGCGCCGCTGATGGCCGCCGCCGCCGGGGCGTTGACCACCAGCCTGTTTTTCCATCCTCATTTTTCACTCTCACTCCCCCACTACGGCCAGATGCAAATCGCCGATATTTTCAGCGGCGCCATCGTCGTCGCTATCGCCATTGCGCTGGGGATGGTGGCGGTATGGTGCCTTCCACGTCTGCACCGGCTAATGCATAGACTCAAACACCCGGTGTTAATTCTGGGGGCTGGCGGTTTGATCCTCGGTATTTTAGGGGCAATCGGTGGGACGGTGACGCTGTTTAAAGGTCTGGACGAGATGCAGCAGCTGGCCTTCAGCCAGGTATTTAGCGTCTCCGACTATCTGCTGTTTGCCGTAATCAAGCTGGCAGCGCTGGTGGTGGCGGCCGCCTGCGGTTTCCGCGGTGGACGCATCTTCCCGGCGGTCTTTGTCGGCGTCGCGCTGGGGCTGATGCTGCACGAACATGTCGATGCGGTGCCGGCGGCGATTACCGTCTCCTGCTCTATTCTGGGACTGGTTCTGGTGGTCACGCGCGACGCGTGGCTCAGCCTGTTCATGGCGGCGGTAGTCGTACCGGATTCGACGCTTTTCCCTCTGCTTTGTATCGTGATGTTGCCCGCCTGGCTCCTGCTGGCGGGCAAACCGATGATGATGGCCTGGCGAAACGACAAGTAGTCAGGCGTTATTGCGCGCTTCCAGCGCTCTGGTAAGCGCCCCCAGCAGCGGTGGAATATCTGCTTTTGGCAGCATCACCTCAATCAGCGAGAGCCGCTCGTGGTGCGCCACTTTTTCAAGGACGTCCGCCAGCTGCTCCGCTTCACTGACCCGCCAGCACTGGGCCTGAGGATCAAGGCTCAGTGCCTGCGGGATTTGCGTCCAGTTCCATAGCGCAATGTCGTTATACCGCTGCTCCGGCCCGTGGATCGCCCTTTCTACCGTGTACCCTTCGTTGTTAAGGACCAGAATGATGGGGTGCTGTTTATCCCGCAGCATTGAGCCTAGCTCCTGAATGGTGAGCTGCGCCGCGCCATCCCCCGTCAGCACAATCACACGCCGGTTCGGGCAGGCCGTTTGTGCGCCAAATGCCGCCGCCAGCGTATAGCCAATCGATCCCCACAGCGGCTGGACGATAAAATTCACGTCAGCCGGCAGACGAAGGTCGATCGCGCCGAAGGCCGAGGTGCCCTGATCCGCAAGAATGATGTCCCCCGGGCGGATAAACGTCTGCAACGTTTGCCAGAAATTCGCCTGCGTCAGCGAGCCATCCGGCTGCGGGTAGGCCATCGCGCTTTGAGAGGCCGGTACCGGCGTATCGTGTACGTGCTGTTTACACAGCTCCACCAGCGTTTCGATTGCCTGGAGCATGGGGATGCCGGTAAACCAGATATCACCGACGCGTGAGGCGTGAGGCTGAACTTCTATCGTTTGAGCCGGGGTAAGCTGATGCGTGAAGCCGGCGGTCAGGGTATCGGTAAATCGCGTGCCGATGCACAGCACGGTATCCGCCCCTTCAATCGCCTCTTTTACCGCGCCGGCGCTCGCCGAACCGCTGTACGTGCCGTAAAAACCGGCGTGACGCTCGTCAAATATGCCTTTACCCATCAGCATAGTGGCGTGCGCCATCGGCACGTCCTTGACCCATTTCTGTAGCGCATGCTTCAGGCCATGGCGCAGGACAAGGAAATCGGCCAGCAGCGCAGTACGCTTGCTCCTGGCAAGCCTGTTTTCTGCGGCATCCCGGAACGCTTTCAGACAGGCGCTATCGGCATGCGCGTGCCGGAGCGTGAGAGCGTTTACAGGCGGTGTGGCGGCCTTTTTAGCCACGTCGGCGGGCAGCATCAGATAGCCGGGACGACGTTCCCGGAGCATGGTCGTTAATACCCGGTCGATTTCATAACAGGCGTTTTGTTCGGTCAGGATCGCCTGTGCAGCGGTGATCGGTTCGCTCATATGGTAAAAATGACGAAACTCACCGTCGCCCAGCGTATGGTGCAGCAGCTCACCTCTTTGCTGTGACGCCGTACCCGGCGCACCCACAATATGCAAGACCGGAACGTGCTCGGCGTAGCTGCCCGCAATGCCGTTCATGGCGCTTAACTCTCCTACGCCAAATGTCGTCAGCAGCGCGGCGAAGCCCTTACATCGGGCATATCCATCAGCGGCGTAAGAGGCGTTTAACTCGTTGGCACAGCCCACCCAACAGATATCCGGGCTGTCTATCACATGGTCGAGAAACTGCAGGTTATAGTCGCCCGGCACGCCAAACAGATGATCGGCTCCACAATCTGTAAGACGGTCCAGCAGGTAATCGGCGACGCAGTATGGGGTACGCATAAACAGGTATCCTTCTAATGTTTTGACCTCACCTTGAGTATTAAATAAGCGTGATGGCTGTCCAGAATTGGCGATAAGAAGACCATGGAAAGAATGCTTTACAAAAAAGGCTGCGCTATGCTGCTTTTTTTCACGTAGATGTAAACGCATACACTGATTTTTTACTTCAGCGCCAGAGGTTAAGAAAATGGGTTATCAGCCGGATAAAAATCGTTACGGGACAATGGAGTATCGCCGCTGCGGGCAAAGCGGGCTCAGGTTGCCCGCCATCTCGCTTGGGCTGTGGCATAACTTTGGTGACGCCACCCTTATCGAAAACAGCCGTCAACTTTTACAGCGTGCGTTCGATCTGGGCATTACGCATTTCGACCTTGCCAACAACTATGGCCCGCCGCCCGGATCCGCGGAACGTAATTTCGGCCGTATTTTGCAGGAGGATTTCCTGCCCTGGCGCGATGAGCTGATCGTCTCCACCAAAGCGGGTTATACCATGTGGGAGGGGCCTTACGGTGACTGGGGATCGCGCAAATATCTGCTGGCAAGCCTCGATCAAAGCCTGAAGCGCATGGGGCTGGAGTATGTGGATATCTTCTATCATCACCGGCCAGATCCGGAAACGCCGCTGCAGGAAACCATGAAAGCGCTTGACCATGTGGTGCGCCAGGGAAAAGCCCTGTATGTCGGGTTATCCAACTACCCGGCGGTTCTGGCTCGCCAGGCGATTGATATCCTTAATGACCTCGGTACGCCCTGCCTGATCCACCAGCCGAAATACTCCCTCTTTGAACGTGCGCCGGAAGCGGGACTGCTGAACGTGCTGCAGGAAAAAGGGGTTGGCTGTATTCCCTTCTCGCCCCTGGCCGGCGGGCAACTGACCAACCGCTATCTGAACGGCATTCCGGCAGACTCACGCGCGGCAAGCGGCAGTAAGTTCCTTAACCCTGACCAGATAACCGAAGAGAAGCTGGAGAAGGTTAGAAAGCTGAATGCCATGGCGGAAGAGCGCGGCCAGAAGCTGTCCCAGATGGCGCTGGCCTGGGTATTACGCCATGAGAATGTGACGTCAGTACTGATTGGGGCAAGTAAAGCGGCGCAGATTGATGACGCCGTGGGCATGCTGGCAAACCGCCATTTCTCTGCGGAAGAACTGTCCCGTATAGAAGGCATTCTGAACAGCTCAAAATAGAACCACTTTTAGCAAAAAGTGCTCTCCCTCAGGAATTCGGAGTTGAGGCGATGAAACGAGGCTTTACCAACTCGTAAAATTGCGTTAACAGGCCCCACAAAGGCCCCGATCGTGAAGGAGAAAGAGTATGTTCAGGTCACTGATTCTTGCAGCGGTATTACTGGCTTCAGCCCCGCTGATCGCCACTGCGGGCGAAATCACCCTGTTGCCATCAGTAAAATTACAAATTGGCGATCGTGATGACTACGGCAGATACTGGGACGGTGGCTACTGGCGCGACCGTGACTACTGGAACCGTCACTATGAGTGGCGCGGAGACCGCTGGTGGAAACATGATAACGGCAGACACCGCGGCTGGTATAAAGACAGCGCCTACGAGCGTGGCTACCGTGAAGGGTGGAACGATCGTGATGACCGTCGCGGCGGCTGGGGTCGCGGCAAAGGTCACGGACATGGCCACCACGGTCATGACGACTAACAGCAAAAAGGAGCCTCACGGCTCCTTTTTCTTTTAGAGTCCCAACGCTGTGCCAATCAGCAGCCACAGGTTCAGCGCCACCACCACCACCACGATGGCCCACCCGGTCCGTTTCACCAGCGTTGAGTTGACCAGTTCACCCATCAGGTTTTTGTCGCTGGTAAAGATCAGCAGCGGCACCAGCGCCAGCGCGATACCAAAGCTCAGCAGCACCTGGCTCATGACCAGAATTCGCGTGGGGTCGAGCCCCATCAGAATCACAACAAATGACGGCAGCATGGTGACGGAGCGACGCACCCACAGCGGAATATGGAACCGGACAAACCCCTGCATCACCACCTGGCCTGCCAGCGTGCCCACCACCGTGGAAGAAAGACCGGCAGCCACCAGGCTAAGACCAAATATCGTGGCGGCAGCATGGCTCAGCAGCGGCTCCAGCGTGAGATACGCCTGGTCGAGATCGGCAATACCGGTGTGACCGTTAAAGTGGAAAGCGGCAGCTGCGGTAGCCATCATCGCCAGATTGACAAACCCGGCGATGGTCATGGCGATCGCCACGTCCCATTTGGTGGCGGAGTAACGCTCTTTGCGCGTCCCACCGTGGAGATGCTGCGTCAGCGAGGAGTGCAGGTAAATCACATGCGGCATGATGGTCGCCCCCAATACCCCGGCGGCCAGGAACACCGCTTCCGAGGTTGGCAGGCTTGGGATCGCCATCCCTTTAGCGAGCTGCGCCAGATTCGGCTGTGAGAAAATCAGCTCGACGATATAGGCCGCCGCGACAAACAGCAGCAGACCGCCAATGACCTTCTCCAGCGGCTTTTGACCCCGACGCTGTAGCATCAGGATCAGGAACGTGGCAATCCCGGTGAGTACCGCCCCCTGCAACAGCGACACGCCCAGAATCAGCTTAAAGCCGATCGCTGCGCCGATAAACTCAGCGAGGTCAGTGGCCATAGCGATGATTTCCGCCTGGATCCAGTAGAGCCAGACGGCCGGACGCGGATAATGGTCGCGAATTTGCTCCGCCAGGTTTTTGCCCGTGGCAATCCCCAGCTTTGCAGAGAGCATCTGAATCAGCATCGCCATCAGGTTAGCCCAGACGACCACCCACAGCAGCTTATAGCCGAAGCTGGCCCCGGCCTGAATATTGGTCGCAAAGTTACCTGGATCGATATAGCCAATGGCAGCGATGAACGCAGGTCCCATTAATGCGAACCGCAACTTGCGCGCGGCTCTGCCACTGCTACCCTCTACGCGACTGTTTGTCATTTCTGCCTCTGAAATATAGCCTTTGCTATGTTTAATGCTATCAAAATGAGAATGATTATCAAGTTCATTTGTGAAGTTTACAGTGATTTCTCTGATAGCTTTGAACGATAGACGGGCGGGTAAGTGGGGCGATCTAACAGAAACTGAAATCGCGCGCGCTTTTGTGAAGACTAGCACACAAACTTAACTTTTCACTCATTTACCTAACATAACAAAAATGTATTGTGGATCACTATTTTTGAGACTCGTCACAGGATGTAACTATAGTGTGTCCTCGATCTCGTTTTCTTTTCGCTTGTTACATAGAATGTGCACGAAAATTAAACCTGCCTCATATTTGGAGCAAATATGGACCGCGTCCTTCATTTTGTCCTGGCACTTGTTGTCGTTACTGCACTTGCATTGCTGGTCAGCACAGACCGCAAAAAAATTCGTATCCGTTATGTTGTCCAGCTGCTGGTCATTGAAGTTTTACTTGCGTGGTTCTTCCTGAACTCCAACGTAGGCCTCGGCTTCGTAAAAGGCTTCTCCGAAATGTTCGAAAAACTGCTCGGATTCGCCAATGAAGGGACCAACTTTGTCTTCGGTAAAATGAACGACGAAGGTCTGGCGTTCTTCTTCCTGAAGGTTCTCTGCCCAATCGTCTTCATCTCCGCACTGATCGGTATTCTGCAGCACATCCGCGTTCTGCCGTTCATTATTCGTGGAATTGGCTTCCTGTTATCCAAAGTGAACGGCATGGGCAAGCTGGAATCCTTTAACGCCGTCAGTTCCCTGATCCTCGGTCAGTCTGAGAACTTCATCGCGTATAAAGATATTCTCGGCAAAATGTCCCGCAACCGCATGTACACCATGGCAGCAACCGCAATGTCTACCGTTTCCATGTCTATCGTGGGCGCGTATATGACCATGCTGGAGCCAAAGTATGTTGTTGCGGCGTTGGTTCTGAACATGTTCAGCACCTTTATCGTTCTGTCGCTGATCAACCCGTACCGCGTTGACGCCAGCGAAGAGAACATCCAGATGTCAAACCTGCACGAAGGCCAGAGCTTCTTCGAAATGCTGGGTGAGTACATTCTGGCCGGTTTCAAAGTGGCGATTATCGTTGCCGCCATGCTGATCGGCTTCATTGCGCTGATTTCTGGCCTGAACGCCCTGTTCGCCGCGGTGCTGGGTATCTCCTTCCAGGGGATTCTGGGCTACATCTTCTACCCTGTTGCATGGGTGATGGGTGTTCCGGCTCACGAAGCGCTGCAGGTGGGCAGTATCATGGCAACCAAGCTGGTTTCTAACGAATTCGTTGCGATGATGGATCTGCAGAAAATTGCCAGCACGCTTTCTCCGCGCGCGGAGGGCATTCTGTCCGTGTTCCTGGTCTCCTTCGCTAACTTCTCGTCCATCGGGATTATCGCGGGTGCGATTAAAGGTCTGAACGAAGAACAGGGTAACGTGGTTTCTCGCTTTGGCCTGAAGCTGGTTTACGGCTCTACGCTGGTGAGCGTCCTGTCTGCTTCCATCGCGGCACTGGTACTGTAACGTTTACCGTTAAACAAAAAACCGGGAGCCTGGCTCCCGGTTTTTTTATGCCCGCAACTCTTCCAGCGGTTTGGGTTTACCTATCAGGTAGCCCTGCAGGTAATCCACGCCGAAGCGAAGCAGCATCTCCCGCTGCTCAGGTGTTTCTACATATTCCGCCACAACGCACAGCGATTTCGTCTTCGCCAGATTACACATCGACTGGACGATCATCGCATCCATATCGTCGGTACAAATGTCTTTAACAAAACAGCCGTCAATTTTAATGATATCTGCCTGCAGGCGTCTGAGACGCTCGTAGTTGGCGTAGCCAGTACCAAAATCATCAATGGCAATCCGGAAACCGTAATCCCGCAGCTGCTGAATATTGTGGATGCTGCAGCCAGAGTTTGAGAAGGCCTGCTCTTCGGTGATCTCAATCACGACGGCCTGCGGCGCAACGCCGTAGCGTTCAAAGAGCGCGCAAATCTCGTTCGCCACCTCTTTTTGCATCAGCGTGAGCGGCATCAGATTGACGGAAAAACGGGCGCCAGCCTGCGTTGCAGGGTGATCGCGCAGCCACACCAGTAATTTTTCCATGACGCACATATCAAACCGATGGCTGAGGTTGAACTGGGCAATCAGCGGAATAAAGCGGTCAGGGGTGAAGATCTCGCCCTCGCTCTCCATACGCGCCAGGATTTCGTAATACCCGCTCCCGTCCGCCTTCTGGATCGGTTGCGCGTATAAATGGAACTGCCCCGCCTCAAGGGCATGCTTAATTCGCGCCAGCATCAGGACACGCTCTGTCGTTTGGCCTGATGCCGCCTCAAGGCTATTTGTGAGCGCGAGAACGTTTTGCTCTCCGCAGGCCTGCTCTGCCAGCCAGCTCAACTGTCCCAGCGTGTGATGCAGCTTTTCGCCGTTTTCGACCATTCCCCAGGACGCGCCAAATTCAATATCCAGCCCGGTGTTGTTCCAGAAAATCTTACGGCTGTTCAGCCGATCGACCATGTGCTGGAGACGCTCGGCGGTTCCCGGTCCCAGTAATACCAGCACCAGTTCGCTTCCCGGAAGCTGGAAGAGCGTCTCATCTTTCTGCAAAAGCGGCTGTAGCGACGTGGCGATCGTACGTTTGCAGTGGACCCGCATGATAATCCCGTAGTGGCGGCTCAAAAACTCCAGGTTATCCATACGCAGAATGCACACTTTGGCTTCCGGATGAATCTCGAGGTAATCCTCCAGCGCACGAATATTGGGCAAACCGGTCAGCGGATCGGTCAGCGCCCTGCCCTGCCAGCCCCGTTTCAGCCACTCGCTGCGCTGGTAAATTCGTGACATGTAAAGCAGACAGATAGCAAAAGAGATAAGCACGGACAGGATAAAAGAGAGCGAATGGCCCGATTCCACCCCGTTAAGGAAGTTGTAGTTGTAGGTCAACAGCAGGAGCGCGGATGCAGCCCACAGCAGAGAGATAAGCGCATAGCTCAGGCGGCTTATCGCTAAGGTAAAAAGAATAAAAATCAGCGGCATCAAGTAGCCCGCAATGACCGGTGATTCAAAAGGACCACATAAAATGACGAGAATGAAGCCTAAAAGCATCAGCCAGACAAAAATAAATAATAGATTCTTGTGATTAAACACGGGCTTCACGCTTCGCCGCCAGAAGGTCATGGCATAACGAGGATTAATTATCATTCTTAATGGGTAATAGAACATCATGGTAAAAATCAATGCCGCACATATCAGGCTTTGTATATCCACAACGTTATAAATTACCGTTCCTTCGCCGAAAAAGGTGGAAATAGTCACCGGAAAATCAAACAAATAGCCTGCCATATACATCGACAGTTTAATACCTAATGGCACAATAAAACCGAGCCAGAATATACGTAGCCCGATGTGCTTGTTAGGGATGCTGTGACGCCAGCGCTTGCCCAGCATGAGGCGCAGCAGGCCGCACGCCGCAAACAGCGCAAAGGTCTGACAGAACAGTAAAACTGAATATTGTAGCGGTGCTAAATTAACATAAAATAAATTAGTGACAGTAAAACCTAACACAATGGGAAGAATTGCCCTGCGCCCAAATAGCAGAATTACTGCCAGCATAACGCTTAGCGGTAGCCATGCTAAATAAACGTCGTGACCATTAACCATTGCGCGGGGGGAGAGATAACGGGAGACAGGTACCGCAATCAGACAAAGTGTCAGGGCAATTATAAATATCTTTACATTATTGTACGTTTTTCTATTCATTAAGCTGATGAGTATATTATCCGTTCGAATCATTGACCGGGTGGATAATAGGTTTATTAATTGCACGAATCAAGTTCAAGTCTATTTATAGACTGCTTTATTGATGTCGATTGAGGTGAGGTACGAGAATACCTTCTTTTTGATAACAAAATACGGGAGAGTGTGTTACAAACACATAAAAAAAACCCTCGTCTTTTGACGAGGGTTTACAATTTTGGTGGAGCTAAGCGGGATCGAACCGCTGACCTCTTGCATGCCATGCAAGCGCTCTCCCAGCTGAGCTATAGCCCCACATGTTACTTTACTAACCGCACTCTGTTGGGTTCAGAGTTTGGTGGAGCTAAGCGGGATCGAACCGCTGACCTCTTGCATGCCATGCAAGCGCTCTCCCAGCTGAGCTATAGCCCCATCGTAAAGCTGTCATGTTGACGGGCGGCATAATATGAATTCCGCTGCGGAGTGTCAACGGCAAAATCAATTCAAGCCATTCAATCGCCGAAAAATCATGCAAATGAATCACTTTGCGAGCCTGCTCGCAGTCAGGAGTTAAGCCTGTCACGTTTTCACGTAAAACGGTGCTATAAAATGAGCCGTTAATTAACCCCACAGATATTCAGGAAATTGCATGATCAAGGAACGAATGACGCCAGAAGAGTTAGCCCTCCTCACTGGCTATAGCCGCCAGACCATCAATAAATGGGTACGCAAAGAGGGTTGGATTACATCACCAAAGCCAGGCGTCCAGGGCGGGAAAGCGCGCCTGGTGCATGTGAACGAAAAAGTCCGTGACTTTATCCGCAGCGCACGTCGGGCAAGTGAAACGTCCGAACTGCCGGAAGGCACCAGCCATGACGGTTCGCTTCACACCCTACTCCTGACGCTGGCCAATGAAATGACGCCGGAAGAGCAGAAGCAGATGACATCGCTTTTAATGCGGGAAGGGATTACCGGATTGTTGCAACGTTTAGGGATTCGCGATCAGAACTGATATGAAAAAATTACGTAGCAAAATGACCACGGAAGAGCTGGCGGAGTGTTTAGGCGTGGCCAGACAAACGGTTAATCGCTGGATACGCCAGCAGGGGTGGAAAACGGAAGGACTCAACGGCGTAAAGGGGGGTCGGGCTCGGCTCATTCATGTTGATGCGCGCGTGAAGGAACATATTATAAGCCTCCCGGCGATCCGTAACCGTCAGGCGGTTTACCATCTCGCGGAGGCAACGTCTGCCTATAATGGACCCTCTTCAAACCTGTCTCCGGGCATTATTGAGACGCTGGAGAGTATGACTCCGTCAGAGCAGAAGCGTCTGGACGCTTTATTGAAACGCGAGGGTATACACGGTTTTCTTACACGTCTGGGTATCGCGGAAAAAGAGGCATAAAAAAACGGCAGGTTACCCTGCCGTTTTTGTAGACGTGATTACTGCTGATTTTCACGTTCAGCGATGAAGTCCAGCGCCTTGTTAATGCGCGCCACGCTGCGTGATTTGCCGATGGCATGAACCGTTACGTCCAGCGCCGGAGACTGACCCGCACCGGTCACCGCAACGCGCAGTGGCATACCGACTTTACCCATGCCGACTTCCAGCTCGTCTGCCGTTGCCTGAATGGCGTGATGCACATTCTCAGCGGTCCACTCGGTGAGTGCAGCCAGCTTATCACGCACCACTTCCAGCGGCTGACGCGCAACCGGACGGAGGTGTTTCTTCGCGGCGTCCGCGTCGAACGCATCAAACTCTTCATAGAAGTAGCGGCAGCTTTCGGCAATCTCTTTCAGGGTTTTGCAGCGCTCGCCGAGCAGTTTCACCAGATCCGCCAGCTCAGGGCCAGTGCGGGTATCAATATTTGCCTGCTCAATGTGCCACTGCAGATACGTCGCCACATATTCTGGCGGCATGGTATTGATGTAGTGATGGTTCAGCCACAGGAGCTTGTCGGTATTAAATGCGCTCGCTGATTTGCTCACAGAGCTCAGAGAGAACAGTTCGATCATCTCTTCGCGGCTGAAGATCTCCTGATCACCGTGGGCCCAGCCCAGGCGCACCAGATAGTTCAGCAGCGCTTCCGGCAGATAACCGTCGTCACGATACTGCATGACGCTCACCGCACCGTGACGTTTAGACAGTTTTTTGCCGTCATCACCGTTGATCATGGAGACGTGCGCATAAACAGGCACCGGCGCGTTCAGTGCCTTCAGGATGTTGATCTGACGTGGCGTGTTGTTGATGTGGTCTTCACCGCGCACAACGTGGGTAATTTCCATATCCCAGTCGTCAACCACAACACAGAAGTTGTAGGTTGGGGAACCATCGGTGCGACGGATGATCAGATCGTCCAGCTCCTGGTTGCTGAATTCGATCGGGCCACGGATCTGGTCGTCAAAGATCACCGAGCCATCCTGCGGGTTAGCAAAACGCACGACGCAAGGTTCATCAGCAGCATGCTCGCTGTGGTCGTGGCGGCAGCGGCCGTCATAACGCGGCTTCTCACCGTTCGCCATCTGCTCTTCGCGCAGCGCATCCAGACGCTCTTTTGAGCAGTAGCACTTATACGCCGTGCCCGCGACCAGCATCTCATCAATGACGGCGTTATAGCGGTCAAAGCGTTTGGTCTGGAAATACGGGCCTTCGTCCCATTCCAGATTCAGCCAGTTCATCCCATCCATAATGGCTTCAATTGCTTCCGGCGTGGAGCGCTCAAGATCGGTGTCTTCAATACGCAGCACGAACTCACCTTTGTTGTGGCGTGCGAAAAGCCAGGAATAGAGAGCGGTACGTGCACCACCGACGTGCAGATAGCCTGTCGGGCTCGGCGCGAAGCGAGTTTTGATTTTCATGAAATGGCCTTACGTTATAAAGATGCCGGCAATCGGCAAATCCTGGGGAAAAAACGATGGGCAATATTCTATCACTGTGGGGGGAATCCTCAATGTTGATCCCTTTATCATGACCGGGTTTGCGATTTTTGTTTAGAAATCATGCGCCACAGCCCGTTTCGCGATCGTTTTGTTTAATTTTACGACGAACGAATAAAAACTTTAGAAAATGCGTTGACTCATTTTCAACTCTCCCTATAATGCGACTCCACACAGCGGGGGTGATTAGCTCAGTTGGTAGAGCATCTCCTTTACACGGAGGGGGTCGGCGGTTCGAGCCCGTCATCACCCACCATCTACTTCGGTAGACTCGCAGTGTAGATAAGAATTGAGATTGGGCGATTAGCTCAGTTGGTAGAGCATCTCCTTTACACGGAGGGGGTCGGCGGTTCGAGCCCGTCATCGCCCACCATTCTCACCTTATCGCAGCAGTTCCGAAATGGGCGATTAGCTCAGTTGGTAGAGCATCTCCTTTACACGGAGGGGGTCGGCGGTTCGAGCCCGTCATCGCCCACCATTTCGGGTCGTTAGCTCAGTTGGTAGAGCAGTTGACTTTTAATCAATTGGTCGCAGGTTCGAATCCTGCACGACCCACCAATGTAAAAAAGCGCCCTAAAGGCGCTTTTTTGCTATCTGCGATTTGTCTACTTCCCAGCCGTCAACGTCGCAATTAACGTCTTCACCGCTGGCGTCGCCTGCTTCTCGTCATACACCACATATAAATCTGCCGGTATCCGCTCTTTCAGCGGACGGAACACCACACCCGGCCACTGCATTTGCGCGTAGCTGTCTGCGGCGAGCGTAATCCCCATGCCCATGCTGATCATCGCCAGCACCGTTTGCGGTTCAACGGCTTCGCGCACAATCATCGGCGAAAAACCGGCCTGCTGGCAGACACGATGTAAAAATGCCCAGTCAGAATGGGCCGACGGCATCGTGACAAAATACTCGTCCTGCAATTCTGCGAGCGCAATAGAAGGTTCCCTGACCAGCCGGTGATCTTCCGGCATCGCCACCAGAAAAGCCGCCTCACGCAACCGCACGCTGGTAAACCCCGCGGTAGGTTCCGTTGCCATTCGCCAGATCCCGACATCCAGCTCCCGGCGCTCAAGCAGCGCCATCTGCATGACCGGGGATTTCTCGCGAAAAACGACATCAACATTCGGATGTTCTTTCAAAAAAGCGCGCATAACCGTGCGCACCTCACTCCACATGGCGGTGCCCACAATCCCCAGCTCAATGCGCCCTGCTTCCCCCCGGCCAATTTGCTCGACGCGAGCCAGAGCCTGGTTTGCGCTGGCGAGCAGCCGTCGTGACTCTTCCATCAGCACTTTACCGGCATGCGTCAACGCGACGCTCCGCGAGTGGCGAATAAACAATAACGTGCCCAGCTGGCTTTCCAGCTCTTTAATATGCAGGCTTAACGGCGGCTGAGACATATTGAGACGGGCCGCAGCCCGTCCAAAATGCAGTTCCTCCGCCACGGCCAGAAAATAGCGCAGCAGCTTGAGATCGGTCCGATAGACGCGTTCCATCAAAACATATCCTGGCGATAACACTTATGCGCCTACCTTAAAGCCTTTCCGCGTCCGGAGGGGAAATTTAGTGTGCAACTGTGCGCATCCCGCTGTTTTTGCTGGTGTGGCGATAGTTAAAGCTGAAATAAAACACTACCGCGAGCGCCAGGGCATAGGCCGCAAATACCAGCCAGATCGTCTGCCAGTCCTTCACCCCGTCCACCGAGAAATAATCCACTGCCATACCGCTCAATACCGAACCGAAATACGCCCCGATACCGTTAACGGTCGTCATAAACAACCCTTGCGCGCTGGCGCGGATATCGGCGCTGACCTCCTGTTCAACAAATACCGAGCCGGAAATATTGAAGAAGTCGAACGCGCAGCCGTAGACAATCATTGAGAGCATGAGCAGCACGAAGCCCGTCGCGGACGGATCGCCAAAGGCGAATAGACCGAACCGCAGCATCCAGGCCACCATGCTCATCAGCATAACGGCTTTAATGCCAAAGCGTCCGAGGAAGTACGGAATGGTCAGAATGAAGAACACCTCAGACATTTGCGAAACGGAGAGCAGGATGGACGGATAGTTGACGATAAAGCTATCGGCATACGCCGGATTACGCGCAAAATCATGCAGGAAGGGGCTGCCAAACGTGTTGGTTATCTGCAGCACGGCGCCCAGCAGCATCGCGAATAAAAAGAACACCGCCATGCGGGGCTGTTTAAACAGGATAAACGCATTGAGGCCCAGCTTGCTGGCCAGCGACGTAGACGTTTTTGTTTTCGCCACCGGAATGGCTGGCAATGTCAAAGAATAGAGCGCCAGCAGCAGGGACGCGGCAGCCGCAATATAGAGCTGCACGTTGCTCAGCTCCGCCCCCATCAGGCTTATGGCCCACATCGCGGCAATAAAGCCCACGGTGCCATACACCCGCACTCGCGGGAAATGGCTCACCGTATCCAGACCTGCCTGTTCAAGACAGGAGTAAGAAATCGTATTCGACAGCGCAATCGTGGGCATGAAGGCCATCGCATTCACCAGCATGACCCAGAACATCAGGCCGGGCTCATTGACCTGTGCGGCATAGCAGAGCGCGACGGCGCAGATGAGGTGGCAAATCACGTAAGCACGGTCTGCCCGCAGCCATTTGTCGGCAATAATTCCCACCAGCGAGGGCATAACAATCGCGGCAAGTCCTTTGGAGCTGTACACCATGCCCACGTCGGAGCCGGTAAAGTGTAGGGTGTTAATCATGTAAGCGCCGAGAGTTACCAGCCAGCTCCCCCAGATAAAATATTGCATAAAGGACATCAGCTTTAAGCGAGTCGTGATGTTCATAACCCATTCCTTATAGCAGTGTGGCCCTGGCGGGCCACTTTATTGTTTTACTCAGGCAATATGGCGAAGAAAACCGCAGATAAGATTGATAAAGTTCTGGCGGGAGAGCTCGGCGGCGGCAAGGGTTTGTTCATGCGAGAGTTTGACCTCCCCCAGCCCTTCGGCGAGATTGGTAATTGCAGAAACGGCCGCGACCTTCAGGCCGCAGTGGCGCGCGGCAATCACTTCCGGCACCACGGACATCCCCACCACATCGCCGCCGATAATTTGCATCATGCGGATCTCAGCCGCCGTCTCAAAGTTCGGGCCGGGATAAGAGACAAACACCCCTTCATGGAGCGGGAAGCCTTCTTTCGTTGCCACAGTTTGCAGAACGGCACGGTAATCCGCGTCGTAAGCATTGGCCAGAGAGAAGAAACGATCGCCAAAGCGCTCATCGTTCAGCCCCACCATCGGCGTGCCCGGCATGGTGTTGATATGGTCGCTCAGGGCAACCAGGCTTCCTGGCTGAACCTCCGGGCGCAGCGAACCCGCCGCATTGGTGCTAAACAGCAGCTCGCACCCCAGCAGCGTAAAGGTGCGGATCGCATCGGTCATGATGGTCATCCCGCGCCCTTCATAGAAATGGCCGCGCCCCTTCATGCAGGCAACCGGCACCCCGGCCAGATGCCCGAGCACCAGCTCGCCGGCATGGCCATGCACGGTGCTCACCGGGAAGCCCGGCAGCTTTTCGTAGCTCAGGGAAACGGCGTCATCAATCTGGTCGGCAAGTGCGCCCAGGCCAGAGCCGAGAATAAACGCCACGCGAGGCGTGAAGTTCGGCTTAGCGGCGCGAATGATATCGGCGCAGTACCACGGGTTATTCGAGAGGGTCATAGAGGCTCCTTAAGGATGAAAATCGCGATAGCGGGGATCGCATGACTTACGTCTTATATCCGCAGCCTGCCGGTGACCTCCAATACACTTTCACCGCACCATCAATACTGATTGTGTATCGATGCAACTCCCTGCCAGATATGGCAGTTTTGCTCAAGCTAATCCCGTCGGTGCCGATACCTCTGTTTTATAACGCGAGGAAAAAGTATGACGACCATTCAGGCTTCAACCCAACAGATTCAAACCAGCGGCGCGAGTGGCACTTCGAGCAGTAACGATATCTCTGCGCAAATCACCCGCATTCTCGACAAGATCAAAAAGCTGACCCAGCAGTTAAAAGAGCTGGCGAACAGCCCCGTCAGCACGGATGAGAAGAAGAAGCAGCAGGAACTTATTCAGACCCAGATCAAAGTGCTGCAGGCGCAGCTCGCCGCACTGCAGCGCCAGCAGGCTGAAGAGGCCCAGAAGAAGCAGGATCAAAAACTGGGCAAAGTGGAAGGGGTGAACAGCCCGTCAGACAATAATCAGATCGATATCTACATCTAATCTTCTGATGCGTTAAACAGTGGGTCGCGTATGCGGGCTTCGGTTAATCGTTGTGCCTGGATACGCACCACTTCCCAGATAGCCTGCGCCGCCCCCGAGAGTGAACGATTTTTTCGCCGCACCAGCATCAGCTTTCGCTCGACAACGGGCGTTAATCGCTTGACGGCCAGCCGGCTTCCCTGCGGCAGGGGAAGCGCCAGGGCTGGCAACACGCTGATGCCAATCCCGGCTTCCACCATCGGAAACAGCGTCGCCGGGTGACCAATCTCCTGGACAATCGTTGCCTTTACGCCCTGATTCACCAGCGCGGAATCAATCAGCGGACGGCTGCCCGAGGCATAATCCTGTAAAACCAGGTTCGCGCCCTGCAGGGACTGCCAGCTGACTTCCGGCAATGTGGCCAGCGGATCGTCGTCACGACAGAGCAGCAAAAAGGGCTCCGAAAGTATGCTTTCGCACGCCAGATCGCTCACCTGACCGGGATCGATAACAATACCAAAATCCACATCTCCCTGACGGATGCTCTCCAGCACCCACTGTTGCGGCCTGTCATGCAGGACAAAATCAATGTCCGGGTAGCGATGACTGCCCTCGGCTATACACTGCGGAATAAGGTGCGCAGAGATCGTCTGGCTGGCCGCGACCCGCACGGTACCCGAAAGCTGCTGCCCCAGCCTCCCCACGTCTCTGAGCGTGCTGTTCAGCTCATCCAGCAGCCGCTCGAGGCGCAGGGCCAGCTGCTGACCTGCTTCGGTCAACACCACTTCGCGCGTGGTGCGGTCAAGCAACTTCACCCCGGTCTGATTCTCCAGCTCTTTCACGCTGTGGCTGACCGCCGACTGGCTCAGGCCAATCATCTCCCCTGCCCGGCTAAAACTACGAGCCTGCGCCACGGTGACAAAAACACGAAGCTGACGTAATGAATAATTCATCTATTTAATTCATGAATGGATGCAATAAATCAATTTTATTTCTCAAACGGAAGAAAGCACAATAGCGACATCTGTTTTCAGGAGAGATTATGAAACTTTTTCGTATCCTTGATCCGTTCACGCTTACCCTGGTGGTTACCGTTTTACTGGCCTCGTTTTTCCCGGCTCGCGGCGGTTTCGTCCCATTCTTTGAAGGCTTGACCACGGCGGCCATCGCCCTGCTGTTCTTTATGCACGGCGCCAAACTCTCCCGCGAAGCCATTATCGCAGGCGGCGGACACTGGCGACTGCATCTGTGGGTGATGTGTAGCACCTTTATTCTGTTCCCGATCCTCGGGGTGCTGTTTGCCTGGTGGGCACCGGTTAATGTTGACCCGGCACTCTACACCGGCTTCCTGTATCTCTGTATTCTGCCGGCCACGGTGCAGTCCGCCATTGCCTTTACCTCTCTCGCGGGAGGGAACGTGGCGGCCGCGGTCTGCTCGGCATCCGCATCCAGCCTGTTAGGGATTTTCGTCTCTCCGCTGCTGGTGGGCCTGCTGATGAACATGCACGGTGCGGAAGGTAACCTTGAGCAGGTGGGTAAAATCTGTCTGCAGCTGCTGCTGCCGTTTGTCCTGGGCCATCTCTCCCGTCCGTGGACCGGCGCATTTGTGGCGAAGCATAAAAAGTGGATCTCAAAAACCGACCAAACCTCGATTCTGCTGGTGGTTTACTCCGCCTTCAGCGAAGCGGTCGTGAACGGGATCTGGCACAAGGTGGGGGCAGGCTCGCTGCTGTTTATCGTGGTGGTCAGCATTGTCCTGCTGGCGATTGTAATAGCGGTAAACGTCTTTGTGGCACGCAAGTGCGGCTTCAACAAAGCGGATGAAATTACGATTGTGTTCTGCGGTTCGAAGAAGAGTCTGGCTAACGGTATCCCGATGGCCAACATTCTGTTCCCGACCTCGGTGATTGGAATGATGGTGCTGCCGCTGATGATTTTCCATCAGATCCAGCTGATGGTCTGCGCGGTGCTGGCGCGTCGCTACAAACGCCAGACCGAAAAGCTGGCGCAGGAAGAGACCCGCGCCGCGAAGGCTTAAGGACGTTTCAGGGGCTGCACCAGCTGGGTCAGCCCCTCGGTTTTGATCAGTAACGTGATAGCCATCAGCTCGCCCAGTCGCCCTGCCGGGAATTCATCCTTGCGGGCAAACCACAGCAGATACTCCTCCGGCAAATCGATCAGCCTGCGGCCCTTGTATTTACCGAACGGCATCTCGGTATTGGCGATCTCAACGAGCTGCTCTTTCTGCACGTTACTCTCCTAACAGACGCATCATTTCCGCTTCGTCGATAACCTCAATGCCGAGCTCCTGGGCTTTCGCCAGCTTCGAACCCGCCGCTTCCCCGGCGATCACCAGGTCGGTTTTCTTCGACACGCTGCCCGCCACTTTTGCCCCCAGCGCCACCAGACGCGCTTTTGCATCGTCGCGTGAAAGCTGGCTCAGGCTGCCGGTCAGCACCACCGTTTTACCGGCGAATGGGCTGTCGATCTCTTCGGCGTTGACCACTACCGGTGCAGGCCACCTGATGCCCTCTTCCAGCAGTTTGCCGATGACTTCGCGGTTGCTCTCTTCGGCGAAGAAGTTAAAGACGTGCGTGGCGACAACGATGCCGACATCCGGAACTTTCTGCAGCTCCTCGATGCTCGCCTTTTCCAGCGCGTCCAGCGTACCAAAGTATGCTGCCAGACCTGCTGCGGTTGCTTCACCCACTTCACGAATGCCCAGCGCGTACAGGAAACGGGCGAAGGTGGTCTCTTTTGCCGTTTCCAGCGCGTTAACCACGTTCTGGGCTGACTTCGGCCCCATGCGGTCCAGACCGGTCAGTTTGCCCGCCGTCAGTTTGAAGAGATCCGCTGGCGTGTGGACATACTCTTTCTCAACCAGCTGATCGATAATTTTATCACCCATGCCGTCGACGTCCATCGCCCGACGGGAGACGAAGTGCTTCAGTGACTCTTTACGCTGTGCGCCACAGATTAAGCCCCCCGTGCAGCGCGTCACCGCTTCACCTTCCACACGCTCTACGTCAGATCCACACACCGGGCAATGGGTCGGGAAGACAATCTCGCGCGTATCATCAGGACGTTCTGACTCCACAACGTTAACCACCTGCGGGATCACGTCCCCCGCGCGGCGAATCACCACTTTGTCACCAATGCGCAGGCCCAGGCGTTCGATTTCATCGGCGTTATGCAGCGTGGCGTTACTCACCAGCACGCCCGCAACCTGCACAGGCTCCAGACGGGCAACCGGGGTAATGGCGCCCGTACGGCCGACCTGGAACTCTACGTCGCGAACGAAGGTCATCTGCTCCTGAGCCGGGAACTTAAACGCCACCGCCCAGCGCGGCGCGCGCGCCACAAAGCCCAGCTGCTCCTGCAGCGCCAGTGAGTTCACCTTGATGACCACGCCATCAATATCAAACCCGAGCGTCGGACGGTCCTCTTCCACTTTGTGGTAGAACGCCAGTACCGCTTCCGGCGAGTCGCAGAGCTGAACGCGGTTGCTCACCGGCAGGCCCCACGCTTTAAACTGCAGCAGACGCCCGAGATGGGTATCCGGCAGCTCGCCGCCCTCCAGAATACCGACGCCGTAGCAGAAGAAAGTAAGCGGTCGCTTCGCGGTGATACGCGGGTCAAGCTGGCGCAGAGAGCCCGCCGCCGCATTACGCGGGTTAGCAAACACCTTCCCACCGGTGCGACGCGCCTCTTCGTTAATTTTCTCGAAGCCCGCCTGGGGCAGGAACACTTCGCCGCGCACTTCCAGACGCGCAGGAATGTTGTCGCCCTGCAGCTTCAGCGGGATCGCTCGGATGGTACGCACGTTGGTGGTGATGTCTTCACCCGTCGTGCCGTCGCCACGCGTCGCGGCACGCACCAGCACGCCGTTTTCGTAGAGAAGGCTGACTGCCAGGCCATCCAGCTTCAGCTCGCAGCACCAGGTGAGGGAGTCGCTGCTTTTCAGGCGATCCTGCACGCGCTTGTTAAACGCGAGGAAGCTCTCTTCATCGAAGACGTTATCCAGCGACAGCATCGGCACTTCATGACGCACCTGGCTAAAAGCCCCCAGCGGCTCAGCGCCGACGCGCTGGGTGGGGGAATCCGGTGTGATGAGGTCAGGATGCTGCGCCTCTAATTCGCGCAGCTCGCGCATCAGGCGGTCATACTCCGCGTCCGGAACTTCCGGTGCGTCCATAACATGATAGAGGTATTCATGATGGCGAAGCGTGGTTCGCAGTTCAGTGAGTTGTTGTTCGATTGAGTCCATATCGCACCATCAATGAGAAAAAACCCCCGACAGGCGGGGGTTGAGGAGGAGTTGAAGTCAACGCGGCGATTACGCGTTGGCTTCCTTAACTTCGCGGATGCGGTCCTGATACTCGCGCAGTTTCTGCGGGGTCATCATTCGACGCTGATCGTCGAGCACCACACCGCCGACTTCGTCAGCGATATGCTGGGCAGACTGCAGCATCAGCTTAAAGTTTTGCAGTTCATCGCCGTAGGACGGCACCTGCATAAAGATAGTCACACCCGGGGTCATAAAATCACCGGTCATTTCCGGATCAAAGGTGCCAGGGTTAACCATGTTGGCCAGGCTGAACAGCGCCGGACCGCTACCGTCAGGACTCAGGTGGCGATGGAAAATGTTCATATCGCCAAACTTGAAGCCTGCCTGTTGAATACTGTTAAGCAGCACGTCACCGTTAAGATGGCTACCGTGATGCGCGGCCACGTTCATAATGATCACCGCTTCTTTACGCTGCGGTTTTTCAACAACCGGCTCTGGCTCTACAACGGGCTCAGGCTCAACGTGCGGTGCCGGAGCAGGTTGAGGCGCAGGCTGGACATGAACAGGCTGCTGCGGTTGTTGTACCGGCTGAGCAGGCTGTTGTACCGGCTGAGCAGGCTGTTGTTGCACGGGCTGCTGCACCGGTTGCTGTTGAACCGGCTGGGCAGGCTGCTGATAGACAGGCTGTTGCGGCGGCTGGCGCACCGGCTCTTCCACAGGCTGCTGCGCTGGCTGGCGCGGCTGTGCGGAAGCATACGGCGGTTGATACTGGTGCTGCGAAGGACGAGGTGCTTCTTGCTCCCCATGGCCTGCGCCGGGCGCAGTATTGACCCGATGAACACGAACTTCACCCACGCCGTCGTCGTCGCTGCCGTCGATGTCATCTTCACTGTCATCGTCATCACGACTGGACTTCATGCGCTTCAGTGGGCGATCGCGAAACATCGAGGAACGCTCTTTACGGCTGGTCCAGAAACCATGTACCAGTAAAGCGATTATGGCGATCGCGCCAACAATGATTAATATCAGACGCAAATCCTGCATCATTATATTCTCTGTTGTTCTAACACCTTGCCACCACGGCAAACATTTACTCACTAAGAGTATTTGCCGTTTACGTCAAGTGCAAGTGTGTGCAGAGCATTCACAGCATAAAGATGAAGGAAATCGTGCTTTTTGCTGGTTTTTCGAACATTTCCGAACTGGTCATTGCTCCGTAAGTGGATAATATAGGCGGGCAATTCCACTGGTTGTGTAAAAAGGAGTACAGCCTGGCTATGGTTTCAACATCTTCTTCTCCCCCGCGCAGCGGCGTCTGGTATTTTTCTCAGGGCTGGAAACTGGTCTCCCTGCCGGGGATTCGACGCTTCGTCATTCTCCCACTGTTGATCAATATTATTCTGATGGGCGGCGCGTTCTGGTGGCTGTTCACCAAGCTGGAGAGCTGGATCCCGTCGCTGATGAGCCATGTGCCGGACTGGCTGCAGTGGCTGAACTACCTGCTCTGGCCGGTGGCGGTGATTTCCGTGCTGCTGGTGTTTGGCTATTTCTTCTCGACGATTGCGAACTGGATAGCCGCACCGTTTAACGGTCTGCTGGCGGAACAGCTGGAAGCGCGGCTTACCGGCGCGACGCCGCCGGACACGGGCATATGGGGGATCATGAAAGACCTCCCTCGCATTATGAAGCGTGAATGGCAAAAGTTTGCCTGGTACCTGCCCCGCGCGGTTGTGCTGCTTATCCTCTACTTTGTGCCAGGCATTGGCCAGACGGTGGCACCCGTGCTGTGGTTCCTGTTCAGCGCCTGGATGCTGGCCATCCAGTACTGTGATTATCCGTTCGATAACCACAAGGTGCCATTTAAAACGATGCGCACCGCCCTGCGCAGCCAGAAGGTCGCCAATATGCAGTTTGGCGCGCTGACCAGCCTGTTCACCATGATTCCCTTCCTGAATCTGTTCATCATGCCCGTCGCCGTCTGCGGCGCGACGGCGATGTGGGTCGACTGCTACCGTGCTAAGCACGCGTTATGGAAATAATGCAAAAATGTGTAAAGCAGGGGTGGCTTATGCCGCCCCTTATTCCATACTGATCCCCATTATTTCCTTGCAGTATATAGATATGCGAATTCCTTACTTCCCCCTACCTGCTTAGCAGGTATGCTGGGTCGGTATCCCAATTTCATACAGTTAAGGACAGGCCATGAGTAAGATTTATGAAGACAACTCGCTGACTATCGGTCATACGCCCCTGGTTCGACTGAACCGTATCGGTAATGGACGCATTCTGGCGAAGGTCGAATCACGTAACCCGAGCTTCAGCGTAAAATGCCGTATCGGTGCAAACATGATTTGGGATGCTGAAAAACGTGGCGTACTGAAGCCAGGCGTTGAGCTGGTGGAACCGACCAGCGGCAATACCGGTATCGCTCTGGCCTATGTGGCTGCCGCGCGCGGCTACAAGCTGACGCTGACCATGCCAGAAACCATGAGCATCGAGCGTCGTAAGCTGCTCAAAGCGCTGGGCGCGAACCTGGTGCTGACCGAAGGCGCGAAGGGCATGAAGGGCGCCATTCAGAAAGCCGAAGAGATTGTGGCCAGCGATCCGGCGAAATATCTGCTGCTGCAGCAGTTCAGCAACCCGGCTAACCCGGAAATTCACGAGAAGACCACCGGTCCGGAAATCTGGGAAGATACCGACGGCCAGGTTGACGTCTTTATCTCCGGCGTGGGTACCGGCGGTACGCTGACCGGCGTGTCGCGCTATATTAAAGGCACAAAGGGTAAAAAAGACCTGATCACCGTTGCCGTTGAGCCAACCGACTCACCGGTTATCACCCAGGCACTGGCGGGTGAAGAGCTCAAACCCGGCCCACACAAAATTCAGGGTATTGGCGCAGGCTTCATTCCGGGCAACCTGGATCTGAAGCTGATCGATAAAGTGGTTACCATCACTAACGAAGAAGCCATCTCTACCGCGCGTCGCCTGATGGATGAAGAAGGCATTCTGGCGGGTATCTCTTCCGGTGCGGCCGTTGCGGCAGCGCTCAAGCTTCAGGAAGATGAAGCCTTTACCAATAAGAATATTGTGGTTATCCTTCCGTCCTCGGGTGAGCGTTACTTGAGCACCGCACTGTTTGCCGATCTGTTTACCGAAAAAGAACTGCAACAGTAGTGCCAGCATGTTAATAACGCGTAAAAAAGCACCTTTTCAGGTGCTTTTTTGTGGCCTGCTTCAAACTTTTACCCCTCCTGGCATTGCTTCACCCCGAAGGGTCTGGTATTTAAACCAGCAATTATTTTGATGCGTGAAATTAATCGGCAAACGAAATAGCCTTGCTGAATCGATTTTATGATTTGGTTCAAGTCTTGCTTTCGCTGCATAATGTTTAATGACGATCGAAACGTCAGCGCTAACAATACAGGCTAAAGTTCAGTCGCCAGGCTAGACTTTAGTTCCACAACACTAAACCTATAAGTTGGGGAAATACAATGTTCCAGCAAGAAGTTACCATTACCGCTCCGAACGGTCTGCACACCCGCCCTGCTGCTCAGTTTGTTAAAGAAGCAAAAGGCTTCACTTCTGAAATCACTGTGACTTCCAACGGCAAAAGCGCGAGCGCAAAAAGCCTGTTCAAACTGCAGACTCTGGGCCTGACTCAGGGCACCGTTGTCACCATCTCTGCAGAAGGTGAAGACGAGCAGAAAGCAGTTGAGCATCTGGTTAAACTGATGGCTGAGCTCGAGTAAGTTTCCGGGTTCTTTTAAATATCAGTCACAAGTAAGGTAGGGTTATGATTTCAGGCATTTTAGCATCCCCGGGTATCGCTTTCGGCAAGGCACTGCTGCTGAAAGAAGACGAGATCGTCATCGACCGGAAAAAAATTTCTGCCGACAAGGTTGATCAGGAAGTTGAACGTTTTCTGAGCGGTCGTGCCAAGGCATCTGCGCAACTGGAAGCAATCAAAACTAAAGCTGGCGAAACTTTCGGTGAAGAAAAAGAAGCCATCTTCGAAGGGCACATCATGCTGCTCGAAGATGAGGAGCTGGAGCAGGAAATCATAGCCCTGATTAAAGATAAAGGCATGACGGCCGACGCGGCTGCGCATGAAGTTATCGAAGGTCAGGCAACTGCCCTGGAAGAACTGGATGATGAATACCTGAAAGAGCGTGCGGCTGACGTACGTGATATCGGTAAGCGCCTGCTGCGCAACATCCTGGGCCTGGCCATCATCGACCTGAGCGCGATTCAGGATGAAGTGATCCTGGTTGCCGCTGACCTCACCCCGTCTGAAACCGCACAGCTGAACCTGAAAAAGGTCCTCGGTTTCATCACCGACGCGGGCGGCCGTACCTCCCACACCTCTATCATGGCGCGTTCTCTGGAACTGCCTGCCATCGTGGGTACCGGTAGCGTCACCTCTCAGGTGAAAAATGGCGACTATCTGATTCTGGATGCCGTAAACAATCTGGTTTACGTCAACCCAACCAATGAAGAGATCGATAAACTGCGCGCGGTTCAGGAGCAGGTTGCGACTGAAAAAGCGGAACTCGCTAAGCTGAAAGACCTGCCAGCCATCACCCTGGACGGCCATCAGGTTGAAGTGTGCGCAAACATCGGTACCGTCCGCGACGTTGATGGCGCTGAGCGCAACGGTGCGGAAGGTGTCGGTCTCTATCGTACAGAATTCCTGTTCATGGACCGCGACGCGCTGCCAACGGAAGAAGAGCAGTTTGCTGCTTACAAAGCCGTGGCTGAAGCGTGTGGCTCTCAGGCGGTTATCGTCCGTACCATGGACATCGGTGGCGACAAAGAGTTGCCGTACATGAACTTCCCGAAAGAAGAGAACCCGTTCCTGGGCTGGCGTGCCGTGCGTATCGCGATGGATCGTAAAGAGATCCTGCGTGACCAGGTTCGTGCGATCCTGCGCGCCTCTGCTTTCGGTAAACTGCGCATCATGTTCCCGATGATCATCTCTGTTGAAGAAGTGCGTGCACTGAAGAAAGAGATCGAAATCTACAAACAGGAACTGCGTGACGAAGGTAAAGCGTTTGACGAGTCAATCGAGATCGGCGTGATGGTGGAAACACCGGCGGCGGCGACCATTGCGCGTCATTTAGCCAAAGAAGTTGATTTCTTTAGTATCGGTACCAATGATTTAACGCAGTACACCCTGGCAGTTGACCGTGGTAATGATATGATTTCACATCTCTACCAGCCAATGTCACCGTCCGTACTGAACTTGATCAAGCAAGTTATTGATGCTTCTCATGCAGAAGGTAAATGGACTGGCATGTGTGGTGAGCTTGCAGGCGACGAACGTGCTACACTTCTGTTGCTGGGTATGGGTCTGGACGAATTCTCTATGAGCGCCATTTCCATCCCGCGCATTAAGAAGATTATCCGTAACACGAACTTCGAAGATGCGAAGGTATTAGCAGAGCAGGCTCTTGCTCAACCGACAACGGACGAGTTAATGACGCTGGTTAACAAGTTCATTGAAGAAAAAACAATCTGCTAATCCACGAGATGCGGCCCAATTTACTGCTTAGGAGAAGATCATGGGTTTGTTCGATAAACTGAAATCTCTGGTTTCTGATGATAAAAAAGACTCCGGAACTATTGAGATTGTTGCTCCGCTCTCCGGCGAGATCGTCAACATCGAAGACGTGCCGGATGTAGTGTTTGCTGAGAAAATCGTTGGTGATGGCATTGCTATCAAACCAACTGGCAACAAAATGGTTGCTCCAGTTGACGGCACCATCGGTAAAATTTTTGAAACCAACCATGCGTTCTCTATCGAATCTGATAGCGGTATCGAACTGTTCGTTCACTTCGGTATCGACACCGTTGAACTGAAAGGCGAAGGCTTCAAACGTATCGCGGAAGAAGGCCAGCGTGTTAAAGTTGGCGACCCGGTGATTGAATTCGATCTGCCACTGCTGGAAGAAAAAGCCAAGTCTACCCTGACTCCGGTTGTTATCTCCAACATGGACGAAATCAAAGAACTGATCAAACTGTCTGGCAGCGTCACCGTGGGTGAAACCCCGGTTATCCGCATCAAGAAGTAATTCTTGCCGCACAGAAAAATGGCGCCTTCGGGCGCCATTTTTGTTTATGCGGGGAGGATAAGCTCGTCGTAACCTTTCGACTGGGTATAAAGCATCACGTCCGTCACCCGATCGCCGGCCATGCGAATGGCATCGGCAACGGTTTTCCCCTCAACAATGCCGCTCACCAGTTCTGAACAGAACAGGTCGCCCGTCCCTTTCAGATCGGTTTCTACCCGCGGATGCGCGCTGATGGTCACGCCTTCATTCGTCACCAGCACCACGTGGATGTTCTGCGGGTCGTCAGCGACCGGCGCGCTGGTGATCGCCACCCACTTCAGGCTGTCAGAGAGCAGTCCCTGTGCCGCCGCGATGGCGCTTTCCGGCGTGCGGCACGGTTTGCCGCTTAACACTTCCAGTTCATAGACGTTTGGCGTGATCCCCTGCGCCAGCGGCAGCAGGTGCTCCCGATACGCTTCGGGGATCTCGGGCTTCACGTACATTCCGCTGTCGATATCGCCGATAACCGGGTCGACCAGCACCAGCAGGTCAGGATGCTGCGCTTTGACCGCCTTCAGCCACTGCGCCAGCAGGACGATCTGGCTGGCACTGCCCATATAGCCGGTGGTGACTGCTTTAAGCTCGCGCAGGATCTCGCGCTCTTCCAGCGCCTTAAGGTAGCCGCTGAACCACTCGTCGGGGATCACTCCACCATAAAATGTGTCGTAGTGCGGCGTGTTGCTAAACAGTACCGTCGGCACGGCGGTAACGTTCAGCCTGTGGGTTCGAATATTCGGTACCGCAATGCTGTTCCCCACGCTGCCGTAAACCACCTGCGACTGCACGGCGACAATATCGGTTTGCTGCGCCCGGGTATTATCCCGGAATAGAATCATCTCCATGACGCTTAAATCCCCGCCCCCTGCGAATAACTCTCTTCACCAAAGACGCCGGTAGACAGATAGCGATCGCCGCGATCGCAAATAATCGCCACCACCACCGCGCCCGGATTTGCCTTTGCTACCCGAATCGCACCCGCTACCGCGCCGCCCGAGCTGACGCCGCAGAAGATGCCTTCGCGCACGGCCAGCTCACGCATGGTATTTTCCGCCTCGCGCTGGTGAAGATCCAGCACCTGGTCCACAAGCTGCGCATTAAAGATGCCGGGCATATACTCCGCAGGCCAGCGGCGAATGCCCGGAATGCTGCTCCCCTCTTCCGGCTGCAGGCCGACAATGGTGACGGCTTTATCCTGCTCGCGCAGAAAACGCGATACCCCGGTAATGGTGCCGGTGGTACCCATGCTGGAGACAAAATGGGTGATACGGCCGTCGGTTTGCCGCCAGATTTCCGGGCCGGTGGTGGTGTAGTGCGCGTACGGGTTGTCCGGATTATTAAACTGATCGAGCAGTTTACCTTCGCCGCGCTCGGCCATTTCTAACGCCAGGTCGCGCGCGCCTTCCATCCCCTGCTCTTTGGTCACCAGAATCAGCTCGGCTCCGTAGGCACGCATCGCGGCGCGGCGCTCCTGGCTCATGTTGTCCGGCATCAGCAGCTTCATGCGATAGCCTTTCAGCGCCGCAATCATCGCCAGCGCGATACCCGTGTTCCCGCTGGTGGCTTCAATCAGCACGTCGCCCGGCTTAATCTCGCCGCGCTTTTCGGCCTGGACAATCATCGACAGCGCCGCGCGGTCTTTCACCGACCCCGCCGGGTTATTGCCTTCGAGTTTGACCCAGATTTCGCTGCCGTTGTCTGGCCCCATGCGCTGAAGCTTGACCAGAGGCGTGTTGCCGATGGTGTTTTCGAGTGTATTCACGTTTTTTACTCAATAAAAAAGCCGGGCGCGCGCAGCGATCCCGGCCTACAAGACACAGTGATAACTGTAGGCCCGGTAAGCGCAGCGCCACCGGGCGATAAACATCCTAATAACCTATCAGGCTGACTCCGCGAGAGCAATATCCTCGCGCGTCTCGATGCGCTCCTTGCCGTGATAGATACGGGCGTGCTGCAGACCGACAAACAGGCGCTCTCCCCGGTGCGGCGGCACGTCGTCGCGCATGACCACAGTCAGCGGCTCGGTATACCAGCCCAGGGGCTGTACCACCAATTGGGTGTAGTGACCTTTAGGGCTAGCTTCCAGCACCTGCACCGGCAGCGGTGAATCCAGGCTGGTTCGGCGGCTCACGTCCACTTCCCACGGACGCAGGAACAGATCGACCGGTCCCTGATGCGCGGAGGTATAGCCCAGCGGCCAGCGGTGCGCGCCAACGTGGAACTGCCCACCGCGAATAGTACCCTGAAGACGGTTTACCTCGCCCATAAACTCCAGCACGAAGCGGGTCGCCGGTTCGCGCCAGAGCTGTTCCGGCTCGTCAACCTGCTCAATGTTGCCCTGGCTCATGACCACCACGCGATCCGCGACTTCCATCGCCTCTTCCTGGTCGTGGGTCACGAAGACGCTGGTGAATTTCAGCTCTTCATGGAGCTGACGCAGCCAGCGGCGCAGCTCTTTACGCACCTGTGCATCCAGCGCGCCGAAAGGTTCATCCAGCAGCAGAATTTGCGGCTCAACGGCCAGCGCACGCGCCAGCGCCACGCGCTGTTTCTGCCCGCCGGACAGCTGGGCCGGGAAACGATCCGCCAGATGAGCCAGCTGCACCATCTCCAGCAGTTTGGTCACCTTCGCCTTAATGGTTGCTGCATCCGGGCGCTCGCGACGCGGCAGCACGGTCAGGCCAAACGCGATGTTGTCGAACACGGTCATGTGGCGGAACAGCGCGTAATGCTGGAACACAAAACCTACTTTACGATCGCGGGCATGCAGGCGGCTCACGTCGGTGCCGTGAAAGCGGATATGCCCGCTGGTCTGATGCTCAAGCCCGGCGATAATACGCAGCAGCGTAGTTTTACCCGAGCCAGACGGCCCCAGCAGCGCCACCATTTGTCCGGAAGGGATATCCAGCGAGATATCATTCAGCACCTGGGTGCGACCAAAAGACTTCTTAATATTGGCAATCTCAATGCTCATGATTTCCCTCCTGATGCTGACGTTTTTCCTGATTTTCTAAACGCCACTGCACCACACTCTTCAAAAACAGGGTCAAAATGGCCATCAGCGTCAGCAACGCTGCGGCAGTAAACGCGCCGATGGTGTTGTAGTCCTGCTGCAGCAGTTCAATCTGTAGCGGTAGCGACAGGGTTTCACCGCGAATGGAACCGGAAACAACGGAAACGGCACCGAACTCACCAATCGCGCGGGCGTTGGTCAGCACCACGCCGTAAAGCAGCGCCCAGCGAATGTTCGGCAGCGTCACGCGGCGGAACATCTGCCAGCCCGAAGCCCCCAGCAGCACCGCCGCTTCGTCTTCGTTGCTGCCCTGGCTTAACATCACCGGCACCAGCTCGCGCACCACAAATGGACAGGTCACGAAGATGGTAACCAGCACCATGCCTGGCCAGGCGAACATGATCTGCAGGTTATTCGCATCCAGCCAGCCGCCCAGCGGGCCGTTGGAGCCGTAAAAGAGCAGGTATACCAGGCCCGCCACCACCGGCGACACGGCAAACGGAATATCCAGCAGGGTAAGCAGCAGCTGACGTCCCGGGAAGTTAAAGCGCGTTACCAGCCAGGCCAGCAGAGTCCCGAACACGAGGTTCACCGGCACGGTGATCAACGCAATCATTACGGTCAACCAGATAGCATGCAGCATATCCGGGTCTGCCAGGTTTTCCAGCGCGGGCATCAGCCCCTTGCTGAACGCCTGAACGAAGATATAAACCGTCGGCACGACGAGAATGAGGGCGGAAACCAGCACGCCCGCCCCAATCAGAAACCATTTACCCCAGTTGATGCGGGGTGCATCGTATCGCTTCAATTGCGTAACTTCCGCCATCAGTGACCTACCACACGTCGACCAAAGCGACTTTGCAGAGTGTTAATTGAGTACAGCAGCAGCAGCGAGGCTGCGAGGATCACCGAGGCAATTGCGCTCGCCGCCGGATAATCAAACTCCTGCAAACGGATGAAAATCATCAGCGAGGTCACTTCTGTTTTCCAGGCGATGTTCCCGGCGATAAAAATCACCGCGCCGAACTCACCAAGGCTGCGGGTAAACGACAGCGCGACGCCCGCCATCAGCGCCGGAGAGAGCTCCGGCAGCACCACCTTGCGGAAGCTCTGCCAGCGAGTGGCGCCCAGCGTTTCCGCCGCTTCTTCGTATTCCGGACCCAGCTCTTCCAGCACCGGCTGCACGGTACGGACCACAAACGGGATGCTGGTAAAGGCCATCGCCACCGCGATACCGAGCCAGGTATAGGTCACCTTGATGTCAAATTTCGCCAGCCACTCGCCGTACAGCCCGTTCACGGAGAAGAGCGACGCGAGGGTTAAGCCCGCCACCGCCGTCGGCAGCGCAAACGGCAGATCCATCAGGGCGTCAAGCAGCGTACGGCCCGGGAAGCGATAGCGGGTTAAAATCCACGCCATCAGCAGGCCAAACACGCCGTTAAAAATGGAGGCGACAAACGCCGACAGCAGCGTCACCTTATAGGCCGCCACCACCTGCGGGTTGGTGACCACGTCCCAGTACTGCGCCCAGCTCATCTGCGCAAGCTGCATCACCAGCGCGCTGAGCGGCAACAGCAGGATCAGGCAGACGAACAGCAGGCTGGTCCCGAGGCTTAAGGTAAAGCCCGGCAGCACGCGTTTTGTCGAAACTGCAAACATTACTTATGCCCCGCCGCCAGCAGTTTGTCTAACTCACCGCCGCTGGCAAAATGCGTTTTCATCACATCAGGCCAGGAGCCAAAATGATCTTCCACGCGGAACAGCGCGGTCTGCGGGAATTTATCTTTCAGTTTGTTCATTACGTCCGGGTTGTTCACGCGGTAGTAGTAATCGGTAATGATGGTCTGCGCCTGAGGGCTGTACAGGTAGTTGAGATAGGCTTTTGCCGCTTTCTCGGTACCGTTTGCCTGCACGTTTTTATCCACCCATGCGACCGGGAATTCGGCCAGAATGTTGGTTTTCGGGATAACCACCTCGAAGCCCTGCGCTTCGTACTGTTTGCGGATGTTGTTCACTTCCGACTCGAAGCTGATCAGCACATCGCCGAGACCGCGTTCTGCGAAAGTCGTGGTCGCCCCACGGCCGCCGGTATCAAACACTTCGACATTTTTCAGGAACTGGGTCATGAACTGCTCGGTTTTGGCTTTATCGTTACCGTCAGCCTTGTCCGCCGCGCCCCACGCGGCTAAATAGGTATAACGCGCGTTACCGGAAGTTTTTGGGTTCGGGAAAATCAGCTTCACGTCGGAACGGACCAGGTCGCTCCAGTCGTGGATATTCTTCGGGTTGCCCTTACGGACCAGGAAGCCCATGGTGGAGTAGAACGGCGAGCTGTTGTTCGGCAGACGGCTCTGCCAGTCGGCCGGAAGCAGCTTGCCTTTGTCGTGCAGGATCTGCACGTCAGTGACCTGGTTGTAGGTCACCACATCCGCTTTCAGGCCCTGCAAAATCGCCAGCGCCTGCTTGGACGACCCGGCGTGGGACTGCTTGATGGTCAGCTTATCGCCGTTATTGTCTTTCGCCCACTGCTGTTCGAACGGTGGGTTAAGGGCGGCAAACAGCTCGCGGGAGACGTCATACGAACTGTTTAACAGTTCAGTCGCCTGCGCCTGTGCCACCAGCAGTAAACCTGCCAGCGCCAGAGTTCCTTTTTTTAGTACAGTAACGGCCATTGCGCACCCTTATAAATGTGATGACTATCTTATAGTCATAATATTTATAACGGGGATGAAAGGAGTAACGGTTTTATATACCGTTTGGTGATTTAGAAGCAGAAAAGGGAATAAGGGGTGCGGCCTGATGCCCTCACCCCAGCCCTCTCCCACAGGGAGAGGGAGAAAGGCTATTACAGCGCCAGCAGACGCTCAACGGACGGAGCAAAGTAGTAGCCGCCGGTCACCGGTTTGGTGAAGCGCAGCATGGCGTCGCGCTTACCGTCGGTATCGCCGAACATGCTCAGCAGCTGCTGCTCAATGTTATACAGGCGCGCGCAGTAGGCGCAGAAGTAGAGGCCGTGCGTGCCGCTTGCGGTACCGTACGGCAGGCTCTGGCGGACAATCTTCAGTCCTTTACCGTCTTCCTTGAGGTCAACGCGGGTCAGGTGCGAGGTGACCGGACGGTCATCGCCGTCGATCTCTTCGTTGGCTTCTTTAGTACGACCAATCATCATCTCCTGGTCGTGCACGCTCATGCGGTTAAGCTGCTTGAGGTTGTGCTCCCAGCGCTGAACGAACACGTAGCTGCCGCCCGCGTCCACGCCGTCTTTAATCACCGCCACGTCGCGACGAACCTCTTCACCCGCCGGGTTTTCCGTCCCGTCGACGAAGCCGCTCAGATCGCGCTCTTCCACCCAGCGGAAGCCGTGAACCTCTTCCTGCACTTCAATGCTGTCGCCAAAGGCCGCCACAGCGGCCTGGGCAACGGAAAAGTTCACGTCGTGACGCAGGGAGAGAATGTGGATCAGCACGTCATATTGGGTCGCAGGTGCCAGACCTTTGCCATAAGGGATGAAGTCTTTCAGCTCTTCCGCCCCTTCGCCACCGCTCAGCTGACGCCAGACGTTATTGCCAAAGGCAACAACGGCGCCGAGGTGGGCTTCCGGGAATTTGGCCTGGAAGGTGGCCAGCTTATCAACAAACGCTTTACTGGCCGCACGCAGGGCATCCACGTCCCCTTTAACATTGGCTTCAATCCAAATCGCCGCGCGGCAATGTTCTGGCAAAATGCCACTCTGAACCTGAGACATCGCTCCTCCTGAAATAAAGATGCCACGTCAGCGTGGCATTGATGGCGGGTATTATACCCGGATTTCAGCGAGGCGGTTTGTTCAGGCGCAAATTACTGCTTCCAGAGTATTTTGCTCACTTTCCAGCTCTTGAGCGTGTCGTCAGACGGCATCAGTCCTTCCGGTCCGCTCCAGGTTCCGGTGAAGACATAGCTGATGTGCTGGCTGCCTTCCGCCTTACATTCCACCGCGACCTTGTCGTCAGACGGCAAGCTGGTGCAATTGCCAAAAGCCTGCTTATAAAGATCGCTAAACGGGGTCCCTACCTTCACGCCGCTAGCGGTCGGAATATCTTCATCCATCACCGCAATTCGGTTTACCGTGCCTTTGTCACCGTTGATCACCAGCGCCAGCTTGTCGCCCTTCAGCGCTTCGTAATAGCGAACAATATTGCCATTCTCCGTTTTCATGCCGCTGCGCAGGCGGTAATCGCTGCTGAGCGCATCCTGAATAGCATTCTGATCCAGCGCCGTCGCGGCGGTAATTTTCCCCACGCCCTGCTCGGTCACTTCCGTTGCTGAGCCAAACCAGTTCCACGGATACGCGGCGGACCAGTTAATAGAGGAGAGCGTCGAACAGCCGGTCAACGCCAGCGGGAGAGCGCATAAAAGTAAACGCAGCGATTTCATTGAAACGTCCTTTCTAATTAAATCAACGCTTGTTGGAGTGCGACATCGGCAAAAAGTGCCGGATTAATCATCCTGAGGCGCAAAACAGGCGCGAAGACGCGGATTCGTCAGCAGCCACAGCAGCGCCACAATATCGGCAACCACCAGCGCAATACCGATGCCCGTCAGCGGTTCACCGTACCACCAGAGTACCGGCTGCCAGAGGAGCAGCGCAATCTGGGCAAGGATCAGCAGCCCGCGAAGCGCGCGCCACATACGCGGGATCGCCTGCCGCCGGCCGCTGCACAAAAACGCCACCACCGCCGGTACGCCCGGCAGTAGTCCGAGCCAGAAGGCGTCGTGATCGGGATAAAAGAGATTCAGCAGCGTGTCGCCCTGCCCGCGCGACGCGGCGGCCATCACAAACAGCACCCAGGTCCGGGCCTGGAGCAGCAGAACGCACCAGAATAAAAAGGGCAGCCTGACGCGGCCCTGCGCGTCATAGTCAGCCGGATGGATCTCAGTACTCTTCATCTTCGATCAGACGCTTGCCCAGAGTCAGCACGTCAGCGTGCTCGTAGCCCAGACGCTCATACATGCCCAGCACGACGTCGTTATCTTCCCGCACCATGATCTGGATCTTTGGGCAGCCGCGGGCGATCAGCTTCTTCTCGAGTCGGTTCAGCAGCGCATTGGCAATGCCGCGGCCACGGTATTCCGGGTGAACGCCCAGATAATAGGCCGAGCCGCGGTGGCCGTCGTAACCGCCCATTACCGTCCCCACAACCTCGCCATTAACTTCCGCGACCAGAAACAGACTGACGTCGTGATTCACCTTACGTTCGATATCCATTTCCGGATCGTTCCACGGACGCAGCAGATCGCAGCGCTCCCAAAGGGTGATCACCTCTTCGAAATCTTCCTGGCGAAAAACGCGTATCTCCATGGTATTAACCGCCTTTTCGGGTTTAAAAACAGTGATTATGGCGCGAAGCACGCCTTTAGCCAATAACCGGGGAAAATCTCGCCAAAATTTGGCATAATGTCACTTTGTCACGTATTGAAATGAAAAGTAAAACAATTCTCAATATGGACTGTCGTAACGGGAAACACGATACGATATAACACCAGGACCCCATTTTTTAGTATTCAGGCCGCATGAGCACATTCAAACCATTAAAAGCACTCACATCGCGTCGTCAGGTTCTCAAAGCGGGGCTGGCGGCCTTAACGTTAACGGGCATTGCAAAGCAGGCTCAGGCGAAAGACGAGAGCACGCTCAAAACCAGTAACGGACACAGCAAACCAAAAGCCAAAAAGCCGGGCGCGAAGCGTCTGGTGATGCTCGACCCAGGGCACGGCGGCATTGATACCGGCGCCATCGGCAAAAACGGGTCGAAAGAAAAACACGTCGTGCTGGCAATTGCAAAAAATGTGCGCGCAATTTTACGCAGTAACGGCATTGACGCCCGTCTGACGCGTTCTGGCGATACCTTTATTCCGCTGTATGACCGCGTAGAGATCGCCCACCAGCACGGGGCGGATCTGTTTATGTCGATCCACGCCGACGGCTTTACCAACCCTTCTGCGGCCGGTGCCTCGGTGTTTGCGCTTTCCAACCGTGGCGCCAGTAGCGCCATGGCGAAATACCTCTCCGACCGCGAAAACCGGGCGGATGAAGTCGCCGGGAAGAAAGCCACCGACAAAGACCACCTGCTACAGCAGGTGCTGTTCGACCTCGTGCAGACGGATACGATCAAAAACAGCCTGACGCTCGGCTCGCATATTCTGAAGAAGATTAAGCCAGTGCATCGTCTGCACAGTAAAGGCACCGAGCAGGCGGCGTTCGTGGTCCTGAAATCACCGTCCATCCCGTCCGTGCTGGTGGAAACCTCCTTCATTACCAACCCGGAAGAGGAGCGACTCCTCGGCACCACGGCGTTTCGTCAGAAGATCGCCAACGCCATCGCCTCCGGCATTATCAGTTACTTTAACTGGTTCGATAACCAAAAAGCGCACTCCAGGAAACGTTAATGAAACCCGATGCTCAACTGGTCAAAATCTTCCTGCTGCAGCTGCAGGATGAGATCTGCCAGAAACTGGCCGCCGCAGACGGCGGTGAATTTCAGGAAGATACCTGGCAGCGCGAGGCCGGAGGCGGCGGGCGCAGCCGCGTGCTGCGAAACGGCGGCATCTTCGAACAGGCGGGCGTGAATTTTTCCCACGTTCACGGCGACGCCATGCCTGCATCTGCGACGGCACATCGTCCCGAGCTCGCAGGCCGCAGCTTTGAGGCAATGGGCGTCTCGCTGGTGGTGCATCCGCACAACCCGTTTGTGCCGACCAGCCACGCCAACGTGCGCTTTTTCATTGCGGAAAAAACGGGCGCCGACCCGGTCTGGTGGTTCGGCGGCGGTTTCGACTTAACGCCCTATTACGGCTTCGAAGAGGATGCCGTGCACTGGCACACCACCGCGCGGGATCTTTGCCTGCCGTTTGGCGAAGACGTCTACCCGAAATTTAAAAAGTGGTGCGACGACTACTTTTACCTGAAGCACCGCGACGAGCAGCGCGGCATCGGCGGGCTGTTCTTTGACGATCTCAACACGCCGGATTTTGATACTGCGTTCAGCTTTATGCGCGCGGTGGGTGAAGGCTATACCGACGCGTACCTGCCGATTGTCGAACGCCGTAAAAACACCAACTATGGCGTGCGCGAACGTGAGTTCCAGCTCTACCGTCGGGGGCGCTACGTGGAATTTAATCTGGTGTGGGATCGCGGGACGCTGTTCGGCCTGCAGACCGGCGGGCGCACGGAGTCGATTTTAATGTCGATGCCGCCGCTGGTGCGCTGGGAATATGACTGGCAGCCGGAAGCGAACAGCCCGGAAGCCGCCCTTAGCGAGTTTATTCAGATCCGCGACTGGGTGTAGTTTACCTGACCTGATGACGGCTAGCGCCTTATCAGGCCTGCAATGACTGAGGCACCGCCCCGCAGGCTGGATAAGGCGCAAAGCGTCGTATCCGGCACAATAATGTCATCACGCCCACTGGCGCATACGCTGATGCAGCGTCAACGACGGTTTCTCCGCAAACAATTGCTGATAGTCAGTGGCAAACTGCCCCAGATGCCAGAATCCCCACTGCATGGCGGCGTCTTTTACCGTCACGCTTTGCGACCACGGGCTTATCAGCTCGCGACGCACGGCGTTCAGACGAATACGTTTTAACCAGGCATTCGGACCAATTCCGAGTATCGTATGAAAGGCGTTTTGCAGCGTCCGACGGCTGACGTGTAACTGATTACACAGGTCAAGTACGGTCAGCGGCTCTGACATATTTTCCAGCACATATTCGCGCGCACGCGACAGCAGGCGACGATAGCTCTGATGGCTGATACTCTCGGCCGTGATTATCGGCTGCGCTTCTTCCAGCATTGTGCCCATCGCCAGCAGCAGGTTATCGCCCAGCACTTTGCGTACCGCAGGTTGATGGAGGTTTACCGGATTCTCGCTAAATGTCGCCAGCGCCTGCTGCACAAAGCCCCATAGAGCAGCTTTGTGTTGTTCTTTCACTTCCAGCGCCGACTGGTTACGCAGCATATGCATCACCCTTTCCGGGTTATGCAGGAAGTTGGCCTGACGGGCAATGGCCTCTTCAGAAATGACGACGCCCAGAATGGTGTAATCATCCGGCGTACTCAGTTCAAACTCCGTCCCGCCCGGGCGGGTGGCAATTTCAGCGTTACCCAGACACTGGGTGCCAATAAATCCCTGTTCGCAGCGCGTGGCCGGAATACCAAACCAGAACGAGTTCGGCCAGACAAGACATGACTGACGCAGCGCCAGTCCGGTGTATTCACGGAACACCTGAATATCGTCGAGCAGGATTTCCGTGAACTCGCCATGAAATTTTCCCGGATGCAGCTGGTCGTAGATTTGCTGCCAGGCGGTAATCGTCAGCGCATGCTCATACACATCCGTTGTTCGCCGCTGATGAACGTTGTCCACCTCCACTTTCGGCGTAAGTTTAACGTCTTCGGGTAATGCTTCATGATAAAGATGGTGCAGGTTTGCAGTTCGGGTCTTTTTCATGATCTTTTAAGCCGGAAGCCTCCACGAAGCCCCCGGCCCTCCGACAGATTAATTTTTTAAGCGATAGCGACTACTGCGTTTACGCAACGCTCCGTGAGAAAAGAGCTGTTCCAGCGCCTTTCTGGCTTCATCAAGTGACCAGCCAAAGTGGGCAGCCACTTCTCCTGCCGTCATTCCTTGACGGACCGATGTCAACAGCGCCAGAAGTTGCTCAGAGGATTCAGACGTCAACGGGGCATCCTGCGTCTTCTGCGGATTTACCTCTGTTTTCACTTCTGGCTTCTGTTCTGGTTTCTTCGGCTGGCGCGTAAAACCGCCGATCAGCCACTGGGTGTCATCGTCCGGCCGGCCTATTTCCTTACGGCTGATAACACGGCCTGTACGCGCTGCGGCAGCGCTGCCGGCATCCAGTGCTGCGCGGCACGCAGCCAGATCGCCTTCCACCACCAGCGTCAGCCGGCCAGGATCGAGCACTTCGTGGCTCAGCAGACGCACGTTAGCGGCTTTCAACATGGCATCTGCCGCGTCGACGGCAGCCACCATGCCATCCACTTCCAGTAATCCCAGTGCATTGATCATCACTACCTCTCTTACGCGCGCTGGACTGGATTACGGGCAATATCCAGCACGGCATCGGCAAAGGCGTTACAGGCGGCTTTACAGGCGGCCTGGCTACCGGTCAAAAACGCGGCCGAATAGTTGGTTTCTGACGGTGGCGGCACATAGGTGACAATCTGCACATCGGCAGATTTCAGCGCAGCATCAATACCCAACGTCGCCTCCAGCGGCGGCGCCACCAGATACGCCATCGGATCGCCAGGTCGGCATCCTGCGGTCGCCGAGAGATACGACCCGGTACGCGAAACCACATGCGCCAGGAAAGCGGTATCTTCTGCGTCATTTGCCCACTGGAACGCCGCACCGCTTTCAATATTGGCCACCATCGCGTCCAGACCTGCGCGAACTTCGGCCGGGTTTGGCCCTCCGAGCATAATCAGCACTTCGCCCGAGGTTGGAGAGGGGCTGTGCGCCGCGCCGGCATATAGCGAGCGGCCATAAACCACTTCGACCATTGCCTGTTTTGTCGCTTCGTCTGCGGCAATATACGCCACGTCATCAGAATCTGCTGTGATGAGTCCAAGGCTACGTATATGTGGCGGTAATTTAAGTTCACGGGCAAAACCGTCATTTACCGAGGCAATCACGCGCATTGCGGTGACTGAAGGTCTAATCAAATCTAATGCTGGCATGATGCCTCCTTAACGGGTCATATTGATGCCGGATGCTTTTTGCTCCAGCATGCGCCTGGCCAAATCCACAATCACCGCCGCCGCTTCAACCGGTGGCGTACCGCCCTGATGAATATTCGAGATACAGGTACGGTCAGCTTCAACGGTCGTCGCCACGCGCGGCGAATAGACGGCATAGCAGGAAAGGCTTTCAGACTGGCCAAGGCCCGGACGTTCCCCAACCAGCAGGATCACCGCTTTCGCACCAAGCAGTTCGCCGATCTGATCTTCGATTTTCACGCGACCATAGCGAACAAAGAACGGTGTCCCAACCTTCAATCCGGCCTGTTTTAAGCCCGACAACAGCGGCGGCAGGATCTCTTCGTAGTTGGCGGTGATGGCGTCGGTAGACAGGCCATCAGAGATAATCACCTGCACATCCGGGTTCATTACACACTGTGATTTCAGCGCTTCAATGGCTTCCGCACTCAGACGACGCCCCAGATCCGGGCGCGTCAGGTACAGGTTTTTGTCACTGATTTCCGAGCGTACTTCCAGCAGCCCCTGGGCTTTTACCCACTCTTCGGGCACTTCTTTCAACACCGTGTCTTTTGAACGCGAGTGATCGGCCAGGAAACGCAGCAGCGCCTGAGTGCGCGGGCGTGGACCGGCACGGCCGGTACATACACGCGCGGCGGTGCTGCGGCGCAGCTCGGTCAATACCTCTGCGCGATGCGGGTTCTCAACGCCAATCCATGCTTTGGCCTCGGCTGAGCCTAAATCCATTGCACAGCTTTCACCCGTTGGTGCAGCACCCTGCGCGGTGCTACATTTCTCTTCAGGTGACGACGCTTGCGCCTGCGGCTGTGACTCTCCCATTGACGCCATAACGCTGCGTACAATTTCTTCAATCTGTTTTTGATCCATCGTGTGTCATCCCCGCGTCATCAGAAGAACAGTGACGGATCGCCCGCCCGTTTGGTCAGGCGACCGTTTGCCATAATGCCCATGGTTTCCAGCCAGCGTTCAAACTCCGGCGACGGCCGTAAATTCAGCAACTGACGGACGGTGGCGGTATCGTGAAAGGCGGTGGTCTGATAGTTGAGCATGATGTCGTCACCGAGCGGCATGCCCATGATGTAGTTGCAGCCAGCGGTGGCGAGCAGAACCATCAGGTTTTCGTTGAGGTTCTGGTCAGCATCAGCATGGTTGGTGTAGCAGCAGTCGCAGCCCATTGAGATGCCACTCAGCTTGCCCATAAAGTGATCTTCCAGACCCGCGCGAATAATCTGACGATCGTTGTACAGATACTCCGGCCCGATAAAGCCCACCACGGTGTTCACCAGAAACGGATCGTAGTGACGCGCCAGCCCGTAGTTACGCGCTTCCATCGTCACCTGATCGGCACCGAAGTTAGCGCCTGCGGAGAGCGCAGACCCTTGTCCGGTTTCGAAGTACAGGCAGTTTTCACCGGCGATGCGGTTGAACTCCGCGCCCACTGCGCGTGCTTCATCCAGCATGGCCAGCTCAACGCCGAACTCTTTTAAGCCTTTCTCGCTGCCGCAGATACTCTGGAAAATCAGCCCGCCCGGCGCGCCGCGACGGATCGCTTCGATCTGGGTGGTAACGTGTGCCAGTACGCAGCCCTGGGTCGGGATGTTGAATTTATCGATAACGCCGTACACGGTATCCAGTACGCGGCTTAAGTTTTCCACATCATCCGTTACCGGGTTTACGCCAATTACCGCATCGCCCGCACCGAAGGAGAGTCCCTCGTAGATTTGTGCCGCAATACTCTGCACGTCATCACGGGTGTCGTTCGGCTGTAAACGGCAGCTGAAAGTGCCAGGAAGACCAATAGTGGTGTTGGCCTTTTTGATAACCGGCATTTTCTTACCGCCGTAGATCAGGTCCGCGTTAGAGCAGATTTTAGCTACCGCGGCGACCACTTCCGACGTTAACCCTTTACGCGTAAACGCAATGTCATCAACGGAGGTTTCATCGCTCAGCACGTACTCGCGCAGTTCGCTGATGCTCCAGTTTTTGATGCGGTTATAGGCCGTTTCGTTGACGTCATCCTGAATCAGACGCGTGACGCAGTCCTCTTCATAGGAAATCACCGGGTTATTGCGGATATCCGCCACCGTCATTTCTGACAGCACCTGCTTGGCCGCCACGCGCTCCTGCGAACTGGTTGCAGCTACCCCTGCCAGCACATCCCCCGAACGCAGTTCGTTGGCTTTTGCCAGCACCTCTTTCACATCCTTAAACTGATAAACATTGCCGAACAATGTGGTCTTTAGTTTCATAAGTCGTTCCCTCAGGAAGGAAATGCGAGTGATTTCACCGTCACCGGCACAACCGATCCGCCAAAAAGAGGCGTACCAATGTCGATATAGTCCCCCGCCCGGACAACCACCTCATCGATGACCGCCAGCGGGTGTTGCTGTAACTGTGGGCGTAACAGCATGCCCAGGGCTTTACCAAAATCCTGCTCGGCTACCACCAGCAGGGGATGCGGATTCGGATAGCGCGCGACAAAGGCCAGCAGCGCATCAATCACCGTTAATAGCGCGGCGTAGCGCACCGGCAGCGAACCGGGCAGCGCCAGCACGTAGGCGTCCGTTTGCGGATCCAGATCGAGTTGCATCAGCGCTTGCTGCCAGGCGGCAACCAGATCAGCCTCATCAACCGGAATCGCCACCGGCAGATTGCGCAGCGGAAGCGCCACGCCTTCCAGCCAGATAGTGCTGCCCGAAAGCGACAGCGTATGTGCACCGGCACCAATCACCGTGGCACGCACGGTCTGCGCCGGGAACTGCACGTTCATCTCACGCAGACGCGGATGTTCATGCAGCGCCGTGGCGAGGAGCGGCCCGATATCGGAAAAACAGAACGGATCGGCAGGTTGGTTGCGGTAGCATTCGCCCACTCCCCCTGAAAGCGTAATCACATCCGGTTTCACACCCGCAGGCAGTAAACCGGTTTGCATCATCGCCTGCGCCAGCGGTGAAAGCGTGCCGTCAATTACCTCCACAATCAGCGCCGCCATCCGTCGGGCCACCTGAACAAGCTGCGCCGCATTGAGGGCTCGGGCGTCAAAGCCCGGACCAAATACGTCATCAACAATCATCTGCCCCGGTTGATGCGCATGCACCACTCGCCCCTGACCGTCCGTTTCCAGAAGCCTTCCTCCAACGTTCAGGCAGGCCGAACCGCTGACCTTTCCGGCATCGAACAGGACGTAGTTCGACGTCCCGCCGCCGATGTCGATATTCAGTACCCGGCACATTTTTTGCTCGGACAGGGTTTGCACTCCCGCGCCTTGACCGGCAATCACCGATTCCAGATGCGGGCCGGCGCTGGCAACCACAAAGCCCCCCAGCGACTGGGAGAGCGCCATCACTGCGGGTCGTGCGTTGCGGGTTTTGGCGCTTTCTCCGGTAATGATGATCGCACCGGAATCGACGACCTCAGGCTTGATGCCCGCCGCCTGATACTGGGCGAGGATCAGCGCCTTAAGTTCGGCCTCTTTCAACCCGCCCTGTTTATCAACCGGGGTAAAGAACACCGGGCTTTGCCAGCTAATTTCGCGTTTGATGAATTCGTAGCGCGGCACCTGCGACACTGCCGCACGGTTGACCAGCTCAAGGCGCGAGAAGATCACCTGAGTGGTGGTGGTGCCGATATCGATACCGACGCTGAGTAGCTGGCGAATATTCACGATTGCGCCTCCGGATGAGTGTCTGCTGGTGCCGGAACATCTTCGTCTTTCGGTACTAACAGCATAGCCACGCCAATCGCCGTCACACCGCCGATCAACTTGCCGACAATCATTGGGAAGATCATCGCGTTCATGTTGGCAGCGGCGAAGCCTAAGTGGTCCCCCAGAGCAAAGGCCGCAGAGACCGCAAAGGCGCAGTTGATCACTTTGCCGCGGGTATCCATATTCTTCATCATGCCGAACATCGGGATGTTGTTCGCCAGCGTCGCGACCATCCCCGCAGCCGCAATGTTATTAACGTTTAACAGGTTGCCGACGCTCATCAGCGGTTTTTCAAACCAGCGGGTCAACAGCAGCACCATCGGGTAGGCACCCAGCAGCACACAGGAGATAGAACCGATAACTTCGATGGCGCGCATCACTTCACCCGGCCTGTCTCCCGGTGCCATGAAGATAGGATCAAGACCCGGAATCAGCTCCCAGCCGAGCAGGAATTTGATCACCGCAGCCGCCAGACCGAGGGTGATCAGCGCCACAAGGAATTTCGCGAAGATCTGGAAGCCGTTGATCATTTTTTCCGGGATGAATTTCAATCCCAGCGCCACCAGCACGGCCACGATCAGCACCGGGATCATGTTCATCAGGATCAGCGCAAAAGTGAACTCTACCGGCTGACCATTGATTTCGACGCCGGAGTACATCGCGACCAAACCACCCGCAATACAGCCAACTGGAATGGTGACAATACCGGCCAGCACGCCCAGCGCCAGATAACGACGATCAGACGGTTCAATAATTCCCAGCGCAACCGGAATGGAGAAGACCAGCGTCGGCCCCATCATCGCTCCGAGGATCAGGCCAGAGTACAGCCACGCCGCAACGTCGCCGCCCGCCAGTTCTTTCGCCAGGAAGAAGCCGCCCATATCGCACGCCAGCAGCGTTCCGGCAAACATCGACGGGTTTGCGCCCAGCATTTCGTACAGCGGAATAATCACCGGCCCAAGCACATGCGCCAGTACGGGTGCCAGCGCGGTCATACCGACCATTGCCAGGCCCAGCGCGCCCATCGCCATGAAACCTTCTTCAAACTGGCCGCCCGAACCCTCAATACTCTTACCGAACTTACCGAGGAAGCGCGCCGAACCGCCGAACTGCGACAGGATCCTGTCCACGGCGGCAATCAGCATAAAGAACATCATGATGTACATGATGATTTCGTTAATTCCCATAACCTTCACTCCCTGTCATATGTGTATTTATTGTGCCGTCGCATACAACGCGATAATGTCGGCCTGCGTGGCGGTGCGTGGGTTACTGCGAATACAAATATCCTCCAGCGCGGCATGCGCCCATGCGCTGTAATGCTCGGGCTTTGCCCCAACGTCAGAGAGTCGTTTTGTCTGGCCCACTTCACTAATCAACTCGCTGACGGCGTTGATGGCATCGCGATCGTCCGACTTCTTGTTAGTTAACGCCCGTCCGATATGGCTGAAGCGCTCACGACACACCATGCGGTTGAACCCCATTACCGTGGGCAGCAGCATGGCGTTAGCCTGTCCGTGCGGGATATGCAGCGCAGCGCCCGGCTGGTGCGCCATCGCATGACACAAGCCCAGTCCCGCGCTTGAAAACGCCATTCCCGCCATGCAGGACGCCAGCAGCATGCTTTCCCGCGCCGCCAGATCCTGACCGTAGCCGACGGCCTTCGGCAGCGATTTACCGATCATCGCAATCGCGCCAATCGCCAGGCTGTCGGTAAACGGCGTCGCGTTCAGCGCGCTATATGCTTCAACGGCGTGCGTCAGCGCATCGATCCCGGTCATCGCCGTGACGTGTGCGGGCACACCTTCCGTCAGCGCGGCGTCAAGGATCGCCACATCCGGCATCAGCATTGCGTGGGCCAGCACTTGTTTAAGTCCTGTCGCGGCGTCGATAATTACCGTGACGTTAGTGGTTTCTGAGCCCGTTCCGGCGGTAGTTGGCACCGCAATCAGCGGCAGACGCGCACGCAACACGCTGTGCTCCGTCATGTCAGCCAGCGTCTGCGTGGGGTTGGTCACCAGCAACGCGACTGCCTTTGCGGCATCCAGTACGGAACCGCCGCCGAAGGCCACAACGCTATCGCACTTAGATTCACGCAATTGCGCGACCGCCGCGCAGACGTCCGTAATGCACGGTTCGCCCGCCGGACATGGCCACAGCGTCATCGCCACGCCTTTCATCGCCAGGCTGCGCTCCAGTGCAGCGGTCATCCCCGCCTGATGCAGGAAACGATCAACCATGACGAACATATGCGTCAGTCCGCGCGCTTTTGCTTCCTGCCCACAGGTACTCAGCGCTCCCAGTCCACATAACGTAACCGGTGGAACGCTAAACGTTTTTACGCGTTGCAGATTCAGGGTATCGAATGCCTGAAAGAGCGCGGTCTGCAATTCAGCTTGCATAGATTCCTTCCGCTTTTTCTTTTCCGCTATTTGCAATCGCCAGCGGAGTCATAAACAGGCTGTGCTGGGGTAAATGCACCTGCAGCTTCGGGAAACGCTTACGGAACAGTTCATCAACGCCCGGCTGCATACAGGAGCCACCGGCCAGCCACAAGTCAGCGACGCCCTGTCCGGCTATATGGTGAGCCACGATTTCCGCCATCTTTTCGTAGACCGGCTTAACCACTGGCCAGATTTCTTTGCCATTGCTGCGCTTGTACTGCTCGGCTTCCTCCAACTGGATGCGACGGTTCCCGGCGAGGGTCAGGGAAATATGATGCCCGCCGGTCGCTTCATCGGCGGAATAGATCACTTTGCCTTGTTTAACAATGGCAATCCCGGTGGTACCGCCCCCGATATCCACCACGCCAGCGTTATCGAGCTGCAACAGGTCCGCCACCGCGGTCGGTTCGTCGAGCACATGACTCACTTCAAGTCCGGCAGACTCCAGCACGTTGATCGAAATGCGCCGGTCCGTTCCCGGTGGAAACGAGGTTGCCGCATGGGTAAAGCGGCAACCCAGCTGTTGTTCGAGCGTATCGAGATGGCGACGAACGAGGGTCACCGCGCCGAAGAAATCCCAGACGATGCCATCGCGCACGACATCGGCCCAGTCCAGGCAAACCGCAACCGGCTGTCCGTCACTGTCGACAACCATCGACACCACATCACACGTTCCCAAATCAACGCCCAGCCACAGCGGTGAATCGCTCGCAGCAGGCGTCTGGTTACATAGCGCTGCCGCTTTTAGCAGCCTGGGTGTCAGCCAACGCTGTTCGTCGTGCGCCATCCCTTTTACTCCTTATACAATTCTGAAGGCGTCCACCAACACACAGCGACGCAGACGCACAAACGTGCGCGCGCTGGTCACCCCTTCCCCGGTTGGTGTGGTAATGGTCATCGTGGTCCAGCCTTCACCGCCGAGCCCAAGCCCCGCAATACAAGGTCCGTTCTTGACGAAAATGCTGGTATCAATGGCGTTTGCCATGCGGTTCATGTTGTCGATATTGCGCGAATGCATCGCCGCCGTATGGTGACAGCCGCCTTCAAGCTTGACCGCCAGTTCAATGGCCTCATCGACGCTGGCGACCCGCACGACAGGCAGCACCGGCATCATCAATTCGGTGACGGCAAACGGATGCGTCGCTGAGGTTTCGACGAATAACAGCCGCGTTTGCTCTGGTACGGTCAGACCAATCGTCGCCGCGATTTTTCCTGCATCGCGGCCTACCCAGTCACGACTGACCGTGCCTTTACCGCGCTCATCGATATTTTTCAGCAGCACAGGTTGCAGCTGTTCGGCCTGAGCCGCTGTCAGTTTCACCGCATGCTGGCTTTCCATCAGGCGCATCAGTTCGTCGGCAACGCTATCCACGACGATCAGGACTTTTTCATCGGCGCAGATGATGTTGTTATCAAACGATGCGCCTTTGACGATCGACTGCGCCGCGCGGGCCAGGTCGGCCGTTTCATCCACCACCACCGGCGGGTTACCCGCGCCGGCGGCAATCAGACGCTTGTTGGTGTGCTTACGCGCAGCATCCACTACGGCTTCACCGCCGGTCACCACCAGCAGGCCGATGCCTGGGTACTTGAACAGGCGCTGGGCGGTTTCGATATCCGGATTGGCAACGGTCACCAGCAGGTTTGCCGGGCCGCCTGCGGCAACAATCGCCTGGTTAAGCAGCGTAATGGCGCGCTGAGAGACTTTTTTTGCCGCAGGATGCGGAGCGAAGACCACGCTGTTGCCAGCGGCAATCAGGCTGATGGCGTTGTTAATAACGGTTGCGGCAGGGTTGGTAGACGGCGTCACCGAGGCCACCACGCCCCACGGCGCATTTTCAATCAGCGTCAGGCCGTTATCGCCGGTCAGGACCTGTGGAGACAGGCATTCCACCCCCGGCGTACCGCGTGCCTGCGCCACGTTTTTGGCAAATTTATCGTCAACGCGTCCCATGCCGGTTTCTGTGACGGCAAGTTCCGCTAATTCTCTGGCGTGCTTTTCGCCCGCCTCGCGAAGAGCCGCGATAGCCAACTGACGCATGGCGACGCTTTTCAACCCCTGCTGGGCCAGTTTTGCTGCCGTCACTGCGTCATCCAGGGAGGCAAAAACGCCCATTTCTTGAACGGCACTGACGGGCTGGCTGCTGTCTTTCATTTTCAGCAGCACCGCTTTCACGACCTGTTCAATATCCTGTTGATTCATGATTTTCTGCCTTATTTATGGAAGATCACCTGGCCACCAGCCACCACTTCATCGACGATGCCAATCACGCACAGATCGACAGGTGATGATTCGTGACGGTGCGCCTGACGGGCTGAGCTGCCGCTGACCAGCAGCACCCACTCCCCGGTTCCCGCTCCGATGCTGTCGATAGCAACAGCACACTGGCCGTCGGGATTACCCTGGGCATCAATCATTTCCACCATCAGCAACTTGTCGTGCGCGAGCCCCTGATGGCGTACGGTACAAACAATTTGTCCTGTGACGATTGCCAGTTTCATACGCGCCTCCGTGGCATATTTCAGGTAAAACCTCCCCCTACCCTCCGCAGAAGGTAATGTGAAAAGGAGAGAGGGTGACGCCAGCAATGAAATTTGTGGCGTCACATGGACGACTTACATGTCGTTGCTGTCGCCTTTAAAGCTGATCGGGAACACTTCTTCCAGATCGCCATGCGGACGCGGGATCACGTGTACGGAAACCAGCTCGCCAATACGCTGTGCAGCCGCAGCACCTGCGTCTGTTGCCGCTTTACATGCCGCTACGTCGCCACGGACCATAGCCGTGACCAGACCGCCACCGATCTGCTTCACGCCAACCAGTTTCACACGTGCCGCTTTAACCATTGCGTCAGAAGCCTCAATCAGTGCAACCAGGCCCCGGGTTTCAATCATTCCTAATGCTTCCATTTTGCTTTCCTCTTAAGTCAAAGGGGTCCAGAACGGGACCTTATACAACCAGTGTGTGCGAGGCGTTTTCACGACTCACGTCAGTCTGGCGCGGCACAGCGGCCACCAACGCCAGTTCGATAATTTCCTGTACGCTACAGCCGCGAGAGAGGTCGTGAAGCGGTGCGGCAAGCCCCTGAATCAAGGGGCCAACGGCGCGATACCCTCCCAAACGCTGGGCAATTTTGTAGCCAATATTGCCTGCCTCCAGCGACGGGAAAACCATCACGTTGGCATTGCCCTTTAACGGACTGGCGGGCGCTTTTTGCGCGGCGACTTCCGGAACAAAGGCGGCATCAAATTGCAGTTCGCCATCCACGATAAGCTGCGGGGCACGCTCACGAACAATCTCCGTCGCCTGCTGCACGTTAGCGACGTTGGGATGGCGAGCGCTGCCATTACTTGAAAACGACAGCATGGCCACGCGCGGCTCTTCCCCCGTGATCCCCTGCCATGTCTGCGCGCTGGCAATCGCAATATCCGCCAGCTGTGCGGCGGTGGGCTGCGGTACGACGCTGCAATCGGCAAACCCTAATGACGGCCCGAGATACTGTGGCAGCATCAGGAAAATTGACGACAGCGTTTTACAGCCTGGCTGTAGCCCAATAATGCGCAAACCGGCGCGCAGCACGTTTGCCGTCGACGATAGATTACCCGCAATACAGACGTCAGCTTTACCCGCGCTGACCATTGCCGCGGCGAACATCAGCGGATCGTTGAGTTTTTCCCGGGCATCCGCAGGCGTTTTATCTCCCGCGCGGGCCAACCAGCGCAGCGCAAACTCTTCACGCATTGGCAGGTTGCTTTGCGGATCGATAACCTGAATGCCATCCATCGCCACCCGGTGGCTGAGAGCAAACTGGCGCAGCGCAAACGGACTGGCGACGAGAATGGGACGCGCCAGACGGTGCTGATGCAGATAATTTGCCGCCTTCAGTACCCGAACATCCAACGCATCCGGAAACACCACCCGTGCAGGTGAGCGGTGGGAGAGTTGACGAGCACGTTCAATGATCACGGTTTCTCCCCCAGTCGCTGTTGAATTTGGCTAACCGTCAGCGGGTGCTTCGCAACGCTCAGAATCATCATGACGTAGACCGTACTGGAAAGGCGGTTGAGCGCCTGCATGATGTCCGGTCGCATGACTTCAAAACTACGGGTGATGAAAACCTGGGCCGCCACCGTCTCCGTTTCACGGACTTTGGTACGCAGCAGATTAAGCAGCGCGCAATCATGTCCGTGACTGGCTTCAGGCACCAGATGGTCGTGGTCCAGATAGCGCAGCGGCTGATGCGAAAGGCGGTGTAAATCGTCGTCACTTAAGCCGACGATAGCTTGTGCTCCCAGCAGCTCGCCCATCGCATCGGCGCGCATAATGTTGCCCAGGCGCGAACGGATATCCGAAAGCCACGGCTGCCACGGTTGCCCAAGCTCTATCTGCAACCACACGGCCAGCGCGATGGTGCTGTCCAGCGCGGCGCGAAATCCCAGGCGCGGATCACTTTTGGCAACCATCTTGTTCGCCGTCAGATGCGTCAGCGTGTCAGGTTTCTTCGCCACCGGTTGATGACACAGTTCGCAGCTGGCCTGTGGATGCGTATCGCTGCTGGTTAACCCATGCACCGGCTGCGGCTGCTGGTCTTCGTTAGCAATAAACAGGCTGCCCTGCTCGTCGATAAACTTAATGCGCAGATGTCGGCTTTCCAGTAATTCCCGGGCAGACGGCGTCAGGCGAGCGTCAGCGGGGAGATGAATTTCAGCCCCTTCGCTGAGCGTATGATTCGCTCTGAGCCATGCTTCGGTAATGAAATCCTTCATACATCCGCCTTAGCAGGACTGCCAGTTCGCAGGCCAGGCCACATACAGAAACTTCACCGTCGAGGGCGTACCAAATTCGATGCTGGAGCCTTTCGGGATAAACATCACGTCCCCGGCTTTAGCAATCATGGTTTCACCTTCGTGACGAACGTGCAGCTCACCTTCCAGAATCATGTCGATTTCGTCGTAGTTCAGCGTCCATGGGAAAAAGGCGTTATCCCACTGCATGAACCCGGCGGCCATACTGCTGCCGTCCTGGTCGGTCACCAGATCGGTTAACCCCACACAGTGTGGCTGTGCGCCGTCAAAACGACCAAACTTCACGCTACTGCCGTCGATGACTTTGACGCCGCCTTTGCCAGTCACCGAGTTAAAGCTCGGCTGCATTCCGCCCTGCTCCAGCGACTGTTTCTCCTTCATGACTTTGTCCATCAGTTGGGCAACCAGGCTTTCGGTAAACTGTCCTTCCGGTAACTGTGCAATGATGGTTTCACGAATGCGTTGGTTTTCCGTTTTGCCATCAATCACCGCAGCCGGTTTAGCAGCGGCTGCGCATGGCGTGGATTCATCGCATTCGCTGATGGTGACGCCCAGCAGCTCCGCAACTTCGCGCGCCTCCGGGGTGATGATGCTGGCGCGCAGAACAACTGACATTTCCTGTTCGCCGCGTGCGTGGGCCGCACGAATATCGTTAGCTGTGATGAGTTTTTTCACCTGCCCTTTCCTCCTTTTGGCTGAGCTCAGTCAGATAATCCACCAGATGCTGCACGCTGCGCGGGTCATGGCTATTGAGCTCAAAAATCGGCTCCTGAAACCCCATCCCGCAAAGAAGTTGTTGCGTTGCGGCGACGTCGGCATCCGGCAGGTCCGTTTTGCTGATAACGGCGATTTGTCGTTTACTTGCGCCAATATCCAGCAGCCCGGCAGGTAAGCGACTTTCTTTATCATTTGCCGCATGTATATAAATCAACGTATCGACATCCTGCAGCGTAGTAATTAAGGCGTGATACCAGCGAGGATGGCTAAAATATTCCCCTGGCGTATCGATATCGCCATTCTCATTAAACTCCACGGCCTGTGTTTTTCTGGCGAGGGAATAATTTCCCTGTAGCGCATTAAAGAGCGTCGTTTTCCCCGCCCCCACCGTACCGACAAACGCAATACGTTTCATCGCCGCCTCTGATTAACTTTTTGTCAGATTGCACAATGTGAAATTTAATAACCGGCCCAGACCACTTACCGTCTGTAATAATGCTTCTTCTACCGCGCCTACCGAGCCGTAGATAACCAGCGCACCGCTGAATCGATCGAGAAAACCGATATGTACATCTGCCGCCTTCAGGGCTAAGTCACCGGCAATCATCGCCGTTTCCCCTGGCGTCAGCGTCATGATGCCGATGGCACCGGCTTCGGGAACGCCGATCTTTTTCGCCAGTTCCTCTCCGGGGTGCGCAATGAGATGCGCCAGCGTGACCTGTTTCCCCGGCACAAATTCCTGAATAATGCGTTCTTTTTCCATTGCTCACCGCCTCCTCTAAAACTGCCCTCATCGTGGCAATTTTTTGTCAGAGCAAATAACAAAATTCGGCAACCAGGTTTAAAAGGTGAAGTGGATCACTAAGAAAGGGAAAATAAAAAGGCGCGGGAGAAACCCGCGCCGGAAATAAATTAAAGTGATATTACAGCGGCTGCGTCTGCGCCTCAACCACCGCCAGCGCCACCATGTTCACGATACGACGCACGGAGGCAATCGGCGTTAACACATGCACCGGTTTCGCCACGCCCATCAGTACCGGTCCTACGGTCACCCCTTCAGAGCTGGAGACGCGCAGCAGGTTATAGCTGATACGCGCCGCTTCCACGTTCGGCATAATCAGGATGTTAGCCGATCCCTTCAGCGGGCTGTCCGGCATACGTTCGTTACGGATGCTCTCCACCAGCGCCGCATCGCCGTGCATTTCCCCGTCAATCATCAGCTCCGGCGCGCGCTCGCGCACCAGCGCCAGCGTCTCACGCATTTTGCAGGCCGCCGCGGATTTAGACGAACCAAAGTTAGAGTGCGACAGCAGCGCCACCTTCGGCTCAATACCAAAGCGACGCACGGTCTCGGCGGCCATCACGGTGATCTCCGCCAGCTCGTCCGGGGTCGGGTCGTCGTTAACGTAGGTATCGGCAATAAAGGTGTTGCCGCTTGGCAGCAGCAGCGCGTTCATCGCCCCAGCGGTATGGACGCCGTCGCGATAGCCGAAGATCTCCTGCACCACGCTAAAGTGCTCGTGGTAATCGCCGATGGTGCCGCAGATCAGCGCATCCGCCTCGCCGCGATGGACCATGATCGCGCCGATCACCGTCGTGTTGCTGATCACCGCTTTCTGCGCCTGCTCCTGAGTGATCCCCCGGCGCTTCATGATCGCGTAGTATTCGCTCCAGTACTCTTTGAAGCGCGGATCGGATTCGTTGTTAACGATCTCGAAGTCGACGCCCGGCTTAATCTGCAGGCCCAGCTTCTGGATACGCATCTCAATCACGCTCGGACGACCAATCAGGATCGGTTTCGCCAGGCCTAAGGTGATCAGCTCCTGGGTGGCGTGCAGCACGCGCGCCTCTTCCCCTTCCGCCAGCACCACGCGCTTCGCGTCGGCGCGCGCCTGGGAGAAGATCGGCTTCATGAACAGGTTGGTTTTATAGACAAACTCGGTGAGCTTATCGACGTAAGCGTCGAAATCGTGAATCGGACGCGTCGCCACGCCGGAGTCCATCGCCGCTTTGGCCACCGCGGGAGCAATTTTGACAATCAGACGCGGGTCGAACGGTTTTGGAATGATGTAGTCCGGACCGAAGCTCAGATCCTGGTCGCCATACGCAGACGCGACCACTTCGCTCTGCTCGGCGTGCGCCAGCTCCGCGATGGCGTGAACGGCGGCAAGCTTCATCTCTTCGTTGATCGCCGTTGCGCCGACGTCCAGCGCACCGCGGAAGATGAACGGGAAGCAGAGCACGTTGTTGACCTGGTTCGGGTAGTCAGAACGACCGGTACAGATAATGGCGTCTTCACGCACCGCTTTCGCCAGCGGTGGCAGGATTTCCGGCTCCGGGTTCGCCAGGGCCAGGATCATTGGCGCACGCGCCATCTTCTTCACCATCTCCTGGGTCAGCACCTTCGGACCCGAGCAGCCGAGGAAGATATCCGCGCCGTCGATCACGTCGTCCAGGGTGCGTTTACCGTCGTCTTCCACCGCATAGGCCGCTTTGGTTTCCGCCATGTTCGGCTCGCGGTCTTTATAGATAACGCCTTTGGAATCGCAGACCACAATGTTGTGTTTCTGCATACCCAGCGCCACCAGCAGGTTCATACAGGCGATGGCCGCGGCGCCTGCGCCAGAAACCACCATGCGCACGTCGGAGAGATTTTTCTCTACCACGCGCAGGCCGTTCAGAATCGCGGCGGTGCTGATAATCGCGGTCCCGTGTTGGTCATCATGGAACACGGGAATGTTCATACGCTCGCGCAGCTTCTGCTCGATATAGAAACATTCCGGCGCTTTGATGTCTTCCAGGTTAATCCCACCGAAGGTCGGCTCCAGCGCGGCCACCACGTTGATGAATTTGTCAGGGTCGAGCTCATCCACCTCGATATCGAACACGTCGATACCGGCGAATTTCTTGAACAGTACCCCCTTCCCTTCCATCACCGGTTTACCGGCCAGCGCACCGATGTTGCCCAGCCCCAGCACCGCCGTGCCGTTAGAGATCACGGCGACAAGGTTGCCACGCGCGGTGTATTTGTAGGCCGCCAGCGGGTCTTTTTCAATTTCCAGACACGGGGCAGCTACGCCCGGCGAATAGGCCAGCGCCAGATCGCGCTGGGTTGCCAGCGGCTTGGTTGGGGAGACCTGGATTTTCCCCGGGACAGGAAACTCGTGAAAATCGAGGGCACTCTGTTTTAACTGATCGTCCATCTTGTTATTCCTTTTACGTATCGGTCAGATAGTATCGCCGCAGGACAGCGCATAAACTTTGAAGGCTGCCAAACTCTCACCATCACACATTAAAAATTGTTATCAATTTATAACAGCCATGTTACCCGTCTCAAAAGCAATGCCTCCCCCGTCTGCTATGCTTTTTTGTTAAGTCCATCATGATTTTTCCAGAAGTGTGAACTAACGCACTCAGCTAACGCTTTTATTTCCAAGGAGTAATCATTTATGAACCAGCTAGACGGCATCAAAAAATTCACCACCGTGGTTGCAGACAGCGGCGATATCGAGTCGATTCGCCACTATCAGCCGGAGGATGCGACCACCAACCCTTCGCTGCTGCTCAAAGCGGCCGGGCTTGCCCATTTTAGCCATCTGATTGATGACGCCATTGCCTACGGTAAACAGCGCGGGAAAACGCAGGAGCAGCAGGTCGCCGAAGCCAGCGACAAGCTGGCGGTTAATTTTGGTACAGAAATTCTGAAAAGCATTCCGGGACGCGTCTCGACCGAAGTCGATGCCCGCCTCTCATTTGATAAAGAAAAAAGCATTAATAAGGCGCGTCGTCTGGTGGAGCTCTACCAGGATCAGGGCATCGATAAATCACGCATTCTGATCAAGCTCGCCTCCACCTGGGAAGGCATCCGCGCGGCAGAGGTGCTGGAAAAAGAGGGTATCCACTGCAACCTGACGCTGCTGTTCTCGTTTGCCCAGGCGCGCGCCTGCGCGGAAGCGGGCGTGTTCCTCGTCTCACCGTTTGTCGGGCGCATCTACGACTGGTATCAGGCAAAACAGCCGATGGATCCGTACGTGGTGGATGAGGATCCGGGCGTGAAATCGGTCCGTAACATCTACGATTACTACAAACAGCACCGCTACGAAACCATCGTGATGGGGGCCAGCTTCCGCCGTACCGAGCAGATCCTCGCCCTGGCAGGCTGTGACCGTCTGACCATCTCCCCTAACCTGCTCCAGGAGCTACAGGACAAAGAAGAGACGGTGATCCGTAAGCTGGTGCCCACCTCCACCGTTCTGCCAAAACCGAAAACCATGACCGAAGCGGAGTTCCGCTGGGAACACAACCAGGACGCGATGGCTGTGGAAAAACTGGCGGAAGGTATCCGCCTGTTCGCCGTCGACCAGCGCAAACTTGAAGACCTTCTCGCCGCCAAACTTTAACCTTGCCACGGAGTGAACTATGTCCCGTAAAGAGCTCGCCAATGCCATCCGCGCCCTCAGCATGGATGCCGTGCAGAAAGCCAATTCCGGCCACCCCGGCGCACCGATGGGCATGGCCGATATTGCCGAAGTGCTGTGGAACGACTTCCTGAAGCACAACCCGAATAACCCCACCTGGTACGATCGCGACCGCTTTATTCTCTCCAACGGTCACGCCTCAATGCTGCTCTACAGCCTGCTGCACCTTTCCGGCTACGATCTGCCGCTTGAGGAGCTGAAAAACTTCCGCCAGCTGCACTCCAAAACCCCTGGGCACCCGGAGATTGGCTATACGCCGGGCGTAGAGACCACCACCGGGCCGCTCGGTCAGGGGCTGGCCAATGCGGTCGGGCTGGCGATTGCCGAGCGTACGCTGGCGGCACAGTTTAACCAGCCGGACCACGAGATTGTCGATCACTACACCTACGTGTTTATGGGTGACGGCTGCCTGATGGAGGGGATATCCCACGAGGTCTGCTCCCTGGCGGGCACGCTGGGGCTCGGCAAGCTGATCGGGTTCTACGATCACAACGGCATCTCCATCGACGGGGAGACCGAGGGCTGGTTTACCGACGACACGGCAAAACGCTTCGAGGCCTACCACTGGCACGTGGTGCATGAGATTGACGGTCACGACCCTGAGGCGGTGAAAAAAGCGATTCAGGAAGCGCAGAGCGTGAAGGACAAACCGTCCCTGATTATCTGCCGCACGGTCATCGGCTTCGGCTCGCCGAACAAGGCGGGCAAAGAGGAGGCGCACGGCGCGGCGCTGGGCGAGGAGGAAGTGGCGCTGACCCGGCAGAAGCTGGGCTGGAAATACCCGCCGTTTGAGATCCCAAAAGAGATCTACAGAGCCTGGGATGCCCGTGAAGACGGCGAGAAGGCCCAGCACGCCTGGAACGAGAAATTTGCCGCTTATAAAAAAGCGCACCCGGAGCTGGCCGCCGAGTTCTCCCGCCGCATGAGCGGCGGTCTGCCGGAAGACTGGGACGATAAAACCCAGGCGCTGATTGAAAACCTGCAGTCCAACCCGGCGAAAATCGCCACCCGTAAGGCGTCGCAAAATACCCTGAACGCAATCGGCCCTATTCTGCCCGAACTGCTCGGCGGCTCGGCGGACCTGGCGCCAAGCAACCTGACGATCTGGTCCGGCTCGAAATCGCTGAAAGAGGATATTGCCGGGAACTATATCCACTACGGCGTGCGCGAGTTCGGGATGACCGCGATCGCCAACGGCATCGCCCATCACGGTGGGTTTGTGCCGTACACCGCCACTTTCCTGATGTTCGTCGAGTACGCCCGTAACGCGGCGCGCATGGCGGCGCTGATGAAGGCGCGGCAGATTATGGTCTATACCCACGACTCCATCGGTCTGGGAGAAGACGGTCCCACCCACCAGGCGGTTGAACAGCTGGCTAGCCTGCGCCTGACGCCAAACTTCAGCACCTGGCGTCCGTGCGATCAGGTCGAAGCGGCAGTGGGCTGGAAGCTGGCGGTAGAACGCCATAACGGCCCAACGGCATTAATTCTGTCACGCCAGAATCTGGCGCAGATTGAGCGTACGCCGGAACAGGTGAAAAACATCGCCCGCGGCGGCTACATCCTGAAAGACAGCGGCGGCAAGCCGGACGTGATCCTGATTGCGACCGGTTCCGAGGTGGAAATCACGGTGAAAGCGGCGGAAAAACTGACTGCCGAAGGCCACGCGGTTCGCGTGGTATCCCTGCCTTCTACGGATATTTTTGACGCTCAGGACGAGGCGTACCGGGAGTCGGTGCTGCCCTCTAACGTCGCGGCGCGCGTGGCGGTGGAGGCCGGTATCGCCGACTACTGGTACAAGTATGTCGGGCTCAAAGGGGCGATTGTCGGCATGCGGGGCTACGGTGAGTCCGCCCCTGCCGATAAGCTGTTCCCGTACTTCGGCTTTACGGTTGAGAACGTGGTGGAGAAGGCGCTGAGCGTGCTGTAGTGCGGTCTGCGTTGCCGGGTGGCGCTGTCGCTTACCCGGCCTGGAAAATCGGGTGGCTTTGCCACCCTTTTTTTATACCACCCGGACACCCGCCGCCATCGCCCGCTCCGGCGTTAACAACACGCTTTCGCTGGCGTCATCGGTTTCCGCGCAGAGCAGCATGCATTCAGACGTTTCGCCGCGCATCTTCGCTTTCGCCAGATTACACAGCACCACCACCGTTTTTCCCATAAGCTCTTCTTCCCGGTAATACGGCACCAGGCTGGTGACGGTTTGCAGCGTTTTTCCGCCCACATCAATCTGCGCGATATAGAGTTTGTCTGCGTTGGCGTGGCGCTTAACGTCCACAATCGTCCCCACGCGGATCTCCAGCTTTGCAAAGTCATCGTAAGCTATCGTGTCCATGCTCTCTCCTTGGTAAAGTTTTACTAAATACTAGCACGCTATTTGCCGGAAGCAATGGGCAGGATATTTAGTAAAAACGGATGCATGTCCTGATTCATCCTTTACAATGGGTCATCACGTGGGGGAATAAGGACAAACATGGCTACGCTCAAAGACATCGCGACGGAGGCTGGCGTTTCGCTGGCGACGGTATCCCGGGTTTTAAACGATGACCCAACGTTGAACGTAAAAGAAGAGACCAAGCACCGCATTCTGGAGATTGCGGAAAAGCTGGAATACAAAAGCACAACTTCCCGCAAAATGCAGTCTGCCGCGGTGGGTCAGCAGCACATTCTGGCGCTCTACAGCTACCAGCAAGAGCTGGAGATTAACGACCCTTACTACCTTGCCATCCGCCACGGTATTGAGACACAGTGTGAAAAGCTGGGCGTCGAGCTGAGCAACTGTTACGCCAATGCCACCCTGCCAGAGAGTAAAAAACTTACCGGCGTACTGATTGTGGGCAAACCTTCTTCAGCAACTCGCCGTAGCGCAATGGCCCTGACGGACAACGTCTGCTTTATCGATTTTCACGAGCCCGGCAGCGCGTTCGATTCCGTCGACATTGACCTCTCGCGCATCAGCAAGCAGATCGTTGATTTCTTCATTGATCAGGGCGTTAAGCGCATTGGCTTTATCGGCGGGGAAGATGAGCCCGGCAAAGCCGATATCCGCGAAGCCGCTTTTGTCGAGTATGGTCGCCTGAAAGGGGTGGTGTCAGAACAGGATATCTGGCGCGGCGGTTTTTCCAGCTCATCCGGATACGAACTGGCAAAAACCATGCTGGCTCAGACAAGCTGGCCTACCGCCCTGTTTGTGGCCTCTGATTCGATAGCCATCGGCGTCTTGCGCGCTATCCATGAAAAAGGGCTGGCGATCCCGGAGGACATTTCGCTCATCAGCGTGAACGATATCCCGACCGCCCGCTTCACCTTCCCGCCGCTCTCTACCGTACGCATCCACTCGGAAATGATGGGCAGCCAGGGGGTTAACCTGCTGCTGGAAAAAGCCCGCGATGGCCGGACGCTGCCGCTGCAGGTTTTCGTGCCGAGCGTGCTGAAACTGCGCGGCACCACCCGCTAATTCCCCTCGATTAACACACTGCCGGGCATGCCCGGCATTTTTTTATTTCGTGATCGAGTTAAAGCAAATCAATTTTACTGATTTTATTTAGTAAAATATTTACTAAAATCTCCAGCATTGATGTTTACCCCCTACAGGGAGATCGCATGAATCGCTGGGAAAATATTCAACTCACGCATGAGAACCGGCTTCCGCCGCGAGCGTACTTCTTCTCATACGACACCGTCGCGCAGGCTCGCACCTTTGCCCGCGAGGCCAGCAGCCACTTTCTGTCTCTGAGCGGTAAGTGGAACTTTCGCTTTTTTACCCACCCCCTTCTGGTACCGGAAAACTTTACCTCTGAGTATATGGCCGACTGGGGCGACATTACCGTACCCGCCATGTGGCAGATGGAAGGCCACGGCCAGCTGCAGTACACCGACGAAGGCTTCCCCTTCCCGGTCGACGTGCCGTGGGTACCTACAGACAATCCTACCGGGGCGTATCAGCGCCACTTCACGCTATCGGACGGCTGGCAGGGGAAGCAGACCCTCATCAAGTTTGACGGCGTCGAAACCTATTTCGAAGTCTACGTGAATGGTCACTATATTGGCTTTAGCAAGGGCAGCCGGCTGACCGCCGAGTTTGATATCAGCCACGCAGTGCACGGTGGGCAAAACCTGCTGTGCGTGCGGGTGCTGCAGTGGGCGGATTCGACCTACATTGAGGATCAGGACATGTGGTGGACGGCCGGCATTTTCCGCGACGTCTATCTGATCGGCAAAAATCCCACTCACGTGCGCGACGTCACGATCAAAACCACCTTTGACGAGGCATGGAAAGACGCCACCCTTTTCTGTCAGCTTGAGCTGGAAAACCTGGCCCCGCACGCATCCGCCGTGTCGCTGGAGTATGCCCTGTATGATGGCGAAGCAGCGATCCATCAGGGCACTACCGACAGCCTGACCGTGACCCGCAGCGCGGAAACCGCCTTTAGCATTGAGGTCAAACAGCCTCAGCAGTGGTCTGCGGAATCGCCCTACCTCTACCATCTGGTCGTAACGCTCAAAGATGAACACGGACAGACGCTGGAGGTTATCCCTCAGCGCATTGGGTTCCGCGACATCAAGGTGCGAGACGGCCTGTTCTACGTGAACAACCGCTACCTGAAGCTGCACGGCGTAAACCGTCACGACAACGATCACCAGAAAGGCCGCGCCGTGGGCATGGATCGCGTCGAGCGCGACCTGATCCTGATGAAGCAGCACAATATCAACTCGGTGCGCACCGCCCACTACCCCAACGATCCGCGCTTCTACGAGCTGTGCGACCTCTACGGCCTGTTCGTGATGGCGGAGACGGATGTGGAATCCCACGGCTTTGCCAACGTCGGCGACCTGAGCCGCATCACGGACGATCCGGTGTGGGAACATGTCTACGTTGAGCGCATCGAGCGCCATATTCACGCCCAGAAAAACCACCCTTCCATCATCATCTGGTCGCTTGGAAACGAGTCCGGCTACGGCTGTAATATCCGCGCCATGGCCCGGGCGGCAAAGGCGCTGGATGACACGCGCCTGCTGCATTACGAAGAAGATCGCGACGCCGAGGTGGTGGATATCATCTCCACCATGTACACCCGCGTGCCGCTGATGAACCTGTTCGGCGAGTATCCCCACGCCAAACCGCGCGTTATCTGCGAATACGCCCACGCGATGGGCAACGGCCCGGGCGGGTTAACGGAATATCAAAACGTTTTCGATCGCCACGACTGTATTCAGGGCCACTACGTCTGGGAGTGGTGCGACCACGGTATTCAGGCGGCAGATGCCAGCGGCAATACGTATTACGCCTACGGCGGCGACTTTGGTGACTACCCGAATAACTACAACTTCTGCCTCGACGGACTGATCTACTCCGATCAAACGCCGGGTCCGGGCCTGCGTGAATATAAGCAGGTGATTGCCCCGGTCAAACTTCGCTGGCAGAACGGCGAGCTGCACGTTGAAAACCGCTTCTGGTTCACCAGCCTGGATGATTACACCCTGCTCGTTGAGGTGCGTGCCGAAGGTGAAACCCTGCACAGCCAGCCGCTGACAATTTCCGGGCTGGCCCCCAACAGCACCCGCAGCGTGAGCCTGAACCTGCCCGAACTCGACGAGCACGAAGCGTTCCTGACCGTGCGCATCAGCAAAAACAGCCGCACGCGCTACAGCGAAGCGGGGCACGAGATTGCGGTGTATCAGTTCCCGCTAAAAGCGTGCACGGCTCACGCCACGCCGTTTAGTAACGCTAACGCCACACCGCTGCGGCTGGCAGAAGACCGTCTGAACTGTACCGTGATCGGGCATAACTTCCGCGCACGCTTCTCAAAAGTGACGGGGAAACTCTGCTCCTGGCTGGTTAACGGTGAGGAAAACATCACCCGTGAACCAAAGATTAACTTTTTCAAACCGATGATTGATAACCACAAGCAGGAGTATGAGGGGCTGTGGCAACCCAACCATCTGCAGATTATGCAGGAGCACCTGCGCGGTTTTGAGGTCGAGCAGCAGGACGATGCGATCGTCATTACCACCCGCACGCTGATTGCCCCGCCGGTGTTTGATTTTGGTATGCGCTGCACCTATCGCTGGCGCATTGCCGCCGACGGGCAAATTAACGTTGAGCTGAGCGGTGAACGCTACGGTGATTATCCGCACATTATCCCGTGCATCGGCTTTACCCTCGGCATCAACGGCGAATTCGACCAGGTAAGCTACTACGGACGCGGCCCTGGAGAGAACTACCCGGACAGCCAGCAGGCCAGCACCATAGACCTGTGGCACACCACGGTGGACGAAATGTTCGAAAACTACCCGTTCCCGCAGAACAACGGCAACCGTCAGCAGGTGCGCTGGGCAACGCTCGCCAGCCGTCACGGCAGCGGCCTGCTGGTGATGCCTGAGCAGCCCATCCATTTCAGCGCCTGGCACTACACGGCAGAGAACATCCACGCCGCGCAGCACTGCAACGAACTGCGTCGCAGCGAGGACATCACCCTCAATCTCGACCATCAGGTACTGGGCTTAGGCTCTAACTCCTGGGGAAGCGAAGTGCTGGATACCTGGCGCGTCTGGTTCCGGCCGTTCCGCTACGGCTTCACCCTGCTCCCGCTGGAAGGCGGACACACCGCCGCGCAGACGCTGGCGCGCCATCGGTTCGGCAGCGGTTTCTTCTCCATGAATTCGCATAGCGAGGCAGAAAAATGATCGTTCTCGACAGCCTGGAACAGTTCCAGCAGCGTTATCGCACGGGCCGCAAATGGCAGCGCTGCACAGAGGCCATTAATAACATCGACCACATCCAGCCCGGCGTTGCCCACTCGATTGGCGACTCTCTGGCCTACCGCGTGACCCATGATGCCAGCACCGACGCGCTGTTCGTCGGCCATCGCCGCTATTTCGAGGTCCATTACTACCTGCAGGGCGCGCAGAAAATTGAGTACGCCGCAAAAGACGCCCTTCAGCTTGTGGAGTGCTACCGGGATGAAACCGACCGCGAATACCTGAAAGGCGTGGGCCATACCGAACAGGTGCGGGAGGGACAGATCGTGATATGTGAAAACCACGAGGCGTATCGCTTTATCAGCGAAACGCCAGCCAAAAAAGTCGTCCTCTATGTGACCATCGAAGACGGTTATTTCCATAACAAATAAAAAATCCAGCGGTGCCAATGAAGCACCGCTATCCTCCTCGTACCCGGAGATAGGTTATGTCTGAAACTACCAAGCGTAATACCATCGGCAAATTCGGCCTGCTGTCGCTGACGTTTGCCGCCGTATTCAGTTTTAACAACGTGATTAATAACAACATCGAGCTGGGGCTGGCCTCCGCGCCGATGTTCTTTTTAGCCACCCTGTTCTACTTTATTCCTTTCTGCTTAATCATCGCGGAGTTTGTCTCCCTGAATAAAAACTCCGAAGCGGGCGTGTACGCCTGGGTGAAAAGCTCGCTCGGCGGGCGCTGGGCGTTTATTACCGCCTACACCTACTGGTTCGTGAACCTGTTCTTCTTTACCTCGTTATTACCGCGCGTCATCGCCTACGCCTCTTACGCCTTTTTGGGCTATGAGTACATTCTTACGCCGTTTGCCACCACGGTACTGAGCATGGTGCTGTTCGCCTTCTCGACCTGGGTGTCCACCAACGGGGCGAAGATGCTGGGGCCTATCACGTCGGTGACCTCAACGCTCATGCTGCTGTTGACCCTCTCCTATATTCTTCTGGCCGGCGCGGCGCTGGTGGGCGGCGTGCAGCCAGCCGACCCGATTACCGTTGACGCGATGATCCCCAACTTCAACTGGGCCTTCCTCGGCATCACCACCTGGATATTTATGGCCGCCGGGGGCGCAGAGTCCGTTGCGGTATACGTTAACGACGTGAAGGGCGGCTCAAAATCCTTTGTCAGGGTGATCATTCTGGCGGGGATTTTCATCGGCGTGCTCTACTCCATCTCCTCGGTGCTGATTAACGTCTTTATCAGCAGCAAAGAGCTGAAATTCACCGGTGGTTCGGTACAGGTGTTCCACGGCCTGGCGGTATGGTTTGGCCTGCCGGAAGTGCTGATGAACCGCTTCGTCGGCCTGGTCTCCTTTACCGCGATGTTCGGCTCCCTGCTGATGTGGACGGCAACCCCGGTCAAAATCTTCTTTTCTGAAATCCCGAGCGGCATCTTTGGGCCAAAAACCGTGGCGCTGAACGAGAACGGCGTACCGGCGCGGGCGGCGTGGATCCAGTATCTGATCGTCATTCCGCTCATGATTATCCCAACTATGGGGTCGAATACCGCGCAGGAGCTGATGAATACCGTCATTAATATGACCGCCGCCGCGTCAATGTTACCGCCGCTGTTCATTATGCTGGCCTACCTGAATCTGCGCCGTAAGCTCGATCATCTCCCGCGCGACTTCAAAATGGGCTCACGCACCACGGGCATGGTGGTGGTGTCGATGCTGATTGTGATTTTTGCCATCGGCTTTGTGGCCTCAACTTTCCCCACCGGTGCCAATATTCTGACGATTATTTTCTATAACGTCGGTGGCATTGTGTTATTCCTCGGATTTGCCTGGTGGAAATACAGCAAATACGTCAAGGGATTATCAAAAGAACAACAACAAACAGAAGCGTCACCTGCCTCAAATCTTCACTAACGCTGAAGGCATGGATATTTTTTCACTGGGATGAGTGCATGAAAATTAAAGAGAAAACAATTGGGGCACTCGCTGCCCTCTCTTTCTGCTGCCCGGCATTTGCCGCAGAAGAAGCCCGACCCGCTGAACATGACGATACCCGAACCCCGGAAATTACCTCTCCGTCGTTTCGTTTTTATGGCGAGCTGGGAGTTGGCGGATATATGGATTTAGAAGGTCAGAATAAACATAAATACAGTGACGGCACCTACATTGAGAGTGGTCTGGAAATGAAATACGGGCACTGGTTCGGCCTGATTTACGGCGAGGGCTGGACCGTACAGGCTGACCATCAGGGGAACGCCTGGGTGCCCGACCACAGCTGGGGCGGATTCGAAGGTGGGCTTAACCGCTTTTACGGCGGCTACAAAACCGACGGCAACACCGAGATCATGCTCAGCCTGCGTCAGGACTCCTCCCTTGATGACCTGCAGTGGTGGGGAGATTTCACGCCCGATCTGGGCTACGTGATCCCCAACACCCGCGACATTATGTACGCGCTCAAGGTACAAAACCTCTCCGGGAACCTGCGCTACAGCGTCACCGCCACGCCTGCGGGGCACCATGACGAGAGCAAAGCCTGGCTGCATTTTGGTAAATACGATCGCTATGACGATAAGTATACCTATCCGGCGATGGCGAATGGCTATATCCAGTATGACATCGTCAAAGATGTCACCTGGATGAACGGACTTGAGGTCACCGACGGCACGGGACAACTCTTCCTGACCGGCATTCTGTCGCCCAACCTGGCGGCGCGCGCCTGGCATCACACCGGACGCGCCAGCGGCAAGGACGTCTCCGGGACTGAAACCGGCTATATGGTCAGCGCCATGGTTGAAGCGTTAAAAGGCGTCTATCTCTCCACCGCTTACAGCTACGCAAAGCATCGCCCGGACAATGCCGCCGATGAAACAACCTCGTTTATGCAGTTCGGCATCTGGTATGAGTACGGCGGTGGACGCTTTGCCACCGCAGCCGACAGCCGCTTTTACATGAAAAATGCCTCCGGCGACCCGAGCGATCAGGTCTTCCTGATGCAATACGTCTACTGGTAAAAGGATCTTCCGATATGAAACTCAGCCTTACACCGCTGGCCTGCGCGCTGGCGCTCAGCTTTTCGGCTCATGCCACCGCTCCAGCTGATTTTAAAAATGTCATCAACCGTACCGGTGCGCCGGAATACATGCACGATTTCGACGCTGACGACCACCAGCGGTTTAATCCCTTTTTCGATCTGGGTGCCTGGCATGGTCATTTGCTGCCGAACGGGCCGCAGACCCAGGGAGGATTTCCCGGCGTAGCGCTGCTCACCGAAGAGTACATCAACTTTATGGCGACCAATTTCGATCGCCTGAATGTGTATCAGAACGGCAAAAAAGTCGATTTTACCCTTGAGGCTTACAGCCTTCCCGGCGCGCTGGTGCAAAAGCTGAGCGCGAAAGATGTGCAGATCGTGATGACGCTGCGCTTTGCCACCGCGCGCACCTCGCTGCTGGAGACCCGCATCACCAGCAAGGCACCGCTGGAACTGGTGTGGGACGGCGAACTACTGGAAAAGCTGGAGGCCAAAGAGGGCAAACCGCTGTCGGATAAGACCATCGACGGCGCGTATCCGGATTACCAGCGCAGGCTGGTCCCCACCCGTGACGGCCTGAAAGTGACCTTTGGCAAAGTACGCTCCACCTGGGATCTTCTGACCTCCGGCAGTTCCGAATATCAGGTGCATAAATCCCTCCCCGTCGAGACCACCGTCGACGGGCATCGCTTTACCAGCCGGGCACACATTACCGGCAGCACCACGCTGTATACCACCTACTCCCATCTGCTGAATGCCGATGAGGTGAAGCGCGAGCAGGTGCAGATCCGCGATATTCTGGCGCGCCCGGCCGCTTATATGACGGCCTCGCAGCAGCGCTGGGAGGGCTATTTGCAGAAAGGGTTAACTAACCCTAACGCCACGCCAGAGCAAACCCGCGTGGCGGTGAAGGCCATCGAGACGCTGAACGGCAACTGGCGCTCGCCGGGCGGCGCGGTGCGCTATAACACGGTGACGCCATCCGTCACCGGACGGTGGTTCTCCGGCAACCAGACCTGGCCCTGGGATACCTGGAAACAGGCGTTTGCCATGTCGCATTTCAACCCGGATATCGCCAAAGAGAACATTCGCGCGGTCTTCTCCTGGCAAATCAAACCCGACGATCCGGTACGCCCGCAGGATGCCGGCTTTGTGCCGGATCTCATCGCCTGGAACCTGAGCCCGGAACGCGGCGGCGACGGCGGCAACTGGAATGAGCGCAATACTAAACCGAGCCTGGCAGCGTGGTCGGTGATGGAGGTATATAACACCACGCAGGATAAAGCCTGGCTGGCAGAAATGTACCCTAAACTGGTGGCCTACCACGACTGGTGGCTGCGCAACCGCGACCATAACGGCAACGGCGTGCCGGAGTACGGCGCGACGCGTGACAAAGCCCATAACACCGCCAGCGGGGAGATGCTCTTTACGGTCAAAAAAGGCGATAAAGAGGAATCGCTTTCCGGCCTGAACAACTATGCCCGGGTGATCGACAAGGACCATTACGACAGTCTGGAGATCCCGGCGCAGGTTGCGGCCTCGTGGGAATCAGGTCGCGATGACGCAGCCGTATTCGGTTTTATCGATAAAGCCCAGCTGGATAACTACGTCGAAAACGGCGGCAAGCGCAGCGACTGGACGGTGAAGTTTGCTGAAAATCGCGATAACGAGGGCAAGCTGCTGGGCTATTCGCTGCTGCAGGAGTCCGTCGATCAGGCGAGCTACATGTACAGCGACAATCACTATCTGGCGCAGATGGCGAGCCTGCTGGGTAAAGAGCAGGAGGCCAGCCGCTACCGCCAGCTGGCGGATAAGCTCGCGACCTACATCAATACCTGCATGTTCGACGCGAAGAGCGGTTTTTACTATGACATCCGTATCGAGGATAAACCGCTGGCGAACGGCTGTGCGGGCAACCCTATCGTCGAGCGCGGTAAAGGACCGGAAGGCTGGTCGCCGCTGTTTAACGGTGCGGCAACGCAGGCGCATGCGGATGCCGTGGTGAAGGTGATGCTGGATCCGAAAGAGTTCAACACGTATGTGCCGCTCGGGACTGCCGCGCTAACCAACCCGGCCTTTGGTCCGGATATCTACTGGCGAGGCCGGGTGTGGGTCGACCAGTTCTGGTTTGGGCTGAAAGGGATGGAACGCTATGGCTACCGGGAGCAGGCTCAAACGCTGGCAGAAAACTTCTTTAAGCACGCGAAGGGGTTAACGTCCGACGGCCCGATTCAGGAAAACTACAACCCGCTGACCGGCGCGCAGCAGGGCGCGCCTAACTTCTCCTGGAGCGCGGCGCATCTTTACATGCTGTATAACGACTTTTTCCGTAAACAGTAACGAGGGTGCGGTCTGCTTTGCCGGGTGGCGCTGGCGCTTACCCGGCAGAAAAGCTACCGCGTGATCCACAGCGTGGGCCAGGCATCTGGCCCATTCCAGTTGTCGCAGCTGGGCTCCTCGGCGTAGCGCACCAGGCGGAAACGCTGGCCGTCGAAACGCCAGCGCGTCTGGATCCCGCAATCGCCCATACCGCGTCCCAGCGCGAGCGTTGTCAGCTCGCGCGTCTTCTCATCGAAGCTGGCGTTCATCAACTCCATCTCACTGCCGTCGCTTGACGGCGTAAACGGCAGACGCAGCCTGACGCTGCGGGCGGTGAACGGTTTTTTACGTGATACCAGCCACGCCAGATCGACCGTGTTATAGGCCCCCGCCTCGCAGCTGACGATCAGCAGCGCTTTGTCATCGGTTAACGCGGTGACGCGCACTTCCCGGCGGTTAGGATCCAGCGAGCACTGGCTGCTGTTCATCCGTCCGGTACCATAGTCCAGCAGGTCGTTCAGTTCGGCGTGGGAGAGTGGCGTCGGGGTCGGATTGACGACCGCCACCTTTTTTAAGGCGGGTGCAGGCGGAACGCTTAACGGCGGATCGTCACCTTTCTTTATCCACGCAGTTTCGCTGCCGACGCGCTTTTGCTGCGCATCAATGAACAACAGCGCGGCTTTCAGACCGCTCAGTGAAATGACCTGCTTACCACCGCGCAGGGTCAGGGACTTCCCTTCCTGGATGTTTTTCAGAAAGGCGGTGATGGTGGCCGCATCGTCCGTTTTCAGATGCCAGGGCGTGAGCTGCCAGCGCTGTTTGTCGAGCTTCAGAGGAACGTTATCCAGCAGCAGGCGGGGAGCAATCTCAGGCTCTTTAACGGAGGGAGTATCAAGACCGCCGAGATCGATACGCAGCGTGGCATCCGTTTTCGCCCCGGCGCTTCGGGTGAGCGTCATGACCAGACCACGATGTTCGCCCGTGTTGCGGGCAAGGCAAAAGTTCTGGTTATTGCAGGTCACCTGCCAGTCAGAAAAGGCTTGCTGCGCGGGTGCAGCCCGCACCTGCGGCGCGAGGAGCACCCAAAACAGGGAAAATAAAAAGACGCTGTAGCGCATGAATGGCACAATCCCGGAACGAAAACGCATAACTGGGCAGTATCTTCGTGTTCCCGCCGGGGTTGCTCAATCGGATTTATCAGATATACCCGAAAAACAGGCTATATCCGTTCGAAAGGGGTATTCATCAGCCCGGTAGTCTGTAAATACTGCAGTAATATCACCGCCTTACCATCCCTGATTTCCCCTGTTCGCACCATCTCCAGCGCTCGGGCAAAAGGAAGTTCCAGCACTTCGATATCTTCATCCTCGACGCCACCGCCCCGGTGAGTGCGCTGCGCGTCGCTGTATTCCGCGATGAAGAAATGGACGATTTCCGTCACGCCGCCGGGCGACATAAACAGCTCGAAGACCTTTTTGACCTCGCCCACTTCGAAGCCGGTTTCTTCAACGGCCTCTTTGCGGATGCAGACTTCCGGCTCATCATCATCGAGCAGGCCCGCGCAGGTTTCAATCAGACGTCCGTCAGGGTTGCCATTGACCCATGTCGCCACCCTGAACTGGCGGATCAGCACCACGCTCCGCTTTTCACGGTTATAGAGCAGAATAGTTGCTCCATTGCCGCGGTCGTAGACCTCGCGTTTGTGGCGGATCACTTCACCGTTGTTACGCGTAAGGTCATAGGTGATGTTACGCAGGACAAAGTAGTTTTCAGAGAGAATTTTGTCTTTGATAACGTCAATTTTCAGGGTCATACGGGCTCCACGACACAATGAGTCGTCCTATACTACGCCGTGAATCCCGCTTTGTCGCCCGCCGGTTTAATGATGTTTTGGCGCGTTAACCCCAAGCCAGTCGAGTATCCCTTGCGCCGCATGACGCCCTTCCGCCATGGCGGTCACCACCAGATCCGCGCCGCGTACCGCATCGCCCCCGGCGAAGATCTGCGGGTTAGTCGTCTGGTAACGGTAACGGCTCTCGACGGAGGCAACGATCCGCCCCCAGTCATCCGTTTCGACACCCTGCGCCTGCAGCCACGGCATCGCGTGCGGGTTAAAACCAAACGCCATGATGACTGCATCCGCGGCCATCACGAACTCACTGCCCGCCACGGGAACCGGTCGCCGCCGTCCCTGCGCATCCGGCTCTCCGAGCTCGGTACGCAGCATCCGGATACCGTTGACCTTTCCGTTCGGATCCAGCGTCAGCTCAACCGGCTGGACGTTAAATTCAAACGCCGCGCCCTCTTCTCTGGCGTTCTTCACCTCTTTCTTCGAGCCCGGCATGTTGGCCTCATCCCGACGATAGGCGCAGGTCACCTTCGCCGCACCGTGGCGTAACGCGGTGCGGACGCAGTCCATGGCGGTATCGCCCCCGCCAAGCACCACCACGTTTAAGCCATGGGTGTCGATGAATGGTTCGCTGGCCGTCGCCTGCAGCCCCATAACATGCCGCGTGTTGCCCACCAGGAAAGGCAGCGCGTCATAGACCCCTGGCGCGTCTTCATGCGGGATACCCGCCTTCATCGAACGATAGGTTCCCACGCCAATAAACAGAGCGTCGTAATCGTGCTTTAACTGCGACATCGATACGTCCTGGCCCACCTCGCAGTTCAGCTCGAAGCGGATCCCCATCGCGGTAAATATCTCTCTGCGCCGCGCGAGCAGCGATTTGTCCAGCTTGAATGCCGGGATGCCAAAGGTTAGCAATCCACCGATTTCCGGATGCCGGTCATAGACCGTCACGCTCACGCCGCTGCGCGCCAGCACGTCGGCGCACGCCAGCCCGGCAGGCCCCGCGCCGACAATCGCGACACGTTTATCTGTCGGCGTGACGGCGGACATATCCGGCCGCCAGCCCATCGCCAGCGCCCGATCGGAGATATAGCGCTCGATGTTACCGATGGTCACGGATCCCGCCTCTTCACGTATTGTGCAGGCCCCTTCGCATAATCGGTCCTGCGGGCAGACGCGGCCGGTAATTTCAGGTAAACAGTTGGTCTGATGAGAAAGCTCGACCGCGCCGGCGATATCCCCCGCGTTGAGGCGCTCAATCCACTGTGGGATGTGGTTATGCAGCGGGCAGGTCCATTCGCAAATGCTGTGCTCTCCGCATTTCAGGCAGCGCGACGCCTCGCGGGCGGCCTGCCCGTCCCGGAACGGCAGGTAAATTTCGTTAAAATGGCTTACGCGTTCAGCGGCAGCCAGTTTATCGGGCTCGCCGCGTGGCGCCGTCCCCTGCATCTGCTGCAGTTTGGTGCGCGGAGCATCTTCTCCGACGGCCTCCGCATGCCAGGGCTGCGCCTCCAGGCAGGCCGTGCGCTGTCGGCGCGATTTCGCCAGATGATCAAGGACAGCAGGCGTTGCCAGTGAGAGGACATCTGCCGGGCAATTTTCGATACAGGCCGGGCCGTGTGGCCGCGTCAGACAGAGATCGCATTTATTCGCCGAGGCCTTCACGCTGCCGTTGTCGAGCGGGGTGACGATAATCTCCATCGTGCCAAACGGGCAGGCCACCACGCAGGCCTTACAGCCGATGCATTTTTGTTGATTCACCTGTACGCTGTCATCGCATTTGCTGATGGCACCGTTCGGGCAGCTTTGCGCGCAGGGTGCATTTTCACAATGATGACAGGTCACGGGGCTGCTCTTCTCACCGGATCTCAGGACCGTAATACGAGGATGAAAATGGCGCTCGCTCAGGACATGCTGCTCATCGTTGTGCGCCATCACGCAGGCCACTTCGCAGGCGCGACACCCAATGCACTGCTGGCTGTTAGCCATAATAAAACGATTCATAACCACACCTGTTTTTGGTTCAATAACCTTTCTCTTTATAAGAGTATGGTATTTACGCATCACGGTGCGATCGGGCAATGTTCAAATGCCCTGAACGCCCAATTATTTCCAGTGAACCTGTGGCAGATCAATTTTATTCAGAGAGCCGTTCTGTGACCGTTAAACGACCCGTTTCCGGAAGCCTTGCCTGGGCTTTCTTTTCGATCATTGCCCTATCCGTGCTCAGCAGCACCGTCGCGCTGCTGACGCTGGCCAGCAGCCAGCGCGATGCCGAAGCCATTAATATCGCCGGCTCGCTGCGCATGCAGAGCTATCGTCTGGGCTACGAGATGCAGCGCAACAGCCCTTCCCTTGCTGCACATCGCGAGAGCTGGCAACAGACGCTCGGCGCGCCTGCGCTGCAGAAGCTGAACCGCTGGTACGTTCCGGACAATGTTAAAGCACGCTACCAGCAGCTGCACGTGGCCTGGCAGGAGATGGATGCTCACATCGCCCGCGGCGACAGCGCGTGGTATCAACACAATATTGAAGATTTTGTCGGCCGCATTGATGCCTTTGTCCTCGCCCTTCAGCACTACACCGAACATAAAATTCAGACGGTGACCCTGCTTTCCCTGGCAGGCGCTCTCGGGATCCTGCTGCTGACGCTGTTTACCCTGCGACGCATCCGTCGCCAGGTGGTGCTGCCGCTTAACAATCTGGTGGCGGCCAGCGAACGGGTTGAGCGCGGGGAATTTGCAACTCCGGCGCCGGATTCCGCCCTGCCGAATGAGCTGGGCCAGCTCTCCCGCGCCTTCAACCACATGTCCGCCGAATTAGATACGCTCTACCGTTCGCTTGAGGCTTCGGTCGCGGAAAAAACGCGGCACCTGCACGAAGCCCACCAGCAGCTCGACATGCTGTTCAAGTGCTCGCAGGCGCTGAATACCGGCCAGATAGACAGCCACTGTTTCCGGCATATCCTGCAGATTGTCCATGACTATACGCAGATGAATTATCTGGAGCTGCGCACCAGCGACGACTGGCGGCTGTGTGAAGGGAAGGAGTCCAGGGGGATCCCTCTACAAAACCTGCCGGTACTGATGCAGGACACCCTTTACGGCGAGCTGCGCTGGCAAAGCGAAACGGACAGCGTCCCCCTTCCGCTGATGAGAAGCGTGGCGACCATGCTCGGGCGCGGGCTGTACTTTAACCAGGCGCAAAAACATTACCAGCAGCTGCTGCTGATGGAAGAGCGCGCCACCATCGCCCGCGAGCTGCACGATTCGCTGGCGCAGGTGCTGTCGTATCTGCGCATTCAGCTTGCGCTGCTCAAACGCGCCGTGCCGGAGGAAAATACTCCGGCGCAGACCATCATCTCCGACTTCTCCCGCGAGCTGAACAACGCCTGGCAGCAGCTGCGCGAACTGCTCACTACCTTCCGCCTGACGCTGAACCACGCGAATTTACCCGCGGCGCTACAGGAGTCCCTGGACATCCTGCAGAGCCAGACGCAGGCTAAGCTGCATCTCGACTGTCGCCTCTCCTCGCTGGCGTTGGACGCGCAAAAGCAGGTGCATCTTTTACAGATCGTGCGTGAGGCCGTGCTGAACGCCATTAAGCACGCGCAGGCCAGCGAAATCGCGGTGAACTGCGTGACGGCAGCGGACGGTACGCACTGCGTCAGCATTCGTGACAACGGGATCGGAATTGGCGAGGCCAGCGAGCCGCCGGGACACTACGGGCTGAACATTATGCGTGAACGCGCGCAACGGCTTGGGGGAACACTACACTTTTCACAGCCGCAAAACGGCGGCACGCTGGTCAGCGTGACGTTCCCGGTGCCCACGCCGTTAACAGGTAAATAACGGTAAAGGGGCAAGCGCAGGGAAAAGCGCATGATAATTTACATTATCTCCTTTATTTCTCCACGTTTGACCTGGCCCTTACCGCTAAAGTTATGCGGGCAATAAACAATAATGACGTGCAGCAAAACGAGGTCACACTTTCATGGCGAATTTCTTCATCGATCGCCCCATTTTTGCCTGGGTGCTTGCCATCCTGTTGTGTCTGACAGGTGTCCTGGCGATTACTTCACTTCCTGTTGAGCAATACCCCGACCTGGCACCGCCTAACGTGCGCGTCACCGCCAACTACCCCGGCGCGTCCGCGCAAACGCTGGAAAATACCGTGACGCAGGTTATCGAGCAGAACATGACGGGTCTGGATAACCTGATGTACATGTCCTCGCAAAGTAGCGCCACGGGTCAGGCGACGGTGACCCTGAGCTTTAAGGCGGGCACCGACCCGGACGAAGCGGTGCAGCAGGTCCAAAACCAGCTGCAGTCGGCCATGCGCAAGCTGCCCCAGGCGGTGCAGAACCAGGGCGTGACCGTGCGTAAAACTGGCGATACCAACATATTGACCATCGCGTTTGTCTCGACAGATGGCTCGATGGATAAACAGGACATCGCGGACTACGTCGCCAGTAATATTCAGGATCCTATCAGCCGGATTAACGGCGTCGGAGATATCGACGCCTACGGCTCACAATACTCGATGCGTATCTGGCTCGATCCCAACAAGCTGAACAGCTACCAGATGACGGCAACCGACGTGACGGATGCCATTAAAGCCCAGAACGCCCAGATTGCGGTGGGGCAGCTGGGGGGAACGCCTTCCGTTGATAAGCAAGCTCTGAACGCCACCATCAATTCGCAATCCCTGCTGCAGACGCCGGACCAGTTCCGCAACATCACCCTGCGCGTGAATCAGGACGGGTCGGAAGTGCGTCTCGGCGATGTTGCCACGGTGGAAATGGGGGCGGAGAAATACGACTACCTGAGCCGCTTTAACGGCAATCAGGCCTCCGGCCTGGGGATTAAACTGGCCTCCGGCGCGAACGAAATGGCGACGGCGAAACTGGTGTTAGATCGTCTGGACGAGCTGTCGCAGTATTTCCCGCACGGGCTGGAGTATAAAGTCGCCTATGAAACCACCTCCTTCGTTAAAGCGTCGATTGAGGACGTGGTGAAGACCCTGCTGGAAGCCATCGCGCTGGTGTTCCTGGTCATGTACCTGTTCCTGCAAAACTTCCGCGCGACGCTGATCCCCACCATTGCCGTCCCGGTAGTGCTGCTGGGGACCTTTGCGGTGCTGTACGCGTTCGGGTACAGCATTAATACCCTGACGATGTTTGCCATGGTGCTGGCGATTGGCCTTCTGGTGGATGATGCCATCGTGGTGGTTGAAAACGTCGAGCGCATCATGAGCGAAGAAGGACTCACTCCGCGCCAGGCGACGCGCAAATCCATGGGGCAAATTCAGGGGGCGCTGGTCGGGATTGCGATGGTGCTGTCGGCCGTCTTTATCCCGATGGCCTTCTTTGGCGGCACCACCGGGGCGATTTACCGTCAGTTCTCGATAACCATCGTCTCGGCGATGGTGCTCTCCGTGCTGGTGGCGCTGATCCTCACCCCCGCGCTGTGCGCCACCATTCTGAAACCGCTGCACAAAGGGGAGCATCACGGTCAGAAAGGCTTCTTCGGCTGGTTTAACCGGATGTTCAACCGCAACGCCGCGCGGTATGAATCTGCCGTCGGTCGCGTACTGCACCGCAGCCTGCGCTGGATGATGATTTACGTTGTGCTGCTGGGCGGCATGGTCTGGCTGTTCCTGCACCTGCCCACCTCGTTCCTGCCGATGGAAGACCGGGGGATGTTCACCACCTCGGTGCAGCTTCCGAGCGGCGCAACGCAGCAGCAGACGCTGAAAGTGGTCCAGAAAGTGGAACAGTACTTCTTCACCAAAGAGAAAGATAACGTGGTGTCGGTCTTCTCTACCGTCGGCTCCGGTCCGGGCGGGAACGGGCAGAACGTCGCCCGCATGTTCGTCCGTCTGAAGGACTGGGACGAGCGCGATACCAGAACGGGAACGTCATTTGCCATCATTGAACGTGCGACCAAAGCCTTTGCGCGCATCAAAGAGGCGCGCGTCTTTGCCAGCAGTCCACCGGCGATAAGCGGGCTGGGCAGTTCTGCCGGTTTCGATATGGAGCTGCAGGATCACGCAGGGGCGGGCCACACGGCGCTGATGGCGGCACGCGATAAGCTGCTAGCGCTGGCGGGCAACGATCCGGGCCTGACCCGCGTTCGCCATAACGGCCTTGATGATAGTCCGCAGCTCCAGGTGGATATCGATCAGCGTAAGGCGCAGGCGCTGGGCGTCTCGATCAACGATATCAATGACACCCTGCAGACGGCGTGGGGCTCGAGCTATGTGAATGACTTTATGGACCGCGGCCGCGTGAAAAAAGTGTATGTCCAGTCCGCCGCGCCGTTCCGCATGCTGCCGGATGATATCAACCGCTGGTTTGTCAGGAATAATGCTGGCGGCATGGTGCCGTTCTCCGCCTTTGCTAATTCGCACTGGGAGAGCGGCTCGCCGCGCCTGGAGCGCTATAACGGCTATTCTGCGGTTGAAATCGTCGGGGAAGCCGCGCCGGGCGTCAGTACCGGTACTGCCATGGACACCATGGAAAAACTGGTGCAGCAGCTGCCCGCCGGTTTTGGTCTCGAGTGGACGGCCATGTCTTACCAGGAGCGTCTCTCCGGGGCGCAGGCCCCTGCGCTTTATGCGCTTTCGCTGCTGGTGGTCTTCCTCTGCCTTGCCGCACTGTATGAGAGCTGGTCGGTCCCGTTTTCGGTCATGCTGGTGGTGCCCCTTGGCGTCATCGGTGCGCTGCTGGCGACCTGGATGCGCGGCCTGGAGAACGATGTCTACTTCCAGGTGGGCCTGCTCACCGTCATTGGGCTGTCGGCGAAAAACGCCATTCTGATCGTTGAGTTTGCCAACGAGATGAATGCCAAAGGCCACGAGCTGATGGCCGCTACGCTGCACGCCTGCCGTCAGCGCCTGCGTCCGATCCTGATGACGTCGCTGGCGTTTGTCTTTGGTGTTCTGCCAATGGCAACCAGCACGGGCGCGGGCTCCAGCAGCCAGCATGCGGTCGGGACCGGGGTGATGGGCGGCATGATTTCGGCCACCATTCTGGCCATTTACTTCGTTCCGCTGTTCTTTGTACTGGTGCGTCGCCGCTTCCCGCTGAAGGAACGTCCTGAGTAAGTGGTTGAAATAAAAAAAGGCGGCTTTATCGGCCGCCTTTTTATTGTGTGATTAATTCACACTATGGTTATTTTACTTATTTTAGTGCTCTTGCAATTCTTACTGAATGTCATTTACGAAGCATGCCTTCGATAAAATCTTTCCAGTTCCCCAGTTCACGTTCAATCATAACAACCTCTCTTATTATTATGCGCATTCTACAAAAACGTACCATCATTGTGAAGACTATTTAACCAATTGCTGTGATTGTACCCCACGTCCTGCGGGGATTTATGATAAATATGAACGGAGAGCCCTCAATTTTTTGTGACGGCCAGCAATATTTTGAAATAACCCTACGGACGGGTGAGTTTTATTTTATTGGCTGACTTTATTGGTTTTTTAAAGTTTATGGACATCTATGCTTAAATGATGAAAGAATATTCAGCGTACAGTTGTGAGTCGAATTAAGAAGACACATTAATCCAGACGATTCCTGAATGTGTTATATTCCACTTAAGGATATATCTTCGAATTTACTGAACATTTAATTATCAGAACATCAAAAGGATTCACCATGGTTGTGATGTACGGCATTAAAAATTGCGACACCATCAAAAAAGCCCGCCGCTGGCTGGAAGCAAACAGCGTGGAGTACCGCTTCCACGATTACCGTGCCGATGGGCTCGATGCAGAATTTCTGCATAGCGCTATTCGCGAACTGGGCTGGGAAGCCCTGCTGAACACCCGCGGTACCACCTGGCGTAAACTGGACGACTCTCTGCGCGCCAGCATCAAAGATGCCGACAGCGCGGCAAAACTGATGCTCGAGATGCCGGCAATTATCAAACGCCCATTGCTCTGCGCGCCAGGGCAGCCTATGCTGCTGGGTTTCAGTGAAACCCTTTATTCCGACTTTTTTCGTTGAGGTGTAGTTTATGTCATGCCCGGTCATTGAGCTGACTCAGCAGCTTATTCGCCGTCCTTCCCTTAGCCCGGACGACGCAGGTTGTCAGGCTCTTATGATTGAACGCCTGCGTGCCATCGGTTTTACCGTTGAACACATGGATTTTGGCGATACCCAGAACTTCTGGGCGTGGCGCGGTCAGGGTGAAACGCTGGCCTTTGCCGGGCATACTGACGTCGTTCCCGCAGGTGATGCGGATCGCTGGATTAACCCGCCGTTTGAGCCGACCATTCGCGATGGCATGCTGTTTGGTCGCGGCGCGGCAGACATGAAAGGCTCTCTGGCGGCGATGGTCGTGGCGGCAGAACGCTTTGTGGCGCAGCATCCGAACCACAAAAACCGTCTCGCGTTTTTGATAACCTCCGACGAAGAAGCCAGCGCCCATAACGGTACCGTGAAGGTCGTTGAAGCGCTGATGGCGCGCAACGAGCGTCTGGACTACTGCCTGGTCGGTGAGCCGTCCAGTACCGAAGTGGTGGGTGATGTCGTCAAAAACGGGCGCCGTGGCTCGCTGACCTGTAACCTGACCATTCACGGCGTTCAGGGGCACGTTGCGTATCCGCATCTGGCCGATAACCCGGTACATCGCGCTGCGCCGATGCTGAACGAGCTGGTGGGCATCGAGTGGGATAAAGGCAACGAATTCTTCCCACCAACCAGCATGCAGATTGCGAACGTCAAGGCCGGGACCGGCAGCAACAACGTGATCCCGGGTGATTACTTCGTCCAGTTTAACTTCCGCTTCAGCACCGAACTGACCGATGAGATGATCAAGGCGCGCGTTATCGCCCTGCTGGAAAAATATCAGCTGCGCTACACCGTGGAGTGGTGGCTTTCCGGCCAGCCGTTCCTGACGCAGCGCGGTAAGCTGGTGGATGCGGTGGTGAACGCCATCGAGCACTATAATGAAATTAAGCCACAGCTGCTGACAACGGGTGGCACTTCAGACGGACGCTTTATCGCCCGTATGGGCGCCCAGGTTGTCGAACTGGGGCCAGTAAACGCAACCATTCATAAAATAAATGAGTGTGTCAATGCGGCAGATTTGCAACTGCTGGCCCGTATGTATCAACGTATTATGGAGCAACTCGTCGCCTGACGAACGCTCTGAGAGGAATAGCGAATGGATTGGCTTTCAAAGTACTGGTGGATTCTGGTGTTGGTTTTTCTGGTTGGCGTATTGCTGAACGTGATTAAAGACCTGAAGCGCGTTGACCATAAAAAATTTCTCGCCAACAAACCGGACCTTCCCCCGCACCGTGATTTTAACGACAAGTGGGACGATGACGACGACTGGCCGAAGAAAGACCAGAAGAAGTAATCGGTCTGTATCCCCTCTCCTGTGGAGAGGGGATAACCTCACATAAACTCAACAATATCATCATTATCCGGCTTACCGCCGCTGAGCGCTTCATCAAAGTAGTGCTTCGGTACGGTATAGCGCAAACGATCGAGCGCGAACTGCATGCTGCGGTCGTCGATGGCGTGGCCCAGATCGTCAACGATATCCAGCGTCACATCCCCACCTTCGCGAATCAACGCTTCCTGGGCAGCAACCGCATGCGAGAGCTCAATCACCCGGTCTTCGCCGCCGTGGATCAGGTGGATCGTGGTCTGCGTGGTTGCGCTTGCCGGTAACGTCGCAAAACGGCCGTTAAACGCGATTACCCGTGAAACCAGACCCGGCTGCGCTTTAACGCTTTCCAGCGACATGATTGACCCCTGTGAGAAGCCAATCAACGCGGTCGCGTCGGCACCCACGCCGCTCTGCTGTTGCCAGTAGCGGACGATATCGATAAAGGTCGGCATGATGGCATCGATGCGCGCCTGACGGTTCTCTTCCGTCACGCCCTGAACCGAGAACCACTGGCGCCCGTTCGGGCCGCATGGCTCAACGCCACCGATGCTGACAATCAGCGCTTCGGGGAAAATGGGCGCAAACCAGCTGCCAATCTGACCCATATTGACGGCATTATCGCCAACACCATGAAACAGAAGCAGTAACTGTTTAGCCGGTTTGTCAGGGCTTTGAACAACAAAATGGTCGTGTTTCATGGTGGTCTCCTTAATAGATGACCTGGATTCTACGCCTCCCGGCGGGAATGACCATGCCACTTTACTGAAGAAGTCATTGAAAAAATTGCCATTGCAAAATGGCTTCCTTCAACCGCTGGCAGCGCGGATAATCAAGGCTTTCAAGCGCTTGCGCGGTTTCACTGCGCAGCTTTGCCAGCAACGCTTTTCGCCCGACCTCATCCGCTTTCCCTGCCATTTTCCCCCGCAGGGCCGGAAGCGGCATATCAACGGTGAGCAACAACCGCGTCAGCGCGGCAACCGAGGTTGAAAACGCCCGATGGGCAAACGCAAACCCCGCCAGCTCCCGCCAGTCGTCACTATTAAGGGTAGCTTCCCAGCCGTCTTCCACCGGGATCTTTTCACCGTTCCAGGCCGACAGGACGCGCATATCCCGGCACAAACGCTGATGTTCCTGCGCGCACAGCTGACGCCCGGCTTCGTTCAGCGGCAGCAGCGCCATCGCCGTGTAGCAGCCGCTGCTGGCTTCCCGATGGCTCCCCATCCGCACCAGCACAAACCCACATTGATGCCAGAAATGCCACAGCTCGTCGGTATAACCAAAACTCACCGACAGATAGTCTTCCCCGCTGGCGCTACGGATAAGCCGTTGCCCGATGCCTTCCCGCTGGCGCAGGGGGTGAACCGCAATGCGGCTAACCCGTCGCCCTTTCAGCGTCGCCGCGAGTGGCGATCCGCCGTGCGCCGCCAGCGACTGCGCCACGAGATTCCCGCGTGGACGCCGGTATCCCGCCCACACGGCGCGGCTAAGCTCAGGGGACAACCCGCCCTCTTCCACCAGCCAGAGCGCGCCGGCGATCTCTGCCTCCGTTCCGGCAACAGCAAAGTGCTGGCCGGGCGCGTCCATCATCCGGCGTAAATCGAGCGGTGAAGTACGGTAGTGTGCAGCACACAGCAGTTCATAAACGCTTGCCACGCGTGCCGGGTCACTCTCCCACATCCGCGGCGCCAGCGGCGTTATACGCACGTCGCCTTCCGGTTTGCGATCGATAAGCGCATCATCAAATAACAGTGCATTCGCCACGAATCGCTCAAGCGGGCATCCGGCAGCCCAGCGAATGGGGGTCGATAAGGCATAATGCCGCAATCCGCTAAAACGGGCGCAGAACTTGAGCAGGAATCCCCTGCCCGTCCCCTCATAGCCCTGGACCGTGGTGGTTAACACTACGCGCGGAAAACGCGTCACCAGCTTCTCCAGCAGCGGACCAGGGATCGCAGCCGCTTCATCGACAATCAGCCAGTCAGCCTGGCGTGAAGAGGCCAACAGCGCGTCCGGAGCCATAAAGTGGAAATGCTCGCCCGCAAAGCGCGCAATGACATCCGTTGCCCCTTTAGCCGGTGCCGTGACCAACGCACTCCCCTGAATGCGACTGAGCAGCATCCCCGCCAGCGCTGACTTTCCGCGTCCGCGCGGTGCCGTTACCGCGGCAATGCCCGCAGGCATGGTCAGAAGCAGGTCGAGGATCTCCGCCTGCTCGCGCTGCGGTGCGCCGCTGGCAGGCTGCCAGGCGGGTAAATCCGGCGCAACGGGAACGGACAAGGGACGATGCTGATGCCAGACAATCGCATCCGAATCGGCGGCAAGCGTCCGGCAGAAGTGGTGCACAAAGTGTGGAGTGGCGATTGGCTCCACGCTGTCGCTCCAGCGCAAAGAATCGCTGTCAGGCCTGTCGGCCCAATCAGCAAGCGGCGGAACCCGCAGCACCAGAAGGCTTCCGGCGCTCAGCGTTCCACTCAGGGCGGCAAACGCGGCGACATCAAACCCGGTGCTGGCGTCAAAAACGGCATGCCGGAACTCGCGTCCCAGCAGGCCGCTGATGGCTTTTGAAGGATGTTCGTGAAGCCTTACCCAGTCTCCGGGCAAGGCGTCACGCAGGGCAACCGCCTGGCTTAACGTCCACTGCGCCTCACCGCTGAGCACCACCAGCCGACGATGGCCGGTGCGCTCAAGCTCGCGTATCAGCTGATCAAACGCCAGCATTACATCGCTTTGCCGAAGGTATTACACTGCGCCGGGTCGCCGCTGTCGAAACCGCGTTTAAACCAGCTGTAGCGCTGCTGTGAGGTACCGTGAGTGAAGCTGTCCGGTACGACGCGCCCCTGGCTCTGCTGCTGAAGACGGTCGTCACCGATAGCCTGAGCGGCATTCAGCGCCTCCTCAAGATCGCCGGATTCCAGCACGCCCTGCTGCTGCATGCTGTGACCCCAGACGCCCGCGAAGCAGTCCGCCTGCAGCTCCATTTTGACGGACAGGCGGTTCACTTCAGCCTGCGACGCATTTTGCTGCAGCTGGCGTACCTTTGGCTCAATCCCCAGCAGCTTTTGCACGTGATGGCCAACCTCATGCGCGATCACGTAGCCCTGGGCAAAATCACCGTCGGCACCAAGCTTGCGTTTCATGTCATCGTAAAAAGAGAGATCGATATAGACGGTACCGTCTGCCGGGCAGTAGAACGGCCCCATCACGGATTGTCCGGTGCCGCATCCGGTGCGGGTTGCCCCCCGGTACATCACCAGCTTCGGCTGCTGGTAGGTACGCCCCATTTTCTCAAACAGCTGACTCCAGGTGTCTTCTGTTGTGGCGAGAATAACGGAGGTAAATTTGGCCGCTTCATCTTCATTCGGGCTGATGGAGCGCTGAGAATGCTGCTGCTGTTGCAGCGGCTGACCGGTCATCAACCCGGTGAGGTCAACGCCGTAGTAACCCGCGACTAACACCACAATCAGCAGGATGATGCCGCCCTTGCCGCTGGGTAACCGGAAGCCGGGCCCCCCCATTGAAGGACCGCCGCCACCATCACTGCGTCTGTCTTCTACATTGTCACTTTCACGACGCCCTTGCCAGCGCATAACCACCTCGAACTATTCCATTTATAATAGCTATGATCGTAGGCGGTTAACGGCAAGATTACCATAGGAAACAAAGGTAAGACGCCAAAGGATGCGAACATCCTTTGGCAGGTGAGGGAGTTAGTCGAGCTTAACGCCTAAACGGTGAGCAACCGCTTCGTAGGCTTCAATCAGGCCACCCAGGCTCTGACGGAAACGGTCTTTGTCCATTTTATCCAGGGTTTCTTTGTCCCACAGGCGGCTACCGTCTGGTGAGAACTCATCGCCCAGCACCACTTCGCCTTTGAACAGACCAAACTCCAGCTTGAAGTCGACGAGGATCAGGCCCGCGTCATCAAACAGTTTTTTCAGCACGTCGTTGGCTTTATAGGTCAGCTCCTGCATACGCGCCAGGTTCTCTTTGCTCACCCAGCCGAAGGTTTCGCAGTAGGATTCGTTGACCATCGGGTCATGCATGGCGTCGTTTTTCAGGAACAGGTCGAACAGAGGTGGGTTCAGCTCGATACCTTCTTCAATGCCGAGACGCTTCACCAGGGAGCCCGCCGCACGGTTACGAATAACGCACTCAACCGGAACCATATCCAGTTTCTTCACCAGACATTCCGTATCGGACAGCAACGCTTCCATCTGGGTCGGGATACCCGCTTCGGCCAGTTTGGTCATAATGAAGTGGTTGAACTTGTTGTTCACCATGCCTTTACGATCGAACTGCTCAATGCGTGCGCCATCCCCTGCTGACGTATCATTGCGGAACTCGAGCACCAACAGATCCGGGTTTTCCGTGCTGTATACGGTCTTCGCTTTGCCACGATACAACTCAGCTTGCTTCTGCATCTTCATTACTCCTGGTGTGATGATTTGTGTTCAAAACTGGGCATATTATGCCACGCACACGTTTGCGTGGCACGAAAATAAAAAGGGCTGGATTCACCAGCCCTCGTATTTATTTGCTGAATGCTGCCTGGAAGACAGCGACCAGCGCATCGTTCTGCGACTGGGTCAGCGTGTGACCTTTCGGATCGATAAACTGCAGGCTACTGCGGTTATCAAGGTCACCGACCTGAATTTTGTAGTCACCGGAGGCAAGCTGAGGATCTTTCGCGCCCAGTTCCTGCCATGCGCTGTCGGAGAGCGGCTTATAGGTTGCCGTCATGCTACCGGTTGAGCGGGTGCTGTCGGTCACTTTCATGCCCACTTTTTCCAGCGTCGCTGGCAAACGCTGCCAGGTCTGGTTGAACGGTGCACGAACCACCAGCATTGGCAGGCCGGTATCATCCGCACCGCTTTGCACATCGAAGGTCACACCGTTGCGGCTCTGCGCGGCGTTGGCGGCATCGGTCGCGGTTTTATCCAGACCCGCGGCAATCACGTTCAGCATTTCGGTGCTGTAACGCTGCAGGGACGCGGCATCCGCAACCGGTTTACCCGCCTGCTCCAGGTTCAACAGCTTAACGTTAACCGCCTGCTGGTAACCCTGTGGTTTTACGGAGACTTGATAACGACCGCGGTACTGCTGGTCTTCATCCAGACGGTTCCACTCGATCCAGTCGGTGGTTAACGTCTGGCTGGCGTCATCGCGTTTATCGATGGTGTAGTTCTTCGACTGAATGACGCTGACAACCTGCGGCCACAGCGTGCTACCGCGCGCGCTCTCAACCATCAGAGACGCCGTATCACCGGTGAACTGGGTACGCGCCCCGTTAACCAGCGCCAGAGGCTGTGCTGGCGGACGAATATCAAGCGCTTTACCGACCAGGCCGCTGCCGTTGGTCACGGGAATATTATAATCGCCGTTCTGAATCGGCAGGATCATACCAGCCGGTGCGTGAAGTTCAGCAAGCGGGGTCGCATCCAGATAGGATTCATCACCGCTCACCTGGCGCTTGTAGCGCGAGTCTGAACTACAGGCAGCGAGCAGCATAACAAGCGAAACACTCGCAACCTTCGCCAGGCGCGACTTCTGTACTGAATAAGCCATCAAATCTCCCTAAACTCTACAGCAAACCGGCATGCTTCAGCGCCGCCCTGACGATGTCACGACCGTGGTCGGTAATCGGTGTCATTGGCAGACGCAGCGTATCGGTTGCTACAAGCCCCAACTCCTTACATGCCCATTTCACTGGGATCGGATTGGGTTCGACAAATAATTTATTGTGCAGCGGCATCAGACGCTGATTAATGACACGGGCTTCATCAAAGTGACCGGCTGCGGCCAGTTTGCACATTTCAGCCATATCGCGCGCCGCAACGTTTGCCGTTACGGAAATCACGCCATGGCCACCGAGCTGCATAAAGTCCAGCGCGGTCGCATCATCACCACTCAACAGGATAAAGTCGTCTGAAACCAGCTCTTTGATCTGATGAACGCGGCTTAAGTTCCCTGTCGCCTCTTTAATACCGATAATATTTTTTACTTCCGAGAGACGACCAACGGTTTCCGGCAGCATATCGCAACCGGTACGGGACGGCACATTATACAGAATTTGTGGCAAGTCAGTATGTTCAGCGATGGCTTTGAAGTGCTGGAACAAACCTTCCTGAGTAGGACGGTTGTAATAAGGGGTCACCGTCAGACAGCCAACGATGCCGCTGTCGTTAAAACGTTTGGTCAGGCTGATAGCTTCTGCGGTTGCATTAGCCCCTGTCCCCGCGATGACCGGAATACGTCCGTCAGCCAGTTCCAGGGTCAGCATCACTACATCGCCGTGCTCGTCGTGGCTCAGCGTTGCGGATTCACCGGTAGTCCCTACCGAAACGATCGCCGAGGTTCCATTGGCGACATGGTAATCAATGAGCTTCTTCATGCTTGACCGGCAGACATTACCTTTTTCATCCATCGGTGTAACAAGCGCGACAATACTTCCCGTGAACATGAGCCATCCTCTGTGCGAACAAGAGCCTCAATGTTACGTTTGGAACTGTAATAAAAGCAAGCGACCTGAGGCTCTCAGGCGGTTGTATGCATGTTTTTTTTATGCTTTCCTTAGGAAGACTTAACCATGCAAAGGAAGAACAGGTTTGACAACCTCATCACAACATTACCTGGTTATCACTGCGCTGGGTGCCGACAGGCCGGGTATCGTGAACACCATCACCCGCCACGTAAGCAGCTGCGGCTGTAATATCGAAGACAGCCGTCTGGCCATGCTTGGCGAAGAGTTCACATTTATTATGTTGCTTTCCGGGACATGGAACGCCATTACGTTGATTGAATCGACCCTGCCGCTGAAGGGCGCCGAGCTGGATTTGCTGATTGTCATGAAGCGCACCACGGCGCGACCGCGTCCGGCTATGCCTTCTACCGTCTGGGTGCAGGTTGAAGTGCCTGATTCTCCCCATCTGATAGAGCGCTTCACCGCGCTGTTTGACAGCCATCAGATGAACATTGCCGAGCTCGTTTCCCGCACACAGCCGGGCGACGCAAGTACGGTTCCCACGCTCTTTATTCAAATTACCGCGCACAGTCCTGCATCACAGGATGCGTCAAATATCGAGCAAGCGTTCAAAGCCCTCTGTACAGAATTAAACGCGCAGGGCAGTATAAGCGTCGTCAATTATTCGCAGCACGAACAGGATGGAGTTGAGTAATGAACCCACTGAAAGCCGGTGACATCGCACCGAAATTTAGCTTACCGGATCAAGACGGCGAGCAAGTAAATTTGACCGACTTCCAGGGACAGCGTGTTCTGGTCTATTTCTACCCGAAAGCCATGACCCCCGGCTGCACCGTACAGGCCTGCGGCTTACGCGACAACATGGACGAGTTGAAAAAAGTCGGCGTGGAAGTGCTGGGTATCAGCACGGATAAACCAGAAAAGCTGTCACGATTTGCTGAAAAAGAGCTGCTGAACTTCACGCTGCTTTCTGATGAAGACCATCAGGTGTGCGAGCAGTTCGGCGTCTGGGGCGAGAAGACGTTTATGGGTAAAACCTACGACGGTATTCACCGCATCAGCTTCCTGATTGACGCTGACGGAAAAGTTGAACACGTGTTTGACGACTTCAAAACCAGCAACCACCACGACGTGGTGTTGAACTGGCTGAAAGAAAGCGCCTGATAAACAGCAAAACGGCAACCCAGGTTGCCGTTTTTCGTGTTTCCCCCCTCTTCCCGTGGGAGAGAGTCGGGGTGAGGGCATCAGGCCGCTCAAAACTACTTCTCTTCCACCGCCGGCACATCCGGCCACGCGTGAACCACGGCTTTAATCAGCGTCGCCAGCGGAATGGCGAAGAACACGCCCCAGAACCCCCACAGCCCGCCGAAAATCACCACCGATAAGATAATCACCAGCGGATGCAGGTTCACCGCTTCGGAGAACAGCACCGGTACCAGCAGGTTACCGTCCAGGCCCTGAATAATCAGGTACACCGCGAAGCAACTCCAGAACTCAGTCCCCAGCCCAAACTGGAACAGCGCCACGCCAACCACCGGAATGGTCACCACAAACGCGCCGATATACGGAATCAGGACAGACAGCCCCACCAGCACCGCCAGCAGCAGCGAGTAGTTCAGGCCGAAAATCAGGAAGCCAATCCAGGTGGCGACCCCCACGACAATCATCTCCAGCACCTTGCCGCGAATGTAGTTGGTGATCTGCTGGTTCATCTCTTCCCAGACCTGCCCCGCCAGCCCGCGGTTACGCGGCAGAATACGGCGCACGGCGTTGAGCATCTGGTCTTTATCTTTCACCAGGAAGAAGACCATCAGCGGCACGAGCACAAGGTAAACCGCCAGCGTCAGCAGTCCGACCAGCGAAGCCAGAGAGTATTTCACCACCGAATCGCCCATCGTCATGATGCGGGCGCGCATATTTTCCGCCATCGCGTCGATAATCCCGGCATCCATCAGGGCCGGGTAACGGCGCGGCAGCGTGGCGGCAAAATCAGAAAGCTTGTTGAGCATGCCGGGCATATCGCGAATAAGGTAGATCCCCTGCTGCCAGGCAACCGGCATCACCACAAAGGCCATTAACAGCAGGATGCCGACAAACAGCACCAGCACGATGCTGGTTGCCCAGCGACGGGAACAGCCGATGTGCTCCAGGCGCGCCGTTGGCCACTCCAGCAGGTACGCCAGCACAATCGCCACCAGCAGGGGCGCGAGCAGGCCGCTGAAGAAGAACAGAATACCGAACCCGGCAACCAGAATAACCAACAAAGCAATGGCTTCCGGGTCGCTGAACCGACGCCGGTACCACTGCATTAACATTTCGAGCATACAACCCTTCCCTGAATCGAATGGCGGGAGTGAGACGATGAATTGTATCTAACTGTCACAAAAAAGACTTTCGCTTTTTGTATCCCGATCACAATCCGCAAAAGCCTGATGAATGGGATTTTCTTCATGCTACAACACGGCTACACTCCCAGAGCAGCAGAGATGAACGATATACCGGTTCATCGGTCAAATTAGCACATCCAACATACAGGACAGTGGTTATGTTCAGGCAGTTGAGAAAAACACTGGTTGCGACACTGATTGCCGCGGTGACGGTCGGTCAGGTGTTGCCCGCTTTTGCTGACTCGTCCGATACATTGCCGGACATGGGCACCACAGCAGGAAGCACGCTCTCTATTGGGCAAGAGATGCAAATGGGGGATTACTATGTTCGCCAGCTGCGCGGCAGCGCCCCGCTGATTAACGACCCTTTGCTGGTACAGTACATTAACGGGCTGGGGATGCGTCTGGTTTCGCACGCCGACTCGGTAAAAACCCCCTTCCATTTCTATTTAATCAATAACGACGAAATCAACGCCTTCGCCTTCTTTGGCGGTAACGTGGTGCTGCATTCGGCGTTATTCCGTTACTCTGACAACGAAAGCCAGCTGGCCTCGGTAATGGCGCACGAAATTTCGCACGTCACCCAGCGTCATCTCGCACGTGCGATGGAAGACCAGAAACGTAACGCCCCCCTCACCTGGGTGGGTGCACTGGGCTCTATTCTGCTGGCGATGGCCAGCCCGCAGGCCGGGATGGCAGCACTGACCGGTACGCTGGCGGGAACACGCCAGGGGATGATCAGCTTCACCCAACAAAACGAGCAGGAAGCGGACCGCATCGGGATTCAGGTGCTGCAGCGTTCGGGCTTTGACCCGCAGGCCATGCCGAGCTTCCTCGAAAAACTGCTCGATCAGGCGCGTTACTCTTCCCGTCCGCCGGAAATTCTGTTGACCCACCCGCTGCCGGAAAGCCGTCTGTCGGACGCGCGTAACCGTGCCAACCAGATGCGCCCGGTCGTGGTCCAGTCTTCACAGGATTTCTACATGGCGAAGGTGAGAACCCTGGGGATGTACAATTCCGGGCGTAACCAGCTCACCAGCGACCTGCTGGATACCCTGGCGAAAGGCAACGTGCGCGAGAAGAACGCCGCGCAGTATGGTCAGGCGCTCCAGGCGATGGAGGCCAGCAAATACGACGAGGCGCGTAAGGCGCTGCAGCCGCTTCTGGCAGCCGATCCGAACAACCCGTGGTACCTCGATCTGTCGACGGATATCGATCTGGGGCAGAAGAAGCCTGCCGATGCGATTAACCGCCTGAAAGGGGCGAAAGACGTCCGTACCAACCCGGTGCTGCAGCTTAACCTGGCGAACGCTTACCTGCAGGGCGGCCAGCCCGGCGAGGCGGCGACCATCCTCAACCGCTACACCTTTAATAATAAAGACGATCAAAACGGCTGGGATCTGCTCGCTCAGGCGGAAGCCCAGCTCGGCAACCGCGATCAGGAGCTGGCAGCGCGTGCCGAAGGTTTTGCCCTGGTGGGCCGTCTCGATCAGGCGATTTCCGCGCTCAGCAGCGCCAGCTCGCAGGTCAAACTCGGCAGCCTCCAGCAGGCTCGCTACGACGCGCGTATCGATCAGCTACGCGGCCTGCAGCAGCGCTTTAAGCCGTACGAGAAGATGTAATAAAGGAGAATTCACGTCATGACAGACGCCGTAAAAATCTATCATAACCCTCGCTGCTCCAAGAGCCGCGATACCCTGAGCCTGCTGAAGTCTAACGGCGTGGAGCCGGAGGTGGTGCTGTACCTTGACACCCCACCTGACGCGCAAACCCTCCGCCAGCTGCTGCACATGCTGGGAATGGGCAGTGCAAGAGAACTGATGCGCCAGAAAGAAGATCTGTATAAGTCGCTTAACCTGGATGACAACCGTCTCACCGAGGCTGAACTGGTCCAGGCGATGGTTGAAAATCCAAAGCTGATTGAGCGCCCGATTGTGGTGGCGAACGGCCAGGCGCGCATTGGACGCCCGCCGGAAGACGTGCTCGAGATCCTCTAGTCCTTATGCCGCAGCGCTTCCAGAAAGGCCTGCGGCGTACTCTCTCCCAACTTTTTCTGGGCTTTCTCCCGGTTGTAAAATTCGCACAGCTGGATCAGCAGCTCGCCTGCCGGTTCACTGTTCAGACGTGGAATGATGTCGCATAGCGGCAGAGCAACCTGAACGGCGGGGTATTGCTGTGGATGTACTGTCACGGCGGTATTGCGTTTCTCAAGCTTCACCTCGAAACCAAAAGTCTCAATAGATTGAATATCAGCCGGACAGGCTTCCAGCACGTCGTTCACCCAGTGGACCAGCAGCTGTGGAGAAATGCCCGCGTACAGCCGAACGGAGCACCAGCCGCTCACGGGTTCACGCGCCCAGAGCAGATGCTGTTCACCGCCATCGTCCATATGCAGAGACAGAGGCTGATGATGTAACAGGAGTTTTTGCGGCACGATACCTGCCCTCAGCGCCTTTTTCCCCTGCAACGTCGCGCCCTTCTGCTTTACCGAAGCCGGTTTGAGGTAGCGATTGAGGGTCGCGCGGGATACGGCGATCCCGAGTCCGTTATTGACCATCTGCAGCAGTTCGTCCAGCGGGGCACCCGTGATATCCCGCAGGGCATTGACCAGCGCAACCTGCTCCTGTCTCAATGCTTTGTGTATCACTTTTGGCGTCGTGTGGTTATCCGAAACCTGATCGCGGTTACGCCAGCGCCTGACTGTAGTGACCGAGATCCCCAGCTCAACGGCCAGCTCCCTGTCGCTTTTATCTGATTGCTGAAGATAGCGACGGATGCGCGGCGTCGTGGTGGCATTAGCATGCAGTTTAATTTCCATCGCAGGATCCTCAGAACCAATCTTGTGAGATTTATACTATACCAGCGATTGCTTTGTGACCGATTTCACCTTTCGCTCGCCACGCTTCACTGATAATCCTCAGACATAACACAAACAACACCCCTCAATCTTGTACGGAGTTCACAATGAACAATGTTCTGGGATTTCTTGAAGCAAAACTGATGCCGCTGGCGGCCAAAACGGCCCAGCAGCGGCATCTCGGGGCCATTCGCGGCGCCTACGTCTCCTTCATGCCGTTTATCATCGTCGGCTCTATTCTGCTGGTGATCTCGTCGTTCCCGAATCAAGCCTATCAGCAGTTTATGTCTCAGGCCTTTGGTGAGAGCTGGAGCGCCATTATCGAAATCCCGTTCAACGCGGTGTTCTCCACCATGTCGCTGTTCATCAGCTTCCTGGTCGCCTTCCGCCTGGCGGAACACTATGGCGAGGATCGCATCTCCTGCGGCATCCTGGCGCTGGTCGCCTTTCTCATCCTGACGCCCTTTATCAAAGTGGCGGAGAACGGCGGTATCACCGTCATTCCAGTGGAGTGGATTGGCAGCAAAGGGCTGTTCGTGGCGATGATTGGTTCTCTGCTCTGGACGGAGCTGTTCTGCTGGCTCAAGCGCAAAAAAATGGTGATCAAAATGCCGGACGGCGTGCCTCCGGCGGTGCAGGAGTCGTTCGCCGCGCTGATCCCGGCCCTGCTGGTGATGATTCTGGTGCTGGGTATCCGCATCGTGTTTGAAAACACCCACTACAACACCATCCACCAGTTTATTTACGAAGTGGTTGCCACGCCGGTGCGCCACTATGGCACCTCATACTTTGGCGCGCTGATGACGGTGTTCAGCATCACCATTCTGTGGTCCGTGGGCATTAACTCCGGCTCGATGATCAACGGCATCATTCGACCGCTGTGGATGGAGAACCAGACCGACAACATCGCCGCGATTCAGGCAGGCACGACGCCGCCGCACATTATCACCGAACAGTTTTTTGACATGATCTGGATGGGCGGCGCGGGGGCCACGCTGTCGCTGGTGATTGCAATGCTGATTTTCGCCCGCAGCAAAAACATGCGTGAAGTGGCGCGCCTCGGCGCCGGGGCATCGGTGTTTAACATCAACGAACCGATCCTGTTTGGCCTGCCGGTGATCATGAACCCGATCATGCTTATCCCGTTCAACCTGGTGCCGCTGGTGCTGGTCACCGTGCAGTATGCGGCGATGAAGATTGGCGCGGTTGCCGTCACCACCGGGGTGTTTATTCCCTGGACGCTGCCGCCGGTCATCAGCGGTTTTATCGTCACCGGTCACCTGAGCGGCAGCGTGATGCAGCTTATCAACCTGCTGATTGGCGCCATGCTGTATCTGCCTTTTATGCGTATCGTGGACAAACAGTACCGCGCGGCGGAAATGGCCACCGTTACGCAAACCGACACCACCCTTGCAAAACAGGAGTAACGCATGTGGGGAATTATCGCGACCTGGCGAATGGCGCTTGAAGGCGTCACCGAGTCTGCATCTGCGCTGGCTGCGGGGAAACCGGTCTCGGCAGCGGTGGTGGATGCCGTCGCCGCCGTCGAAGACTTTCCGTTTTATAAATCCGTCGGCTACGGCGGGCTGCCCACCGAAAATGGCGAGGTGGAGCTGGACGCCGCCTATATGGACGGCGACACGCTGGCGTTTGGTGCCGTGGGCAACCTGGTGGATATCGCCAACCCGGTGCGCGTGGCGCATGCGTTAAGCCGCCAGCGCTACAACAGCCTGCTGGTCGGCCAGGGCGCGAGGGAATGGGCGCTGAGCCAGGGCTTTGCCGACAAAACCATGCTCACTGACCGCGCCATGCAGCACTACCGCAAACGCTGCCGCGAAACGCTGGATAAGGGCTTAAGCCCTTACGACGGACATGACACCGTCGGCATTATCGGCCTCGATAAACAGGGCTCAATGAGCGTCGCCACCTCCACCAGCGGCCTGTTCATGAAAAAACGCGGTCGACTCGGGGATTCGCCCATTATCGGCTCCGGCTTTTACTGTGACAGCGAAACCGGCGCCGCCACCGCCACGGGCGTCGGTGAAGATCTGATGAAAGGCTGCACCAGTTACGAAATCGTTCGCCGCATGGCGCAGGGTATGACGCCGCAGCAGGCGGCGGATTCGGTGGTGTTCGAACTGGAGGACAAGCTGATGTCGCGCTTTGGCCGCGTGGGCGATCTCTCCGTGGTGTGCATGAACAACAGGGGCGAATTTGGTGCCGCTACCAACATCAAAACCTTTTCGTTCGTGGTGGCGACGGCTCGCCAGCCCCTCACCGTTTTTCGTACCGAACGCCTGCGGGAGAAAACGCATTATCACGCGGTAGACGATGAGTGGATGCAGGCCTATGCCGCGCGGATCCGCGCGCCGATTGAGGAGTCATGATGATTACGTATCAGTTTATCACCGCGCTTTCCGACGCGAAGCCGCAGAGCCATTTGATTGCCTCCGCCTCCTGTACGCATTTGCCCGAAACGGCGCTTGTCGCGGAAATGCGCGAGTCTGCCAGCGTCGCTGACACCCGATTTGGCTGCGCCCCGTTTGCCCGGATCACCCTGCTGCCCGATGCGCTCTGGCAGGATAGCCTAACCGAAGAATTACTGACGGCGCTGCGCCCGCTGCTGGCCTCGCCCGTCAGTCCCGAGCTGATACTGGACGTGACTGATATTGACGATGTGGTGCTGGCGCAGGTGCTGCGTTTTCTCTTTAATCAGGCGCACAGGCTAAGCGATTTGCAGTTGAAGAAAACCAGTGACAGCGTCCGTCTTGAGCGCATCACCGCGCTCTGCTTACCCAAACAGCAGGAGCGACTGGCGGTTATTTTCCGCCAGCAGCAGGCCATCGCCCACGGCATGGTCGCGGCGCGACGTCTGGCGGATACCCCGTCCGACCAATGCACGCCGCAGTTTGTGGTGGAAGAGGCGCAAAAACTGTGTGCCGCCTTCCCTGCACTGCGGTGCGAAGTGCTGAATGAAAAGCAAATCGTTGAGGACGGTCTGGGGCTGCTGCACGCCGTCGGCAAAGGGGCGACCTGTCCGCCGCGCCTGCTGGCGATTCATTATGACGGTGTCAACGACGGCCCGGTGCGCTGCTATGTGGGTAAAGGCATTACCTTTGATACCGGCGGCCTGTGGCTGAAGGAAGGCGCGGGCATGTACACCATGAAATACGACATGTGCGGTGCGGCTAACGTGCTGGGCCTGATGCTGACCGTCGCAGAGCTGGCGCTGCCCGTACGCATTATGGGCGTGCTGGCGCTGGCAGAAAACGCCATCGGCCCGGACGCCATGCAGCCCGGCACGGTAGCAACGGCCTGCAACGGGATCACCGTTGAAATCAACAACACCGATGCCGAAGGCCGACTGGTGCTGGCGGACGCCATCGCCTGGGCCAGCCAGCGGCATCCGCAGGCGCGCTATATCATTGATATGGCCACCTTAACCGGTGCGGTCGTGAAGGCGCTGGGGTATGAGCTGAGCGGGCTGATGACGCAGGATGAACCGCTGCGCGCGGCGCTGACGCTGGCGGGTAAGCAGAGCGGCGATGAAGTGTGGTCCCTGCCGCTGGATGCGCGGCTGAAAAAGCAGACCGACAGCGCGATTGCCGATCTGTGCAACACGCCGACCAACAATGCGGCGATCAGCGCCTCGGCTGCGTGGCTGCTCCATTACTTCTGCCCGCCGACAATTCCGTGGGCGCATCTGGACATCAGCGGTACGGCGCTGTGGCGCGAAAACGGACGAAGCGTGGCGTCGGGAAGACCGATTCCACTGCTGGTTGAGCATCTAATGGGGGATCTTTAGCCGGGTGGCGGCTGCGCCTTACCCGGCCTACAAAGTGCGGCAGGTTTTCGTAGGCGCGGTACACCGGGCGAACAAACTCAAAGCTTGAGAATATCTTTCACAAACGGAATGGTCAGCTTGCGCTGGGCAGTAATGGAGGCGCGATCGAGCTGATCGAGCGTATCAAACAGGGTGCGCATTTCGCGATCCAGACGCTTCAGCAGGAAGCGCCCTACGTCCTCCGGCAGCTCAAACCCGCGCTGCTTTGCACGCAGCTGTAACGCCTGAAGCTTATCTTCATCCGACAGTGGCTGAAGCTTGTAGATTTGCCCCCAGTCCAGGCGAGACGCCAGATCCGGCAGTCCCAGATTCAGCTGGCGAGGCGGACGATCGCCGGTAATCAGCAGCCGGGTTTTCCCCGATTCCAGAATGCGGTTGTAGAGGTTAAAGATCGCCATTTCCCACGGCTCATCCCCCGCCACGCATTCGATATTATCAATGCACACCAGCGAAAGATGTTCCATTCCCTCAAGCACCTCAGGCACGAACCAGGTACGTTTATCCAGCGGCACGTAGCCTACCGCATCGCCGCGCGCCGAAAGCTCCGCGCAGGCGGCATGCAGCAGGTGGCTGCGCCCCGCGCCTTCGCGTGACCAGATATAGATGTATCCGCTGTGTTCCTGGCGCAGCACGTTTTGCAGTGCAGCCAGTAAAGAGGGGTTATCACCCGGCCAGAAACTCGCGAAAGTTTCGTCGTCAGGGAGATAGAGTGGCAGAGAGAGCTGTGCCGGTCCGTTCAGAAGTACCTCAACCAGATCTTACATAAAATCGGAACGGAGTTTAGCACGGAACCTGCAAGGAGAGAACCGGGCGGATCGTCCACCCGGTTAAAGGATCAATGTGGTGCTTTTTCGCTGTCGTCCGCGTCCAGAATTTGTTCTTCCGGGCGAATTACCGAGATCAGCTTGAAAATCAGGCTCAGGCCCACGCCGACGATGGTCGCCAGCGCCATGCCTTTCAGCTCGGCCGCACCAATGTGCACCTTCGCGCCGCTCACGCCGATAATCAGGATCACCGAGGTCAGGATCAGGTTCTGCGCCTTGCTGTAATCCACTTTGGATTCAATCAGCACGCGAATACCGGAGGCACCGATCACGCCGTACAGCAGCAGAGAAACGCCGCCCATCACCGGAACCGGGATGATCTGAATCGCTGCCGCCAGCTTGCCGACGCAGGAGAGCAGAATGGCGATGATCGCCGCGCCGCCGATAACCCAGGTGCTGTAGACGCGGGTAATCGCCATCACGCCGATGTTTTCACCGTAGGTGGTGTTTGGCGTAGAACCAAAGAAACCGGAGATGATGGTGGAGAAACCGTTCGCAAACATGGAGCGGTGCAGACCCGGGTCGCGGATTAAATCGCGCTTAACGATGTTCGCCGTTACCACCAGGTGGCCGACGTGCTCCGCAATCACCACCAGCGCCGCAGGCAGAATGGTGAAAATCGCAAACCATTCGAAGCGTGGCGTATAGAAGGTTGGCAGGGCAAACCAGTGCGCCTCGGCAATCGGAGTGGTGTCCACCACGCCCATTACAAAGGAGAGCGCATAGCCTGCCAGCACGCCGATAAGGATCGGGATAATCGCCATAAAGCCGCGGAACAGCACGGAACCAAACACCGTTACGCCCAGGGTCACCAGCGAGATGATAATGGTTTTGGAATCCGGTGACTGGCCGTCAGCAGGCAGCAGACCGGCCATATTCGCCGCGACGCCCGCCAGCTCAAGACCGATGACGGCAACGATGGCGCCCATCGCCGCAGGGGGGAACATCACGTCCAGCCAGCCGGTACCGGCTTTCTTCACAATGAAGGAGACCAGGCAGAACAGCACGCCACACATGATGAAGCCGCCCAGCGCGACCTCATAACCCAGCGGCAGCAACAGCAACACCGGCGAGATAAAGGCGAAGCTCGACCCGAGATACGCCGGAATTTTGCCTTTACAGATGAAGAGGTACAGCAGCGTACCGATGCCGTTGAACAGCAGCACGGTAGCCGGGTTAATGTGGAACAGGATTGGCACCAGCACGGTTGCGCCAAACATGGCGAACAGGTGCTGCAAACTAAGCGGGATAGTCTGTAAAAGCGGCGGTCTTTCACTCACCCCGATAGCACGGCGCGTCATAGTGTTTTCCTCTGAGTAGTATCGTTGTTGGTGTTTTATTCAAAAAAAAGCCGACTATCAAAGTCGGCTTATTTATCGTTATTCGATTATTTCGTACCAAAAATCTTATCGCCGGCATCGCCGAGCCCCGGGATGATGTACCCGTGCTCGTTCAGGCCCTGGTCGATAGAGGCGGTATACAGCTCAACGTCCGGGTGTGCTTTTTCCAGCGCCGCGATCCCTTCCGGTGCCGCAACCAGCACCAGCACTTTAATGCTGCTGCAGCCCGCTTTTTTCAGCAGGTCGATGGTGGCAATCATTGAACCGCCGGTTGCCAGCATCGGGTCAACCACCAGCGCCATACGCTCGTCGATGTTGGACACCAGCTTCTGGAAGTAAGGAACCGGCTCGAGGGTTTCTTCGTTACGGTAGATCCCCACTACGCTGATGCGCGCGCTTGGCACGTGCTCCAGCACGCCTTCCATCATGCCGAGACCGGCACGCAGGATTGGCACAACGGTAATTTTCTTACCTTTGATCTGCTCAACCTGCACCGGGCCGTTCCAGCCTTCGATGGTGACTTTTTCCGTTTCCAGATCGGAGGTCGCTTCGTAGGTCAGCAGGCTGCCGACTTCAGAGGCCAGTTCGCGAAAACGCTTCGTGCTGATGTCATGCTCACGCATCAGGCCCAACTTGTGTTTAACGAGTGGGTGTTTCACTTCCACAATCTTCATTCTCTTTCTCCTCTGAATGGCATCCGCAAAAAAATCGCGGGATTATACCGCTTTTTTCGGATTAGGCCATACCCATGTTGCTTGACAGGGATCAAGCAAAGACAAAAAAGCCGGAGGCTGAGTTCCGGCTTGGGTGCGGGTTCTGCCCGGTGGCGCTGCGCTTATGCGGGCCTACGTGTATTGTAGGTCGGGTAAGCGTTAGCGCCACCCGACAATTACAGGTTATCCCCGTTGCTCGCAATCACCTGCTTATACCAGTCGAACGACTTCTTCTTGCTGCGGTTCAGCGTGCCGTTGCCTTCATTATCTTTATCGACAAAGATAAAGCCGTAGCGTTTTTTCATTTCACCGGTACCGGCAGACACCAGGTCGATACAGCCCCACGGGGTATAGCCCATCAGGTCTACGCCATCTTCCACCACCGCTTTTTTCATCTCGCGAATGTGGGCAGCCAGGTAGTCAATGCGGTACTGGTCGTTCACCGTGCCGTCGCTCTCCTGCACGTCGATTGCGCCAAAGCCGTTCTCAACGATAAACAGCGGCAGCTGGTAGTGATCCCAGAACCAGTTGAGGGAGTAGCGCAGCCCCACCGGGTCAATCTGCCAGCCCCAGTCGGATTTCTGCACGTACGGGTTAGAGACCAGGCTCTTGCTCTCGTCGTAATCCAGCTGCGGGTTGTCCGTAGTCGCCTTGGTGGCGAAGGACATATAATAGCTAAACCCGATGTAGTCCACGCAGCCCTGCGTCAGCGCCGCTTTATCTTCTTCGGTAATATCCAGCGCGAAGCCGCGACGTTCGAAGTAGTTAAGCAGATGCTGCGGGTACTTGCCGCGCACGTGCACGTCGGTGAACCAGTAGCGGCGGTGCATGGCGTTCATCGCCATCATCATATCGTCCGGCGCGCAGGTCAGTGGATAGATAGGACACATGGCAATCATGCAGCCGATCTGCAGGGACGGGTTAATCTCGCGCCCCGCCTTCACCGCCAGCGCGCTGGCCACCAGCTCATAGTGCGCGGCCTGGAACATTACCGGCTCGCGATCTTCGCCCGGCGCGTACTTCAGCCCCGAGTTGGTGAATGGGGCAAAGTCTTCGTGGAAGTTGGCCTGGTTGTTGATCTCGTTAAAGGTCATCCAGTACTTCACCTTGTGCTGATAGCGCTGGAAAACCACTTTTGCAAAACGAACGAAGAAGTCGATCAGCTTACGGTTGCGCCAGCCGCCGTATTCCGTGACCAGATGGAACGGCATCTCGAAGTGAGACAGGGTGATAACCGGTTCGATGCCGTGCTTCAGGCACTCGTCGAACAGGTCGTCATAGAATTTCAGGCCTGCCTCGTTCGGCTCAAGCTCGTCACCTTTCGGGAAGATCCGCGTCCAGGCAATAGAGGTGCGGAAGCATTTGAACCCCATCTCGGCAAAGAGTTTGATGTCTTCTTTATAGCGGTGGTAGAAATCGATGGCTTCATGGTTAGGGTAGTTTTTCCCGTCCAGCACGCCGTTGGTGATTTCACGCGGCACGCCGTGCGCGCCTGCGGTCATCACATCGGCCACACTCACCCCCTTGCCGCCCTCTTTCCAGCCGCCTTCGAGCTGGTGCGCCGCAACCGCACCGCCCCACAGAAAATCTGCTTTAAATCCTGACATTCACTTTCCCTCATTCTGCGTTATTTTCTGCAAAAACAATTACAGAAACCGGTTTCAGTTGAATGATGTGCAAAGCCGTTTCGCGTTGCAAGGAGAATACCGAAACCGGTTTCATTTTCGTGAACAGACGCAAGTTTGGGCGCACTGGCAGGCTGCGCGTAAAAAAAGATCCCTACGTCCAGAATAGGCTCGCAAACGTTTGCCTGGACTGTTAGAATTGCGCCGATTTTTCTTACTAGCTATGCAATCGCGTGGGGATTTAAGCCGTGACCAACAAAACTTCTCTCAGCTACAAAGATGCCGGTGTTGATATTGACGCAGGTAATGCGCTGGTTGACCGAATCAAAGGTGTGGTGAAAAAAACCCGCCGCCCGGAAGTGATGGGTGGTCTGGGTGGATTCGGCGCACTGTGCGCGCTGCCGCAAAAATATCGTGAACCTGTTCTGGTCTCGGGAACTGACGGTGTAGGCACTAAACTGCGCCTGGCGATGGATTTAAAGCGTCACGACACGATCGGTATCGATCTGGTCGCGATGTGCGTGAACGACCTGGTGGTTCAGGGCGCAGAGCCGCTGTTCTTCCTCGATTACTACGCGACCGGCAAACTGGACGTAGATACCGCGGCAAGCGTGATCAACGGTATCGCCGAAGGGTGCCTGCAGTCTGGCTGTGCGCTGGTTGGCGGTGAAACCGCGGAAATGCCGGGCATGTATCACGGCGAAGATTATGACGTCGCGGGCTTCTGCGTCGGTGTAGTAGAAAAATCAGAAATTATCGACGGCAGCAAAGTGGCCGATGGCGATGTGCTGATCGCGCTGGCCTCCAGCGGCCCGCACTCCAATGGCTACTCCCTGGTGCGTAAAATCATCGAAGTGAGCGGCTGTGACCCGCTGACGACCGAGCTTGACGGTAAACCGCTGGCTGACCATCTGCTGGCCCCGACCCGCATCTACGTGAAAAACGTGCTTGAGCTTATCGAGAACGTCGACGTTCACGCTATCGCTCACCTGACCGGCGGCGGCTTCTGGGAAAACATCCCGCGCGTCCTGCCGGACAACACCCAGGCGGTGATCGACGAATCCTCATGGCAGTGGCCAGCCGTGTTTAACTGGCTGCAGACCGCAGGCAACGTGAGCTCCCACGAAATGTACCGCACCTTTAACTGCGGCGTGGGCATGGTTATCGCCCTGCCGGCAAGCGAAGCGGATAAAGCGGTCAAGCTGCTGACAGAGAAAGGTGAAAACGCGTGGAAAATCGGTACGATTAAAGCTTCCGATTCCGAACAGCGTGTGGTCATTGAATGAAAAACATCGTGGTGCTCATTTCCGGCAACGGAAGTAATTTGCAGGCCATCATAGACGCCTGCAAGCAGAAGAAAATCAACGGCACCATTCGGGCAGTATTCAGCAACAAGGCCGACGCGTTCGGCCTTGAGCGCGCGCGGGAAGCGAACATACCCGCGCACGCGCTGGAAGCCAGCCAGTTCGCCGGGCGTGAAGCCTTTGACCGCGAGCTGGTTCAGGAGATTGATGCCTACGCGCCGGACGTCGTGGTGCTGGCGGGCTATATGCGCATTCTGAGCCCGGCCTTTGTCGCGCACTACGCCGGACGTTTGCTGAATATTCACCCTTCTCTTCTGCCGAAATATCCCGGCCTGCACACCCATCGTCAGGTTCTGGAAAACGGCGATGAGGAGCATGGCACCTCCGTGCATTTCGTGACCGACGAGCTGGACGGCGGTCCGGTGATCCTGCAGGCCAAAGTCCCGGTCTTTGACGGCGACAGCGAAGAAGACGTGACCGAACGCGTGCAGACCCAGGAGCATGCCATCTACCCGCTGGTGGTAAGCTGGTTTGTCGACGGGCGTCTCGAAATGCGCGACGGCGCAGCCTGGCTGGATGGCGTGAAGTTACCCCCGCAGGGTCATGCTGCAGAAGAGTAGTCTCTTTGAATTGCCCGGCGGCGCTTCGCTTGCACGGGCCTACGATCCCGTAGGTCGTGATAAGCGCAGCGCCCCCCTCCCCCAACCCTCTAAAATCCCCAACAAAAAAAATAACTGTCATACTTTTCTGGCACTGTTGGACATATCGTGGAAATGCTCGCCATAATAAGGACGAGACGGATTTACCACGTCCTGTGATTGAACTGGAGTGTGAGCTGTAATGGGTCAGGAAAAGTTATATATCGAGAAAGAGCTAAGCTGGTTAGCATTTAACGAACGTGTACTCCAGGAAGCGGCAGACAAAAGTAACCCGCTGATCGAGCGCATGCGTTTTTTGGGCATCTATTCCAACAACCTGGATGAGTTCTACAAGGTTCGCTTTGCCGAGCTGAAAAGACGCATCATCATCAGCGAAGAACAGGGCCTAAACTCGCACTCGCGGCACCTGCTGGGCAAAATCCAGTCCCGCGTGTTGAAAGCCGATCAGGAATTTGACGGCCTGTATAACGAACTGCTGCTGGAGATGGCGCGTAATCAAATCTTCCTGATTAACGAACGTCAGCTTTCCGTTAACCAACAAAACTGGCTGCGCCACTATTTTAAACAGTACCTGCGCCAGCACATTACCCCGATTCTCATCAACCGCGAAACCGATCTGGTGCAGTTCCTGAAAGATGACTACACCTATCTGGCTGTGGAAATTATTCGCGGTGAATCCATCCGCTACGCGCTGCTGGAGATCCCGTCCGACAAAGTGCCGCGCTTTGTGAACCTGCCGCCGGAAACCCCGCGCAGACGCAAGCCGATGATCCTGCTCGATAACATCCTGCGCTACTGTCTGGACGATATCTTCAAAGGCTTCTTCGATTACGATGCGTTAAACGCCTACTCGATGAAGATGACCCGTGACGCCGAATATGACCTGGTGCACGAGATGGAAGCCAGCCTGATGGAGCTGATGTCGTCCAGCCTGAAACAGCGCCTGACGGCCGAGCCGGTACGCTTTGTCTATCAGCGCGATATGCCGGACGCCATGGTGGAAATGCTGCGCGAGAAACTGACCATTTCGCGCTATGACTCCATCGTACCGGGTGGTCGTTACCACAACTTTAAAGATTTTATTGGTTTCCCGAACGTCGGCAAAGCCAATCTGGTGAACAAGCCGCTGCCGCGCCTGCGCCATCTGTGGTTCGATAAATTCCGCAACGGATTCGACGCCATCCGCGAACGCGATGTCCTGCTCTACTATCCGTACCACACCTTCGAGCACGTGCTTGAGCTGCTGCGTCAGGCCTCGTTCGACCCGAGCGTGCTGGCGATCAAAATCAACATCTACCGCGTGGCAAAAGATTCCCGCATCATCGACGCGATGATCCATGCGGCGCACAACGCCAAAAAAGTCACCGTGGTGGTTGAGCTGCAGGCGCGCTTCGACGAAGAGGCGAACATTCACTGGGCGCGTCGTCTGACGGAAGCCGGTGTGCACGTCATCTTCTCTGCGCCAGGGCTAAAAATTCACGCCAAGCTGTTCCTCATCTCCCGTAAAGAGGGCGACGAGGTGGTGCGTTATGCCCACATCGGTACCGGGAACTTTAACGAGAAAACGGCGCGAATCTATACCGACTACTCGCTGCTGACTGCCGATGCCCGCATCACTAACGAAGTGCGCCGGGTCTTTAACTTTATTGAGAACCCGTACCGTCCGGTGAACTTTGACTATCTGCTGGTCTCGCCGCAGAACTCGCGCCGTCTGCTGTACGATATGATCGATAAAGAGATCGCCAATGCCCAGAAAGGGCTGTCGTCCGGCATCACGCTGAAGCTTAACAACCTGGTTGATAAAGGGCTGGTGGACAGGCTGTACGCGGCGTCCAGCTCCGGCGTGCCGGTTAATCTGCTGATCCGCGGCATGTGCTCGCTGATCCCGGAACTGGAAGGCATCAGCGACAATATTCGCGTGATCAGCATTGTTGACCGCTACCTGGAACACGATCGCGTCTATATTTTCGATAATGCGGGTGATAAACAGGTCTATCTCTCTTCGGCAGACTGGATGACGCGCAATATTGACTACCGAATTGAAGTCGCGGCACCGCTGCTGGATCCGCGCCTGAAGCAGCAGATCCTCGACATCATCGAGATTCTGTTCAGCGATACCGTGAAAGCACGCTATATCGACAAAGAACTCAGTAACCGCTATGTACCGCGCGGCAACCGCCGCAAAGTGCGGTCGCAACTGGCGATTTACGACTATATCAAATCACTCGAGCAACCCGATTAACCTATGCCGATAAATGATAAGACCCCACGCCCGCAGGAATTCGCCGCGGTCGATCTTGGCTCTAACAGTTTCCACATGGTCATCGCCCGTGAGGTGGATGGCGCACTGCAGATCATCGGTCGTCTGAAGCAGCGGGTACACCTGGCGGATGGCCTTGATGAACGCAGCATGCTCAGCGAAGAGGCAATGGAGCGTGGGTTAAACTGCCTGTCGCTGTTTGCTGAACGCCTGCAGGGCTTCTCGCCCTCCAGCGTGTGCATCGTGGGCACCCACACCCTGCGCCAGGCGCTGAACGCGCCGGAGTTCCTCAAGCGAGCTGAAAAAGTGATCCCCTACCCGATTGAGATCATCTCCGGCAACGAGGAAGCGCGTCTGATTTTCATGGGCGTTGAGCACACCCAGCCGGAAAAAGGGCGCAAGCTGGTTATCGATATCGGCGGCGGCTCAACGGAGCTGGTGATCGGCGAAGACTTTGAGCCACGCCTGGTGGAAAGCCGCCGTATGGGCTGCGTCAGCTTCGCGCAGATGTATTTCCCGGGCGGCACCATCACCCGCGAGAACTTCCAGCGTGCGCGTATGGCGGCCGTCCAGAAACTGGAAAACCTGGCCTGGCAGTACCGAATTCAGGGCTGGAACGTGGCGCTGGGCGCGTCAGGCACCATTAAAGCGGCGCATGAAGTGCTGCTGGCGATGGGTGAAAAAGACGGGTTTATCACGCCTGAACGCCTGACATTGCTGACCGAAGAAGTGCTGAAGCATAAAAGTTTTGACGCCTTAAGCCTGCCGGGTCTTTCAGATGAGCGTAAGGCGGTCTTCGTGCCGGGGCTGGCTATTCTCTGCGGCGTGTTTGATGCCCTCGCCATTAAAGAGCTGCGCCTTTCCGACGGCGCGCTGCGCGAAGGCGTGCTGTACGAAATGGAAGGCCGCTTCCGCCATCAGGATATTCGCAGCCGCACCGCGCAAAGCCTGGCCAACCAGTACAACATCGACCGCGAACAGGCGAAGCGCGTGCTGGACACCACGGTGCAGATGTACGAACAGTGGGAAGAACAGAATCCGAAGCTCGCACACCCGCAGCTTGCTGCGCTGTTAAAATGGGCCGCGATGCTGCACGAGGTGGGGCTGAACATCAACCACAGCGGGATGCATCGCCATTCGGCCTACATTCTGCAAAACAGCGATCTGCCTGGCTTCAACCAGGAACAGCAAACCATGATGGCGACCCTGGTGCGTTATCACCGCAAAGCCATCAAGCTCGACGATCTGCCGCGCTTCACGCTGTTCAAGAAGAAGCAGTTCCTGCCGCTTATTCAGCTGCTGCGCCTGGGCGTGCTGCTCAATAACCAGCGCCAGGCCACCACCACGCCGCCCACGCTGAAGCTTAAAACTGACGATCATCACTGGACGCTGAGCTTCCCGCACGACTGGTTCAGCCAGAATGCGCTGGTCCTGCTGGACCTGGAAAAAGAGCAGCAATACTGGGAAGCGGTCACCGGCTGGCTGCTCAAAATTGAAGAAGAGAGCGCCGACGTCGCCGCGTAACGACTCAGGCGTCCGCGCAGGACGCCTCAGCTTCCAGGAGTGACTCAAGCGGTGCCGGCCTGCCAATCAGATAGCCCTGCACATAATCGATACCTAGCGCGTGAACCGCGCTACGTATCTCTTCCGTCTCGACATACTCAGCCACCACCAGCATCTTCTTCATGCGCGCCAGATGGCAGATAGACGCCACGATCTGATAATCCAGGCTGTTATTGACGATATTGCGGATAAAGCTGCCGTCAATCTTGAGAATGTCGGCATCCACGCTTTTCAGCCGCGCATAGCTCGCATACCCGGTACCAAAATCATCAATCGCAATGCGCACCCCCATTTTCTGCAGCTGCTGGAGAATATGTAGCGCCTGCTCCCCGCTGCCGAAGGTACTGCACTCCGTCACCTCAAAAATCAGCTGCCACGGCTCAATGGCGTATTTTGCCAGCAGGCGACTTACCTCAAGCGGGAACTGCACCCGACACACGGTCGACGGGGCCAGATTAATGGCAAAGCGCTGGCCGGGAAGTGTTTCACGATGCGCTGCAAGGAAGCGCAGGGTATGCTCCAGCACCCACAAATCCACCCGCGAGGAGAGACCAAACTCCTGCGCGACGGGCAGGAATTGGTCGGGGGAGATCAATAGCCCGTTGATATCCGGCATCCGCAGCAGAACTTCGTGATAGCGATCGCCACGCAGGCCGCGAACGGGTTGAACCAGCAGGGCGAATTCGTCGTTATCGAGTGCCTTTTGCAGGCGGCTCATCATCGCGACTTTATCCTTCAGGCTGCGCTGCAAATGGATGGCCCCACGCTGCTGAAGATTTTCCGGATGGTTGGAGGAGAGCGACAGATCGGCAACCACGCCCAGTTCGCCCAGCACCAGATAAAGGTGGTTAACCGGGGACCGGACATAGCAATAGCTCACGCCCACCTGCGGCTGCAGCGGCATCCCGTCCCAGACAAAGCGAAACTGTTTGATATGCTCGTCCAGGGCTTCAATCCGCTGCTGGTGTGATTCCGCATTGAGCCGTACCGCCATGTCATACCCGGTGAGGTGATACACCTGCTCGTTGGGCTGGAGCGTGCCATTCACCCACTGCGCCAGCTGCTGTTTGTACTGAATGCGCAGCAACACGCCGTAATTTCGGCCCAGAATTTCCAGCTCCGGAATGCGCAGCAGGCAGAGAGCCGACCACGGATTTTTCGCCAGATCGCGCGACAGCGCTCGCAGGTTAGGCATATGGACGACCGGGTCGAGTAGCGCCAGCCTGCGGGAGCGTTTGTTCACCGCGCGCTGCCGGGTCGCCAGCATCGACATATAAATCACCACAAACGAGAAGACCAGGTAACTGGAAGAGGTGATCGCCAACTGAATGTCATACCCCTGGTTCACCGGGATATAGTGGTAAAAATAGTGAATAGACACCAGCAGCACCGGTATCCAGATCAGCGACACCAGCTTATAGCCAAAACGCATCGCGCCCCAGAGCATCACCGGCATCAGCAGCGACAGGGTGTAGTTAGTGGTAAAAATGGAGCTGTTTTCATTCATCGGGAGCAGCAGCAGCGAAAGCAGCCCGCCAAGCGCGATTGCCCACACCAGAAACTCAACGATCGTCACCTTTTTGTCTATCTGGGAACGGACCTGCGAGATAAGGCTTTTAAGATAGCGCGGATGACGAATCAGGCGGATCAGCAGATAGCTCAGCGGCACGCCCGTCAGTCCGCTGACTAGCAGCGCCTGGTAGTTGATGAGCGTGCGAATATTAAGAGGGTTTAATCCCGCCAGGCTCTGGCGGCTCTCATACACGCCTAAATACACCGCAAACTGAAACAGCAACAGAAACAGCGTCGCGGGGCAGAAGGCCTGCCAGAAGATGCGCTGCGCCATCAGCCGGATGTCGCCGTACGCGGTCATATTCCGTCTGGGCGCAAACACCCGGTAGCCGCCCCAGCTGAGCACTAAAGGGACGATAAAATGGAGCACGCCGGCGACGGTTTCAAACATCCCGACCGAGGGGTAATAGCGGATAAACAGTGACAATACGATCCCGGGCAGCGCTTCCAGGCCAAAGAACATCATCAGCGAAAGCAAAAATGAGAGGGGTAAATAATAGAGTGCCACAATGCCGTCGCCCAGCTGCGTGAGCGTATTCGCAATGCTCAGCACGGGAAGTAAAACCACCGGTAAAATAAGCGGCAATGCCCACCAGCGGTTTTCATTTTTTTTCAGGAAAGCGAGAATGTTCATAGATGCCCGGTTAAACCCCTATCGCTCCAGAGGGAAATAAAGACAGGCATCCGACCTGACGTACGTCCCGCCCGGCAGCGTGCCGGGCGAACAGTGTGGAGGAAGGATTTTAAATATCAGGGCCAGGAATCCGTTGACATAAATCAAACTACTTTACGCAAATAACGTTTTGCGACGTTTTTCTACAATTATTTTCTTCATATTATCAATATGGTAAATGTATTAATTAATCTCAATAACATTAATTAATGTAAACATTGACGGTTATTTACACATCACAGAATTGACCCCATCTTCCCGCTGTGCCTTAATATCCTTATCGCCCAAAAGGGCTTACCCAGGAAAAACAGAGTGAGTCAGGTCACGCGTATGCGCAAACGACATCGATTTAACACCCGAATGACCCGCATCATACTGCTCATCAGCTTCCTGTTTTTCTTTGGCCGCTTCGTTTACTCTTCGATTGGCGCCTGGTACCACCATCAGGATAAAACCCAGTCACAGCAATCCAGCCTGACCGTCGACACCGCTGACCGCTAAACCGCCGAAGGATATTGCACGAGCCGAATAAGGGCCGCGATCCCTTTGCTGAGGATTTTGTCCTGTCGCATCACAACGGCCAACTGCCGCTGCAGCATGGGCGTCAGCGACATCACGCATAGCCCTTCACGATCGACATCCTGTTCGACCGCCATGCGCGGCACAATACTGTAGCCCAGCCCCGCGCGAACCATGCGTTTGATCGCCTCGATGCTGCCAAGCTGCATCACCGGCGCGATTGCTAATCCACTGGCTGCAAACCAGCCGTCGATCAGCGCCCGGGTCCCGCTGCCTGATTCAAAGGCAATCAGCGGATGAGCGTGCAGCGCCTCCGGCGTGAAATCCCGGAAAACATCCTGCTGCTCCCGCGAGGCGATAAACACAAACTCTTCGTCCATCACCGGCATAACGTCCAGCGCTCTGCCGCTCACCGGCAGCGTGACCAGACCCACATCGAGACGGTTCTCTTCGATGGCCCTGACGATGTCGAGGGTGTTGCCCGTTGTCACCCCCACGCTCAGGAGCGGATAGTCGCGGCGCAGCTGCTCCAGCAGGGGCGGGAGAAGATGGATGCAGGCCGTTGCCCCCGTGCCAAGCGTAATGGTGCCGCTCACGTCGTGACTGAACGCACTCACGGACCGGATGGCGTCATCCACCGCCTGCTGAATACGCTCCCCATGCATCAGCAAAGCCTGCCCGGCGGCCGTCGCCTTAATTCCCCGCCCGGTACGCTCTACCAGCCGCGTTTGCAGAAACTGCTCCAGCTGGCGTATTTGCAGGCTGACGGCGGGCTGTGAAATGCCCAGCACGTCCGCTGCCGCTGAAAAGCTGCCGCGCTGGATCACCAGACGGAAGGTGGTGAGATAGCCCAGATTAAGCGTCGTCATTCAAAGTTTCTCTTATACCGCGCATAAGGTTACGGCCCTGCCAGCACAATACCGCGCCCGTTATGCTCAGGACAACTGCATAGCGGAATGAAAAATAATGGAAACACCTGCCCTGCCACGCCGCCTCGCCCTCATGGCGGGATGTAATCAACTCATCAACTGGGGGATCTCGTTTTATATGCCCGGCACCTTTGCGCTGGCCATTGCAGCCGACCGGGGATGGTCGTCACCGCAGATTTACCTCGGCCTGACGCTGGCGATGCTGGTGATGGCGGCGGTTTCGCCCTTTGTGGCCCACCTGCTGGCACGCTTTGGCGGTCAGACGGTGGTGATGAGCGGCACGCTGCTGATCGCCGCAAGCTGCGCCTGTATGGCGTATACCCAGACGCTATTTGGCTGGTACTGCGCCTGGCTGGTCATCGGTGTAGGGATGCGCCTGTCGCTGTACGATGCGCTATTCGCCGCGCTGGTGAATCTTTACGGGCAGCAGGCGCGCAGAACAATCTCCCGCGTCACGCTGGCGGGCGGGCTGGCCTCCGCCGTCTTCTGGCCGCTGGGCGATGCTCTGCTTCAGGTGATGAGCTGGCAGGAGGCGCTGCGCGTCTATGCTCTCTTCGGCCTGCTGAGCGCAGCGCTGATAAGAACGCTCCCCCATCAGCGGCTGACGGTAACGACACAGGTCGCCGCGCCGCCCCTGAACAACGAGCGGCGCAACGGCTGGCTTTATGCCGCCTTCATTGCCCTCATCACCTTTGTCTCTAACGGCACCTCCACCCATCTGCCGGAGTTTATTGCCCACTTCGGCCTGCCGGTCGCCATCGGCATGCTGTGGGGGATCGGCCAGACGGCTGCTCGCTCGCTGGAAGTGCTGGCGGGTGCCCGTTTAACCCCCTTCAAACTCACGCTTTTTACCGCGCTCGCCATGCCGCTCTGCTTTCTTCTGGGGTTGAGCAGCGCTCTGTTTGTGTGGTGTGCGGCCGGGTTTGTGCTGGGCTATGGCGCCATGAACGGGCTGGTCACCATCGTGAAAGCTACCCTGCCGCTGGAACTGTTCAGCGCGGAAAGCTATGCCCGTCGCACCGGCACGCTGCTTATCCCCGGCCAGCTGATGGCGGCAGCCTCGCCGTTTGCCTATGCGTGGCTGAATAAAACCCTGGGGATCGCGGGTGCAATGTGGGTTTCAACGGGGCTGACGCTGGTGATTGCCGGGCTGGCGATAGCCATTGTGCGCCGTCCCGGAAGGCAAAGTGTATCGCACTGTATCCCGCGGGCCACGGTGACAAACGGGTACAAAACGCCCCCTCCGGCAAATATCTCCGATACATAAAAATGGTTTTCTTTCCCTGTCGCCATTCAGAACCGATGAGGAGAGAGACCGATGATCCGTCGTTATGCACTTATCCCCCTGCTTGTCCTGGCATCTGTAGCCCATGCCCAGGCCACACCGCTGGACAACCTGAGCGCCGCGGACGTTAACGGCCCCGCCGCCGTTGCCCCGCTGGCGCAGCCGCAACCGCCTGCAAAACTGATCGTCGATCCGCCGCTTGCCGGGCCGCTGAGCAAAGGCGCGGTGTTTATCCAGTACCGTGCCGAAAACCTGCGCATCGAGCCGGTATTCGGCCCCGACGCGCTCAAGGTCACCCCGCGCATCGGGCACATTCACGTGGTGGTGGATGACGCGCCGTGGCACTGGGCTGACGCCAGCGGAGAGCCGGTGATCCTGGTGGGGCTGCCCGCCGGTAAACACAAGGTGACGATAATTCTGGCCGACCCGACGCACAAGCCGCTCGACCACAAAACCGTTGAATTCACCGTCCCGCCCCACGCGGCGGTCCACCATTTTTAAGGAGTCTGAAGATGAAAGCACTGTCTGTAGTCACGGCAGGCCTGCTGGCGCTTTCCGCCAGCGCCTTTGCGCAGAGTAAAACCAGCGTCGTGCTGGTCCACGGCGCGTTTGCCGACGGCAGCAGCTGGAATAAGGTCATTACCCTGTTGCAGAAACAGCACGCAGAGGTCATTGCCGTCCAGCTACCGCTCACGTCGCTAAAAGATGACGTTGCCGCCACGCGACGAGCCATCGAGCGCGCCCAGGGCGATGTCGTACTGGTGGGTCACTCCTGGGGCGGCACCGTGATTAGCGAAGCAGGCAACAATGCGCGAGTAAAATCACTGGTGTATGTGGCGGCGTTCGCGCCGGATTCCGGTCAGTCGACGGCGGATCTGGCAGAAAGATTCCCTGCGCCGCCGGGCAGCGCGGGCATTGCCAAAACGGCGGACGGCTATTTATATCTGCCAACGGACGCCGTCAGGAAGGATTTCGCGCCGGATGTGACGCCAGACATTCAAAACACGATTGCAGCGACGCAGGGGCCGATTAAGGCCGAGGCGTTTGGTGAAAAGGTCGCCCATGCGGCGTGGCATGATAAACCGAGCTGGTTTGTGGTCAGCAAGAATGACCGAATGATCAACCCCGATCTTGAGCGTGCGATGGCAAAGACGATCCATGCGAAAACCGCAGAGGTGGCCGCGAGCCACGTGTCGATGGTCAGCCAGCCGCAGATCGTTGCCCGCACGATTGAGCAGGCGATCAGGAGCAATTAACACAACAGCGGCGGCTTATTCAACTTTCTGCACTTCCGTATCCCCCGGCAGCAGCGCAGTGCCGTCCTGCGCTGCTGGCGCCATAAAGGGAACCGGCTTGCCCGTCCGCCTGTCGACCAACAGCGAGTGGCGCTCGCCCTGCGCAAACAGATGCTGTTCTCCCCACTGACGCAGCGCCACGACCACGGGGAAAAGGCTCTCACCTTTGTCGGTCAGGACATATTCCTGATACGCCGTACCGTCTGATGCCCCCTGTAACGTCAGGATGTCCGCATCTACAAGCTTGCGAAGCCGGTCAGAAAGGATGTTGCGCGCCACCCCGAGGCTACGCTGAAAATCCCCGAAGCGCGTCATGCCGTCAAACGCATTGCGCACGATAAGCAGCGACCAGCGATCCCCGATCGCCTCGACGCTGCGGGCAACGGGACAATATTCCGCTTTAACCGTCTTTTGGGACATCTCGTATTTTCCTCGCAAAGGCCACCCCGCAACCAGTTGCATTTTAAAACCACATAGCCTAGCATTCAACTAGTTTCATTTTAAAACCAGATTATCTCAGGCGAGGAATGTTAAACATGTCAGTGACATCAGCCCCTCTTTCAGCCGACATGCCACGCAGCATGGTCTGGCTGTTCGCCACTGCCAGCGGCTTAAGCGTGGCAAATGTCTATTACGCCCAGCCTTTGCTTGACGCGCTGGCGAACGATTTCGGCATCAGCCATGCGGCCGTGGGTGGCGTGGTGACCGCGACACAAATTGGCTGCGCGCTGGCTCTTTTGCTTGTGGTTCCTCTGGGTGACAAAGTGGATCGTCGAGGGCTGATGGCAATACAGCTGATTGCTCTGGTGGTTGCGCTGATTTCCGTCAGCCTGGCACAGTCCCCCTCGGCGCTGCTTTTCGGTATGCTTGCGACCGGTATGCTGGGTACGGCCATGACACAGGGGCTGATTGCCTACGCCGCCAGCGCCGCGTCGCCGCATGAACAAGGCCGCGTTGTCGGCGCAGCGCAGGGCGGCGTGTTCATGGGTCTGCTGCTCGCGCGCGTCTTTGCTGGCGGCATCAGCGATATCGCGGGCTGGCGCGGGGTTTATCTGTGTGCCGCCGCGCTGATGCTCATCATTGCGTTACCGCTGTGGTGGAGGCTCCCCACTCTGCCAGCCGTCACTGCCACGATGAGCTACCCGCGGCTGATTGGCTCAATGCTTACACTGTTGCGGCAGGAAAAAGTGCTGCAGATACGCGGCGTGCTGGCGCTGCTGATGTTTGCATCGTTCAACATTTTCTGGAGCGCGCTGGTGCTGCCGCTGAGCGCCCCACCCTATAGCTTCTCGCATACCGCGATTGGCGCGTTTGGACTGGCAGGCGCGATGGGGGCGCTGGCGGCTGGCCGGGCAGGACGCTGGGCCGATCGGGGATATGCCCAACGCACCAGCGCCGCGGCGCTGGTGATGCTGCTGTTGGCATGGTGGCCGTTGTCGCTGATGGACCGTTCACTCGGGATCATGCTTATCGGCATCATACTGCTCGATTTGGGGGGACAGGCGCTGCACGTCACCAACCAGAGCATGATCTTTCGCACCCGTCCCGAGGCGCACAGCCGGCTGGTCGGGCTTTACATGCTGTTTTATGCCGTCGGCAGCGGGCTCGGCGCACTCGGCACGACGATGACGTATGCCTTTGCCGGCTGGCCGGGCGTCTGCCTGCTTGGCGCCTCGGTCAGCCTGCTGGCGCTGGTGTTCTGGTGGCTAACCCGCGTTAGCTACCGCCATCCGCGGGATAATCCCGATTAATCCACGCGTGGTCCTTCTCCCAGGTGAACATCCATTTGCGCACCGGTCCCGCCATCACGTTGAGGTAGTAGCTGTCATACCCGGCCATCGTCGCCACCGGATGGTAGCCCTTCGGCACCATGACCACGTCACGGTTATAGACCGCCATACACTCATCCAGCGCTCTGTCGTCGGTGTAGACGCGCTGCATGCAGAACCCCTGCTCTGGGTTGTGGCGATGGTAGTAGGTCTCCTCCAGATACGTCTCCTGAGGCGGGTTATCCGTGTCGTGTTTGTGGCTCGGATACGAGCTGGTACAGCCCTCGTTGGTCCACACCTCCACCACCAGCAGGCTGTCAGCAGGCTTGTCTTCCGGCAAAATGTTATGCACATAGCGCTGGTTGTGCCCCTTACCGCGCGCTTCGCCGGCGATATCCTGCGGGGCAATCAGCCGTGTCGGATGCGTGCCCTTGCCCGGCGCGGCGCAGACCGCCAGCTCCAGCGTCGTCAGCGCCTTCACCTGCACCGTCTCCTGCGGGGTGACGTACACCGCCCACGGCTTGATGCGCTCGAACGGGCTCATCCGCTCGCCGATGTCGTTAAACTGCGCGGAAGGCGTGCTGATGGAGGCGCGTCCGGCGACCAGCACCAGACAGCGCTCTTCGCGGACGGCGGGCAGCGTCAGCGTCTGCCCCTCCTGCAGCTCATACGCCTCAAAACCGACGTATCCCCACCCTGCGCTCTCCGGCGTGACGGACTGGGTGCGCCCCTCCGCGTTCGGCTGTTGCCAGCGTGATAACAGACGTGACATGTCACCTCCTCAAATCAGTCCGGCGTCGCGCGCCAGGCGGTTCAGGTTGTTATATCCCAGACGGGCGTAGGTCAGCGGATGGGCAATGGCCGGATCCTGCTCGGCCTCGACCACCAGCCAGCCGTGATAGTCCTGCGCCTTCAGCAGCCGCATAATCGGCGGGTAATCGACGCAGCCGTCGCCCGGCACGGTAAAGACGCCGCTCAGCACCGCGTCGAGGAAGCTGGTTTTGCGGTTTTTCACGTCCGCAAGCACGTCGGCACGCACGTCTTTGCAGTGAACGTGGTTGATGCGCGACGCCCAGCGCTGCGCCACCGCCAGCGGATCGGCCCCGGCAAAGGTCAGATGGCCGGTATCCAGCAGTAGCCCCACCGCATCGCCGGTGTGGGTCATCAGGTTGTCCACGTCGTCGGCGGACTCAATCACCGTGCCCATATGGTGATGGTAGGCAATCTGGACGCCCTGCTGCTGCGTATAGCGGGCAAATTCGGTGAGCTTCTCGCCGTACTCTTTCCAGCGAGCCTGCGGGAAGCGCGGGCGCAGGTGCACCGGGGTCTGCTGCTCGCCGTGAATGCAGCCGCTCACTTCCGCAAAGACCAGCACCTTCGCCCCCAGCTCGCGCAGCAGCGTCAGGTGAGACTGCACGGCGGCAATCTCCTCCTCCACGCTGCGCTCCAGCAGGCGGCCGGAGTACCAGCCGGAGACCAGCTGCAGGTCGTGGCGCTGCAGGATGGGGCCAAGCAGGCGCGCTTCGCGCGGGAACTTATTGCCCAGCTCGAAACCGGCGAAACCGGCCTCTTTCCCTTCGCTCAGGCAGGTCTCCAGCGACGTTTCCGCGCCGAGAGAAGGCAGATCGTCATTCGTCCACGTCAGCGGGTTAATGCCCAGTTGTACACTCATTGTCGTCTCCATTATGCGTGTCCGCGCTCGCGCCACCAGGCGATAAGCTGCAGGTAGTTGTCCCGGATGCGCGCCACCAGCTGCGCATCGTCAATATCGTGCTTCAGCCACGCGCGAGAGGCATCGCCAAACAGCGTGCGCCCCACGGCGAAGCCTTTCACCAGCGTCTGCCCCGCTGCCGCTTTAAAGTCGGCGCGCAGCTGTTCCGCCGGGGCGTCCAGACCGAGGATCACCACCCCGCGGCAGTGCGGGTCCCGGCGTTCGATAATCTCGCTCAGCGCCGTCCAGCCGTCGGCGGAGAGCGGCGGTAGCTTCCACCAGTCCGGGTAAATGCCGAGGTTGTAAAAGCGGGAGATGGCGCGCAGGTAGAGCTCGTCGCTGCGCGGCATGCTTGCGGGCAGGATCACCTCCAGCAGCAGCTCGTGCCCGGACTGGCAGCAGGCGTGATACACCTCGGCAATTTTCTGCTCCTGCTCCAGGCGCAGGCCGTGGGCGTCTTCCGGATGGAAAAAGACCAGGCACTTCACCACATGCTCCTGCGGCCAGCTGATGAGCTGGGTGCCGATGTTGCCGTGCTCCATCTCCAGCGGACGCGAGCCCGGCAGCTCGATGGGGCGGCCAATCCACCACCCTTCCCCGGTGATCGCGTTCAGCGCGTCCTGACCAAAGGTGCCGTCGCACAGCAGACCGGCTTTACCCTCCAGCCCGGCACGGCTCGCCGCCTCGCGGCTGGCCTGCAGGATCAGCTGCTTCAGCGCCGGAATGCGCTTAAGCGACGCGCCGCACTGCAGCGCCATATCCTCAAGCTGGCTGCGGTGGTCGAAGGCCATCACGCACAGCTCCGGCCACTCGCGGCGGCGGGTGGTCACCCGGTGGAGGTGGTTAAGACGCGGGTCGAGATCCGGGCGCGGCACGTTCGCAGCGCGGGAGAGATAGTCATCCAGCTCGATTTTGCTCGGCATGGCCGGGGCGCAGCCGTGGCGCGAGACCACCAGCGCGCCGCAGGCGTTGGCGTAGCGGCACGCCTGCTCCCAGCCCTCGTCGTTCAGGTAGCCGCGCAGCAGGCCGGACATAAACGCGTCCCCCGCCCCGAGGACGTTCAGCACCTCCACGCGCACGCCGGTCACCGTCAGGCCGTCGTCCAGCCGGGGCGGAATGGCGTCGGTGTAGACCGAGCAGCCGAGCGCACCGCGTTTGCAGACCAGCGTAGCTTCACTGACTGAGCGCACCTGCCCCAGCGCCTGCAGGGTCTCCGTGCTGCCGCCCGCAATGTGAAACTCCTCTTCGGTGCCGACAATGACGTCGAAGAGGTGCAGCACCTCCTGCAGCTCGCGGGTGACCTTATCGGCGGCGATAAAGCGCGTTTCACCGTCGCCTAAGGAGGTCAGCCCCCACAGCACCGGACGGTAGTCGATGTCCAGCACCGTGCGCACGCCGTGACGGCGAGCATAGCCCAGCGCCGTCAGCACCGCCTCGCGGGTCTGAGGATGAGAAAGGTGAGTCCCGGTGATGGCAAGACAACGTGCGGAGGCAATGTAGCTTTCGTCCACATCGCTGGCGGTAATGGCCATATCCGCGCAGTTATCGCGATAAAAAATAAGAGGAAAGGTGTCCCGGTCTTTAATGCCGAGTAGCACCAGCGCCGTGAGGCGGTCTTTATCGGTGATCAGATGGCTGGTATCGCAGCCCACCTGGTTGAGCTCTTCGCGCAGGAAGCGGCCCATATGTTCATCGCCGACGCGCGCCAGCATCGACGAACGTAAACCCTGACGCGCGGTGCCGTACGCCACGTTGCCCGACGACCCGCCGAGATATTTGGCGAAGCTCGACGCGTCCTCCAGACGGGCACCAATCTGCTGGCTGTAGAGGTCTACCGCCACGCGGCCCATGCATATCACATCAAACTGCTTTTCCACGTTGATACCTCATCAGACAATGTCGTTCACGTTCAGCCAGCGGCCTTCCCGGTGCGAGAGCGCAATCGCGTCCAGCACGCGCGACACCTTCCAGCCCTCTTCGAAGTCCGGCCACATCGGCGCGTCGGCGGCAATCCCGTCCACCAGGTCGCGCACCTCCACCGTTTTTTGATCGTTAAAGCCAATCCCGTGGCCTGCGCCCATGCAGAACGCGGCGTAGTCGGGGTGCGCCGGGCCGACGAGTAAGGTGCGGAACCCCTGACGGTTTACCGGATCGTCATGCAGATAGAGCTTCAGCTCCGCCATGCGCTCCTGGGTGAAGCTGATGGCGCCTTTCGTGCCGGTAATGACGTACGACAGCCCCATCTTGCGGCCGCAGGCAACGCGGGAGGTTTCAATCACGCCCTGCGCCCCGCCCGCGAAGCGCACCATCGCGTGGGCCTGATCCTCGTTTTCGACGGCAACCATGTCCGACGAGCCGGCCTTCGCCGGGCGCTCCGGGACCACGATCTTCAGGTCGCCGCAGACCTGCTCAATCTCCCCGACCAGGTACTGGGCCATATTGACGATATGCGCCGCGAGGTCGCCCAGCGCCCCCAGCCCGGCGGTCTCTTTAAAGCAGTGCCAGTGAATGGGCGAGCGCGGGTCGGCCATATAGTCTTCGTTGTGGGTGCCGTAGAAGTGGATCACCTCGCCAATCTCGCCGCGGGCGATAATCTCCTTCGCCAGCTGCGCCGTCGGGTTTTTCATGTAGTTGAAGCCCACCAGCGTTTTCACCCCGGCCCGCTTCGCGGCGTCGACCATCTCGCGGGCGTCGTGGGCGTTAAGCGCCAGCGGCTTCTCCGAGTAGACGTGCTTGCCGTGGCGGATCGCCTCCAGCGCCATCTCCTTATGCAGATGGTTGGGTGAGCAAATATCCACCACGTCAATCGCCGGGTCGGCCACCAGCGCCCGCCAGTCGCCGGTGGAGCGGTTGAAGCCAAACGCCTGCGCACGCGCTGCCGCCAGCTCCGGCGTGACTTCCGCCACCATCTCGCGCACCAGCCTGCCGCGCAGGTTGAACACCGTCGGGGCCTGGGCATAGGCGATAGCGTGCGCCTTGCCGATATACCCGGTACCAATCAATCCAATACGAACCTCTTTCATCGTGATCCTCACAGTGCGCCGCGACGGCTCTTGGCGTAGGTATCAAACGCCACCGCCAGAACGATAATTAATCCGGTGATAATCTGCTGGTAGTAGGCCGAGACGTTCATCAGCACCAGGCCGTTAATCAGAATCCCCATGATGATGGAGCCGATAATGGTGCCGCCGATGCGCCCGTAGCCGCCCATCAGCGAGGTGCCGCCAATCACCACCGAGGCAATGACGCGCAGTTCAAAGGAGATCCCGGCCACCGCCTCGGCGCTCCCCAGACGCGCGCTCAGAATGAAGCCCGCCAGCCCCGCCAGGCAGCCAATCAGCACGTAGACGCTAACCAGCACGCGCTTGACGTTCACCCCCGCCAGGCGCGCTGCCTCCGGGTTACCGCCGATGGCGTAGACGAAGCGGCCCCAGCGGGTTTTATGCAGCGCCAGATAGCCGCCGAGGGCGACGATGGCGAAGATCCAGATCGGAATGGAGATGCCGAGCAGCTCCCCGCGCCCCCACCAGCGGTAGCCCTGATCGAAACCGGCGATCGGCGCGCCGTCGTTGATCACCAGCGTCAGGCCGCGCCAGATGGTCATCCCGCCGAGGGTCACGATGAAGGGTGGCAGGCGCAGGCGGGTGACGCCCAGGCCGTGCAGGAAGCCAATCGCCGTGCCCATCGCCAGGCAAATCCCCAGCCCAATCAGCCAGCTCATGCCGCCCCAGGCGTTCGGATCGACGGTGGTGAAGTTGTCGCCCTTAATCACGTACGCCGCGGTCATGGCGCAGACCGCCAGAATGGAGCCCACGGAGAGGTCAATCCCGGCGGTCAGGATGACAAAGGTCATCCCCACGGCCATGATCCCGTAGATGGAAACTTCGGTCAGAATGTTGAAAATATTGCGTTCAGAGAAAAAGTTGCTGTTCTGCGACTGGAAGAAGATCAGCAGCAGGATCATGAAAATCAGCACCCCGAAGCGCTCGAAGAAGGCGATGGGATCGATGCGTCCGGCGCGTTTGACCGGGGCCTGCGTTTTAGAAATCATCTGCGTCATGAGAAACTCCGTTATGCCGCGTTCAGGGCGTTGTGGTTGATGGCCATCATCGTCATCAGCCGTTCTTCGTTAGCGTCGTCACCGTGGATCTCGCCGGTCACCCGGCCTTCGCTGAGGGTGATGATCCGGTCTGACACCGCCATCACTTCAGGCAGATCGGAGGAGATCACGATCACCGCCACGCCCTTTTTCGCCATGTCAAACAGCACCTGGTGCACTTCCGATTTGGTCCCCACGTCGATGCCGCGCGTCGGCTCATCGACGATCAGCACCCGCGGGTTGAGCGCCATGCAGCGCGCGAGGATCACCTTTTGCTGGTTACCGCCGGAGAGCTTGCGCACCTCCTGCGCGCTGTTGACCATTTTGATCTGCAGCGCTTTGCGGTAGGACTCGATCAGATCGTCCTCTTTGCGGGTGTTCACGAACCAGCGCCACTGCAGCAGCGAGGAGAGGCAGGAGAGCGACAGGTTGTCGCGAATCGACAGTCCCAGCACCGCCCCCTCTTTTTTGCGGTCTTCCGGTACCAGCGCCACACCCTGGTCGAGGGCATAGAGCGGGTCGCGCGGCTGGTACGGTACGCCGTCCAGCTCAAAGCTCCCGGCGGTAAACGCGTCCGCGCCAAACAGGCAGCGCGCCACTTCGGTGCGCCCGGCGCCCACCAGTCCGGCAATGCCTAAGACCTCCCCGGCGTGAACGTGGAAGCTGATGTCGTGCAGGGCGATGCCGTGCGGATCCAGCGGCGGCTTTTCGCGGCTCAGCCCCTTCACCGCCAGGCGGACGGGTTTGTCCTCATGATGCGTTTCGCTGGCGGGACGACGGTTAAAGGCCACGTCGCGTCCGACCATCAGGCGGATGAGCTGTTCGACGTTGGTCTCCGCCACCGCGCCGGTGCCGGTGAAACGGCCGTCCTGGAAAACGGTGAAGCGATCGCAGAGCTGGAAAACTTCGTGCAGACGGTGGGTAACGTAAATAATGCTCACGCCGCGGTTTTTGAGCTCGCGCACCACGCGGTGCAGGCTTTCCACCTCGCTGTCGCTCAGCGCGGCGGAAGGTTCGTCCATAATGATGAGCCTGGCGTTGAGGGTCAGCGCCCGGGCGATCTCCACCATCTGCTGCTGGGCAACGCTCAGGCGGGCGACCGGGGTGGTCGGTGCAACGTTCAACTGCAGATAGTCGAGAATGACCTGCGCCTCCTGATTGACCGCCTTTTCGTCGACGATCAGGTTACGTTTACGCGGCTCGCGCCCGAGAAACATGTTTTCCGCGACGGTCATGTTGGGCAGCAGGTTGAATTCCTGATAGATGGTAATAATGCCCTTGTTCTGCCGTTCCACCGGGGAGTCGTCCACCGGCAGCGTTTCGCCGTTGAACCAGATATCCCCGCGGGTTTGCGGCTGCGCCCCCGCGAGCGCCTTCAGCAGCGTGGATTTACCCGCCCCGTTTTCCCCCAGCAGGGCGTGGATCTCGCCCGCACCGACGGTCAGCTGGGCGCTGCTTAACGCCCAGACGCCGGAAAAGCTTTTTGCCAGGTCGGTCACTTTCAGTAAGGGTTGCGACATCAGTCTGCTCCTCCTCATGATGAGCCGCCAGAGGCGGCTCGGGACATATTAGTTACCGGCCTCACCGATACGCTCAGCCTGCTGCAGGTTCTCTTTGGTGATCAGAGTCGGCGGGTAGTCGGCACCGGTGATGGCTTTCTTCTCGCGCACGTTGGCCACCAGCTGGCTCATCGCCGTCTGCACCGCAAAGCCCGGACGCTGGTCCGCCGTCACCGCCAGCCAGCCGTCGCGCACGCGGGCAAGCGCTTCCGGCACCGCATCAAAGCCGGTGACCAGAATTTCGCCCGGCTTCACGCCCTGGCTCTGCAGCGCTTCAATCGCCCCCAGCGCCATGTCGTCGTTGGCGGAGAGGATTACCTGCGGGCGTTTCGGCAGCGAGGGCAGCACGCTTTCCACGATGCGCATCCCTTCAGAACGCATCCAGTTGCCGGTCTGATCGGCGACGATCTTGTACTTATCCCCGCCCGCCTTCAGGCTGTCGCGGATCCCTTTGGTGCGTTCGATGTTGGAGGAGGAGCCCGGCTGGCCGGTCAGCAGAATGATCTCCGCCCCGTCGGGGAATTTGGTTTTGACGAAGTCGCCAATCGCCTGGCCGCCTTTGTAGTTGTTGGCGCCGAAGTGCGGCACTTTTTTCTGGCTGTCGACGGAGCGGTCAAGAGTGACGACCGGCAGCTTCGCATCCTGAATTTCATCCACCGCGCTGGAGACCGCGTTCACGTCGTTCGGGGAGACGATAAAGCCCTGCGCCCCGCGGGTGATGGCGTTTTCCAGGTCAGCCACCTGCTTCGGCGAGCTGCCCTGCCCGTCCAGCACCTGAAGCTTCACGCCCATCTCTTTTGCGGCTTTCACCGCCGTGCGCTGCATGTGAACTTCAAACGGCATGGCCAGGTTTGGCGTACTGAAAACAATTTGCTCGTTTTCGGCGAGGGCGGCCCCGGACGTCATGGCGATGAGGGCGGCTACGATCAGTTTTTTCATTATTATGTCTCTCTGTGTAGGGTTGTTGTGTTTAGAGGACGATCTCGCGCTGGCTGCGCAGTGACTCCAGCGCTTTATCCGCAAGGTACAGCGCACGTTCACCATCATCGCCGCTGCAGTCAGGTACCGCTTCGCCGCGCAGGACCGCAACAAAGTGTTCCCATTCCGCGGCGTAAGCGGATTTGTAGCGCTGCAGGAAGAAGTGTTCCGGCAGCGCGCTGGTGCAGCCCTGTTTGCCGTAGTGCTGCACCTGGTTTTCCAGAATGTTGCCCGCGCACAGCAGCCCTTCGGAGCCGTGCAGCTCCAGGCGCTGGTCGTAGCCGTAAGATGAACGGCGGCTGTTAACGATGGTCGCCATCGCGCCGGAAGCGTATTTCAGAACGATAAACGCGGTATCGATGTCCCCCGCCTCGCCAATCGCCGGATCGACCAGGTTGCTGCCCTGGGCATACACCGACACCGGCTCTTCGCCCATGATGAAGCGGGCCATGTCAAAGTCGTGAATGGTCATATCGCGGAACATGCCGCCGGAAACGCGCACGTACTCCGCAGGCGGCGGAGACGGGTCGCGGGAGATGATCAGCAGCGATTCCGGCTTGCCGATGCGCCCGGCCTGCGCGTCGGTTTTCACGCGGCGGAACTGCGGGTCAAAGCGGCGGTTAAAGCCGATAAACAGCGGCACGTCGTACTCTTTGACCACCTTCAGGCAGTCGCGCACGCGGGCAAGGTCGAGGTGTACCGGCTTTTCACAGAAGATGGCCTTGCCGTGGCGGGCGGCCATTTCAATCAGGTCCGCGTGGGTATCGGTCGCGGAGGCGATCAGCACGGCGTGAACGTTAGGGTCGGTCATCGCCTCCTCCAGGCTCTGCTGGCGGGCCTGATACTGCGTGGCGAGACGGGTGGCAAATTCCTGATTCGGGTCAACCACGGACCAGAGCGTGGTCGCGCCGTGGCTGGCGATGTTAGCTGCATGTACCTGGCCAATTCGGCCAGCGCCCAGTAAAGCAATGTTAAACATAACGGCTCCCGGTGTTGGTGAATGCTGTGAACTAACGACCCTATAAATAAAACATTTATTTCATTTTTATAAATAGTGAAAATTATGTTTTTGAGTGTGGGTTAACACTTTTGAGATGAATGAGATAAATTTTGTTATCAATCTCACAACACGGGAGGACATACAGCAGCGCCCCTCACCCCGGCCCTCTCCCCAAAGGGGCGAGGGAGAAAAGAGTGCACCACACCATCCCCTCTCCCCTTTGGGGAGAGGGTTAGGGTGAGGGGAAAATGAAATGAAAATTTCGTTACGACGGAAAATCTTAATACTGACGGGCTTTTTTCACCTGCGCCTGCGTTTGCTCCGCGGCTTCACGCACGGCAGACGATTCCGCCACCTGCGCATCACCGGTTCGCCACCAGGAGGCGTAGTCGTGGGTCATGGTCTTCGGCAGCACCTTGATGTCCAGCAGCGTCGGGCCCGGATGGGCGCGTGACGCTTCTAGCGCCGCCAGCAGGGTTTGCTCGTCGTGCACCCGCCAGGCGCGGCAGCCGTAGCTCTCCGCGTTTTGCGCAAAATCGACCTTCACCAGCGGCCCGTCAAGCCGTCCGGTTTCCGGGTTGCGATGGCGGTTTTCCGTGCCAAAGCTGCCCATGCCGTGCCCCATCTGCAGGTTGTTAATGCAGCCGAAGCTGGCGTTATCAAACAGCAGAACGGTGATCTTTATCCCCTCCTGCACAGCGGTTTGCAGCTCGGAGTGCAGCATCATGTAGGAGCCATCCCCCACCATGGCATAAACCGGCTGCTCGGGTCGGGCAAGCTTCGCGCCGATGGCTGCCGCAATCTCGTAGCCCATGCAGGAGTAGCCGTACTCCAGGTGATAGCTGTCCGGCGTTTTGACCTGCCAGAGGCGCTGTAAATCGCCCGGCAGCGAACCGGCCGCGCCCACCACGATGGCGTTATCTTCAATATGCTGGTTGATTAGCCCCAGCACCCGCGTCTGGGTCAGACGGGTGTTGAGCGTCTCGCCGTACTCCGCCAGCTGCGCGTCCAGATGCCCCGCCACTTCGGGCGCGTCGTCCGGACGCCACTGGCGATCCCACAGGCGACGGCACTCGTCGCGCCAGGCGGATTTCGCCTCAGCGATCGCCTCTCCCCAGCCGCTGCGGTAATCACCGAGCGCGTGGGTCAATGCCTGGAGCCCGGTTTGGGCATCGGCAATCAGCGCCGTGGCGTCCAGCTTCAGGGCGTCAAACTCGGCCACGTTCAGCAGCAGAAATTCGACGTCCGGATGGGAAAAGAGCGCCTTGGAGCCGGTGGTAAAGTCGGTCAGGCGCGTGCCGATACCAATCACCAGGTCAGCCTGCGGCGCGAGCTGGTTGGCCGCCATCCCGCCCGTCACCCCTACGCCACCGAGGTTAAGTGGGTGGTCACTCACCAGCGCCCCCTTTCCGGCCTGGGTTTCGGCAAACGGCAGCCGCAGCGTCTCGACAAAGCCGCGAAACGCCTCATGCGCGCCGGAATAGCGCACGCCGCCGCCGCATACCACCAGCGGACGCCGCTTGCGGGCGATCAGCGCCCGCGCCTGCGCCAGACGCTGCGGATCGGGCGGACGACGCTCGATGTGGTGCACGCGACGCGCGAAGAAGCTCAGCGGGTAATCCCACGCTTCCCCCTGCACGTCCTGCGGCAGGCAAATCGTTACCGCACCGGTATCTGCCGGGTCAGTAAGCGTTCGCATCGCGCTGAGCATCGCGCTCATGAGCTGCTCGGGACGGTTAATGCGGTCCCAGTAGCGGGAGACCGGACGGAAGCAGTCGTTGGTGCTGACGCTGAGGTCGTGATACTGCTCGATCTGCTGCAGCACCGGGTCCGGCTGGCGGCTGGCGTAAATATCGCCCGGGAGCAGCAGCAGCGGGATGCGGTTCGCCGTGGCGGTTGCCGCCGCCGTGACCATATTGGCGGCGCCCGGCCCGACGGAGGAGGTGACGGCAAAGATGCGCTGACGACGGTGCTGTTTGGCGAATCCCGTCGCCATATGGGCAATGCCCTGCTCGTTGCAGCCCTGCATCACCTGCAGATGACCGGGGTCCTGCTCCAGCGCCTGGCCGATACCCAGCACGTTGCCGTGCCCAAAGATGGTGGCGACGCCCTCCACGAAGGGCGTTTCGTTGCCGTCCACGCTAACGTACTGTTGATTAAGGAACCGGACCAGCGCCTGGGCCATGGTCATACGTTCGGTTTGCATAACGCCTCCTGTCAGCCCAGCGTCGGCATGGAGAACGCAGCGCCTGTCTCCTGCTGCATTTCCGGCCAGCGCGCGGTGATGGTTTTCATTCGGGTGTAGAAACGCACGCCGTCGTTGCCGTGGACGTTGAGCGCCCCGAAGATAGAGCGCTTCCAGCCGCCGAAACTGTGGAATGCCATCGGCACCGGGATTGGCACGTTGACCCCCACCATGCCCGCCTGCACCTCTTCGCAGAAGCGACGCGCGCAGCCGCCGTCACGGGTGAAGATTGCCGAGCCATTACCATATTCATGGCGGTTAATCAGGTCCACCGCGCTGGCGTAATCTGCTACGCGCACCACAGAAAGCACCGGGCCGAAAATTTCTTCTTTATAGATGGTCATCTCCGGGGTGACGTTATCGAACAGCGTCGGCCCGACGAAGTAGCCCTGCTCGTGGCCCTTCACGCTGAAGCCGCGACCGTCCACGCGCAGTTTCGCTCCCTGCGCTTCCCCGCTGTCGATGTAGCCCAGCACCTTGCTGCGGTGTGCGGAGGAGATGAGCGGCCCCATTTCGTTTTCCGGCGTCTGGTCGAGCCCCGGTCCGACGCGCAGCGCGGCAATCTGTTTTTCCAGCCGGGCGCAGAGGTCATCGGCGGTGTTATCCCCCACCGCCAGCACCACCGAGAGCGCCATGCAGCGTTCCCCCGCCGCGCCGTAGGCCGCGCCCATGATGGCGTTGGTCGCCATCTCCATGTCGGCATCCGGCATCAGGATGCAGTGGTTTTTCGCCCCGCCCAGCGCCTGACAGCGTTTACCGTGGGCGGAGGCGGTCTGGTAAATGTATTCCGCAATCGGCGTGGAGCCGACAAAGCTCACCGCCTGCACGCGCGGGTCGGTCAGGAGCACGTCAACGGACTCTTTATCGCCCTGCACCACGTTGAAGACGCCGTCCGGCAGGCCGGCCTCTTTCAGCAGCTGCGCCAGCGCGAGCGCCAGAGAAGGGTCTTTTTCCGACGGCTTCAGCACGAAGGTGTTCCCGGTCGCCAGCGCAATCGGGAACATCCACATCGGCACCATCGCCGGGAAGTTAAACGGCGTGATCCCGGCGCAGACCCCGAGCGGCTGCATCAGCGAGTGGCTGTCAACGCCGGTACCGACGTTCGCCGAGTGTTCGCCCTTTTGCAGATGCGGAATACCACAGGCAAACTCCACCACTTCCAGGCCGCGGGTCAGTTCGCCCACCGCGTCGGAGAAGACCTTGCCGTGCTCTTCGCTGATGAGGCGGGCCAGGCGATCCATGTTCTCTTCCAGCAGCGCCTTGAAGCGGAACATCACGCGCGCGCGCTTAAGCGGAGCATGACGCGCCCACGCAGGAAACGCCTGCTGCGCGGCGGCAATCGCCTGCTCCGTTTCCTGCGCCGTACTCATCACCACCTGCCGGATCTGCTCGCCGGTGGCCGGGTTGAAGATCGCCTGAACGCGCTGGCCTGAACCGGTGACACATTCGCCGTGAATAAAATTCGCTACCGTCTCCATCCTTAACCTCTCGCTGTTGATACGTGACTGTGACCTGAACACCGTGTACTGAACACTATATATGAAACAAATATTCCATTTTAAGTTGAAATAAAATAAATGATGATTATTGTGATCAAGGATGGATTTTTATGTTAACAGCCAGCACCACTGACGCCGCGTGCGCTATTAAGGAATTTCGGGCGAGGAAATGACTGAAGCTTCTGTTTCATTTTTGCTGCCAGATGGATGGCCGACATTTAAAAGACGCGGTTTTGCGTTTAGAATCATAAGACTGTACTTGGGGGATAAGATGACGACAGCAACCAGCCTGAACGAACTGCAGCAGCAAATCCGCGATCGCTACGATAGCCTGAGCAAGAGGCTGCAGCAGGTCTCCCGCTACGTGCTGGATAACACCAACAGCGTGGCCTTTGATACGGTTGCCGTCATTGCCGAGCGCGCCGACGTGCCGCCCTCGACGCTGATCCGCTTTGCCAACGCCTTTGACTTCACCGGCTTCAACGAAATGAAACAGCTGTTTCGCATGAACCTGGTGGAGGAGACCGCCAGCTACAGCGACCGCGCCCGACTGTTCCGCGAGATGGAGAGCGAGGCCGTGCCGGAAACGCCGCTCGATATCCTGCAGGAGTTCGCCCGTTCAAACGCGCAGGCGCTACAGCAGCTGGCCGCCCGCGCCGAGCCGGAGATGCTGGAGCGCGCGGTACAGCTGCTGGCCGATGCCGACACCATCTACATCGCCGGACTGCGTCGCTCCTTTAGCGTTGCCGCGTATCTGACCTACGCCCTGAGCCACCTGGAGTGTCGCCCTATCCTACTCGACGGGATGGGCGGCATGCTGCGCGAGCAGATCAGCCGCATTAAGGCGCGCGACATCGTGGTGTCGATCAGCTTCTCGCCGTACGCGGAAGAGACGGTGATGGTCAGCGAAACCGCCGCCAGCGTCGGCGCGCGGCAGATCGTGATTACGGACAGCCAGATAAGCCCCCTGGCGACGTTCAGCGATCTCTGCTTTGTGGTGAAAGAGGCGCAGGTGGACGCGTTTCGGTCTCAGTCGGCGACGCTGTGCCTGGTGCAGTCGCTGGTGGTGGCGCTGGCATATCGACTGGGGAGCGGGGAGAAATAGCCCCAATGCAGTTTGGTGGGCCGGGTAAGGCATAGCCGATACCCGACCACCTGAAGAGCATCAGCCAGACATTAACGGCTCCTTATCTCGGGGCAATCAGAATAACTGACGGAAGAGAGGGAATTCAGACGTTGCCCCGTAATCTGTAACACCCGCAGTAAAAGCATAATGCCGCGGCGGGTATCAGGATCGTTAAGCATGGTGAACACCTGCCGAAGCGAGATATCCCCTTCCCGGTTAATTTGCTCTCCCCACGCCATGCGTAGCGCGGTTCCCCCTTCCCAGCCGACGGTCACGACATCTTCAAAAACGCCAGCCAGTTTTTCGACCATCGCGCTATCGGCCATTTCCAGCAGGTCTGCGACGACGGCAAGCAGATCAACGAGATTATTCAGGCGATTGCCCGCCATAAGCGGGGCAAGGCTTTTTAGTAACTGTTCCTGGTCACTCATCAGAACATCCCCCTCACGACGCCCCAATACAGTCCACGGTTAAAACCGTTTCGCAGCATGCCGCCGAGTTTAGTCGCCGGCGTGGGGGTCACGTCATTGCGATAGTCATATACCAACGGCATGCCGGCCCAGAGCCCCATCTGCGCGACGGCCTGAACCCGTCCATCATAATGGTTACCGCTTCCGGGCGGTCTGCCGTACAGCTCCGCCACAATGTTGTCAGCAATGATGGGCGCCTGGTTGTGGCACGACCCTCCCGCTTTACTGATCGGGAGGTCAACGGTATCGCCGATCACATACACGCCTTCTAAGCCGTAGACGCCGAGCGTCTGGTGATCCGTCGGCAACCAGCCTTCACCGTTCTGAACCTCACTCAGTCCCGTATCACGCACCGCGTCGACCGCCCTGATGGGAGGCGTTGCCATCAGGATGTCGAAGTTCTGTGAATCGCCCTCGGCGGAATAGGCAATTTTGCTGTCAGGATCGACATGGCTTAGGGTAAAACCGCGCTGATGCTGTATTCCTTTGGCGGCAAAAATATCGCCCAGCGCCTCCCCCACCGGACGCTGCAGGAACAGACAGTTTCGCAGCAACTGCGCGACGGTCGGATAGGTATAAACAATCTCAACCTGATTACGCACCCCACGCTGGCGCAGATAGTCGTCAACCATCAGCGTGGTTTCAATAGGGGCAATGCCGCACTGGTGGGGAACATTCGGCGTTTCCGGGAAAGAGACGGTAATAAATATTCGCCCCTTTTTGATGGTGGCGAGCTTATGCGCTAGCTGTCTTGCCGCCGCATATTGATAAAAATGGTCGCCCGCGTCGGCAAGGCCAGGGATTTTTTGGGGGAAAGGCGTGCAGCCCGTTGCGATAACCAGCAGGTCCCAGTCGTAATATCGTTTACTGGCACCGTACAGTCGCCGCTGCTTAAAATCGAAAGATTCAATCCTGTCGGTAATAAATTGAATTTCCGGACTCAGTAATTGCCGTTCAGGCCGGGCCAGTTCATGGTGATGGAAGAGGTTAAAGGCGACGTACATAAAAGCGGGTTTGTAGTAGTGCACCGGTGATTCGGAAATCAGTACCAGCTCTACCTGACCGGCAGCAATTTCACGTCGTAATTTCCTGGTCAGAAGGTTGGCGACAATTGTTCCTCCCGTGCCGCCGCCGACAATCATTATGCGGTTTTTCATTCCTTTATTCGCTCATGGTAGTGAATGGGAATTCACGTAACCAGACCGCTTCACTGTTACGCTCAGCTAAAGGGTAGTAATAGAGTAATATTCCGCAACATAACCTTTCACGAGAAATTTAATTTTGATAACCACATTATTATTTATAAAATATACTGCAAAATATAATTTATATCCCTATAACGCAGTCTCTTTTCATTACCATTATTCGCCAAAGAGCAGCTTTGTGTACTTTTTAGATACCGCACCGGAGCGCTGTCCGTTCGCGCCATAATAGCGATCTTCACGGCACAGTCGCTCCTTCACATCGCAGAAAATACCGTTGGCAAAGGTGAATTCGGTCAGATCGACATTGCTCGACGTGAACACCTCGTTTGCAGCAGCCTTCTTACCGAGATACGTCTCTGTCAACGCGCGGGATAATCCCTTGTCATTGGCGCATACATATCGGTCGCAGAGCACGCCCGATACTGGCGACTTGAGCCTGGCGGGGGTCCTGGCCTGGGCGGACATGGCGGACACGGCCAGCAGTGCGGCCACAGAGCATGCGAGTATTGATTTGTTCAAGATGATAATCTCCGTTGGTTAATGAGTGTCGGCTTTACGCCGGGCGCGGTGGAACCATCATGAGGGTGAAAAACCCTGGAGGGTTCTGAGTTTCAGCAGGAAATGCCCCGTATGGCTTTTTGTTGACCTAACAGTTGTCGAAAGTTCGGCTCGGAGGCAATTGTAAGGGCCCTATCCTGGTTAGGTCCAGTGTGAGCAAGGAGCGGATCTACAGTTATGCTATTTTTATCAACAGTGCATGTCTTTCCCACAGTACTTCAGCCGGCACTACGGGCAAGCTCATCTATTTTGGTGCCAAAAACCCGATGATAGTTAACACTCTTGATAACTTGAGCACCGAGAGACTCATAAAACTTCTGCGCCAATGGGTCTGCTGCAACAGATAACCAATCGAGTTGTAAACACCCCCGCTCTTGTGCTCGACAGGCTATAAAACTCATCAGCTTTCTACCAACTCCAGTCCTTCTGAAAGGTGCAGAAACAAAAAGCTCTTTGATAAACATTTGCCCGCTGAAACGTGGTGAAGGGTACATCACTGATACACATGAAAACGCAGCTATTACTCCATCAAAAACCACTTTGTGAACTTCGGTATTAGAGTCGACGGCAAAGACCTTATCCCTCAGATATGCGGTCATGTCATTCCTGGACAAGCAAAGCTCCTGATTATAGTAGTTTTCCATCTCGAGAAAAATATCAACTAAATCAGGATATTCGTGTGGTTTGCAGATGGTAATGTTCACGCATGCCTCCTTAAGCAAAATATATCAATTTAAAATTAATATAAAAGAAATAAAGCTATATCTATAAAGTTTCTATCGCAAATTGTTAAAATAACGCAGTTGTTCCATAGTTGATTAAAGCATTTTTAGCGAGGAGCGACGCTGACCTTTCATGTTTGTACGATTTACTCTCTGGCCTGATCTAACGTAGGTATCTTAACTACAGGAACTCACTAGCATGATCGGAGATTGCATATGCTGATATATAACGTTTTTGGACGGCATATTGGCGTTCAACGTAAGCATGATCGGTGGCTGGTATTTCGTGCTGACCTGACGGAGAGAAAGTTTTCTCGACTCTATGACATCGCTATTCCAGACGATATGACTGAAGGCGAGATTGCCGACTGGCTGGGTGACATTTTCCATGAAGCCGCAACCGATCGTCATCCAAATGTGGTACGCATCGAATAAGGATTGAATGGATAGCATTACGTTGCGCCCGCTCCAGGCACTCACCTGAGATGGTGTTGTCAGCCACCGCCCAAAAAAAAGCCCGCAATCCGCGGGCTTAGAGATAATTTAGAACCTGTTAGTACCAGACATTTCCTGTTAGGAAATCATTCCCACTCAATCGTAGCCGGTGGCTTACCACTGATGTCATACACCACGCGGGAAATACCGTTCACTTCGTTGATGATGCGGTTAGACACGCGGCCTAAGAAGTCATACGGCAGGTGCGCCCAGTGCGCGGTCATGAAGTCGATGGTTTCCACCGCACGCAGGGAAACAACCCAGTCGTACTTACGGCCATCGCCCATCACGCCGACGGAGCGAACCGGCAGGAACACGGTGAACGCCTGGCTTACCTTGTTGTACAGGTCAGCTTTGTGCAGCTCTTCGATGAAGATCGCGTCCGCGCGACGCAGCAGGTCGCAGTACTCTTTCTTCACTTCACCCAGCACGCGCACGCCCAGACCTGGGCCCGGGAACGGGTGACGGTAGAGCATGTCGTACGGCAGGCCCAGTTCCAGACCGATCTTACGCACTTCGTCTTTGAACAGCTCGCGCAGCGGTTCAACCAGACCCATCTTCATCTCTTTCGGCAGGCCGCCCACGTTGTGGTGAGATTTGATGACGTGTGCTTTACCGGTAGCGGATGCGGCAGATTCAATCACGTCAGGGTAGATGGTCCCCTGCGCCAGCCACTTCACGTCGTCCAGCTTCAGCGCTTCTTCGTCGAACACTTCCACGAACACGCGGCCGATGATCTTACGTTTCGCTTCCGGATCGTTCTCGCCTTTCAGCGCGTCCAGGAAGCGCTGCTCGCCTTCCACGTGAACGATGTTCAGACCAAAGTGGTCGCCGAACATGTCCATAACCTGCTGGGCTTCGTTCAGGCGCAGCAGGCCGTTGTCCACGAAGACGCAGGTCAGGTTTTTGCCGATGGCGCGGTGCAGCAGCATCGCGGTCACGGAGGAGTCCACGCCGCCGGAGAGACCGAGGATCACTTTGTCATCGCCAACCTGCTGGCGGATACGCTCAACGGCGTCGTCGATAATTTTTGCCGGGGTCCACAGGGCTTCACACTGGCAGATGTCGCGCACGAAGCGCTCCAGCATGCGCATACCCTGACGGGTGTGGGTTACTTCCGGGTGGAACTGCACGCCGTAGAAGCGTTTTTCTTCGTTCGCCATGATGGCAAACGGGCAGCTCTCGGTGCTGGCAACGGTGACGAAGTCAGACGGGATGGCGGTGACTTTATCGCCGTGGCTCATCCACACGTCCAGCAGCGGTTTGCCGTCTGCGGTCAGGGAGTCTTCGATACCGCGCACCAGCGCGCTGTCGTTAACCACTTCTACCTGCGCATAGCCGAACTCGCGCTCGTTAGAGCCTTCTACGTGGCCGCCCAGCTGCATGGCCATTGTCTGCATGCCGTAGCAGACGCCGAATACCGGCACGCCAGCTTCGAATACGTACTGCGGCGCGCGCGGGCTGTTCTCTTCGGTGGTGCTTTCCGGGCCGCCGGACAGGATGATGCCGCTTGGATTGAATTCGCGAATCTGTGCTTCCGTGACATCCCACGCCCACAGCTCACAGTAAACGCCCAGTTCACGTACGCGACGCGCCACCAGCTGAGTGTACTGAGAACCGAAGTCCAGGATGAGAATGCGATGTTTATGAATGTTTTCCGTCATTGACGCTAATTCCGAGGCAAGTGAAACAAAAACAGAGCGCCCGGCAGAAGCCGGGCGCGGAAACTTATCAGGAGCCCAGACGGTAGTTCGGGGACTCTTTGGTGATCGTCACGTCGTGAACGTGGCTCTCCTGGATACCCGCACCGCTGATGCGTACGAATTCCGCTTTAGTACGCAGCAGGTCAATGGTACCACAGCCGGTCAGACCCATACAGGAGCGCAGGCCGCCCATCTGCTGGTGAATGATCTCTTTCAGACGGCCTTTATAGGCAACGCGACCTTCGATACCTTCCGGTACCAGTTTGTCAGCGGCGTTATCGGTCTGGAAGTAACGGTCAGATGAACCTTTGGACATCGCGCCCAGGGAGCCCATGCCGCGGTAGGATTTGTAAGAACGGCCCTGGTAGAGTTCGATTTCACCCGGGGATTCTTCGGTACCGGCCAGCATGGAGCCTACCATCACGGCAGCTGCGCCAGCGGCGATGGCTTTAGCGATGTCGCCAGAGAAGCGGATACCGCCGTCAGCGATAACCGGAATACCTGTGCCTTCCAGCGCTTCAACCGCGTCAGACACGGCGGTGATCTGTGGAACGCCCACGCCGGTCACGATACGCGTGGTACAGATAGAGCCTGGGCCGATACCCACTTTCACCGCGCTGCAGCCGGCGTCAGCCAGCGCGCGAGCGCCTGCGCCAGTGGCCACGTTACCGCCGATGATCTGCAGGTCCGGGTATTTGGCACGGGTATCACGAATACGTTGCAGAACGCCTTCGGAGTGGCCGTGAGAGGAGTCAATCAGCAGGACGTCAACGCCCGCAGCAACCAGCGCGTCAACGCGCTCTTCGTTACCGGCACCTGCGCCAACCGCAGCACCGACGCGCAGACGGCCATGCTCGTCTTTACAGGCGTTCGGTTTACGTTCTGCTTTCTGGAAATCTTTAACGGTGATCATGCCGCGCAGGTGGAAGTTGCTGTCAACAACCAGCGCTTTTTCAACGCGTTTTTCGTGCATTTTTGCCAGCACCACGTCGCGGGTTTCACCTTCGCGAACGGTGACCAGACGCTCTTTTGGCGTCATGTACACGCTGACAGGCTGGTTCAGGTCAGTCACGAAACGCACGTCACGACCGGTGATGATACCGACCAGCTCGTTCTCTTCGGTCACCACCGGGTAACCGGCGAAGCCGTTACGCTCGGTCAGGGCCTTCACTTCGTGCAGGGTGGTGGTTGGCAGAACGGTCTGAGGATCGGACACGATACCGGATTCATGTTTCTTCACGCGGCGAACTTCTTCCGCCTGACGTTCGATAGACATGTTTTTGTGAATAAAGCCAATGCCACCTTCCTGTGCCAGGGCAATAGCCAGGCGCGCTTCAGTCACGGTGTCCATTGCCGCAGAGAGCATAGGAATGTTCAGGCGAATGGTTTTCGTCAACTGCGTGCTGAGATCGGCAGTATTCGGCAGAACGGTGGAGTGAGCGGGAACGAGGAGGACGTCGTCAAACGTCAGTGCTTCTTTAGCGATACGTAGCATGGGCAATATCTCTGACCTGGGTGGTTAAATATTGCCGTGGCATTATACAGAGCGTAACCGATTGCATCCACACTTTTTTAAAAAAAATGCTTGCGCTCACCTCTCAGCAGGTTACTATCGACTGAATAACTTGCTGATTTAGAATTTGATCCCGCTCACATGTTATCCTCTCAATCCCCCTCAATTTATACCGTCAGCCGCCTGAATCAGACGGTGCGTTTGCTGCTTGAGCAGGAAATGGGGCAGGTCTGGATCAGCGGTGAGATCTCTAACTTCACTCAGCCCTCCTCCGGCCACTGGTACTTTACGCTAAAAGACGATACCGCCCAGGTGCGCTGCGCAATGTTCCGCAACAGTAACCGCCGCGTGACGTTCCGTCCTCAGCACGGCCAGCAGGTTCTGGTGCGCGCCAATATCACCCTGTATGAGCCGCGCGGTGATTATCAAATTATCGTCGAGAGCATGCAGCCTGCGGGTGAAGGCCTGCTGCAGCAGAAGTACGAACAGCTTAAAGCCAAACTCTCTCAGGAAGGTTTGTTCGACCAGCAGTTCAAAAAACCGCTGCCCTCACCTGCCCACTGTGTTGGGGTCATTACTTCGAAAACCGGTGCAGCGCTTCACGATATTTTGCACGTGCTGAAGCGTCGCGATCCTTCCCTGCCCGTCATCATTTACCCGACCGCCGTGCAGGGTGACGATGCGCCGGGCCAGATTGTGCGCGCCATTGAGCTGGCAAACGCCCGTCAGGAGTGCGACGTGCTCATCGTCGGGCGCGGCGGTGGCTCGCTGGAAGATCTGTGGAGCTTTAACGACGAGCGCGTGGCGCGGGCAATCTTTGCCAGCCTTATCCCCGTGGTGAGCGCCGTCGGCCACGAAACGGACGTAACGATAGCCGATTTTGTCGCGGATCTGCGCGCGCCTACGCCGTCCGCGGCGGCGGAAGTGGTCAGCCGAAACCAGCTGGAGCTGCTGCGTCAGATTCAGAACGGCCAGCAGCGTCTTGAGATGGCGATGGACTACTTCCTTGCCAACCGTACCCGCCGCTTTACCCAGCTTCATCATCGTCTTCAGCAGCAGCACCCGCAGCTGCGTCTGGCGCGTCAGCAGACCGTGCTGGAGCGCCTGCGTCAGCGCATGAACGTTGCGGTGGACGCGCAGCTTAAGCGCGCGGTATCGCGCCAGCAGCGCGTGACGCAGCGCCTGAACCAGCAGAACCCGCAGCCGAGAATTTATCGCGTGCAAACGCGGATCCAGCAGCTGGAGTATCGTCTGGCAGAGACTCTCCGCGCCCGACTGAGCACCACCCGCGAACGTTTTGGCAATGCGGTGACCCACCTTGAAGCGGTCAGCCCCCTCTCCACGCTGGCGCGCGGCTATAGCGTGACGACGGCGACGGACGGCAAAGTGCTCAAGCAGACCAAACAGGTAAATACCGGCGATGTGCTGACGACGCGTCTTTCAGACGGCTGGGTAGAAAGCGAAGTTAAATCAATTAAACCGGCGAAAAAGACGCGTCAGCGTAAAACCGGATAATTCTTCGCCAGTTACTTACTATACTGCTGCTATTCCCTTTTTTAATAAGGAGAGCAGCATGCCCCATCTTTATAGCGTGATTCCCCCTTATATTCTTCGTCGTATTATCGAAAGCGGTTCCGAGCCGCAGCAGCGCTGTGCCCGCCAGACCTTAACCCACGTCCAGACGCTGATGGCCCATATGCCGGGCAAACCCGCCGCGCCGCACGTGAATAAAGCCGGACAGCTGGAGCGCGATATTTACGATGCGAAACAAACCCAGGAGCTGCCGGGTACGCAGGTGCGTTACGAAGGCCAGCCGTCGAACGGCGATGTAGCGGTGGATGAAGCCTACGATTATTTGGGTATTACCCATGATTTCTTCTGGAAAGAATATCAGCGCAATTCGCTCGATAACAAAGGGCTTATTTTAACCGGCACCGTTCACTATGGACGGGAATATCAGAACGCCTTCTGGAACGGTCAGCAGATGGTATTTGGCGACGGCGACGGGGAAATATTTAACCGCTTTACCATCGCCATCGACGTGGTGGCACACGAGCTGAGCCACGGCGTGACCGAGACCGAAGCCGGGCTTATCTACTTTGAGCAGTCGGGCGCGCTGAATGAGTCGCTGTCGGACGTGTTTGGCTCGCTGGTGAAGCAGTACCATCTGAAGCAAACCGCCGATAAAGCGGACTGGCTGATTGGTGAAGGGCTGCTGGCGAAAGGGATCAACGGCAAAGGGCTGCGCTCAATGTCTGAACCGGGCACCGCCTACAACGATCCGCTGCTCGGCAAAGACCCGCAGCCCGCGCACATGAAAGATTTCATTAAAACGCGCGAGGATAACGGCGGCGTTCATCTCAACTCCGGCATCCCCAACCGGGCATTTTATCTGGCCGCGACGGCGATCGGCGGCTACGCCTGGGAAAAAGCGGGTTATGCCTGGTACGACACGGTTTGCGATCGCAATCTGGCGCAGGATGCAGATTTTGAGGCCTTCGCAAAACTGACGATCGCGCACGGAGAGAAACGCTCCGGCGGCGACGCTGGTGCGGCCATTAAACAAGCCTGGGAACAGGTGGGAGTGTTGTAAATGCAGGTTCCGGAACTGACGGATGACGCCGTGGTTGAGCTGGCCCGGGAAGGCGGCGTCGCTTATATTCCTAAGCTGAGCGGCCAGCGCACCATCGCGCTCTCCTCGCTCAATGAGGCCCAGCGCCAGCGTCTGGTAAGCATCCTCGAGCAGGCCTTTCCGCGCGGTCAGCCGCCGGGACAGGCCTCGTCACCCGGCAGCGGCGACCAGCGCTATTTCCGCATCCAGATTATCTGGACCGGGCAAAATCAGGCGCACTACGCCGATATCATCGTGCTGGTACCGGAGCATGAAGCGCCCGAGTCGCTGGTCGAGCTGTGGAAGAAAGGCGAAGGCTGCGTGTGCGATTAACCTTCGGCCCGAACAAACTCCACGCGTTTTTTAGAGATAAGACCGTGGCCGTTCTGGCAGAAGTAGTCCACCGCCCCGCAGGCTTTTAAGACCTGGAGTGGCTGATGACACTCCGGGCAGCGGGCTTCAAGCGCAATATCCTTATTACAGCTCTCGCAATGTGCCACCCCGTTCACGGGCTCAAGCGGTGCCTGGCAATCCGGGCAGGTAATCGTCATGGTGACTCCTTCAAAGCGTTGAGGTCTGCGATAATTTTACCACGTTGCGTTCAGTGCGGGCCACGCAGCTGTTGCTGCAAGGTCAGCAGCAGCTCAACTTCCTCGATTCGGCGGCGCGTCGTGCGGCTCACCTCGTGCGGATCCCGTTCAAACAGGCTGTTGGCGCCCAGGATCTGCTCTGCAAGACAGTGCTCGTAGATTGTGCCGGGAATTGTCCAGCATTGCCGCGTGTCGCCATCGATCATCTCCAGTACATCTTCAGCGCCGCGCCGGTCGTAACTGATGGTCCGCCCGTCACGCAACCAGAGCCGTAAGCCTTTTTGCCCGCCAGCGGGTCCCGCATATTTATTAAGCCAGATATCCACCGGCACGCCGCTGATGCGGCCCTGCAGATGCGCCTCGCCCTCCGCCGTGGTCAGGTCGCCTTTTGCGATATCGCGGCCCAGGCGGTCTTTAGCCGTCACCACCTGCAACGTCATCTCATCATTCCCGCCCAGATAACGCACCGTTTCGCGCAGCATCGCCAGCACGTGCGTACCGATATCCAGAATCACGCCGTCCGGGTGGCGAAGCGTACGGGTGTCCGGCTCGCCGGTGGCAAAGTTAAGCGCGATGGGTTGCCCAGCGGCGTTAACTCCGCTCGGCTCCTGCAAAAAGCCGTCGATTTTGACGATGTCAGAGACATTGCCAACCAGCGACCGCTTCACCGTTTCGATGCGCGCCATCCAGTGATCGAGCGCCAGCACGCGGGAGGCGAGGTCAGGGTTTGCCAGCAGCGCGTTGAGCTTTTCGATTTGGGACAGCGTGGCGACAATCGGTTTTTCAACCACGATGCGGGAAACTGATGAGGCGAGAGCGTGTTCAAGCACCTCAAGATGGTGCAGCGATGCCGTGGTAATAAACAGGGTATCAAGCGGCTGGGAGAGAAGTTCAGCCAGTGTGGCACAACGCGTTACCCCCTCCGGCTGTTTTACGGGCTGGATATCAAAGCCTAAACAGTGAGGGGGATTATCAAAGCATTTTCGTATTGCGGGCAGGTAAGCTGTTTCAACGACTGCGCCAAGACCCACAAACCCTAACAGCATATTCTTACCTCGTTGAGTAAATTGCCGGGGCATAACGCCGCCCCGGCAAGCTCGAGGTTTATGAGGCGTTAGCTGCCGGTTTAGTCTGCGCATTTTCCAGCATGCGGCGTACCGGAACAATGAGGACGATCAGTACCGCGGCACAAATCAGCAGCGCGACGGAGCAGCGCGCAAAGAGATCCGGCAGCATATCCAGCTGGTCGGCCTTCACGTGGCCGCCAATCAGGCCCGCCGCCAGGTTACCCAGCGCGCTCGCACAGAACCACAGCCCCATCATTTGGCCGCGCATTCTCTCCGGCGCCAGCAGCGTCATGGTCGCCAGACCAATCGGGCTCAGACACAGTTCGCCGAGCGTCAGCATCAGGATGCTGCCCACCAGCCAGAACGGCGACACGCCCGCCCCACCGTTGCTCAGCACGTTTTGTGCCGCCAGCATCATCAGGCCAAAGCCTGCTGCGGCACACAAAATACCGATAACAAACTTGGTGATGCTGCTCGGGCGAATGTTCATGCTCGCCAGCTTCGGCCACGCCCAGCTGAACACCGGTGCCAGCAGGATGATGAACAGGGCGTTGATTGACTGGAACCACACCGCCGGGATTTCAAAATCGCCGATCATGCGGTTAGTGTAGTCGTTGGCAAACAGGTTGAATGAGGTTGGCTTCTGTTCAAACGCGGACCAGAAGAACGCCGCAGAGATCAGCAGAATAAAGCAGACCAGCAGCCTGGCGCGCTCTTTACGGTTCAGACCCGCAAAAACAAACAGATAAATGAAGTAGAGGGCAACGGACGCCGCGATCACGTAGACCAGCACGCTGGCCACCGCGACCGGGTTAATCACAATCACGCCCTGCGCAATCAGCGTTACGATCGTTGCCACGCCAGCCGCCAGCGCCAGCAGCCAAACGCCCACGCCGTTACGCTTCACCACCGGGCTGTTCCAGGTTGAGTCGAGGCCAACTTCGCCGTCATAGCGTTTCATGGCCGGAACGGCAAACACGCGGAAGATAATCAGCGCCACCAGCATCCCGATACCGCCAATGCCAAAGCCCCAGTGCCAGCCGTGGGTTTTAATCAGCCAGCCGGAAATCAGCGGCGCGATGAACGAGCCCATGTTGATACCCATATAGAACAGCGAGAAGCCGCCGTCGCGACGCGCGTCGCCTTTTTTATACAGGGTACCGACCATCACTGAAATACAGGTCTTGAACAGCCCGGAGCCGAGCACGATGAACATCAGGCCGATAAAGAACAGGTTGTTGCCCATCACCGCCGAGAGCGCAATCGACAGGTGACCGAGCGCAATAAGGATCGAACCGTACCAGACGGCTCTCTGCTGACCGAGCCAGTTATCCGCCAGCCAGCCGCCCGGCAGCGCGGCCAGGTACATGGTACCGGCAAAGATGCCGACAATCGCCGAGGCGTTTTCACGCGCCAGGCCCATCCCGCCGTCATAGACGGTGGCGGCCATAAACAGGATCAGTAACGGACGAATGCCGTAAAACGAGAAACGCTCCCACATCTCGGTGAAGAACAGCGAACCGAGCGGATACGGGTGGCCGAAGAACGTTCGGCTCTCTTTTTGATTAACAGTGGATTGCATAATTCTCCCGAAAGGTATGTCGTCGTGCTTGTAAACACCAGCAGGTACGCCGGCCAGTTACGTATCTGGCCGATTTTTTACATGCGGCGAAAGGTTAGTTAACCATTTGATAACCAGGCGCTAGTTTTGTCTAGTACCGGACCCTGGACTTTAAGATGAAAATTCGACGATTGTCTACTTTCTTAGATTTAAACATGGTTAAAAGTGAATAGTGATTGACTTCACACTGAGAAAACCGGCGGTATGATTCGGCAAAAAAAAAGCCCGCGATAATCGCGGGCTTTCATGAGAGCGGCAAAGCTTATTTGCTTTTCTTAATGTGCTTAATCAGGCGTTTACGCTTACGCATCTGATTTGGCGTCAGGGTGTTGCGCTTGTTGGCGAACGGGTTTTCCCCTTCCTTGAACTGGATACGGATAGGCGTGCCCATCACGTCCAGCGATTTACGGAAGTAGTTCATCAGGTAGCGCTTGTAGGAATCCGGCAGGTCTTTCACCTGGTTGCCGTGGATCACCACGATTGGCGGGTTATAACCACCGGCGTGGGCATATTTCAGCTTCACGCGACGGCCGCGCACCAGCGGCGGCTGATGGTCTTCTGCAGCCATGTTCATGATGCGCGTCAGCATCGCGGTGCTCTGACGACGGGTGGAGCTGTCATACGCTTCACGCACGGATTCGAACAGGTTACCGACGCCGCTGCCGTGCAGCGCAGAGATGAAGTGCACGCGGGCAAAGTCGATAAAGCCCAGACGGAAGTCTAGGGTCTCTTTCACCTGCTCACGAACCTCGTTGCTCAGGCCATCCCATTTGTTGACCACGATAACCAGTGAGCGCCCACTATTGAGGATAAAGCCGAGCAGAGAGAGGTCCTGATCGGAGATCCCTTCGCGTGCGTCGATGACGAGCAGCACGACGTTGGCATCTTCAATAGCCTGCAGGGTTTTGATAACGGAGAATTTTTCCACCACATCGGTGATTTTCCCGCGCTTACGCACCCCGGCGGTGTCGATGAGGACATATTCACGCTCATCGCGCTGCATAGGGATGTAGATACTGTCGCGGGTGGTGCCCGGCATATCGTAAACGACCACGCGCTCTTCACCCAGAATACGGTTAGTAAGTGTAGACTTACCTACGTTTGGACGACCCACGATTGCCAGCTTGATCGGCAGATCCTGCGGGTTGAAGTCGTCTTCAGGCTCTTCTTCTTCGCCCTCTTCTCCGTCTTCGAACTGCGCCCAGTATTCAGCGTCTTCGTCTACTTCTTCCGGCGGGTTCACTTCGTCAACCCACGGCAGCAGAACGGTTTCCAGCAGGCTGGTGACGCCACGGCCATGCGATGCCGCAATCGGGTAGATTTCACCCAGGCCCAGAGACCAGAAATCCGCGATGGCCTGATCGGCATCGATGCCGTCGGTTTTGTTCGCCACCAGGAAGGTCGGTTTTTCGCGTGAACGCAGGTGCTTAGCGATAGCGGAATCCGCCGGCATCAGGCCAGCGCGAGCATCCACCATAAACAGCACCACATCCGCTTCTTCAATCGCCAGCAGCGACTGTTCCGCCATGCGGGTTTCAACGCCGTCTTCTGTGCCGTCAATACCACCGGTATCAATACAGATGAACTCGCGTCCTTCCACCTCTGCACGACCGTACTTACGGTCACGCGTCAGCCCCGGGAAATCCGCAACCAGCGCATCACGGGTGCGTGTTAAACGGTTAAAAAGAGTGGATTTTCCAACGTTAGGGCGCCCGACAAGCGCGACCACAGGTACCATGTTTGAAGCCTCATAAAATTCAAAATAACGTCGCTTTCGCGGCGTTTTTAAAAATGTCAAAACGGCTCCTGAGTGAACAGGAGCCGTTTAGTATACTACAACCGCCGGGTAATTAACGCGTGATCGCGTACAGCGTGCCGTCTTTTGCCTGAATCAGCAGCTTGCCATCGGCCACAACCGGATCGGTCAGGAAACCAGAGCTGTCGACTTTTTGCTGTGCAACAAAGCGGCCGTTATCCGGATCGATCCAGTGCATATACCCTTCGCTGTCGCCCACAACCAGGCTACCGTTGTACAGCGCTGGCGAGGTCAGCAGACGGTGCAGCAGGTCGCTTTGCGTCCACAGCGTTACGCCGCCTTCGGTGCTCAGAGCCAGCAGACGGTCGTTCTGGTCAACCATATAGATACGGTTACCCTCAACGATGAAATCGTTCACAGAGCCCAGCTCACGTTTCCACATGATCTGGCCGCTGCGCAGATCCAGCGCGGTCAGGTTGCCGTTATAGGCCAGCGCGTAAACCACACCGTTAACGATGACCGGCGTTGTGTCTACGTCGCTCAGACGGTCAATTTCCGTTGAGCCAGTGGCCTGAGAGATACGCTGCTGCCAGATCATCTGGCCCTGCTGCATCAGCACTGCGCTCACGCGACCGTTGTCACCGCCCACAATGGCAGCGCCAAATGCGGTAGCCGGAGCGGATTCGCCGCGCAGAGAGAGTGCAGGCATATCCAGGTTAACGGTCCATTTCACCAGACCGTCCGCTTCGTTCAGCGCCTGCAGCTGGCCGTTGCTGGTATGAATCAGCACCAGGCCGTCGCTCACCACCGGGCGAGACAGGGATTCACCCGCTACGGTTGTTTGCCAGGCAATGGAGCCGTCGCTGCTGTTCAGGGCATAAACCTGCGCTTTTTCGCTGCCCACGTAGACGTGGCCACCGGCAACGGTCAGGCCGCCAGACAGCAGTGCAGGCTTACGGGAGAACCAGCCGTCTTTTTCCGCCAGGTTAACGGACCACACTTCTTTTCCGTCATCGGCGTTCACCGCTTTCACGGTACCTTTGCGGTCAGCGGCATAGACAACGCTGTCTGCATAGGCCGGATGAAGGTTGGAATAGAAATCACCAATCCCACTGCCCACGGAGACATCCCACGCGGTGGATGGGGTAAACTGGTTTTCAACCGTCGGCAGTGGGGACATTTTCACAACGTCTTCTTCGCCACTGAACAGTGAACAACCACTCAATAACGTAACAGAAAGCAGTCCTGGCAGAAGTAATTTACGCAATTGCATCGGGTCCCTCTCAGACGGACAAATTATTTATTTTCATCTGCATCATTTCGCTCAGCGCAGGTGAAGCGTTGCTCTCTACGCCAGCTTGCCACGCTTTACGCGCGCCCGCTTTGTCACCTTTGCTCAGCAGTGCTTCACCGCGCAGATCGGCAACGATGGCAGCAAAACCTTCGCCTTTGATGGTATCGAGCGTTTTCAGCGCATCGTCAGCTTTCTTCTGCTGAACCTGAATACGTGCCAGGCGCAGATTGATCACCGCTTTCAGGTTATCATCGCTGGCCGCAGCAAGGCTCTGAGAGAGCTGAGCAGCGGCTTTATCCAGTTCGTTCTTATCAACGTACTGCTGAGCCACTTCCAGCGCAGCCAGTGCACCGTAGGTGTTTTTGTTGTCAGCCGCAAATTTCTCTGCCGCCGTCAGCGTTTGCGGCTGATCGGCACGAATTGCGCTCACGGTATTTTCATAGGACAGGGACGCGCCGCGCGCAGAATCTGCCTGATGATTGTTCCAGTAACGCCAGCCCACCAGCGCACCGACACCTAAAATAACCCCAACAACCAGCGCTTTGCCGTTTTCAACAAAGAAGCGTTTAATCGCGTCGACCTGATCGTGTTCGTTCTCGTAAATTTCCACGCAGTCCTTCTCCTTAGCCCAATAGAGTGCGCAAGTGCGCCGCAACGCCGTCCTGCGTTACCGTTGTCTGCTCACCAGAGCGCAGGTCCTTCACCACCACTTCGCCGTTAGCCACTTCGGACTCGCCCAGCACCAGTGCAATACTTGCGCCCCACTTATCGGCACGAGCAAACTGTTTTTTGAAGTTGCCGCCGCCATGGTTGGTCATCAGCTTAACGCCCGGCAGCGCATCGCGCACGCGTTCGGCAAGCTGCATCGCCGCAGACTGCGTTTCCACGCCTGAGGCCACCAGGTATATATCGACAACGGATTCTGCTTTAAATTCCGGATTAACTGCCTGAACCAGCAAAACAAGTCGTTCAAGGCCCATCGCAAAGCCCACAGCAGGCGCTGCGCGACCACCAAGTTGCTCAACCAGACCGTCATAACGGCCGCCCGCGCATACGGTGCCCTGAGAGCCGAGGCTGCTGGTCACCCACTCAAACACGGTACGGTTGTAGTAGTCCAGACCGCGCACCAGGCGCTGATTCACGGTATAGGCGATGCCTGCCGCTTCAAGCAGCTTGCACAGGCCCGCGAAGTGTTCGCGAGATTCTTCATCCAGGTAGTCGCCAAGCGCAGGTGCATCGTTCAGCAGTGCCTGAACATCCGCGTTTTTGGAATCCAGAACGCGCAGCGGGTTGCTGTACATGCGACGTTTGCAGTCTTCGTCCAGCTTCTCTTTATGCTGTTCCAGGAACGCAACCAGCGCATCGCGGTAGTTAGCGCGAGCTTCCAGAGAACCAATAGAGTTCAGCTCAAGGGAAACGTGATCGGCGATACCGAGCGCACGCCACCAGCGGGCGGTCAGCATAATCAGTTCGGCGTCGATGTCCGGGCCCTGCAGACCAAAGACTTCCACACCCAGCTGATTGAACTGGCGATAACGACCTTTCTGAGGACGTTCGTGGCGGAACATCGGGCCGATATACCACAGGCGCTGCTCCTGATTGTACAGAAGACCATGTTCGATGCCGGCGCGTACGCAGCCCGCCGTACCTTCCGGACGCAGGGTCAGGCTGTCGCCGTTGCGGTCCTCAAAGGTGTACATCTCTTTTTCAACCACGTCGGTGACTTCACCAATCGCGCGTTTGAATAACGGGGTCTGCTCTACAATCGGCAAACGGATTTCGCTGTAACCGTAGCTGCCGAGCACCTGCTTCAGTGTGCCTTCAATGCGCTGCCAGATGGCGGTTTCGCCAGGCAGATAATCGTTCATGCCGCGGATGGCTTGAATGTTTTTTGCCACGTTTATTCTCTTTCTATATACAAAAAAAACCCAAAGAATGGGTTCAATCATACATGGGAAGCGGCACGCTTCCCATCACGTTATTTTTCAACCTGCTGAACGCTGATACGCTGTGTTTCGTCCATCATGGCGGCTTTGGCGCGGATGCGGGCTTCAAGCTGGTCGATCATGTCGCTATTATCCAGACGATCTTTACGAACGCCATCTTCATAGAGACCACTTTTCTTGTTACCGCCGGTTACGCCCAGGGTTGACACCAGTGCTTCACCCGGACCGTTTACCACACAGCCGATGATAGAAACGTCCATCGGGGTGATAATGTCCTCCAGACGTTGCTCAAGGGCATTCACCGTCCCGATCACATCGAACTCCTGGCGTGAACAGGTTGGGCAGGCAATGAAGTTGATCCCACGCGCGCGAATACGCAGTGACTTCAGAATATCGAAACCGACCTTGATCTCTTCGACCGGATCGGCCGCCAGCGAGACGCGCAGGGTGTCACCGATCCCTTCAGAGAGCAGCAGCCCCAGACCGATCGCGGATTTTACCGAACCGCTGCGCAGGCCACCCGCTTCGGTGATCCCGAGGTGCAGAGGCTGGTCGATCTGCTTTGCCAGCAGGCGGTAAGATTCTACGGCAAGGAACACATCGGACGCTTTTACGCTGACTTTGAACTGATCGAAGTTGAGACGATCGAGATGATCAACGTGGCGCATCGCGGATTCGAGCAGCGCCTGCGGCGTAGGCTCACCGTATTTTTCCTGCAGATCTTTTTCCAGTGAACCGGCGTTAACGCCAATACGGATAGGAATATTTTTATCCCGGGCGCAGTCCACGACCATGCGGATACGCTCTTCGTTACCGATGTTGCCCGGGTTAATACGCAGGCAATCGACGCCGTATTCGGCCACTTTCAGTGCGATGCGGTAGTCGAAGTGGATATCAGCCACCAGCGGAACGCTGACCTGCTGTTTGATCAGTTTGAACGCCTCAGCGGCATCCATGGTTGGGACGGAGACGCGAACAATGTCCGCGCCTACACGTTCTAATGCTTTGATTTGATTGACCGTCGCTTCCACATCGGTGGTGCGCGTGTTGGTCATCGACTGAACGGCGATAGGTGCCCCATCGCCGATTGGCACATTCCCAACGTAAATCCGTTTCGATTTTCTACGTTGAATCGGAGCCTGGTTATGCATGAAAAATCTCCCGCGTTGCCCGTCTGTTACTGTGCTGCTGATTGTTCGGCATTAACGGTAAGACGTGCAACCTGGTTAGTTCTGATAAAGCGGCTCAGGTCGACAGGTTTTCCTTGATACTGGATCTGTACCGCTGCCGGAGCGCCGATTTTAAGTTTATAAGGAGCCTGGCCGGTTAGGTTTAACGTGCCATCTTTGCGCTGCAGGCCGCTGAACAGTTTTTTACCTGTCGCGTCAGTTACTTCCAGCCAGCAGTCGGCGCTGAAGTTCATCACCAGCGCGTTGGGATCGGCTGCTGTCGCCGTACCCGCCGGGCTGGTTGGCAGAGTCGCTGCGCTATTGTCTGCAGGCTGGGTAGCCGCAGGCGCGTTCGCCGCCGTATCAACATTCGCCTGAGAAGGGGCAACAACCGCGTTTTGATCCTGAGCCTGCGGCGCAGCGGTGTTAGCCGTTGCTGCCGGGGTCTGTGCTGCACCGGTCGCCGACGCGTCTGGCACTGCGGTCTGTGGCTCGCTGGAGGACGCTGCGCCGTCGGTATTCAGCGGCACGTTCTGGCCGTTCTCACTTCCGGCCTGGTTGAGTTCGGCGGAGGATTGATCGGCCATGGTGGTGATCTCTTCCTGCTGCGCCTTGTGGTTTTGCCACCACCATGCACCGGTCAGACCGATGACCACAAACAGCACCAGCCAGGTAAAGCTCATCAGCCAGCCATCACGTTTTTTACGACGTTTCCCCAGGGAGAAGGTCTGCATCGGCGCAACTTTTGCTGCACGGACCGGCGCCTGCTTCTCCATCATTGGCAGTAATTCGTTTTCGGGGATGTGCACCAGTTTTGCGTAAGAGCGGATATAACCGCGCAAGAACGTTGAAGCCAGATCGGCAGGCGCCTTATCTTCTTCAATATCGCGAACCGTGGAAACCTTCAGGCACAAGCGTTCCGCAACGGCTTGCTGGCTGAGTCCGAGTTGTTCACGGGCGTTGCGAAGACGAACGCCAGTGGAGAGTGCTTCATGTTGGTCGTGAGTGGCTTCAGTATTCATTCGCTACAACTACTGGTACGTGAAAAATAAGGGTTCAGGCGCCGGTGAGTCACAATGCCACCCGCACCGCGAAACTTCTGGTCAGTTAACCTTGAACAGAGAGTATAAGACTGTCAGCCCGGAGATGACAGTACAGCCCTGCCCGTACGGCTAAACTGTTGTTACGTCGTTACATACTGCCCGAAAGTCGAATGAAACGCACCGTAATTATTGATCAGTCATCACGAATCTGACTGATTATTCAGTAAGGTTATGCTTCACGGCGCAGATAATGCGCCGCGAGTGCATAATAATCAAACAGCTTTAACCGCGATCGTCTCGCCCTGCATGCGTTTACGCAGGGTACGTTTAGTACGGTCAATGACATCACCTGCCAGCTGTCCGCATGCGGCATCAATGTCATCACCACGGGTTTTACGCACGATGGTGGTGAAACCATACTCCATCAGCACCTTGGAGAAACGGTCGATACGGCTGTTCGAGCTACGGCCATACGGCGCGCCCGGGAACGGGTTCCATGGGATCAGGTTGATTTTGCACGGCGTATCTTTCAGCAGTTCAGCCAGCTGATGCGCATGTTCGGTGCCGTCGTTGACGTGATCCAGCATCACGTACTCGATGGTCACGCGGCCCTGGTTGGCGTTGGATTTCTCCAGGTAGCGACGTACGGCAGCGAGGAAGGTTTCGATATTGTACTTTTTGTTGATCGGCACAATTTCGTCACGAATTTCATCGTTTGGCGCGTGCAGGGAGATCGCCAGCGCAACGTCAATCATGTCGCCAAGCTTGTCCAGCGCAGGCACAACGCCTGAGGTAGACAGCGTGACGCGACGCTTGGACAGACCAAAGCCAAAGTCATCCAGCATAATTTCCATCGCCGGAACGACGTTGGTCAGGTTCAGCAGCGGCTCACCCATCCCCATCATCACCACGTTGGTGATAGGACGCGTGCCGGTCACTTTTGCCGCGCCCACGATTTTCGCGGCACGCCAGACCTGACCGATAATTTCTGACACGCGCAGGTTACGGTTAAAGCCTTGCTGCGCGGTTGAGCAGAATTTGCACTCCAGCGCACAGCCAACCTGAGAGGAGACGCACAGCGTGGCGCGGTCTTCTTCCGGGATGTAGACAGTTTCAACGCGCTGATCGCCGACCGCAATCGCCCATTTGATGGTGCCATCTGCGGAGCGCTGCTCTTCCACCACTTCCGGTGCGCGGATTTCAGCCACTTCTTTGAGCTTGTTACGCAGGACCTTGTTGATGTCAGTCATGTCATCAAAATTGTCGCTGCAGTAATGGTACATCCACTTCATGACCTGATCGGCACGAAACGGCTTTTCGCCCATCTCTTTAAAGAACTCGCGCATCTGCTGACGGTTCAGATCCAGCAGGTTGATTTTTCCATTTTTATTGGGAACCGCAGGAATGGCGACTTCGGAGGTATTCACTAGTTCAGACATAATATTTTCCGGCCTCGTTGTTACACGTTATGGCCCATGGAGGGTTGAATAGAAACGCCCCGGAAAGCGGTCTGCTCGTCCGGGGCGTTGCATTGTACAAAGTCTGGCGCAGGGATGCCACGTCTGGACGCGGCATTTACGAAAATAATGTGTAAACGAAACCGTTAAATTAACGGGTACGTGGACACACTTCGCCTTCTGCGAAGAAGAAAGCGATTTCGCGTGCAGCAGATTCAACAGAGTCAGAACCGTGGGTGCCGTTCTCGGTGAAGCTGTCCGCATAGTCAGCGCGCAGAGTACCGGCCAGCGCGTTGTCCGGGTTGGTTGCACCCAGCAGGTCGCGGTGACGCTGTACTGCGTTTTCGCCTTCCAGCACGGATACCACGATTGGACCGGAGGTCATGAACTCCACCAGGCCGTCAAAGAATGGGCGACCTTCGTGCTCAGCGTAGAAGCCGCGAGCCTGCTCAACGGTCAGGTGCAGCATTTTGGTGCCAACAATTTTGAACCCTGCAGATTCAAAGCGAGCGAAGATGCTGCCAATAACGTTTTTTGCCACCGCGTTTGGTTTGATGATGGAAAAAGTACGTTCAATAGCCATGATAACCTCTGTCAATGTTCTGTTGTTTTGCATACCTGAGTATGGTGTGGCGCGGATTATAATGAGCAATAGCGCCATTGCCTATGGATTCAGGTAACATTTTTTTAAAATAAGACGAGTTTTAGCAACAGCTCACATCTGAAAGCTGTTTTCAGATCACTGCAACGTAAAATTCACCGTCGCGACCTGCCCGGTCTCATCCATAACGAGTAACTGATAATCACCCGACTTATCAAGCTGTAATGTGTAAACCCTTCCCTTCACACTCAGCGGTTCACCGTTCAAAAACCACCAGCGCTCACCGCTGTTGCCGGTCGCCTGAAGCGGCAGCGAAACGCGGGATTCACCCGGCAGACGTTTGATAACGGCCCCTTCGCGTACGCCTGTCAGGATGAGTGGCGCAGGTGAGTCCTGCGACAGCGGAGGACAGGTTGTTGATGAAGGCGGGATCCGTACCGCGCGACGCTCGGTTGCGGGCAGCCACGGTTCCAGCGGTAGCGGCCAGACATCCAGGACTTTTTCAGTTGCATCAGGGCAATCTGCCGCCACACGTTTACCCGTTTTATCCAGCCAGACCGGGAAACGAATGCCGCGTATGCCTTCCTGCTCCGGCAACAGCAGCGTGGGCGGTTCACTGCCTTCCAGCAGCCAGGTCGACAGGCGACGTCGACAGTTTTCACTGCCTTCCGGCAGCGGTTGGCCACCCGGCCAGCAGATCACGCCCCGCCCGACACTCTCCGGACGCGGATCGCGAGGCAGGCGGGCTTCGTCTACCGTTGAGCGCGACTGAAGCTGGTTATTGACCTGGTTTAATAGCGGAACCGCGCTGGCGAAACCAAACTGCCCCGCCACCGGCGTGCCGTCCGGTCGTCCGGTCCAGATGCCAATCACGTAGCGGGCATTCAGACCAATGGCCCAGGCATCACGGTAGCCGTAGCTGGTGCCGGTTTTCCACGCCAGGGGCGCAACCTGCGGTAGCGCATTATCCGGTAGCGGCTGCGCTTCATTGGCCAGAATACGGCGAATAATCCACGCCGAGCCTGATGATAACAGCGGACGTTCAGTCAGCGGATCGCCCGGCTGCAGGCGCAGCCGTCCCGCCTTACCGTGTCGGGCAAAGGCACTGTAGGCAGCGGCGATATCTGCCAGCCGCGCGCCTGCCCCGCCGAGGATCAGAGAAAGATTCGGCTGCGCCCCCGCGGGCAGGATCAGCGGCAAACCTGCGTTACTGAGCATACCGGCAAATCGTTTTGGTCCGTAGGCTTCCAGCACCTGTACCGCGGGCAGGTTGAGGGAGCGCACCAGCGCTTCACTCATGCTGACCGGCCCGTGGAACCCGCTGTCAAAATTCCCTGGGCGATAATCACTGGTTTTTCTGGGAACGTCCTGAAGCAGCGAGGCGGGATGGATCAGGCCATCGTCCAGCGCCATACCGTAGATAAAGGGCTTCAACACCGATCCCGGGGAGCGGATCGCATTGACCATATCCACGTGGCTAAAACGACTGTCATCGTTAATATCCACCGATCCGACCCAGCCGCGCACTTTCATATCGGTATGATCGACCACGATCATCGCCAGCGAGCTGCGTGCCGGCAGGCGGGATTTCCAGTTCATCGCCAGCTCTTCCAGCTGCCGCTGTAGCCCGGCATCCAGCGTGGTGACAATTTTCGTGTCGCGACTTTTGCCGAGCATCATGCGCGCAAAGAGCGGCGCCAGCTGCGGCATCTGCCGGGGTGCCAGCCATACCGATTCTTCCCGTGATTCTTTGACCTGCTTCGCGGACCAGACGCCCTGCGCCGCCATGCGGTCGAGCACTTTATTGCGCGCCGCTTCGGCCCGTTCAGGCCAGCGATCCGGGCGTAAACGACTGGGTGCCTGCGGCAGCACCGCCAGCAGCGCCGCGTCGGAATAGCTGAGCTGCGACGGCGGCTTGCCAAGATACGTCCAGCTTGCCGCCCCGACGCCCTGCAGCGTACCGCCAAACGGCGCGCGGTTGAGATAGAGCGTCAGGATGTCGCGTTTAGAGAGGTGCCACTCCAGCTGCATCGCCCGCCAGAGCTGACGAATTTTGCCGCCAAAGGTGCGCGGATGCGGGTCCAGCAGGCGTGCCACCTGCATGGTCAGCGTACTGCCGCCAGAAACGACTTTGCCAGAACTGAGATCCTGCCAGGCGGCGCGCAGGACAGAGAGCGGGTTTACGCCGGGGTGATCCCAGAACCAGCGATCTTCGTACTGGATCAGCGCCTCAAGATAACGGGGAGAGACCTCTTCGATCGTCACCGGATAGCGCCAGATCCCGTCGCTGTCCGCAAAGCGCCAGAGCGGCGTGCCCTTCTCATCCACCACCACCCGGGCGGGGTTAACCTCTTTCAGCGGTAACGGCCACAGGCGGTCGGCGGCGACAATCAGCCCCCATAAAACGATAAGCGCTCCCGCCAGCCACAGCCAGCGGGAGCGTGTCAAACGTGCCATTCGCATATTACGGAACAACAATCAGCGGGCCACTGGCCGCCCCCGTTGCCCGCCACTGCGGCACATACATAGACTCTACCATCGGCACCGGTACCTGGTAGGTTCCCGGCGTCACGGCACGGGCCAGATAGACCAGCGTGACCGGCTGACCTTCGTTTACCGGCACGGCAGCCACAAAGCGGTCATCGCGGAATTCCATATGCTGAATATCCGCCTGCTGCATCTGGCTGAGCAGGTTCTGCACTTCGCTACCGCTGTCCTGCAGGCTGGCGCTGCTGCTTGCCAGGTTCTGGTTTTCCAGCTCCAGACCCGCAGGGAGGAGATCCACCACCAGCGCATCCGGCACGTTCTGGCTGGCTTTAACTTCCAGCCACACCAGCACCAGTTCGCCGCTCTTCAGGGAAGAGAGCGATTTACTGCTGCCATCGGTTGCCAGGATATGACGTTCAACCTGCAGCACGTTCGAGCTCGGTTGAGGGGCATAGTCAGGGTAACCGGTGCTGTCCAGACGCACCCACAGCGGTGTCGTTCCGGTATTGGTAACCTGCAGCGCGCCAAGCTGGTCGCCGTTCACGTTTTGCACCAGTGACTTATCGCCGCCTGATGCGGTCTCAGACAGAGAGGTTTTCGCCTGCCATGTACCGGACAAGGTTTGCAACGAACGTCCTGCCAGGAACAGCGCATTGCTCTCCTGCGTTGACAGCCAGCGCTGGCTGAAGGCCTGTTCAGACAGGGCATTCAGCAGCGTATTTTGCGCATCCGGCAGTAGCTTGTACTCCTCGAGTAGAGAGAGCATCAGCGCGTTATCGCGAAGCTGGCTGCCATAATCGGCCATCCAGTTTTTGCTGTCGTTACGCGGCGTTTTAAGTGCCAGGTCCAGCGCCTGCTGGCTGCGCGGCGCATCGCCCATCAGTTTGAGCGCCATGCCCAGCTGCATCAGCGGCAGACCGGAAGCCACCTGACCGTGACGATCCCAGATTTCACGCAGCGCGCCCAGCGGCGCTTTTTGCTGACGTGCCAGTACCAGTGCGGCATAGGCCTGCACAGCGAACTTGCTGGCCTGAGTATCGTCGCTGTAGCGAATAGACATCATGCCCGGGTCCTGCAGATAGCGCAGCAGGCGGCTATTGGCGTTATTCACTGCATCGGCAGGCACGCTGTAACCCTGCTCGCCCGCACGGACCAGGAAGTCGGTCACGTAGGCCGTCAGCCAGTACTCTTCCGGACCGTTTTTATCCCACAGCGCGAAACCACCGTCTTCACGCTGCATCTGCAGCAGACGGGAGATGCCAATATCAATCGCTGCACGGCGCTTGTCATCGGTGTCGCCCTTGATGCCAAGTGCAGTAAGCTGCGCCGCGTTGGTGTAGAGCGACGGGAACAGTCCGCTGGTGGTTTGCTCCAGGCATCCGTACGGGTAGGCCTGCAGTTCACGAATATAGCGCGCCAGGTTGAGCGGTGGTTTGCCGCTCAGCAACAGTTGCCCCTGCAGGGTGGCAGGAGAGAAACCGTTGCTATGCTGCGCCGGTGCGGTCCAGGACTCACCGGGGTTCAGCATGGCACCGGTATTCACCGTCTGCGCCGGGAACGCCGGACGCACGCCGATTTTCCAGCTCTTTTGCTGCGGTGCGAAAGTCTCGCCCGGAAGCTGCAGGCCGGTCACCTGCGCGGTCACTTCACCGTCACCATAACCGTCCAGTGCGCGCACGGGAATAAACAGCGTGCTGCGCGCCCCTGGCGGCAACTGAACCGGCTGCGGCTGCGCGCCTTCCAGCACCAGTTTGCCGGTAGAGGTCAGGGCAACGTTCAGCGTTTGCGGCTTGTCGGTCAGGTTGGTGATATCCAGCGTCAGCCTCGAGGTGTCTCCGCTTGCCAGGAAGCGTGGGGTATTCAGCTCGGTAATGACCGGCGCGGCCACAATAATCTTGCTTTCACTGCTGCCGAAATCGTCTTCCGTCCAGGCCTGCGCCATCAGACGCAGCTCGCCGTTGAAATCACCAATCGGCAGCGTAATTGTACCTTCCCCGTTGGCATCCAGCGTGACCGGCTGTGCCTGCTGGGCAATGATGGTGACGTGGTTCACCGGCGGTTTGCCGCCACGCTTCAGTTCATCCCCATCGCCACCAAAGCGCAGCGCGGCCAGACGGCCCTGCCCTTCAATGACCTGGCCGTAGATATCATAAATATCCGCGCCGTAGCGCTTCTGACCAAAGAAAGCCTGCCACGGATCCGGCGTGACGTAATCGGTAATGTTCAGCACGCCGCTGTCCACCGCCGAGACCAGAACGTTCACCTTCTGCGGCACGGCCCCCTCTTTCACGCTGGCTTTCACCTTCACCGAGAGCGTCTGGTTTGGACGCATCTTCTGCGGGTTATCAAGCGCAATATTCAGGCGGCGATTTTCGTCGCCCATCGGCAGATGAAGCAGGCCAACCGCGCGCTTCGGCGTGGCGGATTTGGATTTATCCCCAGGCCGTACCACCAGCGTACTCAGGTAGAGATCGTGACGTTTCCAGGCTTTGTCGACCGGGATAGCAAGATCAAGCCCGTTTGCCGGTACGTCGATCTCTTTCCACCACAGCGGCCCTTCGCTGGACTCGATCATCGCATAGCCCTTGCCTGCGGCTGGCGCGGCAATGTGCAGGTTGATGGTGTCACCCGGCTGATAGGCTGGCTTATCCAGCTTCAGCGTCACGCGGTCAGGGCGCGCAGCCCCGGTGCCGTCGCTGTTATCCTGCCAGCTATACCCTGCCCAAAAGCGCACGCTGCTGACCATCTCATCAGGCGCTTTCACCTCCAGACGGTATGAACCCCACTCCACCGGGAAGGTGACTTTACCCGTTTCGTCGGCCTTGAGCGTCAGCTCCTGCTCGCCTTCAACCAGGTCTTTCTGATCGAACTGAGACTGCCAGCCTTCGCTCTCAGACCAGTTCCAGAAGTAGTCACGGCGCTCGCGGATCAGGCGAACCTGTAAACCGGACACCGCTTTTTTCGCGCCGCTGGCATCGGCAAAAACGATATCGAAGCTGGCGTTGCCGTTCTCGTCAACAATCGGCTGGTTGACGGTGGTATCGGTGCGGTAGTCGTAAACGGCCTTGCTGGCGAACTGAGGGCGAATACCCGGCAGCTCAGCCGCCGGCCAGATGGCCTGCTCAGCGCGACGCGTTACCGGACGGCCGCCGGACTCCAGCAGGCTGGCCTGCAGGATCAGCTGCAGCGGAGAGTGCACTTCTTTCCACTGGCTTTCGGTAGAAACCTGTCCACGCCCCTGCTCATCCAGCGTAAGCTGCACCTCATCCAGGCTGCGGCTCAGGTTCTCCTCGGCGATATCGCCAAACTGGAAGCCCGGCAGCGCTGCCACCGCGTCACGCAGCGGACGCAGGAAGAGCTGGCCCTGCAGAGAATTACCGTTGGCCGGAGCGCCATACAGGTAATAGCCCACCACGTTAAAGTCCACGTTATCCTGCGGTGAAACCGGCGTTTTTTGTCCGCTCAGGTTGAGCGCCATGCGCTCTGGCATGAAGTCTTCGACGTGGAAGTCCCACAGGCGCTGCAGGTTATCGCCGGTGTTGGCGCGGATATGCCACATACCGGTCTGCGCCCCGCTGTCCAGCGGATAGTTGAAGCGATAGAGACCGTTCTCTGGCTTGACGACAATCGTACGCGCGATCTGTCCATCCGGACGCAGCACGTCGAGCTTCACGGGCTGATCCGGAAGTGGCTTACCGTCACTGTCGCGCAGCAGACCGTTGAGGATCACCGTTTCACCCGGGCGGTAGAGATCGCGTGGGCCAAACATGAAGAACTGCTTGCTATAGCCCGGGCTCCCTGCGATATCAAACTCCGCCAGATCAAGAGCCGGCAGCTTGAGATCGAGCAGCGTGGTCTGACCATCTTTACTGGCCAGGATCAGCGCGGCCTCTTTGTCGGTCTCAAGCTTTGCGTGGCCATCGCCGTCGCTTTTCGCTTCGGCAAGCGTCTGCCCTTTGTCGTTCAACAGGGTGACGGTGACGCCGGACTGCGCCGCACCGTTTTCCAGGCTCTGGGTGAAGATGTCCAGGCGATTATGATAACGGTGAGCGGACAGTCCAATATCGCTTAAGGTAAAGAGCGTCGCGGCGTTGCTGTAGTTGTAGTGCCCGGCCTGGTTCATGACCGCAATATAAACGCCAGACTGCTGGAGCGGTTTAATATCCTTCAGGGGCAGCAGCAATTTTTCGCGCGTATTGCGCGCCGGATTAAGATCGAATCGACCGGTGTAAACCAGCTCCGCCATCTTCAGCAGGTTATCGGACTCCCAGTTGGTCAGCGAGTTGCGGTACTCCCACTGGCTGACAAGAGAGGCCAGCGATTCAGGCTTCACGCGGTAAAAGTTGACGTCAACATTGTTGACGTTGAGCGCCATCACCGGCAGACCTTCCACCACCTTACCCGGCAGCAGCGAGCCGCGGCTGGCAAAACCAACGGTGGGTTCAACGTCGCGGGTGGTCAGGGCTTTCTCATAATCAATGCCGAACGTCGCCTTGTTCAACGCCTGCAGGCCCCGTTCAACGGTGACGACCAGGTTGCGGTTGGGCTCCAGATGACGCAGGCGAAGCTCTTTCAGGTTAGGCGCCAGCTCCCACGCCCCGTCAACTTTGCCGCTTTTTTTGTCCACGACATGCACCGTTTTCGCGAAATCCTGATCGGGATTCAGCGGAACCGAGAATGTCAGTACCAGCGTGGCGGCACCGTCGAGCTGAACTTCAGAGGCATCCAGCAGGGTCAGCGCTTTTCCCTGGCTCTGGGCGGCGAGCTTAGCCAGCGTTTCAGCATTTGGCTTTTCCGCGGCTTTCGGTGTGGATGCGGTGGATGCCGCGGGAGCCGCAGCCTGAGATTTATCGTCGCTGTTATCACAGCCGACAAGCGTAAACGTGGTAAGCAGCGCAAGAGAGAGCGCGGCTAAGCGAAACGGTTTCATCCTTTGTCCCTGGCCCATGGAGCCTGTTGGTCGTCGTCCGGATAAGTATTATCCGCAAGTTTCATTAATTCAAAAAGTCCAATTTTAGAATCTGGAAAGCGCCTCGCAGAATGACATCACGCCGCTACGCCGTGATGGAACCGCGATCACAGCACATAACGTCACATGTAACCTTTCGCGTCATTTGTTTTTAAAACAATAAGATAGCTGGATAAGTGCGCCTGAAGACTGCTAGTTTTATGACCATGACGCACCCCGAGTGCGCGGTTCAATAAGAGAGAAAGCCATGAAACGAGCCGTGAACGCCCTACAAAATTTCGGAAAATCATTGTACGGACCGGTACTTATCTTACCGATCGTCGGTCTGTTCATTGCCTTTGGTAACGTGCTGGGTAACGGTAATCTCGCGGAGTATCTGCCGTTTCTTGGCCATCCCCTGATTCAGCATATTGGTCAGCTTATCGCGAAATCTGCCGTGTCGGTGCTGGTGAACCTGGCGCTGGTGTTTGCGGTAGGGATCCCGATTGGTCTGGCGACGCGTGATAAAGGCTATGCCGCGCTGATTGGTCTGGTGACCTTTGTCGTATTCATCAACGCCATGAACGTCACGCTACAGCTGCAGGGCGCGCTGGCGCCAGCAGCCCAGATGAAAGCGGCCGGACAAACCATGGTGCTGGGCGTGCAGGTGCTGGAGATGGGCGTTTTTGCCGGGATCCTGACCGGTGCGCTCTCCGGCTATCTGTACAACAAATACTCCGGCGTACAGTTTAACGGCGCGATGGCGATTTACTCCGGCCACTGTTTTGTCGCTATCGTCATGCTCCCCGTCTCCATGCTGCTCGGTGTGGTGATGAGCGAACTGTGGCCGTTTGCCCAGCACGGCATTAGCGCCCTGGCGCTGGCCATCAAAGGCTCCGGGCCGCTTGGCGTGGCAATCTACGGTTTCCTGGAACGCATTCTGGTCCCCACCGGACTGCACCATCTGGTTTATACGCCGTTCCTCTATACCGAGCTGGGCGGCACGCAGGAGGTATGCGGCGCAACCTATCAGGGCGCGCGCAATATCTACTTCGCCGAGATGGCCTGTCCGGACGTGAAGCAGCTCAGCAGCACCGTGGTGTGGGACGCGCGCGGCATCAGCAAGATGTTCGGCCTGCCTGCCGCCGCGCTGGCGATGTATATGACCGCAAAGCCGGAGCGTAAAGCCGTTGCGAAAGCCATTCTGATCCCGGCGGCGCTGACCTCGCTGCTGGTCGGCGTGACCGAGCCGATTGAGTTCTCCTTCCTGTTCGTCGCCCCGCTGCTGTTCGTGGTGCACGCGGTGCTGACCGGCATCGGCATGATGCTTTTCTCGCTGCTGGGCGTTCACGCCATCGGTGCCAACGGGATTATCGACTTCATCCTCTACAACCTGCCGCTCGGCACGGAGAAGTCCAACTGGCCGATGTACATCGTGGTCGGGCTGATCATGTTTGCTCTCTACTTCGTGGTGTTCCGCTTCCTGATCCTGCGCTTCAACATGAAAACGCCGGGCCGTGAAGATGAGGACCAGGAGACGCGCCTCTACAGCAAGCAGGAGTACCAGGCTAAAGGCAATAACGACGGGCTGGGCGAGTCCATCGTGGTGGGTCTGGGCGGTCGGGAAAACATTGAAGTGGTGGATAACTGCTACACCCGCTTACGCGTCACGGTGAAGGACGTCGCCATCATCGACGAGCCGCGGCTGAAGGCGACCGGCGCGAAAGGGATTATCAAACAAGGTAACAACGTTCAGGTGGTCTACGGGCTGCACGTCAAAAAAATGCGAGAAGCCGTTGAGACGTTTCTCTGAAAGGAGCTAAAGATGTTTACACCCCCATTTATCCTGTCGATTGCCGGCGGCGGCAGCACCTACACGCCGGGTATTGTGAAAAGTCTGATGGTGCGCCTGCAGGATTTCCCGCTGGCCGAAATTCGCCTTTATGACATCGACGAGGCGCGTCAGAACATTATTGCGCCCGTCGTAGAGAAGGTCATTCGCGACCACAGTCAGAGCATCAAATTTACCGTCACCAGTGACCCGGAAGTCGCCTTCAGCGGCGCGCATTTCGTCTTCGCCCAGATGCGCGTCGGCCAGTATAAAATGCGCGAGCAGGATGAGAAGATCCCGCTGCGTCACGGCGTGGTCGGCCAGGAAACGTGCGGACCCGGGGGTCTGGCGTACGGACTGCGCACGATCCTGCCGATGGTGGAGCTTATCGATCTGGTCGATCGCTATGCGCACGAGAAGGCCTGGATCGTGAACTACTCCAACCCGGCGGCGATCGTCGCGGAGGGCGTACGCCGCCTGCGCCCGAACGCGCGGGTGCTGAACATCTGCGATATGCCGGTAGCCGCGATGCGCAATATGGGGGCGATTCTGGGCGTCGATCGCCACAAGCTCGAAGTCGACTACTTCGGCCTGAACCACTTCGGCTGGTTTACCCGCGTTCTGGTGGACGGCGAGGACAAGCTCCCGGCGCTGCGTAAGCATATCGCGAAGTTTGGCCTGCTGACGGAAGATGCAGCTAAAACCGACCCGCAGCACTCGGATCCTTCGTGGGTAAAAACCTGGCGCAACATTAAGCCGATTATGGACAACTTCCCGGAGTATCTGCCGAACCCGTATCTGCAGTATTACCTGATGCCGAACCAGATTGTGGCGCACCAGAACCCGGACTATACCCGCGCCAATGAAGTGATGGACGGGCGCGAGAAAAAGCTGTTCGCCGCCGCCGAAGAATATCAACGCACCGGAATTTTACCGGATGCCTTCCATGTGGGCGTCCACGGCGAGTTTATCGTCGATGTGGCCTGCTCGCTGGCCTTTAACCTGCGAAGCCGCCATCTGGTGATGGTGGAAAACCGCGGGGCGATTACCAACCTGCCGTACGATGCGGTGGTGGAAGTTCCCGCTTATATCACCTCCGAGGGCCCGGAACCGATCCGCATCGGTCAGGTGCCGCTATTCCATCAGACCCTTTTGCAACAGCAGCTCGCCTCTGAACAGCTGCTGGTGGAGGCGACTATCGAAGGCAGCTATGAGAAAGCCTTGCAGGCGTTTACCCTCAACCGCACCGTGCCGACCATGGAACATGCAAAAGCCATTCTGGATGAGATGATTGAGGCCAACCGCGACTACTGGCCAGCGCTGCAAAAAGCCTGGCAGGACGGCGAACCGGTGAAAAAATAGGGGCTTGCTCGCGAGTTGAACGTGGTTTGCTTGTCGGTGTCAGAAAAAACACCGACAATCCTTTTTTACGGAAAAGAATGGAGGCAACCCATGTCCACCTCATATTTTGTCGCCGCCGACTGGCTGATTGAGCACGGCGACGATCCGGAAGTTCAGATTATCGACGCGCGTATGGCCCCTCCGGGACAAGAGCATCGTGACGTGCCCGGTGAATACCGTGCCGGGCATCTGCCGGGTGCGGTATTTTTTGATATTGAAGCCCTCTCCGATCACACCTCTCCCCTGCCGCACATGCTGCCGCGCCCGGAAGCGTTTTCCGTGGCGATGCGCGAGCTGGGCATCAGCAAAGACAAACACCTCGTTGTCTATGATGAAGGTAACCTCTTCTCCGCGCCGCGCGCGTGGTGGATGCTGAAAAACTTCGGCGTGGAAAAAATCTCGATTCTTGCCGGTGGGCTGGCGGGCTGGAAGCGCGACGAGCTGCCGCTTCAGCAGGGTGACGTCACGCTGCCGGAAGGTGAATTCGACGCGACCTTTGACACCCACGTGGTAAAACGCCTGACCGACGTGCTGGTTGTGAGCCATGAAAAAACGGCGCAAATCGTCGATGCCCGCCCAGCTCCTCGCTTCAATGCCGAAGCGGATGAACCGCGTCCGGGGCTGAAGCGCGGACATATTCCGGGCGCGCTGAACGTGCCATGGGGCGATCTGGTATTTGAGGGCGAGCTGAAAACTACCGACGAACTGCGCGCCATTTTTGACCGGGCAGGGGTTGATTTACATCGTCCAGTGATTGCCAGCTGCGGTTCCGGCGTAACGGCCTGCGTGGTCATTCTGGCGCTCGCCACGCTCGGCGTAAGCGACGTCACGCTCTACGACGGCGCCTGGAGCGAATGGGGTGCGCGAGACGATCTGCCTGTCGAACCCGCGAAATAATGGATAACCGCCTGGCCACGCTGTTAACGCGCGGAGCGTCATTGACCCGCGCGGAGTATCGCGTCCTCGCCCACCTCACGGAGCATCCGCTGCTGGTGGGCAATATTACGGTTCGCGAGCTGGCACAGGCGACGTTCGTTTCTACCGCCACCATTATGCGGCTGTGCCAGAAGCTGGGGTTCAGCGGCTTTAGCGAGTTTATCTGGCACTGCAAGCAGCTGCTCTCCGACACGCCGCATATTGCCGTTCAGGGGCAATCGCGTCCTGAGCTCCCGGCGCTGTTTAATCAGTTTATCGCCAACTATCAGCACACCTTTCAGTGGGTCACGCAGGAGAAGCGACAGCAGTTTGCCGACCTGCTGCGCCAGAAAGAGAGCTTCTTTCTCTACGGCGCCGGGTTTTCCTATCTCTTTGCGGAGTACCTGACCAAGAAGCTGCAGGTGTTGGGCAAAACGGCGTTTATCTCCGGGCCGGGGGACAGCAGGAATATTTTCCTCAGCAACGCCGCGCGCTATCAGGTGTTTATTGCCGTCTCGCGCAGCGGCGAAACGGAGCAGGTGCTGGATAAAGCGCGGATTGCCAAAAACGTCGGCATGACCATCGTCGCGTTTACCCGCGCCTCGGCCAATACGCTGGCGGGGATGGCGGACGTGCATTTTGCGCTCTATGACGAAGCGGTACACTACGCCGCCGAAGCCGCGGGGGTGACGTCGTTTGAGTCGAATCTGGTGCTGCTGATGGATTTACTGCTGCTGGAAGCAACGGGGTGACATTCACCCCGCTGAAATCAGATGATGCGGTTGGTTTTGAGATCGCGCAGGAAGCCGCCCCAGCGACGCTCGTAGAACGGGGTGATGTGCTCGGTAATAAAGTGGCTGATACCCTTCTCACCGTTTTTCACCTGACAAATATCAATCGGCTCATCGCCCGGTAGCGTGTCGGTCGCCACGCTGCCCGCAGCCTGAACGATCTCGTCGAAATCGCCATCGGCCTCAATACCGATCAACAGTACCGGCTTTTCGTCCACGCGCTCTTTGATGGAGCAGAGAAACGCGCGCCTGACGGGCTTGAGCGTTTTGAACAGCGTCGTCAGGGAATCAATCATCTGCGCGGGCGGCTCGGCCACCTCAGACAGCAGCAGCGTTTCACCCCCTTCCAGCACTTCCTGGGTGCTGAGCGGGTTGCCCTCTTCACCTATCAGGTGGCTGATTTCACGCGGCGTGAACTCTTTCCCGGTCGGCAATTTAGCGTTGAGGAACAGCGTCTGGCCCAGCGTCATTTCAAACAGGGTACGCACCGGCATTACCACGAACGCCTGTTCGTCTTCTACCGCTTCCTGCAGGGCTTCCAGCGAAGTAAAGAACGGGATCACCGACGTGCCGTCATCTTTCTCCCAGTGCAGCAGATCCAGCGCGCTGTCTTCGACAACCTGCTCACCTTCCGCCGCGGTGCCCGGCACCCAGACGGTGGATTCCAGCAGCGTGCGGAAAAAAGCCGGACGGTGGGCGGGCTCGGTCGCAGCCTGCTCCAGCAGGGTTTCTAATTCGTTTTTGGTATCTGACATAGTTTGGCTACTTCAAAAAACGCCGGGTGGCGCTTCGCTTACCCGGCCTACAAAACCGTAGGTCCGTGCAAGCGCAGCGCCGCCGGGCAATATGATGACTCCGAAGGCGCGCGTAAGCGTAGCGCCACCCGGCTAAAAAGATTACTCAGCCGTCAGCAGGTTCGCCACGGTACGCACGCCCAGTCCGGTTGCGCCCGCAGACCACTGCTCAACCGCGGCTTTACGGTACGTTGCGGAGCAGTCGATGTGCAGCCAGCCTTCATGATAATTCTCAACGAAGTGAGACAGGAAGCCTGCCGCGGTGCTTGCGCCCGCCGGGTACGCCGCGCTGGCGGTATTGTTCAGCTCGGCAAAGTTGGACGGCAGCTGGCTGCGGTGGAACTCGGCCAGCGGCAGACGCCAGAACGGTTCATTTTCAGCAGCGGCGCTTGCCAGCAGGCGAGCGGCCAGCTTGTCGTCGAAGCTGAACAGCGCATGGTAGTCGTTACCCAGCGCGGTTTTCGCCGCGCCGGTCAGGGTCGCCATATCGATAATCAGCTCTGGCTTCTGGGCAGACGCGTCGATCAGGCCATCGGCCAGCACCAGACGGCCTTCGGCGTCGGTGTTCATCACTTCGACGTTTTTGCCGTTGCGATAGCGAATGATGTCGCCCAGCTTGAAGGCATTACCGCTCACCATGTTGTCCGCGCAGCACAGGTACAGCTTCACCCGCTTGTTCAGACCGCGGGTGATGGCAAACGCCAGCGCGCCGGTGATGGTGGCCGCGCCGCCCATGTCGGACTTCATGGAGTCCATGAACGCGCTCTGCTTCAGGCTGTAGCCGCCGGTGTCGAAAGTGATGCCTTTACCTACCAGGCAGGCAAAGACAGGAGCGTCTTTATCGCCGGTTGGGTTGTAGTCCAGCGCCAGCAGCACTGGTGGACGCTCAGAACCACGGCCCACGGTGTGGATACCCATGTAGTTCTGCTCGCGCAGGTCTTCACCCTTGGTGATGCGGTAGGACATCTTGTCGCCCGCCACGCCGCACAGCAGGTCAACCGCGCGCTGCGCCAGCTGCTCAGGGCCTAACTCTTCCGCCGGGGCGTTGATGGTGTCGCGCACCCAGTCGATAATTTGCAGGCGGCTTTCAAGCTCTTTCTGACCAGCGGCATCAAGGTTCGCCCACTCAATTTTGCGGGTGCCTTTCGGCCCTTTGTAACCCGCCCAGAACGCCCAGCTGCGGTCGGTGTCCCAGCCTTCGCCTTCCAGCGAGACATGCTTAATGCCCAGACCGTCAATTTTACGCGCGGCGCGCTGGATCAGGCCCAAATCATCGTTGCCCGTCAGGTGCAGGGTAATACCGTCGTTGTTGATGCTGTAGCTGGCTTTCTCGCCCCAGCGCGCGTCGGCGGGCTGCGTAGAGAGCGTAATCTTCATCGCTTCGGTCATTTTATTTTTCCTTATTAGCAACTAGCAAACGGGCCGCCTGAAGGCAGCCCGTTTTGTTATTTATTCTGCTTCATCTAACCAGACTAACAGAATCGCCTCCAGAATTTTTTCATTGGATGCGTTTGGATCGTCGTCGAAATCCTCTAAATCGCAGATCCACTGGTGCATGTCGGTGAATCGTACGGTCTTCGGATCGAGATCCGGGTTCGCGTCGTAGAGCGCTTCGCCGATTTCACGGCTGTCTGTCCACTTCAGTCCCATATCAATGCTCGCGTGCGTGGTTGATGGTGTAACGTGGGAATTCCACGACCAGATCTTCATCGGTCACCGCAGCCTGGCAGCTCAGGCGGCTGTCTGGCTCCAGACCCCATGCTTTATCCAGCATGTCGTCTTCGTCTTCGGTGCTCTCGGCAAGAGAGTCAAAACCTTCACGCACGATGCAGTGGCAGGTGGTGCAGGCACAGGATTTCTCACAGGCGTGTTCCACTTCGATACCTGCACGCAGGGCAACATCGAGAATGGTTTCACCGGTCTTCGCTTCCAGAACAGCGCCATCCGGACAGAGGTCCGCATGAGGCAAAATTACAATCTTTGGCATATTAAACCTCGTCCACGGACTGGCCTTTCAGCGCGACGCGGACAGATTTGTCCATGCGGCGAGCAGCAAAGTCCTGGGTTTGTTTATCAACGTTTTTAATGGCTTCTTCTATTGCGTCAGCGTCATTGCCTTCAGCGACCACGCTTAAGCGCGCGGCCGCTTCGTCAATCACCTGACGCTCAGCGGCGCTGAGCAGCGCGGCGTCGGCAGCGAGCGCGCCGGTCAGGCTTTCCAGCACGCGTGCGGCTTCCACTTTTTGTTCCGCCAGCATACGCGCCTTCACATCCTGCTCGGCGTAGCTCATTGAGTCCTGAATCATGGAGGCGATTTCGCCATCGGTCAGGCCGTAGGACGGCTTCACCTGAATGGACGATTCCACGCCGGTGGATTTTTCCATCGCCGTGACGCTCAGCAGGCCGTCGGCATCCACCTGGAAGGTGACGCGAATATGCGCCCCGCCCGCAGGCAGCGCCGGGATACCGCGCAGCGCAAAGCGCGCCAGAGAGCGGCAGTCCTGCACCAGCTCGCGTTCGCCCTGCATTACGTGGATGGACATCGCGGTCTGGCCGTCTTTGAAGGTGGTGAACTCCTGTGCGCGCGCCACCGGAATGGTGGTGTTACGCGGGATCACTTTCTCCACCAGGCCGCCCATGGTTTCTAACCCCAGCGACAGCGGGATGACGTCCAGCAGCAGCATTTCGCTGTCCGGCTTGTTGCCGACCAGAATATCGGCCTGGATTGCGGCGCCCACGGCAACCACTTTGTCCGGGTCGATGGAAGTCAGCGGCGTGCGGCCAAAGAATTCGCCCACGCGCTCGCGCACCAGCGGCACGCGGGTCGAACCGCCTACCATGACCACTTCCAGCACCTCGTTCGCCTCAACGCCCGCATCTTTCAATGCGCGACGGCAGGCCAGCAGGGTGCGTTTCACCAGCGGGGCAATCAGATCGCTGAACTGGTCGCGGGTGATGTCACCCTGCCAGCCCGCAACGTTTACGGTAACCGTCTGCGCATCGCTCAGGGCGATTTTGGCGTCAATAGCCGCATCCAGCAGCTCGCGCTGTACGCGGGCATCGCTGCGATCGCTGATGCCCGCCTGCTCGCGAATGTAGTCCGCCAGCAGATGGTCGAAGTCATCACCGCCCAGCGCGGAATCCCCGCCGGTCGCCAGCACTTCAAATACCCCGCGGCTCAGGCGCAGGATTGAAATATCAAAGGTACCGCCGCCGAGATCGTAAACCGCAATGACCCCTTCCTGACCGGAGTCGAGGCCGTAGGCAATCGCCGCCGCCGTCGGTTCGTTCAGCAGACGCAGCACGTGCAGGCCCGCCAGACGCGCGGCGTCTTTGGTGCCCTGACGCTGTGCATCGTCAAAGTAGGCAGGAACGGTGATCACCACGCCGTCCAGATCGCCACCGAGCGTTGCCGTAGCGCGCTCAGCCAGCGCTTTGAGAATGTCAGCAGAAACACGAATCGGGTTCAGCAGACCGGCCGCAGTCGCAATCATCGGCAGGCCGTTTTCACTGGCCTGCAGCTGATACGGCAGATGCGGGTAGCGGGTCTGAATATCGGCCAGCGAGCGGCCCATCATGCGCTTGACGGAGCTGATGGTGTTGGCCGGATCGCGCGCGGCGTTGGCGCGGGCGTCATAGCCGACCGCGTGACCCTGCTGCTGGTAGTGGACCACGGAAGGCAGCAGATGGCGGCCCTGCTCGTCAGCCAGCGTTTCCGCCTGGCCGCTGCGCACGGTCGCCACGAGGGAATTGGTGGTGCCCAGATCGATACCCACCGCCAGACGACGCTGGTGCGGTGCGGCACTTAAGCCAGGCTCACTAATTTGTAATAAGGCCATAATTGCTTCCGAAATTAAAAATCGAGCAGCTTTTCTTCGAGTTGTTCAGCACTGCTTCGCAGTTTATCGAGAAAACGGAGTTTGCGCACAGTATCTGCCGCCACGTCCCAGGTCTCGTTGTTCAGTTGCTCCACCATCTGCTGATGGCGGGTATCGAACATGCCCTTCACGCGCGTGATAAAGCTTTCCAGACGCGCTTCGTCTTTGGCCTGTTCAATCTCATCGAGCTCTTCGCGAAGCTCCAGCTGCTCCATCAGAAACGCCGTGTCACGCACGGTGTGCTGTTCGCTCGCCAGATCAAAACCGTGGAGCGAGAGCAGATATTCAGCGCGCGCCAGCGGATGGCGCAGCGTCTGCCAGGCCTGGTTGATGGTGGCAGAGTGAGAAACCGCAGCCAGCTGCTCTGCCTGAGTACCGCTCGCGAATTTGTCCGGATGGTACTGACGCTGCAGATCCTGAAAACGGATCGTCAACGCCTGGAGATCAATCGGGTATTGAGCGGGTAGTCCGAAGAGAGTGAAGTAATCCATAACAATCTCAGGGGTAGCCTGTTAAAACAAACCCCACGCGTAGCGGGTAACGCCACGGTGGGGTTTCGGATGACGCGCGGTTAAACGTGGAAGCTTTCGCCGCAACCACACTCGTCTTTGACGTTCGGGTTCGTGAATTTGAACCCTTCGTTCAGGCCTTCTTTAACGAAGTCCAGCTGAGTGCCGTTGAGGAATTGCAGGCTTTTGCCATCGACCACCACCTTCACGCCCTTGTCTTCAAACACGGTGTCGTCAGACGCCGGTTCGTCAACAAACTCCAGTACGTAAGCCATACCAGAACAGCCGGAGGTACGTACGCCCAGTCGCAGGCCAAAGCCTTTACCACGGTTCGCCAGAAAAGAGCTTACTCGCGCGGCAGCGCTGTCGCTAAGGGTAATCGACATACTCAAACCTCAATTATTTTGCTTCACGTTTGCTTTTGTAATCCGCAATGGCGGCTTTGATCGCGTCTTCTGCCAGAATTGAGCAGTGAATTTTCACCGGTGGCAGTTCGAGTTCTTCAGCAATATCCGTGTTCTTGATTGCCTGTGCTTCGTCCAGAGACTTGCCCTTCACCCATTCGGTGACCAGGGAGCTGGACGCGATAGCAGAACCGCAGCCGTAGGTCTTGAAGCGCGCGTCTTCAATGATACCTTCATTGTTGACTTTAATCTGCAACTTCATCACGTCGCCACACGCCGGCGCACCGACCATGCCGCTACCAACAGATTCGTCACTGTTGTCAAAAGAGCCAACGTTGCGTGGGTTTTCGTAATGATCGATGACTTTTTCGCTGTATGCCATGATTGAATTCTCCTTGTGTACCGATTAGTGATGTGACCATTCAATGCTGTTAAGATCCACGCCCTGCTTGAACATTTCCCACAGTGGAGAAAGGTCGCGCAGACGGCCAATGGAGTTGCGAACCAGCTTGATGGTGTAGTCAATCTCTTCTTCGGTAGTGAAACGACCTAAAGAGAAACGGATAGAGCTGTGTGCCAGCTCGTCAGTCATACCCAGCGCGCGCAGCACGTAGGATGGCTCAAGGCTTGCAGAGGTACAGGCAGAACCGGAAGAAACCGCCAGGTCTTTCAGCGCCATGATCAGCGACTCGCCTTCAACATAGTTGAAGCTGACGTTGAGGATGTTCGGTGCGCCCTGCTCGAGATCGCCGTTCAGATACACTTCTTCCATATCTTTCACGCCGTCCCACAGACGGTTACGCAGCGTGCGCAGGCGTGCCATCTCGGTTTCCATCTCTTCTTTTGCAATGCGGTAGGCTTCGCCCATGCCCACGATCTGGTGAACAGGCAGCGTACCGGAACGCATGCCGCGCTCGTGACCGCCACCGTGCATCTGTGCTTCGATGCGGATACGTGGTTTACGACGCACGTACAGCGCGCCAATCCCTTTCGGGCCATAGATTTTGTGGCCGGAGAAGGACATCAGGTCAACTTTCAGCTGGCTCAGGTCGATAGGCAGTTTGCCCACGCTCTGGGTCGCGTCCACGTGGTAGATGATACCGCGCGCGCGGCACATTTCGCCGATGGTCGCGATGTCTTGTACCACGCCGATTTCGTTGTTGACGTGCATGATGGAGACCAGAATGGTGTCATCACGCATAGCCGCTTCGAGCTCTTTCAGATCGATGATGCCGTTGCTCTGTGGCGCCAGATAGGTGACTTCATACCCTTCACGCTCCAGCTGACGGCAGGTGTCCAGCACGGCTTTGTGTTCGGTTTTGCTGGTGATGATGTGCTTGCCTTTTTTCTGATAAAAGTTGGCTGCACCTTTGATCGCCAGGTTGTCGGATTCGGTCGCACCAGAGGTGAAAACAATCTCACGCGGGTCGGCACCCACCAGGTCAGCAATCTGATTACGGGCGATATCAACCGCCTCTTCAGCATGCCAGCCAAAACGGTGTGAACGGGAAGCTGGGTTACCAAAGTTTCCGTCCAGGGTCAGACACTGCATCATTTTCTCGGCAACACGCGGGTCCACCGGCGTGGTTGCGGAGTAATCGAGATAAATCGGTAATTTCATTGCTCTTTAAACTCCGTACATCGCTTCAATGCAAGGAATCAGGCAACCGGCTGGATGTACGACCGAGTACACGGGGCGAGTCTTCGCCCCGGCCTGATTCTGAAATACTTATCGTTTTATTACGCGCGCAGTTTGACGTCGATAGCGTCCTGCGCGCGGGTGCTGCGTTGGGAATCCTGACTGTGCTGACGACCAGAGACATCCAGAACTTCCTGGTTATTGACCAGTTCACCCAGGGTGATGTTGTTCAGGAAGCCGGTGAGACGGTCGCTCAGATCGCGCCACAGCGCGTGGGTCAGGCACTTATCGCCGCCCTGGCAGCCGCCTTTACCCTGGCAACGGGTCGCGTCAACGGATTCGTCAACTGCGCTAATCACTTCACCAACTGCAATACTGCCCGCGTCTTTACCCAGCAGATAACCGCCGCCTGGGCCACGAACGCTGGAAACCAGTCCATTTTTACGCAGTCTGGAGAACAGCTGTTCCAGATAAGAGAGGGAGATCCCTTGTCGTTCAGAAATATCAGCCAACGGAACCGGGCCCGCTTCGGAGTTGAGCGCAACGTCCAGCATCGCGGTCACGGCATAACGCCCTTTAGATGTCAGTCTCATGTCTTACTTAACCTCAAACTCGCCCCTGCCCGGGGTTTTTTATAGTAAAATGGGGTATTGCATAGCAGGGCCAAGTCTGACATTCCTGACTAAAATGGTCAACTATTTACTTGACTGTTTTAGTCAGGTATTTAACCTTCTGTGCCTTCATAATACAGGTGCGGCCTGATGCCCTCACCCCGCCCCTCTCCCACCGGGAGAGGGAGAAAACAAACCGGCACTACTCTTTATTCTTCTGCTCAATCGACGCCAGGATCCCGCGCAGGATGTTCAGTTCCTGGCTTTCCGGACGCGCGCGGGTAAACATGCGGCGCAGCTTGTTCATTACCTGGCCCGGGTGGCCTTCACGGATAAAGCCGGTTGAGAGCAGCGTCTGCTCCAGGTGACCGTAGAAACGCTCAAGGTCGTCCACCAGCGGGTAAGCAGTCTCTTCTTTCGGCTCGACCTCTTTTTCCTGCGTTGCCAGCCACGCCATACGGACTTCGTAAGCGATAACCTGCACCGCCATCGCCAGGTTCAGCGAGCTGTACTCCGGGTTTGCCGCAATCGCGACGTGATAATGACACTTCTGCAGCTCGTCGTTGGTCAGGCCAACGCGCTCGCGGCCAAACACCAGCGCAACCGGCGCCTGTTCTGCCTCCGAGACACTTTTCAGGCCGCATTCACGCGGATCGAGCATTGGCCACGGCAGCGTGCGCGAACGCGCGCTGGTACCCACAACGAGGCTGCAGCCGGCCAGCGCTTCGTCAAGGGTGTCGACGATCTGGGCATTGCCGATCACGTCGCTGGCCCCGGCCGCCAGCGCGATAGCCTGCGAGTCGGGTTTCACCAGCGGGTTAACCAGCCACAGGTTCGTTAAGCCCATGGTTTTCATAGCGCGGGCAACGGAGCCCATGTTGCCGGTGTGCGATGTTTCGACCAGCACGATTCGAATGTTTTGCAGCATAATTTTTAATGTCTGAATTCAGCGTCTGAAGAATATTCGGGCATATTATCATAAACGGGAGACATAATCCGATCCCGCTGCTATACTCTGCGCCGATTTTCCTGTTCTTTAACATCCAGTGAGAGAGACCGATGCATCCGATGCTGACCATCGCCGTACGCGCAGCGCGCAAGGCGGGTAATGTAATTGCCAAACACTACGAAACGCCAGACTCCGTAGAAACCAGCCAGAAAGGCAGCAATGATTTCGTGACGAACGTCGATAAAGCCGCAGAAGCGATTATTATCGAAACGATCCGCAAATCTTACCCACAGCACACCATCATCACCGAAGAAAGCGGTGAACATGAAGGTACCGATCAGGATGTTCAATGGGTTATCGATCCACTGGATGGCACCACCAACTTCGTCAAACGCCTGCCACACTTCTCTGTGTCTATCGCAGTACGCATTAAAGGCCGTACTGAAGTCGCCGTTGTGTACGATCCAATGCGTAACGAACTGTTCACCGCGACCCGCGGTCAGGGCGCACAGCTGAACGGCTACCGTCTGCGCTGCAGCAACGCACGCGATCTGGACGGCACCATCCTGGCGACCGGTTTCCCGTTCAAGGCAAAACAGCACGCGACCACCTATATGAATATCCTGGGCAAACTGTTCACCGAATGCGCGGACTTCCGTCGCACCGGTTCTGCTGCGCTGGATCTGGCCTATGTTGCCACCGGCCGCGTTGACGGTTACTTCGAACTCTCACTGAAGCCATGGGATTTTGCAGCGGGCGAGCTGATCGCGCGTGAAGCAGGCGCCATTGTTTGCGACTTCACCGGCGGCCATAACTATCTGTCTACCGGCAACATCGTTGCGGGTAACCCACGCGTTGTTAAAGCCATGCTGGCAAACATGCGTGATGAACTGAGCGATGCGCTGAAGCGTTAATCCCGGTAATTCCCTCTCCCTGTGGGAGAGGGAATTAAAACTAAAACGGCCGCAATCCCCTTCCCACCGGCACCGCACTCATCCACATCGTTACCGCCGCTACCAGCAGAATCACCCCGCCCGCCAGCGCAAGCGTTGTCCATCCTACCTGTCGCCACAGCACCGGCGTTTTATTGCCGCTGAGTTTGACCGCCAGCTGACGGAAGCTGTGTACCAGCAGCGCTAAAGACGAAATGGTGAGAGAGGTTCCTGCCGCCATCGCCAGCGCGGACAGCATGCCCCAGCCGAACACGCCGATCACCTTACTGAACAGCAGCACCATGATGGCACCCGAACACGGGCGCATGCCCATAGAGAGAACAATCACCAACCGCGCGCGCCAGTCGTCACCGTTCTGTAATTGTTCCTGCGTGGGCAAATGCTGATGTCCGCAGCCGCAGTTTTCATCATGAACGTGGTGCGGCGTAAAGGTTTTGAATTTCGGCTTTTGCAGCAGCACGCGCAGCTTTTTCAGCGCCCGCCAGCAGAGGATCAGCCCCAGCAAACCCACCAGCGCGTAGCTCCCTTTTTCAAGCCAGAAGCTGCTCAAGTGCAACTGGCGCGCGGGAAGCTGTAACAGCGAAAGCACGACCACCACGAGCGCAATCGCCACGCCGCCCTGAAGCAGCGAGGAGGCCAGCGTCAGGCCGATACTCGATTTCAACTTTGACGGATGGGTGGCGAGCCAGGTCGTGATGACGATTTTGCCGTGCCCCGGCCCCAGGGCGTGCAGAACGCCATAGACAAAACTGAACGCCAGCAGGGAACCACCCGCTTTTGTCGGGTTCTCCGCCACCGCCTTCAGCAGACCGCTCATCTGCTGGTTGACCTCACGCTGCCAGATAATGCTTTTCATCATGACCTGCGGCCAGGCCTGCCACAGCCACAGCGCACCGCCAGCTGCTAACAGTAAAAAGAGCGCCAGCGGCCAGAGGTGCAGCCAGCGGCGCGGTTTCCGAACCGGAGAGGAGATCACTGACATTGTAACGTCACCTCCTGCGCAAACTGTTTACCCAATTCCATATCCTCGGGCGGTGCATCTTCTTTATCAAGCGAGACCGCAAAGTTCAGCGTCTCTTCGCTGGGTTTGGGGGTGTGCACGCCAATTTTGCAGCTTTTTTGCAGCGCGTCCGGCAGCCGTACGTCGCTGTCTTTGTCATAGCGCATGTCAACATAGTAGGTAGGGTCAAAGGTGGAAAAGCGGTACGTTTGCCCCGCCAGCGGCTGCGGATGCGCCAGCGGAAGCACGAACGTCAGCACCGCCTGGTGCCCTTCACGCGTCATCCCGTATTCCGTGGGTCGGTTCAGAAATTTGACCTTTTGCCCGTTGTGCCAGAATTCAGTGAAGTAGTGCTGGCCGAGCACGTTGGCCATTACTTCCGCCGCCAGCTTTTTCCAGATTTCATCGCCGGGCTTCGCATTTCCCGCATCGTAGAGCAGATCGGCCGAGGTGATTTCATCCATCGTCCAGCGCATTTTCAGGCCGCTCAATTGCGTGCCGTCGGTGACCAGCTCGGTTTTGATGTCAATAAAGCTGTGAGGGTGTGCGCTGGCGGTTAAGCTGATAACCGCCAAAAATAACGCCATCGCACATTGTTTAACTGTTTGCATCAATTCCTCACGTCAAAAATTCTGTGATGTTCCCCAGCAATCCTGAGTGAAAGGCCTGCCGGCGCGCTTTTCAGCGCTCATCCTTTAGCTATTCTTATCAAACATTCACACTGGATACCTGACAGATGATGACGACGCTTGAAATTCCATCTGTGCTTTCCAGTTCGCAGCGCCGCTGCCAGGTGCTTTTAATGCTTTACCTGCCCGATGCTGCCGTCACCGCACAGAGCATAATCGCTGCCAACGGCGTGGACGACGCGATGGCACGGCAAGATATAGCCGAGACGCGCGATGAAATCCAGCGCTATCACCGGCTGGATATCGTCACGCACCACGACGGCTGCTACCGGATTGAAGGCACAGCCCTGAATCAGCGTTTATGCCTGCTGCACTGGCTGCGCCGGGCGCTGCGGCTTTGCCCGCAGTTCGTCTCGCACCAGTTTACCCCCGCATTAAAAACCGCGCTTAAACAACACGGCATTGCGCGTCCGCTTTACGACGATGCGAACCTGCGGGCGCTGATCGGCTTCTGCTCACGCAAGCTCCAGCGCCAGTTTGAATGCCGCGACGTCCAGTTTTTACAGCTTTATCTGCAATACTGCCTTATTCAGCACCAGCTCGGGAATACGCCGAAGTTTTCCCACGTTCAGCGCAGCTGGACCCAGTCGAGAGGGGAGTATTTTACGGCCCAGGAGATCGTGCGCCACTGGAGACGGCGCGTCCCGCAGGGTGCCCACGGGGATGAACAGCTGTTTCTGGCGCTGCTGTTTATGATGCTCCGCATGCCCGATCCGGTGCTTGATAAGCACCAGCAGGATCAGCGTCTACGTCGGGCCATCGTGCGCATGGTGGCCCGCTTTCGTTCCCAGACCGGGATGAACTTCAGCGATGAACAAGGGCTGACCGATCAGCTGTATATCCATCTGGCTCAGGCGCTGGACCGTTCGCTGTTTGAGATCGGCATCGACAATAACCTGCCGGAGGAGATCCACCGCCTTTATCCCCGACTGTTACGCACCACGAAAGAGGCGCTGTTTGAGCTGGAGGCGGAATTTGGCCTGCGTTTTTCCGATGAAGAGATGAGCCTCGTGGCGGTGATTTTTGGTGCCTGGCTGATGCAGGAGACTGACCTGCATGAAAAACAGGTGATCCTGCTGACGGGAGACGATAAAGCCAGCGAGGAGCGGATTGAACAGCAGCTTCGCGAGCTGACGCTGCTGCCGCTCAACATTCGCTACCTGACGCTGCAGGCCTTTCAGAAAGAGGGGGCACCGCGCGAGGCCGCGCTGGTTATCACCCCCTACCCTACAGCCCTGCCGCTGTTCTCGCCGCCGCTGATCCATGCCGTTGAGACATTGAACGCGCAGCAGCAAGAACATATTCGCGCCATGCTGGAATCATAGCGACGCGCGGGCGGCCACTTTAGGGCGAACAACGATGGCGGGCAAGGCGACCAGCGCCATCACCCAGAAGACGCCGTGCCCCAGATGCTGATAGAGGAACCCCGCAAACACCGTCATGATCGCGATACTGCCCCCCATTGCCACTGCCGAGTAGACGGCCTGCAGGCGAATCACGTCCCCGCCCTCACGCGCAGCGATATAGCGCATGGCTGCCAGATGGCACACGGTAAAGGTGCCGCAGTGAAGAATTTGCGCCACAATCAGCCACGGCAGATCGGTCGTCCAGCCCATAATCCCCCAGCGCGCCACCCCACACACGGCGGAAAGCAGCAGCAGGTCACGCGCGCCAAAGCGGCGGAACAGTTTTTTGCTCAGGGCAAAGATAATGACTTCGGCCACCACGCCCAGCGACCACAGATATCCCACGGCGGAAGCGGAATACCCTGCCCCCTGCCAGTAGATAGCGCTGAAGCCATAGTACGCCGCATGTGCCCCCTGAAGGAGGCACACGCACGCCAGAAAACGCCAGCTCTGTGCGACCAGGCTCCGCCATGCGGGCCAGCCGGCGCTCTCCTGATGGCGGCTTTCCCCTTGTGGCATCACCGACGGTCGCAGCAGCATGCCCAGCAGCATCGAGGCAATACCGATGCTCAGCAGGGCAAGAATGGCGCGATAATCGTAAAGGCTGACCAGTTTGCCCACCAGCGCCGAGCCAATCACAAAGGCGATAGAGCCCCACAGGCGCACGCGACCATAGTCCATGGTGATCTGCTTTTGCCAGGTGTTCGCCAGGGCATCCGTCAGCGGCACCAGCGGTGAGAAGAACAGGTTAAAGCCGACCATCACCACCATCAGCCAGGCAAACTGGTGGCTGACCCAGAAGCAGGCCACAAAGACCAGGGTCAGCAGAGCAAGAATGCGCACGGCCTTGATCAGTAAGGAGGGATCGCTGACGCGCGGGGCAATCAGCAGGCTGCCGAGGAAACGCGCCACCAGCCCGGCCCCCAGCAGGACGCCGATGGTCTCGGGCGTCAGGCCGATACCCTTGAGCCAGACGCTCCAGAAGGGCAGAAAAATGCCGTAGCTAAAGAAATAGGTGAAATAACTGAGCGCCAGCCAGCGCGTGGAATGCAAGACCATGAATCCCTCCCGAAATCGAGGCCATAGTCTGGCGAGAATATAAAAATTAAGCAAGTAGATAGCCTGCTATAAATTAACGAAAAATTAACATCTTGTGCAGTCGCCTGGCTTATGGCAGGGAATGGAAATATGTATTACGTTTAAATTACTCCACTTGCAGAGGTTTTCTGCCATGAACTCACTACGTTATCTCGATTTCGGTCAGTCGCGTCACCTGCTGCTGTTGATCGGCCGCATCGCACTTGTCGTGCTGTTTATTATCTTTGGTTATCCAAAACTGACGGGATTTAGCGGCACCGTACAATACATGACCTCGCTGGGAACGCCGATGCCCATGCTGGCGGCCATTATTGCGGTGGTGATGGAAGTACCTGCCGCCATTCTGATCGTACTGGGCTTTTTCACCCGTCCTCTCGCGGTACTGTTTGTGTTCTACACCCTCGGAACGGCGGTGATTGGGCATCACTACTGGGATATGACCGGTGATGCGGTCGTACCGAATATGATTAACTTCTACAAGAATATCAGTATTGCTGGCGCCTTTATTTTGCTGGCGATTGTTGGTCCCGGCGCGATTTCCCTTGACCGGCGTTAAGCCATAAAAAAAGGCCGCAAGCGCGGCCTTTTTTATTTCTGCAAAGCAGAGGAATTATGCGTATACCGGGAAGCGTGCGCAGATATCCAGAACTTTACCTTTGACGCGCTCGATAACCGCTTCGTCATTGATGTTGTCCAGAACGTCACACATCCAGCCAGCCAGCTCTTTCACTTCCGCTTCTTTGAAGCCGCGGCGAGTCACGGCCGGAGAACCGATACGGATACCGGAGGTCACGAACGGGCTCTTCGGATCGTTTGGCACGCTGTTTTTGTTCACGGTGATGTTGGCGCGGCCCAGGGCAGCGTCAGCTTCTTTACCGGTCAGGTTCTTATCAACCAGATCCAGCAGGAACAGGTGGTTTTCAGTACCGCCGGATACCACTTTGTAGCCACGGTTCAGGAACACTTCCACCATCGCTTTGGCGTTCTTGGCAACCTGCTGCTGATAAACCTTGAACTCAGGCTCCATCGCTTCTTTCAGCGCTACCGCTTTTGCCGCGATAACGTGCATCAGTGGGCCGCCCTGCGCGCTTGGGAACACCGCGGAGTTCAGTTTTTTGTACAGCTCTTCGTCACCGCCTTTCGCCAGGATCAGGCCACCGCGTGGACCCGCCAGGGTTTTGTGGGTGGTGGTGGTCACAACGTGAGCGTGTGGAACCGGGTTCGGGTAAACGCCTGCGGCGATCAGACCCGCAACGTGCGCCATGTCAACGAACAGGTAAGCACCGATGCTGTCTGCAATTTCACGCATTTTTGCCCAGTCAACGATACCGGAGTAAGCAGAGAAGCCACCGATGATCATCTTCGGTTTGTGCTCTTTAGCCTGCTTCGCCATGTCTTCGTAGTCAATTTTACCGGACTCATCGATACCGTAAGGGATGATGTTGTACAGTTTGCCGGAGAAGTTAACCGGGGAGCCGTGAGTCAGGTGGCCGCCCTGCGCCAGGTTCATACCCAGAACGGTATCGCCCGGCTGCAGCAGCGCGGTATAGACCGCGAAGTTAGCCTGAGAGCCAGAGTGCGGCTGCACGTTCGCGTAGTCAGCGCCAAAGAGTTCTTTCGCACGGTCGATAGCCAGTTGCTCAACGATATCAACGTACTCGCAACCGCCGTAATAGCGTTTGCCAGGGTAACCTTCAGCATATTTGTTGGTCAGCTGAGAACCCTGCGCCTGCATAACGCGCGGGCTGGTGTAGTTTTCGGAGGCGATCAGTTCGATGTGCTCTTCCTGACGTACTTTTTCCTGCTCCATAGCCTGCCACAGTTCGGCATCATAATCGGCAATGTTCATTTCACGCTTTAACATCCGCATCTCCTGACTCAGCTAACAAGTAAATTTTGGCCTGAAAAGGCAGTCCTGTTGGACGACGGGCAACAGTATAACTGATTAGTTCTGTGATAACAGGTCTTGACAAACGATTTTACGCAAACGTTTTCCTACCCGCCACGCAAGGGTTTGAGGAATAAAGCTCTCGCCCTTTCCAGCGGATTTCTTTTCAGGTTTGTGATGCATATTTTTCATCTTGCAAAGAACCATTTACAACGCAGGGGTATTTTTTATAAGATGCATTTAAAATACATCATTAAAGTAACATCAGAAGGACGCGCTCATGCTCGACGCTCAAACCATCGCTACCGTAAAAGCCACCATTCCTCTGTTGGTGGAAACCGGCCCTAAACTCACCGCCCATTTCTACGATCGCATGTTCACGCACAACCCGGAGCTCAAAGAGATATTCAACATGAGCAACCAGCGTAACGGCGATCAGCGCGAAGCGCTGTTCAACGCCATCGCGGCCTACGCCAGCAATATTGAAAACCTGGCTGCACTGCTGCCCGCGGTGGAAAAAATCGCGCAGAAGCACACCAGCTTCCAGATCCAACCCGAGCAGTACAACATTGTGGGCGGCCACCTGCTGGCGACGCTGGACGAGATGTTCAGCCCGGGCCAGGAGGTGCTGGACGCGTGGGGTAAAGCCTACGGCGTGCTGGCAAACGTGTTTATCAACCGTGAAGCACAGATCTACAGTGAAAACGCCAGTAAGAACGGCGGCTGGGAAGGCACGCGGGCGTTCCGCATCGTCGAGAAAACCCCGCGCAGCGCATTGATTACCAGCTTTGAGTTTGAGCCGGTGGACGGTCAACCGGTGGCCGATTACCAGCCTGGCTGGTATCTGGGCGTGTGGCTGAAGCCAGAAGGCTTCCCGCATCAGGAGATCCGTCAGTATTCTCTTACCCGCAAGCCAAACGGTAAAGGCTACCGCATTGCGGTGAAGCGTGAGGACGGCGGTCAGGTTTCCAGCTGGCTGCACAACGAAGCGAACGTGGGCGACGTGGTCCATCTGGCCGCGCCGGCGGGTGATTTCTTTATGGCCGTTGAAGCAAACACCCCGGTTACGCTGATCTCTGCGGGCGTCGGCCAAACGCCAATGCTGGCGATGCTCGATACGCTGGCGAAATCTCGCCACGGCGCGCAGGTTAACTGGTTCCATGCCGCCGAGAACGGCGATGTACACGCCTTTGCGGAGGAGGTGAAAACGCTCGGGGCGTCCCTGCCGCGCTTTACCGCGCACGCCTGGTATCGCCTGCCGACGGAGGAAGACCGCGCAGCTGCCCGCTTTGACAGCGAAGGTCTGATGAATTTAAGCCAGATGGAAGGGGCGTTTAGCGCGCCGGACATGCAGTTCTACATCTGTGGGCCGGTGGCGTTTATGCAGTATGCCGCTCAGCAGCTGGTTGAGCTGGGCGTGAACAAAGACAGCATTCATTACGAATGTTTCGGGCCGCATAAGGTGCTGTAATGAAAAAGCCCCTCGTTCGAGGGGCTTTTTTTCGCCGGGTGGCGGCTGCGCCTTACCCGGCCTACAAAACCGTTGGCAATGTTAAATCGCGGCGTCGTCTTCTTCGCCGGTACGGATACGGATCACGCGCGCCACGTCAAAGACGAAGATTTTACCGTCGCCAATTTTGCCGGTTTGCGCGGTGCGGATAATGGTATCCACACAGGTATCAACGATATCGTCGCTGACCACGATTTCAATTTTCACTTTCGGCAGAAAGTCGACCATGTACTCTGCGCCACGGTAAAGCTCGGTGTGGCCCTTCTGACGACCAAAACCTTTCACTTCCGTCACGGTCATCCCGGTGATGCCGACTTCCGCCAGAGCTTCACGCACATCATCCAGTTTGAAAGGTTTAATAATCGCATCAATCTTTTTCATGGTGGGTCCTTAAACTCTTGCCTGTAAGCTGCCTCGTAATCGATTGCTCACAGTACCATACGGCATTACTCTTTAAAATCGTTTGCTTCCAGCTCGTGGCGCGACAGCAGCTTGTAGAACTCGGTGCGGTTGCGTCCGGCCATGCGCGCGGCGTGGGTCACATTGCCTTTGGTGATCTGCAATAGCTTGCGCAGATAGTTGAGCTCAAACTGATTCCGCGCTTCGGCAAACGTCGGCAGCGCCGTGTTTTCCCCTTCCAGCGCCTGCTCCACCAGCGCGTCGCTGATGACCGGTGAAGAGGTCAGCGCCACGCACTGCTCAATCACGTTGACCAACTGACGCACGTTGCCCGGCCAGCTTGCGGCCATCAGCCGCTTCATTGCATCGGTGGAAAACGCGCGCACGAATGGTTTATGGCGATCGGCCGCCTGGCGTAAAAGGTGGTTCGCCAGCAGCGGAATGTCTTCCGCACGCTCCGCCAGCGCCGGGATCTTCAGGTTCACCACGTTCAGGCGGTAGTAGAGATCTTCACGAAACTCGTTGCGGGCCATCACTTTCGGCAGATCGCGGTGGGTGGCGGAAATAATTCGCACGTTAATATCAATGTCGCGGTTGCTGCCCAGCGGGCGAACTTTGCGCTCCTGCAACACGCGCAGCAGCTTAACCTGCAGCGGCGCGGGCATATCGCCAATCTCGTCCAGGAACAGCGTGCCGCCTTCCGCGGCCTGGAACAGCCCTTCCCGGCTGCTTACCGCCCCGGTGAATGCCCCGCGGGCGTGACCAAACAGTTCAGATTCAAGCAGCTGCTCCGGGAGCGCGCCGCAGTTAATCGCAATAAAGGCGTTCTTGCTGCGCGGGCTGGCGTTATGGATCGCCTGGGCCAGGATCTCTTTCCCGGTACCGCTCTGGCCGTTGATGAGCACGCTGACGTCGGACTGCGCCACCATCCGGGCCTGTTCAAGCAGACGCAGCATCACGGGGCTGCGGGTGACGATGGACTCCCGCCACGCTTCATCCCCCGCCGGGACGGCGTGTTCCAGCGCGCTGTCGATTGCCTTATACAGCGCGTCTTTATCTACCGGCTTGGTCAGGAAGCTGAATACTCCCTGCTGCGTCGCGGCAACCGCATCCGGGATCGACCCGTGCGCCGTCAGGATAATCACGGGCATACCCGGCTGCTGCTTCTGGATCTCCGCGAACAGCTGCAGGCCATCCATTTCGTCCATCCGCAGGTCGCTTATCACCAGATCGATTTTCTCGCGGCTGAGGATCTTAAGCCCCTCCATCCCGCTTTCCGCGGTCACGACGCTGTAGCCTTCACTCACCAGACGCATGCCCAGCAGCTTTAACAGCCCGGGATCGTCATCCACCAGTAACAGATGGGCAGGTTTACGGCTCGTCATGCTTCACATCCTCTTGTTTCGGCGTATCGCTGTCCGGTGCCGCAGATGAACTCCCCGGCTGATATTTGCGCGACGAGAGCTGCCTTTCGATATCGGTCAGGTTTTCCAGCTTACGCGTTGTGGTATCGAGCTGCGTACGTAAATGTTGCTGCTGCTGACGCAGCGTATCAAGCTCGCTGTCGGTTGACTGTTGCAGCTTGCTGTAGCGGGAGCGCTCTTCAGACAGCTGAAGCTGTAATGTCTGCCCATCGCGCCAGAGCTGGTATACCGGGCGTACCTGCACGGGAAGATTGACCACGAACGTGTCCAGTCGGGTCACGTTGGCGCGCCGTTCGACGGGGGTGATTTTCGCATCAGCCAGCAAAATGCCGCGCTTGAAAGCGTCCTGCCAGGTGTCGTCATCCAGCATCGCCGCCTTCGAGCGAGCGTCTACCGGGGCCAGACGCTGGGCGCAATCTATTCCACGCAGCCAGAACAGCGGGTTGCTTTCAACGTCATGACCTGACAGGTTCCAGATATCGTCACAGCGGGTTGAGAGGAAATCGGCCAGCTGGTTATCGGGCCATTTATCTTCTTGTTTATCGCTAATTGCACTTTGTGGCGCATGGGAAACACACCCTGCCAGAAATAAACAGGGCAGGCTCAGGCGAAGCGTGTTGCGGGAAAACACCGCGCGTACGGCGCGGGAAAAGACGTGTGACATACTCACCAGACATAGATTCATTTTATTGATTTTTCCGGCTCAGGGGCAGTTCAATACGGAAGCAAACATCCGAACGTTCGTCCGTGGCAATGTTTAGCTCACCCTGCATGCGTCGTATGCAGTCCCGGGCGATGCTCAAGCCCAGACCACTGCCTTTCACCGCACCTTTCCGCTGATGACTCCCCTGGAAAAAGGGCTCGAAGATCATGGTTTTTTCGTCATCGGGTATCGGGGTGCCGGTGTTAGCGACGTCTATAAACACCCGGGAACCCTTCGTATAACTTCGGATATAAATGTTACCGGATTCAGTACCATAGTGCACCGCATTGGAATAAAGATTATCCAGCACGCTCATTAAGAGCATGGGTTCAGCGAGACAGGTCGGCGCATTCAGTTCTACACCGGTATGCATCATTTTAGCTCTTGCTGGCAAGCTATGGGCGGATATCACCATATCCACCAGCGGCTCAATCTCAACGTTTTCCAGTACGACCGCCCCGTCAGCCAGCTTGCGGTTGTAATCCAGCAGTTGCTCAATCAGCTTTTGCAGATTGCGGCTGCTGTTATCCAGGATCTCGACAATTTCTTTCTGTTCTGGCGTAAGGGGTCCTGCCACTTCGTCCGCCAGCAGCTCCGTCCCTTCGCGCATGCTGGCCAGCGGCGTTTTAAGCTCATGGGAGATATGGCGCAGGAACTGATGACGCTGTGATTCAAGCCACGCCAGGCGCTCGGACAGCCAGATAATGCGCTGGCCTACGGATCGCAGCTCGCGCGGACCTTTAAAGGCGACCGTATCTCCGAGCGATTTCCCTTCACCCAGGCGGTTGATCATCCGCTGAATGCCCTTCACCGGGCCGATGATCATGCGGGTAAAGAGCAGAACCAGCCCGAGGCTCACGAGGAACAGCACCAGCGCCTGCCAGCCGAAGAACTGGCCGCGCTCGGCAATCTCCTGCTGGAGCTGCTGGCCGCGAGAGAAAATCACCGTGCGCGTTGACTGCACCATCTCGGTGTTGGCGCTGGCAAAAGCTTCAAGACGCGCGGCGGCGGCGGCATCCGGGCCGCTGTTACTGCACTGTAGCTGCGCAAGATCGTTTAAATCCTGACGTAACGCCTGATAGAGCTTGTCGTCAGGCAATACGCCGGCGTGGGCGTCCAGCATTTCGCTATAGCGCTTGCGCTGACTCTGATACACCTTTTCCAGCGTCCGATCGTCAAGCACGCAATACTGACGATAGCTACGTTCCATCTCCAGCGCGGCGTTGGTCATCGCTTCACTGCGTCTGGCGTCGATGAGCGTCGTGCGGTTGGTCAAAGCCGCCTGCGCGCTCAGCGCGTTCAGACTTTGCCACGCCTGCCAGGCAAGGATCAGCAGCGGCAGCAGGATCAGCAGGAAGGCCATCATGACAAGCTGTCGCAGGGAGCGGGGAAAAACGGGCCAGCGTTTCAACGCATTACTCTCTTAATGGGGGTTTACGCAGAGCGTAACTGAGTCTGCCCTTCAGATACAACAAAGCCGGGTAAAAACCCGGCTTTGTCATGGAATGAGGCGGTGCCTAACTCGACGTTTCGCCCTGGCCTGATAAAGCATCGCTATGATCAGTAGTTGGACGGCAGGCACCTTTTTGTGCGTCATTCGAAGTTTATGTAGCGCGTCCCGAAGGGGCTGACATAAGAAGGTGAATGAGCCACTGGTTAATATTATGCAACACCCGTGCCAGAACGCAAAACAAAATATTAACACATTGAAATATATAACTTTTACTTGTTAAACCTGTTAATTATCGGTTGAATGATTTCCAGGCTAAGTGTCGCTATTAAGCAACACCTTAATGGGAACCTTTACTGCCATATATAAATCAATAAGTTAAATGTCTCCTTTTGGAGACACTCAAACCAGAGGGTTGTCGCGATTTTGCGACAGAGACAAAAAAGCCCGGTAGCGCTCACGCTTACCGGGCCTGCAGGTGTTGCCTAAAACTTAACCCAGCTGTTTACGCGCGTTGCGGAAGATACGCATCCACGGGCTGTCCTCGCCCCAGTTTTCAGGGTGCCAGGAGTTGCTCACGGTGCGGAACACACGTTCCGGGTGCGGCATCATGATGGTCGCACGACCGCTTTCGCTGGTCACTGCCGTAATACCGTTGGCGGAGCCGTTCGGGTTGGCCGGGTAGGTTTCCGTGACCTTGCCGAAGTTATCGACAAAGCGCAGCGCCACCAGACCTTTGCTCTCCAGCTGAGCCAGATGCGCGGCATCACGCACTTCTACCTGACCTTCGCCGTGGGAGACCGCGATTGGCATCTGTGAACCGACCATTCCCTGCAGCAGCAGAGACGGGCTTTGGGTCACTTCCACCAGGCTGAAGCGCGCTTCGAAGCGGTCAGACTGGTTACGCACAAAGCGCGGCCAGGCTTCGCTGCCCGGGATCAGTTCACGCAGGTTGGACATCATCTGACAGCCGTTACACACGCCCAGCGCCAGGGTCTGCGGACGGTGGAAGAAGGTTTCGAACTCGTCACGCACGCGGCTGTTGAACAGGATGGACTTCGCCCAGCCCTCGCCCGCGCCCAGCACGTCGCCGTAGGAGAAGCCGCCGCACGCCACCAGCGCCTGGAAATCTTCCAGACCGGTACGTCCGGCCAGCAGGTCGCTCATGTGAACGTCGATAGCGTCAAAGCCCGCGCGGTGGAAGGCAGCCGCCATCTCAACGTGGGAATTAACGCCCTGCTCGCGCAGCACGGCCACTTTCGGACGCGCGCCGGTCGCAATGTACGGCGCGGCAATGTCTTCGTTGATGTCGAAGGAGAGCTTCACGTTCAGGCCTGGATCCTGGTCATTGGCCTTCGCGTTGTGCTCCTGATCGGCACATTCCGGGTTATCACGCAGGCGCTGCATCTGCCAGGTGGTTTCCGCCCACCACATGCGCAGCGTGGTGCGGCTTTCGCTGAACACGGCGTGACCGTCTGCTTCAATGACGAAGCGGTCGCCCTGAACGGCTTTACCCAGATAGTGCACGCAGTCTGCCAGACCGTGCTTCGCCAGAATCGCTTCAACCGCGTCGCGATCTGCCGCGCGCACCTGAATCACGGCGCCCAGCTCTTCGTTAAACAGCGCCGCCAGACGGTCTTCGCCCAGCGTTGCAATGTTGGCTTCAACCCCACAGTGGCCGGTGAAGGCCATCTCTGCCAGCGTCACCAGCAGGCCGCCGTCGGAACGGTCATGGTAGGCCAGCAGCTTACGCTGCGCCACCAGCGCCTGGATGGCGTCGTAGAAGCCTTTCAGCTGCGCCACGTCGCGCACGTCGGCTGGCTTGTCGCCGAGCTGACGGTAAACCTGCGCCAGAGCGGTGGCACCCAGCGCGTTGTTGCCTTTACCCAGGTCAATCAGCAGCAGGGCGTTGTCTTCGGTGGAAAGCTGCGGCGTAACGGTATGACGCACGTCTTCCACGCGGGCAAACGCGGTAATCACCAGCGACAGCGGAGAGGTCATCTCGCGCTGCTCGCTGCCTTCCTGCCAGCGGGTTTTCATCGACATGGAGTCTTTACCCACCGGAATGGTCAGGCCGAGAGCAGGACACAGCTCCTCGCCCACCGCCTTCACGGCTTCATACAGGCCTGCATCTTCGCCAGGGTGACCGGCAGCGGCCATCCAGTTTGCGGAGAGTTTGATACGTTTGATGTCGCCAATCTGCGTCGCGGCGATGTTGGTCAGCGCTTCACCGACCGCCAGACGGGCAGAGGCCGCGAAGTCCAGCAGCGCCACCGGGGTACGTTCGCCCAGCGCCATCGCTTCGCCGTAGTAGCTGTCGAGGCTCGCGGTGGTCACGGCGCAGTTCGCCACCGGGATCTGCCACGGGCCAACCATCTGATCGCGCGATACCATACCGGTCACGGTACGGTCGCCGATGGTCACCAGGAAGGTTTTCTCAGCAACAGCCGGCAGGTGCAGCACGCGATTAACTGCTTCAGCTACGGTAATGCCCTGGCGATCCAGCGCTTTGCCCGCCGCTTTACGGGTTGTTACGTCGCGGGTCATCTTCGGCGTTTTACCGAGCAGAACGTCGAGCGGCAGATCGATAGGCTGGTTGTCGAAATGGGTGTCGCTCAGAGTCAGGTGCTGCTCTTCGGTCGCTTCACCGATGACGGCATACGGCGCGCGCTCGCGGCGGCACAGCTCGTCAAACAGCGGCAGCTGGTCCGCGGCAACCGCCAGCACGTAGCGCTCCTGGGATTCGTTACACCAGATTTCCAGCGGGCTCATGCCCGGCTCATCGCTCAGGATATCGCGCAGGTTGAAACGACCACCGCGGCCGCCGTCGCTCACCAGCTCCGGCATGGCGTTAGACAGACCGCCCGCGCCCACGTCGTGGATGAAGAGGATCGGGTTAGCGTCGCCCAGCTGCCAGCAGCGGTCGATCACTTCCTGGCAGCGACGCTCCATCTCAGGGTTGTCACGCTGCACGGAGGCGAAATCGAGATCCGCGTCAGACTGGCCGGAGGCCATAGAAGAGGCCGCACCGCCGCCCAGACCGATGTTCATCGCCGGGCCGCCGAGCACGATCAGCTTCGCGCCGACGACGATCTCGCCTTTCTGCACGTGATCGGCACGGATGTTGCCGATCCCGCCCGCCAGCATGATCGGTTTGTGGTAGCCGCGCAGCTCTTCGCCGTTGTGGCTGTCCACTTTCTCTTCATAGGTACGGAAGTAACCGTTCAGCGCCGGACGACCAAATTCGTTGTTAAACGCCGCGCCGCCCAGCGGGCCTTCAGTCATGATATCCAGCGCAGTCACAATGCGATCTGGCTTGCCGAAATCCTCTTCCCACGGCTGTTCAAAGCCCGGGATACGCAGGTTGGAAACGGAGAAACCGACCAGACCCGCTTTTGGTTTTGCACCACGACCGGTCGCCCCTTCGTCACGGATTTCACCGCCGGAGCCGGTCGCCGCACCCGGCCACGGGGAGATCGCCGTCGGATGGTTGTGGGTTTCCACTTTCATCAGGATATGCGCGGGCTCCTGATGGAAGTCATAGCGCCCTGCTTCGCGATCGGCGAAGAAGCGGCCCACCTCGGAACCTTCCATCACCGCGGCGTTGTCTTTATAGGCAGACAGCACGTGGTCAGGGGTTTGCTCCATGGTGTTTTTGATCATTTTGAACAGCGACTTTGGCTGCTGTTCGCCGTCAATAATCCAGTCGGCATTGAAAATCTTGTGGCGGCAGTGCTCAGAGTTTGCCTGCGCGAACATATAGAGTTCGATGTCGTTCGGGTTACGGTTGAGCTTAACGAACGCATCCTGCAGGTAGTCGATTTCGTCTTCTGCCAGCGCCAGGCCGAGACGCAGGTTGGCGTCAATCAGCGCCTGACGGCCCTGCCCCAGCAGGTCTACGCTCTGTACCGGCGCAGGCTGATGGTGAGAGAAAAGCTTCTGCGCGTCATCGAGAGAGGCAAATACGCTCTCCATCATGCGGTCGTGCAGTTCAGCCGCAACCGCCTGCCACTGTGCTTCGCTCAGGGTAGAGGCTTCCACGTAGTACGCCACGCCGCGTTCCAGACGGTTAATCTGGCTCAGGCCACAGTTGTGGGCGATGTCGGTGGCTTTGGAAGACCAGGGGGAGATGGTGCCCGGACGAGGCGTCGCAAGGATCAGTTTGCCGGTTGGCGTATGGCTGCTCAGGCTTGGGCCATACTTGAGCAGGCGTTCCAGCTGTACGCGCTCCTCTGCATTCAGGGGGGCATTCAGGTCAGCAAAATGGACATACTCAGCGTAAATATTGCTTACCGGAAGGTCGGCCGCCTGAAAACGTGCCAGCAGTTTAGTGATACGGAAGGCAGACAGTGCAGGCGAACCACGCAGAATTTCCATCATAAGTCTCTCGTCTTCGAAGCGCCGGGGCGCTTACAGTGTGCGCAAGGGGGGAAAACGGGCGTCATTATAGAGAATCCTGAGCGCCGACGAAACCGTTTGCGTCGAAATAAAATTTGCACAGAGATTTAACAATAGATGTGACCAGTCTCTCTAATTGGTTGCCAAGTGGCGCAAGTTTACGCAAAATGCCGCTCATTCAATGGCAAACCTTATGATTAACATGGCTACAGCAGACTGAGGCAACCGGCGTCGCAGAGAATTAACTAATTGAAAAAATTAAAGATTAATTATCTGCTCATCGGCATTGTAACGTTGCTGCTGGCAGTGGCCCTCTGGCCTTCCATCCCCTGGTTCGGCAAAGCCGAAAACCGTATCGCCGCCATTCAGGAGCGGGGGGAATTGCGCGTCAGTACCCTCAACTCTCCGCTGATTTACAGCGACATCAACGGTAAAATCATTGGTCTGGATTACGAGCTGGCACAACAGTTCGCCGATTATCTTGGCGTGAAGCTTAAAATCACCGTCCGCCAGAATATCAACCAGCTGTTTGACGACCTCGATAACGACGATGCCGATATGCTTGCCGCCGGGCTGGTGTATAACAGCGAGCGCAGCAAAAACTACCAGCCAGGCCCGACCTACTACTCCGTTTCGCAGCAGCTGGTTTACCGCGTCGGGGGCCTGCGCCCGCGTTCGCTGGCCTCGATTGACGATCGGCAGCTGACGATTGCGCCTGGCCACGTGGTGATTGACGATCTGCGTGAGCTCAAGGAGAAGAAATATCCCGACCTGAGCTGGACGGTGGATCCGAAACTCGGCACGACGGAGCTGCTGGAGCAGGTAAAAGACCAGAAAGTGCCCTACACCATCGCCGATTCGGTCGCGATCAGCCTGTTCCAGCGGGTGCATCCTGAAATCGCCGTGGCGCTGGACGTCACCGACGAGCAGCCTGTGACCTGGTTTAGCCAGCTTGATGACGATCAGACCTTCTCTGCCGCGATGCTTGATTTCTTCAACACCATCAATGAAGACGGTACCCTGGCGCGCCTGGAGGAGAAGTACCTCGGTCACGGTGACGACTTTGACTACGTTGACACCCGCAGCTTCCTGCGCGCGGTAGACAGCGTCCTGCCAGATCTGCAGCCGCTGTTCGAAAAATACGCCCAGGAGATTGACTGGAAACTGCTGGCGGCTATTTCGTATCAGGAATCCCACTGGGATACCCAGGCCACGTCGCCCACGGGCGTACGTGGTTTGATGATGTTAACTAAAAATACCGCGCTGAGCCTGGGCGTCAATGACCGTACCGATGCCGAACAGAGCATCAGCGGCGGTGCGCGCTATCTGCAGGATATGATGGCCAAAGTCCCGGAAACGGTGCCGGAAGAGGAGCGGATCTGGTTTGCGCTGGCGGCCTACAATATGGGCTATGCGCATATGCTGGATGCGCGAGCGCTGACGGCCAAAACGAAAGGCAACCCGGACAGCTGGTCAGACGTAAAGCAGCGGCTGCCGCTGCTGAGCCAGAAGCCATGGTATAACAAGCTGACATACGGCTACGCGCGCGGACATGAAGCCTACGCCTACGTGGAAAATATCCGTAAATATCAGATTAGCCTGGTCGGGTATCTGCTGGAGAAAGAGAAAGAGGCAACGGAGGCCAAACAGCTGGCTCAAAGTTACCCGGTCGTGGCGCCGGACGAGCTTAATCGTCCGACAGCTTCAATTCTGCCTTTTGCTGCTTTTTCTGCTGACGGCGCATTCGAAAGAAATCGCTTAATAGCCCCGAACACTCTGGTGCAAGCACCCCGCCGATAGTCTTCACCTGGTGGTTCATCCCCGGGTGACCCAGCACGTCCATCAGCGAACCGGCCGCACCGGTTTTTTCATCCCGCGCACCGAAGACCAGAGTCCCGATCCGGCTGTGCACCATCGCGCCGGAGCACATCACGCACGGCTCCAGCGTCACATACAGCGTGGTATCAAGCAGGCGATAGTTTTGCAGCACCAGACCGCCCTGGCGAAGCGCCATGATTTCGGCATGTGCAGTAGGATCATGGCGGCCAATCGGACGGTTCCACCCTTCACCAATCACCTGGTTATTGTGGACCAGCACGGCGCCTACGGGCACTTCGCCCTCATCCCAGGCACGCTGAGCCAGCGTCAGCGCATGGCGCATCCAGTATTCATGGTCGAGTTCAGGGTTGGACAACGGTTGATACTCCAGTCGAAAAGCGGGCGGCATTATACACGCCCATTATGGATAAGACTATTCGAGTTGCTGGAGTTCACCTGATGGCGTGACGCGCCAGCGATGCTGGCAAAAATAGAGCAGCGGGTTGTCCTGTTTACTGTCGCTGTAGCCGCTGTACAGGCGCAGCGGCGTACCGATGCGTTTCTCCAGCTGGACCACTTTTTCATGCCCCAGGCAGCGCAGTGTCAGCACCCAACCGCCGTAACCGCGGGCAATTTGCGTGGCAATAAGATTCACGCGCGGAAGCCAGGGGGTATCAAAATAGACCTGCTCCACCAGCGTCTGCGGGGAGCCGGTAATCAGCCAGATGTCGGCATCGTTCGCGTCGAGGTAGCCAGTCAGGCGCGCCTGCACCACCGGAAAGGCGGCGACGTGGCCGCGGAACCAGTGCGCAAAATCCTTTTCGAGCTGTTTGAGGCGCGCTTCGCTGTGCCCAAAGGTACATCCCCACAGCAGCAGACTCATCGGCCATCGCGCCGCACGACCTTTCACCAGCAGCGCGATACCGATAACCGGTAAGAGCGGTAGCACGAGCAACGCATTCAGGGGCTGACGCCGCAGCAGGTAACGCATAAACGTACCAAACATATCCTGCTGATGCAGCGTTCCATCCAGGTCGAAAAAGACAACGCGACGCGCGTGATTTGCCAAACCTTACTCCTCTGGATCGTTGAAACCTAACAGCCAGGTAAACAGGAACCCGGCGATCACCGCTACTAAATAGCCTAACAGATAGAACATCACTTTTCCGGTCACGATGGTTAATGCCAGCGGTAAACCGGAAAGCCCAAAGGTGATAACGGTGGCGACCTTCCAGTAGCTGATCAATGCCCCACCTACCGCACCGCCCAGACACGCCGCGAGGAACGGTTTACCCAGCGGCAGCGTAACGCCGAAAATCAGCGGCTCGCCAATGCCGAGCAGTCCAACCGGGAGTGCGCCTTTAATCACTTTCTTCAGTCGCGCGTTGCGGGTTTTCATCAGTACGGCAATCGCCGCGCCGACCTGCCCCACGCCCGCCATCGACAGGATAGGCAGCAGCGCGTTATAGCCGTGCGACTGCACCAGCTCAACGTGGATCGGCACCAGCCCCTGGTGCAGGCCCGTCAGCACCAGGGGCAGGAAGGTACCCGACAGCACCGCGCCCACTAACAGGCCGCCGCGATCAATCGCCAGCGACGCACCGTGGGCGATGGCTTCAGAGATCCACCCGCCTAACGGCTGGAGGGCGACAATCGCTACGCTACCGGTAATCAGCGTAGTCAGCAGCGGGTTGAGGATAAGCTCAATAGAGCCGGGCAGAACCGCGCGCAGCCTTTTCTCGATCCAGCACATCAGGATGACCACCAGCAGCACGGCGATCACCCCACCGCGGCCCGGCTGGAGCGCCTCACCAAACAGCGTGATCTGCGCCAGCTGCGGGCTGGACAAGATGCCCGCCATCACGCCGCCCATGGCCAGCGATCCGCCAAACACCTTCGCGGTATTGACCCCAACCAGAATGTTCATGATGGCGAAAACAGCGCTGCCGAAGATCCCCAGAATCCCCAGCAGGTTCGGATACTGCGTGGCGAAATCCCCCACAATATCCGGCCGCTTGAGAATATTGATGATCCCGGTGATTAGGCCTGAGGCAATAAACGCCGGGATCAGCGGAATGAAGACGTTTGCCAGCTGACGCAGCGCATCGCTCATCGGGGCTTTGTATTTGGCCTTTGCCTGCGCTTTGGTGCGCTCCGCATCGTCAATCGACACGCTCGCGCTAACGCCCATCAGCGCTCGCATGGCATCGACAACCTGCGCCGCTTTCCCCGGCCCGACGATCAGCTGATGCTGCTGGCCCTGTTTCACGTAGCCGCTGACGCCGGACAGTTGCTTCAGGCGCGGCACGTCAAGCTGGTCGTCGTTATGCACCTCGACGCGCACGCGCGTCATGCAGTTTTCGAGACGCTGAATATTTTTTTCCCCACCGATCCCCTGCAGGATACCGCTGGCGAGCGCTGCTGTTTTGTCCATACACGCCTCTGTTAGTTTTCTAATGCCGCCCGTAAGAAGCCGTTATGCGCATCGAGTTTGGCTCTGGCGCTTGCCGCATCCAGCCCGCTTAAGATCATCAGAATGGCCGGCTTAACATCGTGATCGGTTTGTTTGAGTACTGCTTCTGCCTCTTCACGGCCTGCGCCCGTCGCCTCCATCACCATGCGGCAGGCTCTGTCCACCAGCTTGACGTTGGTGGCCTGCATATCCACCATCAGGTTCTGATACACCTTCCCAAACTTCACCATCGCGCCGGTGGAGATCATATTGAGCACCAGCTTTTGCGCGGTCCCGGATTTCAGGCGCGTGGAGCCGGTGAGCGCTTCCGGCCCAACCACCGGAGAGATAGCGATAGCGGCCACCTGTGCAATCGGTGATCCTGGGTTACAGGAGATGGCGACCGTCGTGCAACCGGTCTGGTTAGCGTATTCCAGCCCGCCAATGACGTACGGCGTGCGCCCGGATGCTGCCAGCCCAACCACCAGATCCTGCGCGGTCAGGTTCAGCGCTTTGAGATCATCTTCACCGAGCTGTTTGTTATCTTCCGCCCCTTCAACGGCTTTCAGCAGCGCACCGGGTCCACCGGCAATCAGCCCAACTACCAGACCATGCGGCACCCCAAAGGTTGGCGGGCATTCTGACGCGTCCAGGACCCCAAGACGCCCGCTGGTGCCCGCGCCCATGTAAATAATGCGTCCACCGGCCTTGAGGGATTTCGCCGCCGCATCGACCGCTTTCGCCACCTCGGGTAATGTCTCTTTCACAGCCTGCGCGACCAGCGTATCCTGTTGATTAAAGCGGTTAACCAGCTCCAGGGTGGAGAGCGCATCCAGATCCATGGTTTGCGGGTTACGCGTTTCAGAAACAAGTGAGCCAAGATTCATTTTTGTACCTCAAGAATTTTTAATTCATAATAATCACACTATAATGGAATATAAAATTCATTCAGGCGAGCAAAATCCGTATTTGCGCAGATAATCACATTTTCGCCAGGAGACCGTATGAACTGTTTAATTCGCATTCGCCAGCGCTACGCAGGCTTTGCCCAAAGCGACAAGAAGCTGGCGGATTTTCTGCTTTCTCAACCCGATCGCGCGCGCCATCTCAGCTCGCAGCAGTTGGCGAGTGAGGCCGGCGTGAGCCAGTCCAGCGTAGTGAAATTTGCGCAGAAGATTGGCTTTAAGGGATTCCCCGCCCTCAAGCTGGCGATCAGTGAAGCGCTGGTCAGTAACCCCAACCCGCAGTCCATGCCGGTGCATAATCAGATCCGCGGAGACGATCCGATGCGGCTGGTCGGCGAAAAGCTGATCAAAGAGAACGTGGCGGCCATGCATGCGACGCTGGATGTGAATACGGAAGAGAAGCTGCTGGAGAGCGTGGCGATGCTGCGCGGCGCGCGGCGGATCATTCTGACCGGCATCGGCGCGTCCGGGCTTGTGGCGCGTAACTTTGGCTGGAAGCTGACAAAAATTGGGCTTAACGCCATCGTCGAGCAGGATATGCACGCCCTGCTGGCGACCGTACAGGCGATGGATCCTGACGATCTGCTGCTGGCGATCTCCTACTCCGGCGAGCGCCGCGAGATCAACATGGCCACCGATGAAGCGCTGCGCGTCGGCGGTAAAATTCTGGCGATCACCGGTTTTACGCCGAATGCCCTGCAGCAGCGGGCCACGCGCTGTTTATATACCATTGCCGAGGAGCAGGCCACGCGCAGCGCGGCTATCTCGTCCACCAGCGCACAAATGATGCTGACGGACCTGCTGTTTATGGCGCTGGTGCAGCAGGATCTGGAGCGTGCGCCAGAACGTATTCGCCACAGCGAAGAACTGGTAAAGAAACTGGTTTGACGCGTATAATGCCCGCCCAGTTTGTGTTGTTTCTGAGAATTTCCTGATGGCGCTGTTAATTACCAAAAAATGCATTAATTGCGATATGTGCGAGCCCGAATGCCCAAACCAGGCGATTTCGATGGGCGACAGCATTTATGAGATTAACAGCGACCGCTGCACGGAATGCATCGGCCACTATGAAACGCCGACCTGTCAAAAAGTGTGCCCGATCCCGAATACCATCCTGAAGGATCCGGCACACGTCGAGAGCGAAGAGCAGCTGTGGGATAAGTTTGTCCTGATGCATCACGCGGACAAACTTTAACTTTCGATAATCACCGTTGCGCTGGCATAGTGGCGCTCATCGGCGATCGTCACGTGCACGTGATTCACGCCCAGCTTCTCGGCCAGCTTTTGCGCCTCGCCCCATAAGCGCAGGCTTGGCTTACCCAGCTCATCGTTAAACACTTCAAACTGGTTGAACGCCAGACCGTTACGAATGCCGGTTCCGAAGGCTTTAGCGGCCGCCTCTTTTACCGCAAAGCGCTTTGCCAGAAAGCGCACCGGCTGCTGATGCGCTTCCCAGATGGCCCATTCGTTATCGCTCAGCACGCGTCTCGCCAGGCGATCGCCGCTACGGGCGATCACCGCTTCTATGCGGGCTATTTCAACGATATCGGTGCCTAAGCCCAGAATGGCCATTACTGACGCGCTTCCTGCATCAGGCGTTTCATTTCTGAAACCGCCTCTTTCAGGCCGCTCATCACCGCGCGGCCAATGATGGCGTGGCCGATGTTCAGCTCGTGCATTTCCGGGATGGCGGCAATGGCCTTCACGTTATGGTAGGTCAGGCCGTGACCGGCATTGACCTTCAGACCCAGGCTCGCCGCGTAGGTGGCCGCTTTAGCAATACGCTCCAGCTCTTTCGCCTGCTCTTCATCATTTTTGGCATCGGCATAGCAGCCGGTGTGAATTTCGATATACGGCGCGCCCACGTCAGCTGCCGCTTTAATCTGGGTGAAATCGGCGTCGATAAACAGAGAAACCAGGATACCGGCATCCGCCAGGCGCTTGCAGGCATCGCGCATTTTGTCGAGCTGACCGGCCACATCCAGCCCGCCTTCGGTGGTGACTTCCTGGCGTTTTTCCGGCACCAGGCAGCAGAAATGCGGTTGGGTCTCGCAGGCGATGGTCAGCATCTCTTCGGTGACCGCCATCTCCAGATTCATACGGGTGTCCAGCGTCTGACGCAGAATGCGCACGTCGCGGTCAGTGATGTGGCGACGGTCTTCACGCAGGTGAACGGTAATGCCGTCGGCGCCAGCCTGTTCAGCGATGAACGCCGCCTGAACCGGATCGGGATACGCCGTGCCGCGCGCATTACGCAGCGTGGCGATGTGATCGATATTGACGCCTAACAGTAATTCAGCCATGACAATCCTCGGTTTTCTTTTCGATTCTGTGGTCTAACGTTTCGGTACAAACTGCCTGAATAATTCGCGGCTCTTTAAGGGCTTGCCGCCAAGATACGGCTTGAGGGCAATCCGGGTAAAGCGTTTTGCTGCGCGCAGGGTATCCTGATCGGGAAACTCGCGCTCATACAGCGCCCGGAGCTGGCGCCCGGTAAAGGTGCTGTTGTCTATCACGATACTGGCAATGAAGCCCTTTTCTTCGCGGTAGCGGTAGGTCATGGTGTCTTCCACTTCGTCACCGCTGCCCGCACAGTGCAAAAAATCCACCCCGTACCCAAGATGGCCCAGCAGCGCCAGTTCAAAACGACGCAAGGCGGGTTCGGGCGTGCCGGTTGCGCCAGCCAGCGACTGGATACAGTGCAGATAATCGAAGAAAAGTTCAGAGAAGCGAGTCTCATGCTCAAGAACCCGTGAGATGAGTTCGTTGATATACAGGCCGCTGTAGAGCGTGATGCCGGAAAGAGGAAGCGCCAGGGAGACGGCTTCGGCGCTGCGCAGGGTTTTGACTTCCCCTCGCCCGCCAAAGCGAACCAGCAGCGGCGTGAAAGGCTGTAGGGCACCTTTCAGATTAGAACGTTTGGAACGTGCGCCTTTCGCAACCAGGCGCACGCGACCCGACTCTTCCGTGAAGACGTCCAGCATCAGGCTGGTTTCGCTCCAGGGGCGACTATGCAGGACGAAAGCGCGCTGCCATCCATCCATATGCTCGTCGTCTTAAGTTACTGGTCTTCGCCGTAACCGAGGCTGCGCAGAGCACGCTCATCATCGGCCCAGCCAGATTTCACTTTCACCCACAGTTCGAGGTGAACCGGCGCTTCAAACATCTCCTGCATGTCCTTACGGGCTTCAATGCCGATGGTTTTGATTTTGGCCCCTTTGTTGCCGATCACCATCTTCTTCTGCCCTTCGCGCTCAACAAGGATCAGGCCGTTGATGTCGTAGCCACCGCGCTCGTTGGTCTGGAAACGCTCGATCTCCACCGTCACAGAGTACGGCAGTTCAGCGCCCAGGAAACGCATCAGCTTTTCACGGATGATTTCAGACGCCATAAAGCGCTGAGAGCGATCGGTGATGTAGTCTTCCGGGAAGTGATGAATCGCTTCCGGCAGATGCTTACGCACGATGCCCGCGATGGTGTCCACGTTCAGCCCCGTCTCCGCAGACAGCGGGACGATATCAAGGAAGTTCATCTGGCTACCGAGCCACTGCAGATGCGGCAGCAGATCGGCCTTTTCCTGCACGTTGTCAACTTTGTTGACGGCGAGGATGACCGGCGTTTTGCCGTCACGCAGCTTGTTCAGCACCATCTCGTCGTCCGGCGTCCAGCGGGTGCCTTCCACAACGAAAATCACCAGCTCCACGTCGCCAATCGAGCTGCTCGCCGCCTTGTTCATCAGGCGGTTGATGGCACGCTTCTCTTCCATGTGCAGGCCCGGGGTATCGACGTAGATCGCCTGATACGCGCCTTCAGTATGGATGCCAACGATGCGGTGACGCGTGGTCTGCGCCTTACGCGAGGTGATAGAAATCTTCTGCCCAAGCAGATTATTCAGCAGGGTGGATTTGCCGACGTTCGGGCGCCCGACGATGGCAATAAATCCGCAATAGGTCTTTTCTTCGCTCATTCCAGCTCCAGCATTTTTAACGCCTGTTCGGCGGCAGCCTGTTCAGCCTTACGACGGCTTGAACCTGTGCCCACCACCGGTTCACTCAGGCCACTGACCTGGCAATGGATGGTAAATTCCTGATCGTGCGCTTCGCCACGAACCTGCACCACCAGATAAGATGGCAGCGGCAGATGACGACCCTGCAAATATTCCTGCAGACGCGTTTTCGGATCTTTTTGTTTATCGCCCGGGCTGATTTCGTCCAGACGGGTCTGATACCAGTTCAGGATCAGCTTTTCTACGGTCTGGATATCGCTGTCCAGGAACACACCACCAATTAATGCTTCGACCGTATCGGCAAGAATAGATTCACGACGGAAGCCGCCGCTTTTCAGTTCACCCGGTCCAAGACGCAGACATTCGCCCAGTTCAAATTCGCGCGCGATTTCCGCAAGGGTATTACCCCGAACCAGCGTGGCACGCATGCGGCTCATATCACCTTCATCCACGCGCGGGAAACGATGATAAAGCGCATTCGCAATCACGAAACTTAAAATAGAGTCGCCTAAAAACTCGAGACGCTCATTATGTTTGCTGCTGGCACTGCGGTGGGTTAATGCCTGTTGCAACAACTCCTGATGATGAAAAGTGTAGCCCAGCTTCCGTTGAAGCCGATTAATTACGATGGGGTTCATGCGATACCAATAAATGAATGCGTCAAAAATGCAGCACACGAAACCGACCTGAGAAAACCAACGCGGTTTCGTGTGCCGTGGCACCCTTGCAGGGCCAACCTTAAACTTCGGGGGAATATTCTATACACAACGACAGGGGATGTCGTTAGTTCGAAGAGATTTATCGGTGAAATAATTCGTGTAGCCGCTTTAATTAGCGGCTACACGTTCATTTAGTGAGAATTAATGGATTCCGCCGATACGACTCAGGCGAACACCGGTCGGCCATTCGCCTTCCTGTTTCTCAAAACTCATCCAGATGGCGGTGGCTTTACCGACCAGATTCGCTTCCGGCACAAAGCCCCAGTAACGGCTGTCCGCAGAGTTATCGCGGTTGTCACCCATCATGAAGTAATGTCCTGGCGGTACAATCCAGCTCGCCAGCTGCTGGCCCGGCTGACGATAGTACATACCCAGCTGATCCTGCGCGATTGGCACGGTGAGGATCCGGTGCGTCACATCGCCCAGCGTCTCTTTGCGCTCAACCAGACGGATGCCGTCCTCTTTGGTTTCACCTTTCGGTACCTGGAAGAATCCGCTGGTCGCTTCACCGCCGTTACGACGGGCGAAGGTCTGCACAAAATCACTTGGCTCAACGTTTGAGTAGGTGATTGGCAGCGCGTTTTCACATGCGGTACCGGAGCTGCAGCCCGGCTGAACGGTGACTTCTTTCGCAACCGGATCGTAAGTCACTTTATCACCCGGCAGACCTACCGCGCGCTTGATGTAGACCAGGCGCGGATCTTCCGGATATTTGAACACCACGATGTCGCCACGTTTCGGATGACCGGTTTCGATCAGCGTTTTCTGGTAGATCGGGTCTTTAATGCCGTAGGCAAACTTCTCTACCAGAATAAAATCACCAATCAGCAGCGTTGGCATCATTGAACCTGATGGGATCTGGAACGGCTCGTAAATAAACGAACGTACCACCAGCACAATCGCCAGCACCGGAAATACCGAGGCACCCGTTTCCAGCCAGCCCGGTTTCGGGCCGACTTTCTTCAGGGTTTTCGCGTCAATCCCATCGCCAGTGGCTGCCTGTGCGGCAGCCTGACGTTCACGACGTTTTGGGGCGAAGATAAACTTATCCAGACACCACAGCAGACCTGTCACCAGGGTAGCAATGACCAGGATCAGGGCAAACATGTTCGCCATGCCAACTCCTTAGGGTTATTTGCCGTCTTTACCAACATGAAGGATGGCAAGGAATGCTTCCTGCGGCAGCTCGACGTTACCGACCTGCTTCATACGCTTCTTACCTTCTTTCTGCTTCTGCAGCAGCTTTTTCTTACGGCTGACGTCACCGCCATAGCACTTCGCCAGAACGTTTTTACGCAGCTGTTTCACGGTGGAACGTGCGATAATATGGTTGCCAATGGCCGCCTGAATCGCGATATCGAACTGCTGACGCGGGATCAGATCTTTCATCTTCTCAACCAGCTCGCGGCCACGGTACGGCGCATTGTCGTTGTGGGTGATCAGCGCCAGCGCATCCACACGCTCGCCGTTGATCAGCACGTCCACACGCACCATGTTGGAGGCCTGGAAGCGTTTGAAGTTGTAATCCAGCGACGCATAGCCACGGGAGGTGGACTTCAGACGGTCGAAGAAGTCGAGTACCACTTCCGCCATCGGGATTTCGTAGGTCAATGCGACCTGGTTACCGTGGTAAACCATGTTGGTCTGCACGCCACGCTTCTCAATACACAGTGTAATAACGTTACCCAGGAATTCCTGCGGCAGCAGCATGTGACACTCTGCAATAGGCTCACGCAGTTCCTGAATGTTGTTCAGCGGCGGCAGCTTGGACGGGCTATCGACGTAGATCACTTCTTTCGAGGTGGTTTCAACTTCATAGACTACGGTCGGTGCCGTGGTGATCAGGTCCAGATCGTATTCACGCTCCAGACGCTCCTGAATGATCTCCATGTGCAGCAGACCGAGGAAGCCACAGCGGAAGCCGAAGCCCAGCGCCGTTGAGCTTTCTGGCTCGTAGAACAGGGACGCATCGTTCAGGCTCAGTTTACCGAGCGCATCACGGAAGTTTTCGTAGTCGTCAGAGCTAACCGGGAACAGACCCGCGTAAACCTGCGGTTTTACCTTTTTAAAGCCTGGCAGCGCTTTATCTGCCGGGTTACGCGCACCGGTCAGGGTATCGCCCACTGGCGCACCGAGGATGTCTTTGATGGCGCATACCAGCCAGCCTACCTCGCCGCATGTCAGCTCGGTACGGTCAACCTGTTTTGGCGTGAAGATGCCCAGACGGTCGGCGTTGTAGACCTGTCCGGTGCTCATCACCTTGATTTTGTCGCCTTTGCGCATGGTGCCGTTTTTAATACGCACCAGGGAGACAACGCCCAGATAGTTATCGAACCAGGAGTCGATAATCAACGCCTGCAGCGGCGCATCCGGATCGCCTTCCGGGGCCGGAATGTCACGCACCAGGCGTTCCAGCACGTCGGTCACGCCCACACCGGTTTTCGCGGAGCAGCGCACGGCATCGGTCGCATCAATGCCGACAATATCTTCAATCTCTTCCGCAACGCGCTCAGGATCGGCGGCTGGCAGGTCGATCTTGTTCAAAACCGGCACAACTTCGAGATCCATTTCCATCGCGGTGTAGCAGTTTGCCAGGGTCTGGGCTTCTACGCCCTGCCCGGCATCCACCACCAGCAGCGCGCCTTCACAGGCCGCGAGCGAACGTGAAACCTCATAGGAGAAGTCAACGTGGCCTGGGGTGTCGATAAAGTTCAGTTGATAGGTTTCACCATCAGCCGCTTTGTAATCAAGCGTAACGCTCTGCGCTTTAATGGTGATACCGCGTTCGCGTTCCAGGTCCATGGAGTCCAGAACCTGGGCTTCCATTTCACGATCAGACAGGCCACCGCAAATCTGGATAATACGGTCAGACAGCGTCGACTTACCGTGGTCAATGTGAGCAATGATCGAAAAGTTACGTATGTTCTTCATATAGTTAAATAATTATGCCTTACGAATTCCTGGAGGCCGCTGTTCTTAGCCTGACGTTTTTCAGTGCGAAAACGCAGCATTCTACACTACATCCTCGCTACCTGGAAATGCACTTAGAGGCAGCTATAGCGTGAAGAAAGGACGTTTTCTGTTTTGGAACGTAAAAAATGATAAAGCCCGATGGATCACCGGGCCTCAGAAGAGAGCGTTTCAACACGAAGCTGGTCTGGCGCCAGCCCAACGCTGAGAATGACAGGCTGCCACTCCTCGCGTGCGGCGAGCGTCGGGGAGAGGCCTTTGGCGAGCCAGAATCCCCCCAGACCACCTAATGCGGCACCGCACATGGCGGCTCCGTCGGTGCCAAACAGCATCTGGAAAACGCCGCCCATAATAAACAGACCGACCAGCGGAGAGAGATACACCAGCATGGCGGAGCTGAGCAGACTGCCTTCCGCGATGCCCAGCTCTACCTTTTGCCCCGCCATAAGAGGCTGTTCGCTTGGCACAGAAATCGTGTGCGATGTTTGCGGCCCGAGCTTATTCAGCACGCGGCTGCCGCAGCCGGCGCGGGATGCACAGCTATTACATGAGGCTTTTACATCGCAGCTCACCAGCGCAATGCCGTTCTGCCACGAGACAACCGTCGCCCACTCTTTGATCATTGTGCGGCCCTGAATTTAATGCTGTCGGAGATGCGCTTCGCCGTTTGCGGAGGAAGTTCACCCACAATGGTGATCTCCGCGTTATCGCGTACCGTTGTACTTACCGTACGACGACCGGTACGCAGCATTTGTTCGGCGCTGTTTGCCGTTGCGCGATTAATATTCACCGAGAAACTGAACAAACCATCGGAATAGAGGCGCGATTCCACCGGCGTTTCAATCGTTGGCAGCTGACGACGGCTGCTGGACACTTCGCTAAACCCTTGCGGGATCCAGGCAGGTACCCAGTTGAAATTAACGGAGTCTCCTGCCGGAACAGAAAGCAGCGGCGGCAGGCTGGCCTTAGCCAGGTTCTGCATGCTGTTACCAACCTGATTGTTCACGCTGAAGGAGATAACGCGGAACTGTTCCAGCGTTTCACCGTCACGGTCGAGGAGGTCAACACGCATGGGGAGTTTGGTTTCCGCATCAATCCAGACAATATAGCTGTAGCGCGTTCCGTCCCGGGCAACAACCCGAATCACCTCGCACAGTCTGTCCGCGATGCGGGTACGCCCTACCGAAATAAAATCGTAGTAAGGGGCAAGCCGTTTGAAATCGGTGTAAATGAGTGACGGCAGAGAATCAACGATATAATCGCCATTCAGCGTGAAAGGTTCCAGGCCTGGCTCGAAATAGCTGATTTCATTACCACGCTGGACAACTTCCCGACGCGGGCCATCCATCTGTAAAAGCTGGGCGAGCGGCTGGTTATCAAGACGGGCATGACGATAGCGTAACGACTCGACGCCCTGCTTATTGATGCTGATAAATGCCAACTCGTAATTGAGTGACTGGCTGGCCAGATTCATTTGCTGCAACAACGCCCCGGATGATACATCAGCCGAGGCGTTGGCAGAGAAGAACAGGCTACCCGCCATCAGAGACATGGCGAACCAAAGTTGCTTCATTACTGCGATTGCGTTCCTAAAGTTTGGTTTCCGGGCACCTGCACAGCAGCTTGCTGTGTCTGGGCCTGCTCAAACTGAAGCTGTTCAGAGTGCAGACGACGCTGCAACTCGTAATCCTGCAACATCGCATTAATGCGACGGCGCTGCTCCTGAACCTGCTGCTGCTGACCGCCGCTGGCGGAAGCATCAGCCGGTACGCCCAGGCTTACCGGGCTGGCTTTGCCCATCATCGGCAGTGTGTTAAACACTGGCGCTTCTGGCTGCTGATTAGTTTCAGACTGAGTATTATAGTGCTGGACGCCAACGATAACTGCAAGCGATACGCATGCAGCCACACCCATTTGGGTAAGCTGGCTGGCCCACGGACGCACCTTTTGCCAGAACGGCATTTTCTGCCACTGGTGAGGTGCGGGTTGAGCTTCAGGAATCAGCGGAGTGGTCTGATGAACAGGCTCATTCTCAATCGCCGCCATGACGCGGGCTGAGATATCGAAATGGAGAACCTCGCCGGTGTCACCGCGAAGGGTGTCACGGATGAGATGGTAACTCTCCCAGGTCTCTTGCATTTCGGGAGAATGAGACAGCTCGTTGAGCAGCTCACTATCAACCGTTTCACCATCCATTAAAGCGGAAAGTTTTTCTTTCTGCATGCCTAATACCTTTTCCAGTATCCCGCTATCGTCAACGCCTGATAAGCGGTTGAACTTTATTATCAATAGCTTCTCGCGCACGGAAAATTCGTGAACGTACCGTGCCGACCGGACAATCCATGATAGCGGCTATCTCTTCATAGCTCAGACCATCAAGCTCCCGTAACGTAATTGCCATGCGTAAATCTTCCGGGAGCGACTCGATCGTGCGAAAAACGATTTGTCTCAGTTCTTCTGACAACATTAAGTTCTCAGGGTTCGAAATTTCTTTCAATGCGCCGCCACTTTCGAAGTTTTCGGCGTCGATTGCGTCCACATCACTAGAAGGCGGACGACGGCCCTGAGCGACCAGATAATTCTTTGCCGTATTGACCGCAATACGGTACAGCCAGGTATAAAAAGCACTATCTCCCCGGAACGAATCCAGCGCGCGATAGGCCTTAATAAAAGACTCTTGCACCACATCAGGCACATCGCCTGACGGTACATAGCGGGAAACCAGGCTCGCCACCTTATGCTGGTAGCGCACCACCAGTAAGTTAAAGGCTTTCTGATCTCCCTTCTGGACCCGCTCAACCAGGACCTGGTCCGTTAACTGCTCGCTCATCCGAGGTAATGTCTCCCCAAACCTAAATTCCACGCGTTATCGAAACGCCACTCTAAAAATACCGCACTTTGAGCAAGCACCGAATTAGAGTGTCTGATCTTCAATAAGTTCCGTAACGCCTTTGTTTTTGTTCATCGCGCCGCAGACTGTTCATTTTCTCTCATTATAAGTCTGTTCACGATACGCACCACTTTCTGACAAGAAACATCTTTTTCCCGCCAGAAGAGTAACGCAACCCAGTCTTTATTTCATCACAAAATCTGACGCTAACGATCTGCTTCGCAAAATAATTTCACTCATTTACCCTCCGTTTACCTCTGCTTACGCGTTTAGTCATTGCAACAGCCATCAAAAAAAACGTGCGATAAATCGCATTCAGGTGCTATTCTGGCCTAACACTGTTTAGTAAATTAAACAACAATCATGAACACAACACCTGAACTCCATTGTGATGTACTGATCATCGGCAGCGGCGCTGCCGGTCTCTCTCTGGCGCTACGCCTGGCCGAGCATCAAAACGTTATCGTTCTGAGTAAAGGGCCGATAAGCGAGGGTTCCACGTTTTATGCCCAGGGCGGAATTGCCGCCGTGTTTGATGAGACAGACAGCATTGCCTCCCACGTCGACGATACGCTGATTGCCGGGGCCGGGATCGTGGATGCGCACGCCGCAGAGTTTGTCGCCAGCAATGCCCGCCATTGCGTGCAGTGGCTCATCGACCAGGGCGTCTTATTCGATACGCAGGTTCAACCCAACGGTGAAGAGAGCTACCACCTGACGCGCGAAGGCGGCCATAGCCACCGCCGCATCCTGCACGCAGCGGATGCCACCGGGAAAGAAGTGGAGACCACGCTGGTCGGCAAGGCGCTGAGCCATCCTAATATTCGGGTACTTGAACGAAGTAACGCCGTTGACCTGATTATCTCCGACAAGATTGGCCTGCCGGGCACGCGTCGCGTGGTGGGCGCCTGGGTCTGGAACCGCAATAAAGAGAAGGTGGAAACTTGCCAGGCGAAAGCTGTAGTGCTGGCCACGGGCGGCGCCTCTAAAGTGTATCAGTACACCACGAACCCGGACATTGCCTCCGGAGACGGTATCGCGATGGCCTGGCGCGCCGGCTGCCGGGTGGCGAACCTTGAGTTCAATCAGTTTCATCCAACCGCCCTGTTCCATCCTCAGGCGCGCAACTTCCTGCTGACGGAAGCCCTGCGCGGCGAAGGCGCCTATCTGAAACGCCCTGACGGCACCCGCTTTATGCCGGACTTTGACTCTCGTGGCGAACTGGCTCCGCGCGATATCGTTGCCCGCGCCATCGACCATGAAATGAAGCGTCTTGGCGTGGATTGCATGTATCTTGATATCAGCCACAAGCCTGCAGAGTTTATTCGCCAGCACTTCCCGATGATTTACGAAAAGTTGCTCAACCTTGGCATCGATTTAACGCGCGATCCGGTGCCGATTGTGCCAGCCGCCCACTATACCTGCGGTGGGGTCATGGTTGACGATCATGGGCGTACCGATGTCGATGGCCTGTATGCTATCGGTGAGGTCAGCTATACCGGGCTTCACGGCGCGAACCGTATGGCGTCTAACTCGCTGCTTGAGTGCCTGGTGTACGGCTGGTCAGCAGCGGAAGACATAGCGAAGCGCATGCCTTATGCCCGTGAAACAGAGCGCCTGCCTGCCTGGGATGAAAGCCGCGTGGAAAATCCGGACGAGCTGGTCGTGATCCAGCATAACTGGCATGAGCTACGGCTGTTCATGTGGGATTACGTCGGGATTGTGCGCACCACGAAACGTCTTGAGCGCGCGCTGCGCCGCATCACCATGCTGCAGCAGGAAATTGATGAGTATTATGCCAATTTCCGCGTATCGAATAATCTGCTGGAGCTGCGCAATCTGGTGCAGGTTGCCGAGCTGATCGTTCGCTGCGCGATGATGCGTAAAGAGAGCCGCGGGTTGCACTATACGCTGGACTATCCGGATCAGCTTGCGGAATCCGGCCCGTCGATCCTCGCCCCGCAGGTTTACATAAACAGATAAAACGCCTGGGTCAGGGCAGTGTAATCTTCGGAATAACGCTGGTCTGGCCCACGGATCACCATTCGATCGTTAAAGCATTCACCCTCTTTCGGCGAGAGCGCCAGCAGCACGCGGTGTGGCAGTCGGCCTTCCGTATCCGAAATATCGGTACGCAGACGTAACGTCCAACCAATCTCCTGCGCGATACCGATGAACGTGTTGCCGGTACTCTCTGGCAGGACCACGCAGAAAAAGCCTTCTTCGGAGATGAGTTCGGCCGCACTGGTGAGCAGCGCTTTATGATCGAGGGAACGGGTATAACGCGCCTGTTCGCGCTCGGGTGTCCCGCACTCAACGCCGGGCGCATAGTAGGGAGGGTTACTGACGATCAGATCGTAACGCGCGGTTTGTTCAGGTGCCCAGGCCAGCACATCTGCGCATTCCACCTTCATTCGGGCTGCCCAGGGAGATTCGGCCATATTGTCACTCGCCTGCTCTGCGGCCTGAGCATCCAGTTCGACGGCATCGATGGTGACATGTTCTTCCGTACGCTGCGCCAGCATCAACGCCACCAGCCCGCTGCCGGTACCGATATCAAGAATACGCTTAACACCTGCGACAGGCGCCCACGCTCCCAGTAAAATACCGTCTGTACCGACTTTCATGGCACAGCGATCGTGAGCGACAAAAAATTGTTTAAACGTAAAACCATCGCGGCGCAGCTGCGCTTTGAGTTGAGACATGTCAGGGCAACCTTCTAAGTGAAACTGGAGTAGCATAGGGGAAAGCGAAGTGGCCGAAAAGCGATATCCATACAAACAGATGAAGATTACAGCCGTAACGTCTATAATCAGCGCCCCACACAGAGGTAGAACATGACTGTAACGACTTTTTCCGAACTTGAACTCGATGAAAGCCTGCTCAATGCACTTGAGAGCAAAGGCTTTACACGCCCGACCGCCATTCAGGCAGCGGCCATTCCGCCTGCGCTTGAGGGCCGCGATGTACTCGGTTCTGCGCCAACCGGCACGGGGAAGACAGCAGCCTATTTGCTGCCTGTGTTGCAGCATCTGCTCGACTTTCCACGTAAAAAATCTGGCCCGCCGCGTATTTTAATCCTGACGCCGACGCGCGAACTGGCCATGCAGGTTGCCGATCACGCGCGTGAACTTGCGGCAAATACCCATCTGGATATCGCCACCATTACCGGCGGCGTTGCGTACATGAACCACGCCGAAGTGTTCAGCGAAAACCAGGACATCGTCGTTGCGACGACGGGCCGCCTGCTGCAGTACATTAAAGAAGAGAACTTCGACTGCCGCGCGGTTGAAACGCTGATCCTCGACGAAGCCGACCGTATGCTGGACATGGGCTTCGCACAGGATATCGAGCACATTGCCGGGGAAACGCGCTGGCGTAACCAGACGATGCTGTTCTCTGCCACCCTCGAAGGGGAAGCGATTAAAGACTTCGCAGAGCGTCTGCTGGAAGATCCGGTGGAAGTGTCGGCGACGCCGTCCACCCGTGAGCGTAAGAAGATCCACCAGTGGTACTACCGCGCGGACAACCTTGAGCACAAGGTCGAATTGCTCAAACACCTGCTGAAGCAGGAAGATGCGCTGCGCACAATCGTGTTTGTCCGTAAGCGCGAGCGCGTGCATGAGCTGGCAGAAATGCTACGTAACGCCGGGATCAACAACTGCTATCTCGAAGGCGAGATGGCGCAGATCAAGCGTACCGAAGGCATTAAGCGCCTGACCGATGGCCGCGTTAACGTGCTGGTTGCCACAGACGTGGCCGCTCGCGGGATCGACATTCCGGACGTCAGCCACGTCATTAACTTCGATATGCCGCGCAGCGGCGATACCTATCTGCACCGTATTGGCCGTACCGGCCGCGCGGGTCGCAAAGGGATTGCGATTTCACTGGTTGAAGCGCATGACTACCTGCTGCTGCAGAAAATTGGCCGCTATGTTGACGAGCCGCTGAAAGCGCGCGTTATTGACGGCTTGCGCCCAACCACACGTGCGCCGAGTGAAAAAATGACGGGTAAACCGTCCAAGAAAGCGCTCGCGAAACGTGCTGAGAGAAAAGAGAAAGAAAAAGAGAAACCGCGCGTGAAGCAGCGCCACCGCGATACCAAAAATATTGGTAAGCGCCGTAAGCCAAGCTCTGCCGCACCAGAGACGAAAACTGAAGAGTAAAAAAAGCCGGGGAAATCCCCGGCTTTTTTATTCCCCCTGCTGAAGCCGTTACAGGCTTTCAGTAAAGGTACGGGCGATAACGTCGCGCTGCTGTTCTGGAGTCAGTGAGTTAAAGCGAACCGCATAGCCGGACACGCGGATAGTCAGCTGCGGGTATTTTTCAGGGTGCTCAACCGCGTCCATCAGCGTTTCGCGGCGCAGTACGTTTACGTTCAGGTGCTGACCACCTTCCACGCGCACTTCCGGTTTCACTTCCATTGGAATTTCACGGTACTCGATTTCGCCCAGTTTGCTCACCGGCACGATTTCATCTTCAGCAAAACCCGCTTTCGCAACGACACAGCGCGCTTCGTTTTTCTCGCTGTCCAGCAGCCAGAAAGAATTGAGCAGATCGTCATTTGCAGCTTTAGTAATCTGGATACCTGTAATCATGTGTTGCCTCCCTAGGCTACATTAACTGATGTCGGCCTCTCGCGGCCAATTGGTAAAACCATTGTTTCTTGTGTGTATATATATCATTCACACCCCGGTGATTTATTGATTTAAATCAACAAAAACACCAACCACATAAAGAGTGTGGTTTGAATTTATTGTTTTAGATCAATTTCACAGCTTTACCAATTCAACTTGTACTGCATCTTTTCAAAATAAATTTAGCCACTTAGTGCACATTTCAGCGTGTAATTTTGCTCACCGGGGTTAAACAGGTAAGCTAGTCACAGATTGAGATTCGCAGGAGAGCGAGATGACAACACCTTTAACCTGGCATGACGTGCTGGCAGAAGAAAAGCAGCAGCCTTATTTTATCAATACGCTCAGCACCGTTGCCGCTGAGCGTCAGTCCGGACAGACGATTTACCCGCCGCAGAAAGATGTGTTCAACGCCTTTCGCTACACCGAATTGAGCGATGTGAAAGTGGTCATTCTGGGCCAGGATCCCTATCACGGCCCGGGCCAGGCGCATGGGCTGGCGTTTTCCGTCCGTCCGGGCGTGGCTATCCCCCCTTCTCTGCTCAACATGTATAAAGAGCTTGAGGGAACCGTGCCCGGTTTTACCCGGCCAAACCACGGCTACCTGGAAAGCTGGGCGCGTCAGGGCGTGCTGTTACTGAATACGGTGCTTACCGTACGGGCGGGCCAGGCGCACTCGCACGCCAGCCTTGGGTGGGAGACCTTTACCGATAAAGTCATCAGCCTTATCAACGAGCATCGTGAAGGGGTTGTGTTTTTACTCTGGGGATCGCATGCGCAGAAGAAAGGGGCGATTATCGATCGTCAACGGCATCACGTGTTGAAAGCACCGCACCCGTCACCGCTGTCTGCACATCGCGGTTTCTTTGGCAGTAATCATTTTGTTCTGGCGAATGAATGGCTGGAAAAACGTGGCGAAACGCCGATTGACTGGATGCCTGTGTTACCGGCAGAGAGCGAGTAGTATTTGAATGTGCCGGGTCAGACCCGGCACATTAAGAGGCTTACGCTTTGTTCTGACGCCACCACTCGGCCAGCAGCACGCCGGTCGCAACGGATACGTTCAGACTTTCCACGTTGCCTGTTCCGTCGATAGAGACGCTCAGATCCGCACTCGAGAGCGCCGCGTCAGACAGACCATCACGTTCCTGACCTAATACCAGCACCATTTTACGCGGCAGCGTCGCTTTAAACAGCGGCGTACCGGCATGGCTCGAGGTGGTCACGATGGAATAACCCGCTTTACGGAACTGCTCAAGAGCATCCAGCACGCTGTCGCCGGTGATCGGCTGTACGTGCTCGGCTCCGCCTTCCGCAGTACGGATCGCGGCACCGGATTCCAGCAGCGCGGCATCCTGCAACAGCACGCCTTTCACGCCAAAGTGCGCGCAGCTGCGCATCATTGCGCCCAGGTTATGCGGGTTGCCCACGTCTTCCAGCGCCAGTACGCAGTCATCGGCATCCGCCTGACTGACCCACTGCTGAACGGTCGTACCGTTACGTTTTTTGATCAGGAAGCAGACGCCGCCGTGGTGTTCAGTACCGGATGCTTTGGTCAGCTCGGCATCATCAACCACGTGGTAGGCTTTGCGGTTTGCCGCCATCCAGCGCAGCGCTTCTTTAAAGCGCGGGGTGACGCTCTGAATAAACCAGGCGCGGACGATACATTCAGGACGGCTCTGGAACAGCGCCTGGCAGGCGTTCTCACCATACACGCGAGTCTCTTCCGCACGCTGACGGCGCAGCACTTCCGGGTCGATAAAGCTTTTACCGCTGATACCGCCGTGATCGGCCTTTTCTGGCGTTTCGTCGCCAGGGGCACGAGAAACGGTGCGCCACGGGGAGGCGTTATCACGTGAGAAGTCATCCCGTGGACGGTCATCGCGTTTGCGATCGTCACGCTTGCGGTCATCACGTTTGCGGTCATCACCGCGGTTGTTTCTGTCATCGCGGGCGGGGCGACGGCCACCGTCTGCACGAGAAGACGCCGGACGCCCGCCACCTTTTCCGGTACGCGGATTTTGGGTGCGTTTATCAGAGTCATCATCACTGCGGACATACATCACTTTGACCTTGCCGCTTTTGTTTTTCATTTCGTCGTTCATGCTTTTCTCCACCAGCGCTGCGCGAAGCGCGCAGATTACCCGATGTGCCAGCGCATAGCCATAATTTCGTACAAAAGCCTGTGACTATTGTTCTCATTGAATAAAACGCATTGTTGTTTCAAACAGGCTCATTGATAATATGTAACATATTAGAAACATTATCGGCGTTCTGCCGCTGTCCCACGGCTCTATCAGAGGTTAGTTATGAATACCGTATGTGCCAACTGTCAGGCTCTTAACCGCATTCCGGACGATCGGATGGAAGATGGTGCGAAATGCGGACGTTGTGGCCATGAATTATTTGATGGCGAGGTCATTAATGCGACGGGTGCTACGCTGGACAAACTCCTCAAGGACGATCTTCCTGTCGTGATCGATTTCTGGGCGCCATGGTGCGGCCCATGCCGTAGCTTCGCGCCGATCTTCGAAGACGTGGCCGAAGAGCGCAGCGGAAAAATACGCTTCGTGAAGGTCAATACCGAAGCCGAACCCGAACTGAGCGCCCGTTTTCGTATTCGCAGCATCCCGACCATCATGATTTTCAAAAATGGTGAAGTGATCGATATGCTTAACGGTGCGGTTCCAAAAGCACCTTTTGAAAGCTGGTTAAACGAGTCGCTGTAACATTCACGGGGCACATCTTGTGCCCCGCTCCCGCCTCTGCGAAAATAGGGTTTTTCCTGCATTTCGCCCATGACTGATAACGCTGTTCTTCAATTACGCGCCGAACGCCTTGCGCGCGCTACCCGACCGTTCCTCGCCCGAGGCAACCGTATTCGCCGCTGTCAGCGCTGCCTGCTGCCGCTGAAGGTTTGTCTGTGCGAGACGCTGGCCCCGAGTACGGCGGAGAGTCGTTTTTGTCTGGTCATGTTCGATACCGAGCCGATGAAACCCAGCAATACGGGGCGTCTTATCGCCGATATTCTGCCGGATACCGCCGCGTTTCAGTGGTCCCGTACGGAGCCGCCTCAGGCCCTGCTCGATTTAGTGGCAAGCAAGGACTATCAGCCGATGGTCGTTTTCCCCGCGTCATACGCAGGTGCGGATCGCCAGGTGCTTTCAGTGCCGCCATCCGGTAAACCACCGCTGTTTATTATGCTGGACGGCACCTGGACCGAAGCGCGAAAAATGTTTCGCAAAAGCCCGTATCTCGACGCACTGCCGGTGATTTCTGTCGATCTTTCCCGCGTCTCCGCCTACCGCCTGCGTGAAGCGCATGCTGACGGGCAATACTGCACCGCCGAAGTTGCCATTGCGCTTCTGGATTTGGCAGGTGATACGGCTGCAGCTGGGGCTCTTGGCAACCATTTCTCATGCTTCCGGGAGCGCTATCTGGCGGGAAAAACCGTTCATAAGGGCAGCGTCACAGCACTCGAGCCAGAAAGCGTTTAAAATCATCAGGTCGCTTGCATTCACAGGAGGCCTGCATGAGCCAGCGAGGGTTAGAAGCGCTACTTCGTCCTAAATCCATTGCCGTCATTGGCGCATCAATGAAACCGGATCGTGCTGGCTATCTGATGATGCGTAACCTGCTGGCCGGGGGGTTTAATGGCCCCGTCATGCCCGTCACGCCGGCGTATAAGGCGGTTCAGGGAGTGCTTGCATGGCCCGATGTACGGAGCCTGCCTTTCGTACCGGATCTTGCCGTACTGTGTACAAACGCGAAGCGTAATCCGGAACTGCTGGAATCGCTCGGCAAGAAAGGCTGTAAAACCTGTATTATTCTCTCGTCTCCGCCTGAACAGAAAGCCGAGCTTCTGGCCTGCGCCAGCCGCTATCAAATGCGTATTCTTGGGCCAAACAGTCTTGGACTGCTCGCCCCCTGGCAGGGGCTGAACGCCAGTTTCTCTCCGGTTCCGATCCGCAAAGGCAAACTCGCGTTTATCTCGCAGTCGGCTGCGGTATCGAACACCATCCTTGACTGGGCGCAGCAGCGCGAAATGGGATTCTCCTACTTCATTGCCCTTGGCGACAGTCTGGACATCGACGTTGATGAGCTCCTGGATTTTCTGGCGCGCGACGGTAAAACCAGTGCGATCCTGCTTTATCTTGAGCACCTCAGCGACGCGCGTCGTTTTGTCTCGGCTTCGCGAAGCGCGTCGCGCAATAAGCCGATCCTGGTGATCAAAAGCGGACGCAGCCCTGCGGCACAGCGTCTGCTGCATTCGCATTCCGGCATGGATCCCGCCTGGGACGCAGCCATCCAGCGCGCGGGGTTGCTGCGGGTACAGGATACGCACGAGCTTTTTTCCGCCGTTGAGACCTTAAGCCATATGCGCCCGTTGCGCGGCGAGAAGTTAATGATTGTCAGTAACGGCGCCGCCCCTGCGGCACTCGCCCTGGATGAGCTGTGGCGGCGCTTCGGCAAGCTGGCAACGCTGAGTGAAGAGACGCTGCAGCGCCTGAAAGACGCGCTTCCGACCAGCGTGACGCCCGGCAATCCGCTTGATTTGCGCGATGATGCCAGCAGCGAGCGCTATATCAAGGCAATTTCCATTTTGCTGGATAGCCAGGATTTCGATGCGCTGATGATTATCCACTCCCCCAGCGCGGTAGCGCCGGGCAGCGAAAGCGCGCGCGCGCTCATTGACGCCGTGCACAACCATCCGCGAGGCAAATATGTCACCCTGCTGACCAACTGGTGCGGTGAGTTTTCTTCGCAGGAGGCTCGGCGCTTGTTCAGCGAGGCCGGGCTGCCAACCTACCGCACGCCGGAAGGCACCATCACCGCCTTTATGCATATGGTGGAATATCGCCGCAACCAGAAACAGCTGCGTGAGACGCCGGCTTTGCCCGGGAATCTGACGGCGAACACCGTCGACGTTCACCGGCTGTTGCAGCAGGCCATTGAAGAAGGCGCGACGTCGCTGGATACGCATGAGGTCCAGCCCATTCTGGGCAGCTACGGGATGCAAACCCTGCCGACCTGGATCGCCAGCGACAGCGCTGAGGCCGTGCATATTGCCGAGCAGATTGGCTATCCGGTTGCCCTGAAGCTGCGCTCCCCGGATATCCCGCATAAGTCTGATGTGCAGGGGGTGATGTTATACCTGCGTACGGCGACTGAGGTGCAGCAGGCCGCCGATGCCATTTTCGATCGGGTCAAAATGGCCTGGCCGCAGGCGAGGATCCACGGATTGCTGGTGCAAAGCATGGCCAACCGCGCAGGGGCTCAGGAATTACGGGTGGTGGTCGAACACGATCCCGTCTTTGGCCCGCTCATCATGCTGGGAGAAGGTGGCGTGGAGTGGCGTCCGGAGGAGCAGGCCGTGGTCGCATTACCGCCGCTGAACATGAACCTGGCGCGTTATCTGATCATCCAGGCGATTAAAAGTAAAAAGATCCGTGGCCGGAGCGCGCTGCGTCCGCTTGATATTGCCGGGCTAAGTCAGTTCCTGGTGCAGGTCTCTAACCTGATTGTGGATTGTGCCGAGATCCAGCGGCTGGATATTCATCCGCTGCTCGCCTCCGGCAATGAGTTTACGGCGCTGGACGTGACCCTGGATATCGCGCCCTTCGAAGGAGACAGAGAGAGCCGTCTGGCGATCCGCCCGTATCCCCTGCAGCTGGAGGAGTGGGTTGAGATGAAGAATGGGGAACGCGCCTTGTTCCGCCCTATCCTGCCGGAAGATGAGCCCCAGCTGCGGGCTTTTATCTCTCAGGTCACGAAAGAGGATCTTTATTATCGCTATTTTAGCGAAATCAACGAATTTACCCACGATGATTTAGCCAATATGACCCAGATCGACTACGATCGAGAAATGGCGTTTGTTGCCGTTCGCCGCTCCGAAAAGGGAGATGAGATCCTCGGCGTCACGCGTGCTATTTCTGACCCGGATAACGTCGATGCGGAGTTTGCGGTGCTGGTGCGCTCCGATCTTAAAGGCCTGGGTCTGGGAAGACGGCTGCTGGAAAAACTCATCAGTTATACGCGAGATCACGGATTGTTACGCCTCAATGGCATTACTATGCCTAACAATCGCGGTATGGTGACCCTGGCGCGAAAACTTGGGTTTGACGTTGATATTCAGCTGGACGAAGGTATTGTGGCTTTGTCCCTCAGTCTGACATCATCAGACAAACGCGAGTAAGCTACTGGAAATGTTACCCACTTTGGACGGGACTGGTGGTATCATTGTCCGCTTATGTTGTTTGCATGGTACAGACAACCCTTCAATGAACAGAGAAGAAACGCACTGTGATGTTGTCAAAATTTAAGCGTAATAAACATCAACAACACCTTGCTCAACTACCGAAGATTTCTCAGTCAGTTGATGATGTAGAGTTCTTTTACGCTCCCGCTCATTTTCGGGAGACGCTTCTGGAAAAGATTGCCAGCGCCACGCGACGCATTTGCATTGTGGCGCTTTATCTTGAACAGGATGAAGGCGGGCGCGCGATCCTGAACGCGCTCTATGAAGCCAAACGTCAGCGGCCGGAACTTGATGTTCGCGTGCTGGTCGACTGGCATCGCGCTCAGCGTGGCCGTATTGGCGCTGCCGCGTCAAACACCAATGCCGACTTGTATTGCCGCACGGCGCAGGAAAATCCTGGCGTTGATGTGCCTGTTTATGGCGTCCCGGTGAATACCCGTGAAGCGCTCGGCGTTCTTCATTTTAAGGGGTTTATCATTGATGACAGCGTGCTTTATAGCGGCGCTAGTCTGAATGATGTTTACCTTCATCAGCTCGATAAATATCGCTATGACCGCTACCATCTGATCCGTAATCCGCAGATGGCCGATATCATGTTCAACTGGGTTGATAAAAATCTGGTCCATGGCCGCGGCGTTAATCGCCTTGACGATCCCGAGCGCCCTAAAAGCCCGGAAATCAAAAACGATGTTCGCGCCTTCCGCCAGGAGCTGCGTGATGCGGTCTATCATTTCCAGGGTGATGCGAACAACGAAGAGTTATCCGTTACCCCGCTGGTAGGGCTCGGCAAATCAAGCCTGCTGAACAAAACGATTTTCCATCTGATGCCGTGCGCGGAGCAGAAACTCACCATCTGTACGCCGTACTTCAACCTTCCTGCCGTGCTGGTGCGTAATATCATTCAGCTGCTGCGCGACGGTAAAAAAGTGGAAATCATCGTTGGTGATAAAACGGCAAACGACTTCTTTATTCCCGAAGATCAGCCGTTCAAAATCATCGGTGCATTGCCTTATCTCTATGAGATTAACCTTCGCCGTTTCCTGAGCCGCTTACAGTATTACGTCAACACTGACCAGCTGGTTGTGCGTCTCTGGAAAGATGAAGACAATAGTTACCATCTGAAAGGCATGTGGGTCGACGATGAGTGGATGCTGCTGACCGGTAACAACCTGAACCCGCGCGCGTGGCGACTGGATCTGGAAAACGCTATCCTGATCCATGATCCGCAGCATGAGTTAGCCGCCCAACGTGAACGCGAGCTGGAGCTGATTCGCACCCATACAACCGTGGTGAATCACTACCGCGAACTGCAGAGCATTGCCGATTATCCGGTGAAAGTTCGCAAGCTTATTCGCCGCTTACGTCGTATCCGTATCGACCGACTTATCAGCCGTATTCTGTAATGTCCAGGCCCTGTCACCCGCAGGGCTTTTTTATGGGGCCCGTTGATGCGTATTCCTCTGTTACTGAGCGTCATTTTCCTGAGTGGCTGTAGCCATATGGCCAACGATAGCTGGTCCGGACAGGATAAAGCACAGCATTTTCTCGCTTCCGCGATGTTGTCCGCAGCCGGTAATGAATATGCCCAGCATCAGGGATACAGCCGGGATCGTAGCGCGGCGATAGGGCTGATGTTCTCAGTGGGTCTTGGGGCATCAAAAGAACTGTGGGATAGCCGCCCCGCAGGGAGCGGCTGGAGCTGGAAAGATTTCGCCTGGGATGTCGCCGGCGCAACGACCGGCTATGCCGTGTGGCAGATGGCGCGCTATTAAAGTCGAATACCTTTCCCTTTGCGATGCAGCATCAGGGAAACAACAAACGCCAGTGCGCCCATTATCGTTACGTACCAGAAGAATGTCGTTTCACTTCCCCATGATTTAAGCGACAACGCAACGTACTCCGCCGATCCGCCAAATAACGCATTAGCCACCGCATAAGAGAGCCCTACCCCTAAAGCACGTACCTGCGCCGGGAACATTTCAGCTTTCAGTATCCCGCTGATAGAGGTATAGAAACTGACAATCACCATCGCCAGCATCACCAGTGCAAACGCGGCATAGGGCGAAGTCACATGCTGAAGGGCAGACAGAATAGGGACGGTACATAATGCCGACAGCCCGCCAAAAATCAGCATCGACGTACGTCGACCGATTTTATCTGAGAGCGCACCGATAACGGGTTGTATGAGCATAAAGACAAACAGCGCAACGGTCATGACTACGCTGGCGACATTTGCGTGCATGCCGGTAGTGTTCACCAGGTACTTCTGCATATAGGTGGTGAACGTGTAGAAACTGAGAGAGCCGCCCGCCGTAAAGCCAAGCACCATAAGGAAAGCTTTGCGGTTACGCCATAACCCTTTGAATGTTCCCGCCTCCTTCAGCATCCTGACCTCTTTCTGAGAGGTTTCATCTAGCTGACGGCGTAGCCAAAGTGCAACGACCGCCAGTACAGCGCCCATTGCGAAAGGAATTCGCCATCCCCAGGCATGAAGTTGTTCGTCCGTCAGAATCTGCTGCAGGATCACCACCACAAGAATGGCCAGCAGTTGACCGCCAATCAGCGTGACGTACTGGAATGAGGCGTAAAAACCTTTACGGCCCTCGAGGGCAATCTCACTCATGTAGGTCGCACTGGTACCGTATTCACCGCCCACCGATAATCCCTGGAATAAGCGGGCCAGCAAAAGTAGCGCCGGTGCCCAGGTACCAATCGATGCATATCCCGGTAAGCAGGCGATCACCAGCGAGCCAAAGCACATCATGCACACCGAGATCAGCATAGAGGCCTTACGCCCGCGACGATCCGCAATACGGCCGAACAGCCATCCCCCGATGGGTCGCATCAAGAAGCCTGCGGCGAAGACTCCTGCCGTTTGCAGCAGTTGCGTTGTGGTGTTGCCGGATGGGAAGAAAATATGTGCGAAGTAGAGTGAACAGAATGAGTAGACGTAAAAGTCGAACCATTCAACCAGATTCCCTGAAGAGGCGCTGATGATTGCCCATACCCTTCTTCGGGTATCACTGTGAGCCAGCGTCCCGTTTGATGTCATGCTTTCTGTCATTGTGATTATGCTCCTGCCATAAACTGCGGCGTATTGAGCCAGGAGACTCAATAACCTCGTAAATGAAATGTTATAATTTTGTTATAAACCACATTGAGACAGAGATCACACATTCCATTAGCAGGATAAGGGATTAAGACAAAAGCCAGAGTGGGAAAGACAAAAGCAAAAAACCCCGCACCTTACGGTACGGGGTTCTTCTTAATTGATGCCTGGCAGTTCCCTACTCTCACATGGGGAGACCCCACACTACCATCGGCGCTACGGCGTTTCACTTCTGAGTTCGGCATGGGGTCAGGT
>NZ_JBVPGT010000032.1:0-526265 GCF_055817355.1 Enterobacter sp. PL_is379
ACTGCTCTTTAACAATTTATCAGACAATCTGTGTGGGCACTCAAAGTGACATGGATTCTTAATGTCTTCGGACAATAAATGAATACCAAGTCTCTGAGTGAACATACGTAATTCATTACGAAGTTTAATTCACGAGCATCAAACTTAAATTGAAGAGTTTGATCATGGCTCAGATTGAACGCTGGCGGCAGGCCTAACACATGCAAGTCGAGCGGCAGCGGAAAGTAGCTTGCTACTTTGCCGGCGAGCGGCGGACGGGTGAGTAATGTCTGGGAAACTGCCTGATGGAGGGGGATAACTACTGGAAACGGTAGCTAATACCGCATAACGTCGCAAGACCAAAGAGGGGGACCTTCGGGCCTCTTGCCATCAGATGTGCCCAGATGGGATTAGCTAGTAGGTGGGGTAACGGCTCACCTAGGCGACGATCCCTAGCTGGTCTGAGAGGATGACCAGCCACACTGGAACTGAGACACGGTCCAGACTCCTACGGGAGGCAGCAGTGGGGAATATTGCACAATGGGCGCAAGCCTGATGCAGCCATGCCGCGTGTATGAAGAAGGCCTTCGGGTTGTAAAGTACTTTCAGCGGGGAGGAAGGTGTTGAGGTTAATAACCTCAGCAATTGACGTTACCCGCAGAAGAAGCACCGGCTAACTCCGTGCCAGCAGCCGCGGTAATACGGAGGGTGCAAGCGTTAATCGGAATTACTGGGCGTAAAGCGCACGCAGGCGGTCTGTCAAGTCGGATGTGAAATCCCCGGGCTCAACCTGGGAACTGCATTCGAAACTGGCAGGCTAGAGTCTTGTAGAGGGGGGTAGAATTCCAGGTGTAGCGGTGAAATGCGTAGAGATCTGGAGGAATACCGGTGGCGAAGGCGGCCCCCTGGACAAAGACTGACGCTCAGGTGCGAAAGCGTGGGGAGCAAACAGGATTAGATACCCTGGTAGTCCACGCCGTAAACGATGTCGACTTGGAGGTTGTGCCCTTGAGGCGTGGCTTCCGGAGCTAACGCGTTAAGTCGACCGCCTGGGGAGTACGGCCGCAAGGTTAAAACTCAAATGAATTGACGGGGGCCCGCACAAGCGGTGGAGCATGTGGTTTAATTCGATGCAACGCGAAGAACCTTACCTACTCTTGACATCCAGAGAACTTTCCAGAGATGGATTGGTGCCTTCGGGAACTCTGAGACAGGTGCTGCATGGCTGTCGTCAGCTCGTGTTGTGAAATGTTGGGTTAAGTCCCGCAACGAGCGCAACCCTTATCCTTTGTTGCCAGCGGTTAGGCCGGGAACTCAAAGGAGACTGCCAGTGATAAACTGGAGGAAGGTGGGGATGACGTCAAGTCATCATGGCCCTTACGAGTAGGGCTACACACGTGCTACAATGGCGCATACAAAGAGAAGCGACCTCGCGAGAGCAAGCGGACCTCATAAAGTGCGTCGTAGTCCGGATTGGAGTCTGCAACTCGACTCCATGAAGTCGGAATCGCTAGTAATCGTAGATCAGAATGCTACGGTGAATACGTTCCCGGGCCTTGTACACACCGCCCGTCACACCATGGGAGTGGGTTGCAAAAGAAGTAGGTAGCTTAACCTTCGGGAGGGCGCTTACCACTTTGTGATTCATGACTGGGGTGAAGTCGTAACAAGGTAACCGTAGGGGAACCTGCGGTTGGATCACCTCCTTACCTTAAAGAACCTGCCTTTGTAGTGCTCACACAGATTGTCTGATGAAAAGTAAATAGCAAGGCGTCTTGCGATTGAGACTTCAGTGTCCCCTTCGTCTAGAGGCCCAGGACACCGCCCTTTCACGGCGGTAACAGGGGTTCGAATCCCCTAGGGGACGCCACTTGCTGGTTCGTGAGTGAAAGTCACCGGCCGTCATATCTCAAAACTCATCTTCGGGTGACGTTTGAGATATTTGCTCTTTAAAAATCTGGATCAAGCTGAAAATTGAAACGACACATCTTTAAGGTGTGTTCGAGTCTCTCAAATTTTCGCAATCATGAAGTGAAACATCTTCGGGTTGTGAGGTTAAGCGACTAAGCGTACACGGTGGATGCCCTGGCAGTCAGAGGCGATGAAGGACGTGCTAATCTGCGAAAAGCGCCGGCGAGGTGATATGAACCTTTGACCCGGCGATGTCCGAATGGGGAAACCCAGTGCAATTCGTTGCACTATCGTTAACTGAATACATAGGTTAACGAGGCGAACCGGGGGAACTGAAACATCTAAGTACCCCGAGGAAAAGAAATCAACCGAGATTCCCCCAGTAGCGGCGAGCGAACGGGGAGCAGCCCAGAGTCTGAATCAGCTTGTGTGTTAGTGGAAGCGTCTGGAAAGTCGCACGGTACAGGGTGATAGTCCCGTACACGAAAATGCACAGGCTGTGAACTCGAAGAGTAGGGCGGGACACGTGGTATCCTGTCTGAATATGGGGGGACCATCCTCCAAGGCTAAATACTCCTGACTGACCGATAGTGAACCAGTACCGTGAGGGAAAGGCGAAAAGAACCCCGGCGAGGGGAGTGAAAAAGAACCTGAAACCGTGTACGTACAAGCAGTGGGAGCACCTTCGTGGTGTGACTGCGTACCTTTTGTATAATGGGTCAGCGACTTATATTCTGTAGCAAGGTTAACCGTATAGGGGAGCCGAAGGGAAACCGAGTCTTAACTGGGCGTTAAGTTGCAGGGTATAGACCCGAAACCCGGTGATCTAGCCATGGGCAGGTTGAAGGTTGGGTAACACTAACTGGAGGACCGAACCGACTAATGTTGAAAAATTAGCGGATGACTTGTGGCTGGGGGTGAAAGGCCAATCAAACCGGGAGATAGCTGGTTCTCCCCGAAAGCTATTTAGGTAGCGCCTCGTGAACTCATCTTCGGGGGTAGAGCACTGTTTCGGCTAGGGGGCCATCCCGGCTTACCAACCCGATGCAAACTACGAATACCGAAGAATGTTATCACGGGAGACACACGGCGGGTGCTAACGTCCGTCGTGAAGAGGGAAACAACCCAGACCGCCAGCTAAGGTCCCAAAGTCATGGTTAAGTGGGAAACGATGTGGGAAGGCACAGACAGCCAGGATGTTGGCTTAGAAGCAGCCATCATTTAAAGAAAGCGTAATAGCTCACTGGTCGAGTCGGCCTGCGCGGAAGATGTAACGGGGCTAAACCATGCACCGAAGCTGCGGCAGCGACACTATGTGTTGTTGGGTAGGGGAGCGTTCTGTAAGCCGTTGAAGGTGTGCTGTGAGGCATGCTGGAGGTATCAGAAGTGCGAATGCTGACATAAGTAACGATAAAGCGGGTGAAAAGCCCGCTCGCCGGAAGACCAAGGGTTCCTGTCCAACGTTAATCGGGGCAGGGTGAGTCGACCCCTAAGGCGAGGCCGAAAGGCGTAGTCGATGGGAAACAGGTTAATATTCCTGTACTTGGTGTTACTGCGAAGGGGGGACGGAGAAGGCTATGTTAGCCGGGCGACGGTTGTCCCGGTTTAAGCATGTAGGCGGAGGTTCCAGGTAAATCCGGTACCTTTTAACGCTGAGGTGTGATGACGAGGCACTACGGTGCTGAAGTAACAAATGCCCTGCTTCCAGGAAAAGCCTCTAAGCATCAGGTAACATCAAATCGTACCCCAAACCGACACAGGTGGTCAGGTAGAGAATACCAAGGCGCTTGAGAGAACTCGGGTGAAGGAACTAGGCAAAATGGTGCCGTAACTTCGGGAGAAGGCACGCTGATATGTAGGTGAAGCCCCTGCGGGTGGAGCTGAAATCAGTCGAAGATACCAGCTGGCTGCAACTGTTTATTAAAAACACAGCACTGTGCAAACACGAAAGTGGACGTATACGGTGTGACGCCTGCCCGGTGCCGGAAGGTTAATTGATGGGGTTAGCGGTAACGCGAAGCTCTTGATCGAAGCCCCGGTAAACGGCGGCCGTAACTATAACGGTCCTAAGGTAGCGAAATTCCTTGTCGGGTAAGTTCCGACCTGCACGAATGGCGTAATGATGGCCAGGCTGTCTCCACCCGAGACTCAGTGAAATTGAACTCGCTGTGAAGATGCAGTGTACCCGCGGCAAGACGGAAAGACCCCGTGAACCTTTACTATAGCTTGACACTGAACACTGGTCCTTGATGTGTAGGATAGGTGGGAGGCTTTGAAGCGTGGACGCCAGTCTGCGTGGAGCCGTCCTTGAAATACCACCCTTTAATGGCTGGTGTTCTAACGTAGACCCGTAATCCGGGTTGCGGACAGTGTCTGGTGGGTAGTTTGACTGGGGCGGTCTCCTCCCAAAGAGTAACGGAGGAGCACGAAGGTTAGCTAATCCTGGTCGGACATCAGGAGGTTAGTGCAATGGCATAAGCTAGCTTGACTGCGAGAGTGACGGCTCGAGCAGGTGCGAAAGCAGGTCATAGTGATCCGGTGGTTCTGAATGGAAGGGCCATCGCTCAACGGATAAAAGGTACTCCGGGGATAACAGGCTGATACCGCCCAAGAGTTCATATCGACGGCGGTGTTTGGCACCTCGATGTCGGCTCATCACATCCTGGGGCTGAAGTAGGTCCCAAGGGTATGGCTGTTCGCCATTTAAAGTGGTACGCGAGCTGGGTTTAGAACGTCGTGAGACAGTTCGGTCCCTATCTGCCGTGGGCGCTGGAGAATTGAGGGGGGCTGCTCCTAGTACGAGAGGACCGGAGTGGACGCATCACTGGTGTTCGGGTTGTCATGCCAATGGCACTGCCCGGTAGCTAAATGCGGAAAAGATAAGTGCTGAAAGCATCTAAGCACGAAACTTGCCCCGAGATGAGTTCTCCCTGAGACTTTAAGTCTCCTGAAGGAACGTTAAAGACTATGACGTTGATAGGTCGGGTGTGTAAGCGCAGCGATGCGTTGAGCTAACCGATACTAATGAACCGTGAGGCTTAACCTTACAACGCCGAAGGTGTTTTGGCGAAGAGACAGACACGATTTTCAGCCTTGATACAGATTAAACAGAATTTGCCTGGCGGCTTTAGCGCGGTGGTCCCACCTGACCCCATGCCGAACTCAGAAGTGAAACGCCGTAGCGCCGATGGTAGTGTGGGGTCTCCCCATGTGAGAGTAGGGAACTGCCAGGCATCAATTAGAAGAACCCCGTACCGGAAGGTGCGGGGTTTTTTGCTTTGTGCGTCAGAAATCATGGCGGATGGCGGCTTCGCCTTATCCTGCCTGCAAAATCCGTAGGCCCGGTAAGCGCAGCGCCACCGGGCAGACCAGACCGCACGATCTTACTGGAAAGAGATACAGGAATATAAAAACAGGGAAGGTTTTGATAAACGCAGAAAAGCAAAAACCCAGCCATAGGCTGGGTTCTTTAAATAGTGGTGCCCGGACTCGGAATCGAACCAAGGACACGGGGATTTTCAATCCCCTGCTCTACCGACTGAGCTATCCGGGCAACGGAGCGCATTAAACCGCAATCACGCTCTAGCGTCAACATTATTTCGGGAAAAGCTGTTCAACTGCTTAAGTTTGCGGCAATCTGGCGGTTTACGCGCCGAATACGTCGAATTTAACAGGTTCGCTTACGTCAATGCCCCGCCCATACGGCACTGAGCAAAGCGCAGAATATCTTCCGCCAGCCGGTGCGCCGTATCCACGTCGGCCTGGCTACGGTTCACCAGCATGCGGCTCAGGCAGCCCTCCAGCACCAGCTCCATCTGTTTCGCCACCATTGCCGGGTCATCCACTTCCAGCGTGGTCAGTAGCTCGTGGGTGAAGTCATGTGCCGCCCGTTTTTGCTGATCCGCCAGCTGATGGACAGGATGGCCTGGGTCGGGAAAATAAGTGCAGGCGGCGATGAACAGACAACCCGGGTACCGGTTGTTGCTGACACATTCCGTCAGGGCGGTATAGCGCGCCAGCAGCTTTTGTTCCGCAGTCAGTTCTTCATTCAGCATCAGCTGCCTGCGCCAGACATCAACCTGCTGGCTGAGATAGCGCAGGGCATCATAAACGAGCGCCTCTTTATCCGGCCAGAAGCGCTTAAGATCATCCACGGGGTAATCGATACGGTCGGCTACCATCTCAAGCGTGGTGCTGGCGATCCCTTGAATCTCAAGTAATTGCAGGGCTTGTCCCAGTACGTCTTCACGTTGCACGGTTATCTCCTCCGCTATTCCCAACGGTTTGTCCCGTTTAAAGTGTTGTTTACGGTTGGCGATTGCGCAAATGCGCGTTAAATGCCGCTGCATCCATAAACCCGGTTACACGCTGTTCTGGCTGCTCCTGGCCCTGCTGATTGAAGAACAGAATGGTTGGCAGCCCGAGCACGTTAAGCTGCTTCTGCAGAGCCTTATCCTGCGCATTATTGGCGGTCACGTTCGCCTGAAGCAAAACGGTCTCTTTCAGGGCACTTTGCACCTGCGGATCGCTAAAGGTATATTTCTCAAACTCTTTGCAGGCAACGCACCAGTCGGCATAGAGATCGAGCATCACCGGTTTGCCTTTTGCCTGTGCGAGCGCGCTGTTGAGCTCATCAACGTTCTTAATCTGGATGAAGTTCAGATGCGCCTGCGTCTGGTCTACCGGCGAGCCGAACGCCCAGTCCTGAAGAGGACGCACGCTCACCAGCGCGGCGGCGAGCAGGAGGATTTGCACCAGGCGCATCCACGCTTTTTTCGCCCCCAGACTGACGATAAACGCCCAGGAGAAGAATGCTACGCCGAGCATCGCCCACAGACGCAAACCCCAGACGTCGCCGATGATACGCTCGAGGAGGAACACCGGCAGCGCCAGAATCACAAAGCCAAACGCGGTTTTCACCGTCTCCATCCACGGGCCGCTCTTCGGCAGAAGTCGATTGCCGAAAACCGTGACCAGAATCAGCGGTAGGCCCATGCCCAGCGCGTAAAGGTACAACGTACCGCCGCCAAGCCACAGATTCCCGCTCTGGGCAATATAGAGCAGGATGGCACTCAGCGGTGCGGTGGTGCAAGGGGAACAAATTAAACCAGCGATGGCTCCCATCGCGAATACCCCACCCGCCGAGCCACCCTGCTGGCGATTACTCATTAGCGTTAAGCGAGTTTGCAGAGACGACGGTAACTGCAGGGTAAACAGGCCGAACATCGACAGAGCCAGCAGGATAAACACCACCGATAAGCTAATAAGGACGTAAGGATGCTGCAGTGCGGCCTGGAACTGTAACCCGGCAGCGGCAACCACAAGGCCAAGGGCCGTGTAGGTCAACGCCATGCCCTGCACATAAATAAAGGCCAACAGCAGGGCGCGGGCGGTGGAAAGCCGTTGCTTACCGCCCAGCACGATGCCAGAGATGAGCGGATACATCGGCAGCACGCACGGCGTAAAGGCAATGCCGATACCGATCAGCAAGGCCCACAGCGCGGAGAACGGAAGGTCTGACGCGGCTTCACTTTTACCGCTCTCCCCAGAGGGGAGAGGGGAGAAAGCGGCGGCAGCCTTAACTTCGCTGAGTGGAACGACCTTCGTTTCAGGCGGATAGCAGAATCCCGCGTCCGCGCACCCCTGATAGGTCACCGTCAGGGTCGCACCTTTATCCGCCTGATTCACCGTAACAGGCAAGCTCAGGCGCTGGCGGTAGATTTCACTCTTGCCGTAGAACTCGTCCTCATGCCACTCGCCAGAGGGCATCTGTAAAGCGCCCACGCTGGCCTGAGCAGGCGTAATGCTTACCTGCTTGCGATAGAGGTAATAACCCTCTTTCACCTGCCAGTTGAGCGTAAGGTCATGCTGGTTTTGCTGAAAATCGAAAACGAAAGCCTGGTCGGCAGGGATGAAGTTCGAACGGCCGGGCGCGTCAAACAACCCGGCAAAAGCTGACGTGCTGCACAGCAGCAGGATCAGCGTAAGGAAGCGTTGAGCCATGAGAGATAGTCGTTATCGCCATGAACCACTGGCAGGACCAGCAGCTCCGGGGTTTGGTAAGGATGATGAGATTTGAGGCAGTCCAGGAGAGCCTGCTGATTCGCCAGATTAGTTTTGAGCAACATCTGAACTTCGTACTCTTGCTCCAGCTTGCCTTCCCAGTAATAAAGGGAGGTGGCACCGGGGAGGAGCGTCACGCAGGCTGCCAGTTTTTCGGCCAGCACTTTGGCGGCGAGATCCTGGGCAGAGGCTTCATCAGGGGCGGTACACAGTACGACAACAGCATCAGGCGTGTTCACAAGTCGACCTCCTCATCACGAAAGTCTTCACTATATCACGCAAGGCGATTGGTCATTAATGAAACGGGCCGCAGAGCGGCCCGATTTTAACTATTTTTACAACCACTCACCGTTTACAGCACCACGCCGCCAATGATAAAGCCGAGGATCACGCAAAGCGAAATGGCAACCACGCCCGGGATCAGGAACGCATGGTTAAACACATACTTACCGATACGGGTTGAGCCTGTGTCGTCCATCTCCACCGCCGCCAGCAGGGTTGGGTAGGTTGGCAGAACGAACAGGGCAGAAACCGCCGCGAAAGAGGCAATCGCCGTCAGCGGGGTAACGCCCAGCATCAGTGCCGCAGGCATCAGCGCTTTGGTGGTCGCCGCCTGGGAGTAAAGCAGGGTAGCGGCAAAGAACAGCACCACCGCCAGCAGCCACGGATAGTTGTGCAGCAGGTCGCCTGCTACGGTCTGAATGTCGCTGATGTGCGCTTTCACGAAGGTATCACCGAGCCACGCCACACCCAGCACGCACACGCAGGCGCTCATACCGGATTTGAAGGTGCTGGCGTTCAGCACTTCGCTGGTGTCGATTTTACAGGTGATGCTAATCAGCGTCGCGATGGTCAGCATAAACACCACAATCGCTTCGTTACGCGGCAGGACCGGGTTCTGGATCAGGCCCACGGTATCGCTGATGGCGGTCGCATAGAACATGACGGCGACGATACCGATCAGGAACAGCAGCACGGAGCGCTTCGCGTGCGGCTTCAGCTCGAAGACCTGGCTGCCGCGCAGGCTCACTTCACCTTTTGCCAGACGCTCCTGATAAACCGGATCGTCTTTCAGTTCAGCGCCGAGGAAGTTACACAGTACGGCAGTAATCATCACCGCAATCAGCGTCACCGGGATACAGATCGCCAGCAGCGTCAGGTAGCTCACGCCCATCGGCTCAAGGATACCGGCGAAGAAGACCACCGCAGCGGAAATCGGCGAGGCGGTAATCGCAATCTGGGACGCGACGACGGCAATAGAGAGCGGACGAGACGGACGGATACCCTGCTCTTTCGCCACTTCGGTAATCACCGGCAGCGTGGAGAAGGCGGTGTGGCCCGTACCGGCGAGAATAGTCATAAACCAGGTCACCAGCGGGGCAAGGAAGGTAATGTATTTTGGATGGCGGCGCAGCATACGCTCCGCCAGGCTCACCAGGTAGTCCATACCGCCTGCCACCTGCATGGCGGCGATAGCGGCAATAACTGCCATGATGATTTCGATAACGTCAAACGGGATTGCGCCGGGTTTAATCTGAAAGATAAGGGTAAGAACGAGCACCCCGAGACCACCAGCAAAACCGATGCCGATACCCCCGAGTCTTGCTCCCAAATAAATCGCCAACAAGACGATGACGAGTTCTGCTCCAAACATAAGGACCTTCCTTGCTTATTAACAAGTTGATATTGAATTGTTGTATTTCGGTAACGCCTAAAAAGAAAAAAGGCACGTCACAAGTGACGTGCCTTAAGAAGCCTAGCCTGAACGGTTACTGTTCGCTTTCATCGGTATATCGTTTTGCTTTATATGCCGGGTGCATCAGGTTCTGGGCCGAGAAGATATCGTCCAGCTCCGCTTCGGTCAACAGCCCGCGCTCCAGCACCACTTCACGTACGCTCTTACCGGTTTCGGCGCAAATCTTACCGACGATGTCACCGTTGTGGTGACCGATGAACGGGTTGAGGTAGGTGACGATCCCGATGGAGTTATAGACATAACCCTCACAGACTTCTTTATTCGCTGTGATGCCGTTAATGCATTTTTCCAGCAGGTTGTAGCAGGCGTTGGTCAGGATGTGGATAGATTCAAACATCGCCTGGCCAATCACTGGCTCCATCACGTTCAGCTGCAGCTGACCCGCTTCAGAGGCCATGGTCACGGTTGTATCGTTACCGATGACTTTGAAGCAAACCTGATTCACCACTTCTGGCACAACCGGGTTCACCTTGGCCGGCATGATGGACGAACCCGCCTGCAGCTCTGGCAGGTTGATTTCGTTCAGGCCAGCGCGCGGACCGGAGGAAAGCAGGCGCAGGTCGTTACAGATTTTGGACAGTTTCACTGCCAGACGTTTCAGCGCGCTGTGTACCATGACGTAGGCGCCGCAGTCGGAGGTCGCTTCAATCAGGTCTTCTGCAGGCACAACCGGCAGGTTAGAGACTTCAGCCAGCTTCTGTACCGCCAGCTGCTGATAGCCATCCGGGGTGTTCAGACGTGTACCGATGGCGGTTGCGCCAAGGTTCACTTCCAGCAGCAGCTCGGAGGTGCGCAGCAGGTTTTTGGTCTCTTCGTTAAGCAGCACGTTAAACGCGTGGAATTCCTGGCCGAGGGTCATCGGCACCGCGTCCTGCAGCTGGGTACGACCCATTTTCAGGATGTCCTGGAACTCAACCGCTTTACGCTGGAAGCCATCACCCAGTTGGTTGATCGCATCCACCAGTTTCACTACAGAGGCATACACCGCGATACGGAAGCCGGTAGGGTAAGCGTCGTTGGTGGACTGGCATTTGTTAACGTGGTCGTTCGGGTTAAGGTACTGGTATTCACCTTTCTGGTGACCCATCAGCTCCAGGCCAATGTTTGCCAGTACTTCGTTGGTATTCATGTTGACGGAGGTGCCCGCGCCGCCCTGATAGACGTCAACCGGGAACTGGTCCATGCATTTGCCGTTGTTCAGCACTTCATCGCAGGCTGCGATAATCGCATTTGCCGCGCTTTTAGGAATGGTTTGCAACTCTTTGTTGGCCAGGGCTGCGGCTTTCTTCACCATCACCATGCCACGGACAAACTCAGGGATGTCGCTGATTTTGCTGTTGCTGATGTAGAAGTTTTCAATCGCTCTCAGAGTGTGAACACCGTAGTAGGCATCCGCTGGAACTTCCCTGGTACCCAACAAGTCTTCTTCGATACGAATGTTGTTTAACATGTGAACCTTCTTTTCAAGCTGCCGATGGATTGTACTAAACACACAGTATTTATGTGGTTTTGAATATTTTCTGGCCGACGATTATTCCCTCAATCAGCCAGATGTTCGAGATCATATGCTGATGATAGCGAATTGCCGTAAGCTGGATCACTTATTATCGAGCCGATTCCATGATAATTATTAATCTGTGAAATGGGTCACCGCTTTAATATTTCCAAAAAAAATATCCGTGCAAACTGATTGAATTTTCGCTAACCGTCACCATCTCATACAAACGCGCGTCGCGAACACATTCAGACAGGGGCCCGTCGGCCCTTGCCACACAGGAGATGCCAGTGCGCTGGATACCGTTTATTGCTTTCTTTCTCTATGTTTACATTGAGATTTCCATTTTCATCCAGGTTGCTCATGTGCTGGGCGTCCTGCTGACGCTGATTCTGGTGATTTTCACCTCCGTCATCGGCATGTCGCTGGTGCGTAATCAGGGTTTCAAAAATTTCCTGTTAATGCAGGAGAAGATGGCCGCAGGCGAAAGCCCGGCAGCGGAGATGATCAAAAGCGTATCGCTGATTATTGCGGGGCTGCTGCTGATCCTGCCGGGGTTCTTCACCGACTTCCTCGGCCTTCTGCTGCTTCTGCCGCCGGTGCAAAAGCACCTGACCATGAAGCTGCTGCCGCATCTGCGCTTTAACCGTATGCCTGGCGGTGGGTTCAGCACCGGGCCAGGCGATACCTTTGAAGGGGAATATCAGCGTAAAGATGAACAGCACGACCGTTTAGACCATAAAGACGATCGGTGATAGATTTGCCCGGTGGCGCTTCGCTTACCGGGCGCTACTGGTGCGCATCGCGCTTCGGTAAAAACAGCCACAGTCCTGCCAGCATGACAATCGCGTACAGACTCTTCCATCCCACCATCGCCAGCAACAGCAGGCAAAGCCCACCCCCGATGACCGCCAGTGTTTTATAGCGACCTTGCAGCAAACGACATCCCGCCAGCATGCACAGCAGGTAGATCATAATGAAAATGCCGTTGGCGTAGACGATCAGCGCGTCCAGATTGATCTTCAGTGCGTAAATACACAGCGTGCTCAACACGCAGCAGCCCAGCACGGCATTCAGGGCATTCAGCGGAAGCTGGCGTTTAGACAGGCGCGCGAGGCGATTCTCAGGTTTGTCGAGCGCCTGCGACCACACCAGCCGGGCAAAGCTCTGGATATAAATGTTGAGGCTGGCAAAACAGGCCAGATAGCCGATGACGCAGGCGATCCACAGCGCCTTCACACCAAACAGATTAACCACGATACCCGGCAGCGATGCCGCGGCGGCGAGATCCGCGCCGAACGCGTGGAAGTGCAACACCAGCACGGTACACGCCCAGTAGACCGTGCCTGCCAGCAGCAGGCCTATCATCAGCGCCCGGGGGAAATCGCGCTCAGGCTGCTTAAATTCAGAGGCAAGATGGGCAAAGGCTTCCAGACCCACAAAACACCAGAACATGACGGAGAGCGCGGCGAAAAGCTGTGAATGATCGACGTCTGTCACTGCCGGGAAGGGAATTTCCTTGATTGTGATATCGCCCGCCCACCAGATAGCGGCAACGAGCGCGACAATCAGCACCGCAACCAGCGTCTGCAGGTTGGCGCTGGAGCGGGCCCCGCGAGAGCCTACCCACCAGACGATAGCCAGCGTGCCCAACTCGGCCAGCAATAACTGCTCGTTATGCCAGCCAAACAGCGCCTGACCAAAGCCGGTCGCAATATGCAATGCCGCAGGAAGGCCAACCGGAATGACGGAGAGAAACAGCCAGCCGGTGACACGCTGCAGCCGCGGCCCAAAGGCCAGACCGACAAAGTGCGCCACGCCGCCCGCGCTGGGGAAATGCCTCCCCAGGATGGCAAACACAATGGCTATCGGGAAAACCAGTACAATCAGCGCTGGCCACGCCCACAGGCTATTATTTCCCGCGACCAGCGCCGCCAGTGCCGGTACGGCTAACACGCCCGTACCTAACAAGGAGGTTGAGAGCAGGCCAACGCCCTGCGCCAGCCCTAACTCCTGCTTGAGTCCACTCATTGACATCGCCCTGCCAGTACCAAAAGAGAGGCGATGGTAACACTTTCGCAAATTTTTTTTTCAACTCCCCCTTGAAGGGGTAAAAAGCTATCCCCATCTCTCAGGGCACTAGTCGGAAAACCGCTTGCGGGCCGGCGTCATCCATAACTGATAATGACTTTCTCAAAGGAGAGCTATCAATGAGTATTCGTCCGTTACATGATCGTGTGATCGTCAAACGTAAAGAAGTTGAAACCAAGTCTGCTGGCGGCATCGTTCTGACCGGTTCTGCAGCAGCCAAATCAACGCGTGGCGAAATCATCGCTGTCGGTAAGGGCCGCATCCTGGAAAACGGAACTGTGCAGCCGCTGGACGTTAAAGTTGGTGACATCGTAATTTTCAACGATGGCTACGGCGTGAAATCCGAGAAGATCGACAATGAAGAAGTGTTGATCATGTCCGAGAGCGACATTCTGGCAATTGTTGAAGCGTAATTTACGCACGAGAATTTGAGGAAATAAGAACATGGCAGCTAAAGACGTAAAATTCGGTAACGACGCTCGTGTAAAAATGCTCCGCGGCGTAAACGTACTGGCAGATGCAGTTAAAGTGACCCTGGGCCCGAAAGGCCGTAACGTAGTGCTGGATAAATCCTTCGGCGCGCCAACCATCACCAAAGATGGTGTTTCTGTAGCACGTGAAATCGAGCTGGAAGACAAGTTCGAAAACATGGGCGCGCAGATGGTGAAAGAAGTTGCCTCTAAAGCGAACGACGCTGCAGGCGACGGTACCACCACCGCGACCGTTCTGGCGCAGGCTATCATCACTGAAGGTCTGAAAGCCGTTGCTGCGGGCATGAACCCAATGGATCTGAAACGTGGTATCGACAAAGCTGTCGCCTCCGCTGTTGAAGAACTGAAAGCGCTGTCCGTACCGTGCTCTGACTCTAAAGCCATTGCTCAGGTTGGTACCATCTCCGCTAACTCCGACGAAACCGTAGGTAAACTGATCGCAGAAGCGATGGATAAAGTCGGTAAAGAAGGCGTGATCACCGTTGAAGACGGTACCGGTCTGGAAGACGAACTGGACGTGGTTGAAGGTATGCAGTTCGACCGCGGTTACCTGTCCCCATACTTCATCAACAAGCCAGAGACTGGCGCTGTTGAGCTGGAAAGCCCGTTCATCCTGCTGGCTGACAAGAAAATCTCCAACATCCGCGAAATGCTGCCAGTGCTGGAAGCCGTTGCTAAAGCAGGCAAACCGCTGGTTATCATCGCTGAAGACGTTGAAGGCGAAGCGCTGGCAACTCTGGTGGTTAACACCATGCGCGGCATCGTGAAAGTGGCTGCTGTTAAAGCACCTGGCTTCGGCGATCGCCGTAAAGCGATGCTGCAGGATATCGCTACCCTGACCGGCGGTACCGTGATCTCTGAAGAGATCGGTATGGAGCTGGAAAAAGCGACCCTGGAAGACCTGGGCCAGGCGAAACGCGTTGTGATCAACAAAGACACCACCACCATCATCGATGGCGTGGGTGAAGAAGCCGCTATTCAGGGCCGCGTGGGTCAGATCCGTAAGCAGATCGAAGAAGCGACTTCCGATTACGACCGTGAAAAACTGCAGGAGCGCGTAGCGAAACTGGCTGGCGGCGTTGCGGTAATTAAAGTCGGTGCGGCGACCGAAGTTGAAATGAAAGAGAAAAAAGCACGCGTTGACGATGCCCTGCACGCGACCCGTGCTGCGGTAGAAGAAGGCGTGGTTGCGGGTGGTGGCGTTGCGCTGGTGCGCGTGGCCGCTAAACTGGCTGGCCTGACCGCTCAGAACGAAGATCAGAACGTGGGTATCAAAGTTGCGCTGCGCGCAATGGAAGCGCCTCTGCGTCAGATCGTGTCCAACGCCGGTGAAGAGCCATCTGTTGTGGCGAACAACGTTAAAGCGGGCGAAGGTAACTACGGTTACAACGCTGCAACCGAAGAATACGGCAACATGATCGACTTCGGTATCCTGGACCCAACTAAAGTAACCCGTTCTGCTCTGCAGTATGCGGCCTCTGTTGCTGGTCTGATGATCACCACCGAGTGCATGGTGACCGACCTGCCAAAAGGCGATGCACCTGACTTAGGTGCTGCTGGTATGGGCGGCATGGGCGGAATGGGCGGCATGATGTAATCGTGCGCTCTACGTCGTAGAATGTGAAAAACCCCCGGGCAGAAATGCTCGGGGGTTTTTCTTTTGGTCATCTTTTAGGTATAAGATTTACACACGGACAACTACTGTCCAGCTTATTGAAAACGAGGAATAACATGCGCGTAAAAGTCTGTGCAGGGATTGTAGGGGCAGCATTGCTGCTGGCGGGTTGTAGCTCCAGCAATGAGCTGTCGGCAGCGGGCCAGGGCGTTCGCTTTGTGGAAGATAAGCCTGGCAGTGAATGCCAGCTGTTAGGTACGGCAACCGGTGAGCAAAGCAACTGGATGTCTGGTCAGCATGGCGAAGAAGGTGGCTCTATGCGCGGTGCGGCGAATGCCCTGCGTAACCAGGCTGCGGCAATGGGTGGCAACGTGATTTACGGCGTGAGCAGCCCAACGCAGAGTATGCTGTCCAGCTTCGTGCCGACCGCCAGCCAGATGAGCGGCCAGGTCTACAAGTGCCCGAACTGATTGCCTTTTTCCCTCTCCCTGTGGGAGAGGGTTAGGGTGAGGGGAAACTAGTGCTGCCGCAGCTGCAAATCCAGCGGCGTCTTGCTCGGCTCTCCGCCAATCTCGCGTGCCAGCTTCGGCACCATATAGCCTGAAACCAGCGTTAACAGTTCGCGCATAATCTGCCGGGCTTCTTCGTCCGTCACCATGAAATGGGCCGCGCCCTGAACGCGATCCAGCACGTGCAGGTAATAGGGCATCACGCCCGCATCAAACAGGGCATTGCTCAGATCGGCCAGCACGCGGGCGCTGTCATTGACGCCGCGCAGCAGCACGCTCTGGTTCAGCAGCGTCACGCCCGCTTTACGCAGTCGCGCCATCGCCGCGCGAAACGCATCGTCAATTTCGTTCGCGTGGTTAATATGGTTCACCAGCAGCACCTGCAATCGGGACTGCTCCAGGCGTGACACCAGGCCGTCCGTGATACGTGCCGGAATAACAATCGGTAAACGGCTGTGAATGCGCAGGCGCTTAATGTGCGGGATGGCTTCAAGCTGAGTCAGCAGCCAGTCCAGCTCATGATCTTTTGCCATCAGCGGGTCGCCGCCGGAAAAAATAATCTCATCCAGCTCCGGATGGGCGGCGATATAGTCCAGCGCGACCTGCCAGTTGCGTTTATTGCCCTGGTTTTCGGCATAAGGGAAGTGCCGACGGAAGCAATAACGACAATTTACCGCACAGCCGCCTTTTACCAGCAGCAGGGCGCGGTTGAGATATTTGTGCAGTAAACCGGGCACCACGCTGTTCTGCTCTTCCAGCGGATCGGTGCTATAACCCGGCGCGGTGACAAACTCATCCTGCGAAGTAAGCGTTTGTTTTAATAGCGGATCGTCGGGATTGCCTTTCTCCATCCGCGCCACAAACGCGCGGGGAACGCGCAGGGCGAATAGGCGCTTTGCCTCGCGGCCTGCAAGCAACTCTGGGTGCTGATCGAGGTCTAAAAGACGCAGCAATTCATCAGGACTGGTGATTACATCGGCAAGTTGCGATAACCAATCTTCTCTGGACGGGGTGTTTAGGGTTACAATATGCGCCATTTTGTGGCTTAGCTACCAGTTAACAAATTTAGAGGGCCTTATGGCAACGTACTATAGCAACGATTTTCGTGCTGGTCTTAAAATCATGATGGACGGCGAACCGTACGCGGTTGAAGCCAGCGAATTCGTTAAACCAGGTAAAGGCCAGGCATTCGCACGCGTTAAGCTGCGCCGTCTGCTGACCGGTACCCGTGTTGAGAAAACCTTCAAGTCTACTGACTCCGCTGAAGGCGCTGATGTTGTTGATATGAACCTGACCTATCTGTACAACGACGGTGAGTTCTATCATTTCATGAACAACTCCACTTTCGAACAGCTGTCTGCTGATGAGAAAGCGGTAGGTGACAGCGCTAAATGGCTGCTGGATCAGGCTGAGTGCATCGTGACCCTGTGGAACGGTCAGCCTATCGCTGTGACCCCACCAAACTTCGTAGAACTGGAAATCGTTGAAACCGATCCAGGTCTGAAAGGTGATACCGCAGGTACCGGCGGTAAACCAGCCAAACTGTCTACCGGCGCCGTGGTTAAAGTGCCACTGTTCGTACAGACTGGCGAAGTGATCAAAGTGGATACCCGCTCCGGCGAATACGTGTCCCGCGTGAAGTAATTTACGTATGATTGAAGGCGCAGCGCCCGCTGCGCCTGATTCTTGCAGGCAGGGATGATGAAACGTACCGTTAAAATTCTGCTTCTGTTAGCGCTTTCCTGCGCATTGCTTTCCGGCTGTAACACCACGCGTGGAATGGGACAAGACATCCAGGATCTCGGTCATATCATTTCTCACGCCGCCAGCTAAGTTCGTCTATTTTTCCTAAAAATGCGTCCTTTTCCGTCAACCGGCGGGATCTTGTCTATTCTTAAGTTGCTATACACAAAACAACTTTGGCTATAAAAGGAAGATATTATGGTTAAGAAGACAATTGCAGCGATCTTTTCAGTCCTGGTACTTTCTTCAGTGTTAACGGCCTGTAATACCACGCGTGGCGTCGGTCAGGATATTTCTGAAGGTGGTAGCGCAATCTCTGGTGCAGCAACAAAAGCTCAGCAGTAATGAATAAACGGTACGGGACCAGCCGGGTTTCGTACCGTCAGCTTTCCGATTCCTGCAGGGATAAAAACGGAGAAAAACGCGTATCCATATGCAATTTCATGCGGATATTGCGTTTATAGGTATAGACCGTTTTTCCATTGATACTCAGGTGAGCGGCAATTTTTTGATTGCTCGCGCCGTCCATCCACAATGTCAGCACTTTCTCTTCCTGCCGGGTCAGCAAGGGGGCAGCCGCCGCTGGCCTTTCTGCGCATGAGCGTGAGATCAATGCGTCGTTGATGACCGTTGCCACTTCTTCGAGACTGGCGTTTTTCAACAACGACGACCACACCGGGAACTGTCCGAGCCAGTCTGTCATGCCGCTGTCCTCTCCCGATTGCAGCAAAATAAACGGTAAGCGTTCACTGGCGTTAAGCAGGGACGAGAGCTGCTGAAAATGGTGAATGTCCTGCCTGAAGCCGTACAGGTCAGCAATAACCAACGTAGGTTTCCATTGCAGAATGTGTTCTCTGGCAAGAAACAGATTATTCAGCCCGGTCACAACGTAGTGTCCCGGGAACAAACCGGAATGATTGAGCCATGCTTCAAACCCCGTGCGGGTGAAGTGACAACGGTCAATCAAAAGAATTTTGAACATATTTTATTCGCAGTCGGCTAGTGGTTTGGCTTCCTGCCATCAGAAAGCACATCATCATAGAGAAGTCGGATGAGTGCTAAAAGCCGGAACTCCGCGCCATACTGCGGCTATTTCTTGCCTTAACGTGTTCAGCAAAAAATGATTGAAAAAAAATAGCACGCTAACCACAATAGGTGGCGTAATCTCTGCCTTACGGGACGACCCGTAAGCGTTTCTTTCACCGGGGACGGCCCCAACTTGTATTAAGTTAAGGAGCCTGACATGTCCTGGATCATTCTTTTTATTGCTGGCCTGCTCGAAGTGGTATGGGCGATTGGTCTCAAGTACACCCACGGATTTACCCGCCTGACGCCCAGCGTCATTACCGTTACCGCCATGATAGTCAGTATCGTTCTGTTATCCTGGGCGATGCGCTCTCTGCCTGTGGGAACGGCTTATGCCGTCTGGACGGGTATTGGCGCGGTGGGTGCCGCTATCACCGGCATTTTGCTGCTGGGAGAGTCAGCGAGTCTGGCGCGTATCGCCAGCCTCGCCTTGATTGTGGCCGGGATCGTTGGGCTGAAGCTCAGCACCCATTAATGGGGTTGTTTCACCCAGATAAGTTTTGACACATCAAACCCTTGCCGGGTCGCGACGTCCAGCATCTGCTGCTTCATTTCTGGTGAAAGTGTTGGCGTGCGGGAAAGTATCCATAGATAGTCGCGATCCGGCCCGCAGACCAGCGCGTGACGGTACTCTCTGTCGAGCGCGATCACGTTATAGCCGCCATAAAACGGGCCAAAGAACGAGACTTTAAGCGCGGCCCGCCGCGGGTCGCCCGTGAAGTACGCTTTCCCAATCGACTGTTGCCACATCTCCCGGTCGGGGTTATAGCCCCGGTTGATCACCTGAATACCGCCATCATCCATCGGGCTGTAATTCGCAGTGACCTTCTCTAAGCCCTGCTCAAACCGGTGGTCGAGGCGCGCGATTTCATACCATGTTCCAAGGAAGCGTTGTGCATCAAAAGGCGTGACGACGGTAACGCCAGGCGGTGGGGTAGGGGAACTGCAGGCAACCACTAAAAACGCGGCTGTCACCGCGGCGATAACAGGCAAAATGCGCATAGGAGTTTCCTTACTGTTTTTTGTTAAGTGTAGATGACGGCAAGGAAAATGTGGTTTTTGTACGGCGTCACACCGTGGATTTTGTAGGCCGGGTAAGGCGAAGCCGCCACCCGGCAATGTTTTACTGCAGCGCGTCGAGGATGCGGTATGCCGCATCAACGCGTGCAGGGTTCGGATAGCTTTTATTTGCCAGCATCACAATGCCGAGCTGCTTTTCAGGTATAAAGGCCACGTAGCTGCCAAATCCGCCGGTAGAGCCTGTTTTATGAACCCAGGAGGCCTTAACCGGCGGTGCCGGAGGATTTACTTCTCTCGCAGGCAACGGTGCCAGCGCCACCTTATTGTCGCTACCTTCAACTACGGTTTTGGCATCGACCGGCCAGTTAAGCATTTCCCAGCCTAACCCCTGATACATGGCCCCCACGCGCCAGTAGCGAGACTGCGCCAGGGCAATGCCTTGCCTGAGTGAAGTATCCTGAAGGGAGTCAGGCTCCATGTTCACCATCACCCAGCTCGCCATATCCTTCACGTTAGTTTTTACGCCATAGGCTTCCGCGTCGAGCATGCCTGGCGAAACGTGGACCGCTTTACCGTCACGGTATCCCCAGGCGTAATGCGCCTCTTCCGCTTTCGGAACGTTAATCCACGTATGGTCCAGCTTGAGCGGCTTAAAGACCCGCGCCGTTATGGCCTGCTCATAGCTCATGCCGGAAGGTTTGACCGCCAGCGCGCCAAAAAGACCAATGCTGGTATTGGCATAAAGACGCGTGGTGCCCGGCTTCCACTTCGGCTGCCAGTTTTGATAAAAGCGCAGCAGGGAGGCGGTATCCGTGACCTCATCCGGCACCTGCAACGGCAGACCGCCTGCGGTATAGGTTGCCAGATCCAGCATGCGAATCCCCTGCCACTGCTTGCCCGTCAGCTCAGGCCAGTACTTTGTCACCGGATCGCCGAGCGATATTTCACCGCGAGCAATGGCATCGCCACCCAGTACGCCGGTGAAGGTTTTACTTATAGAGCCCAGTTCGAACAAGGTTTGTGGGGTGACAGGTTTGTTTGCCGCAACATCGGCTTTACCGAAGGTAAAGTAGTGCGGCTGACCCTGATAAATCACCGCCACCGCCATACCCGGGATGGCCTGCGCTTTCATCAACGGCGTAACGGTACGTTCCACCACCTCAGCCAGCTGTTTTTCTGACATCGGTGCAGCCAATACCGAGCAGGCGGTGCTGAGCAGCAGGGCACAGCTTAGGGATTTTTTCATCATCAGTTATCTTCCGTAATAGCGGTTCAAGGGAGTGTCCGGGCCCGTCAGACCGCTGTAGTCTGTTGGATTTGACTATGGCTGACAAACGGTTAAATTTAGCATTAGCTGTTAATTTTTCTAACGGACGAGACTATGACGCGCAGCTATCTTCCTCTTAATTCCCTGCGGGCGTTTGAAGCTGCTGCCAGGCACCTCAGTTTTACGCATGCCGCTATCGAGCTGAACGTCACCCATTCCGCGATTAGCCAGCACGTAAAGGCGCTGGAGCAGCACCTTAATTGCCAGCTGTTTGTCCGCGTTTCGCGCGGGCTGATGTTGACCACCGAAGGCGAGAATTTGCTGCCGGTGCTGAATGACTCGTTCGATCGTATCGCCGGAATGTTGGATCGCTTTGCCAGCCAGCGTGCTCAGGAGAAGCTCAAAATAGGTGTGGTAGGGACCTTTGCCACGGGTGTTTTATTCTCAGAGCTCGCGGACTTTCGCCGCTGCTATCCGCATATTGATCTTCAGCTTTCCACCCATAACAATCGCGTCGATCCGGCGGCTGAAGGGCTTGATTACACCATTCGCTACGGTGGCGGCGCGTGGCATGGAACCGATGCTGAATTTCTTTGCGCCGCGCCGCTGTCTGCGCTCTGTACACCCGATATTGCCTCTTGCCTGAAAAGCCCGGCAGATATCCTGAAGTTTACCCTGCTTCGCTCCTACCGACGCGACGAGTGGGCTGCGTGGATGCAGGCAGCGGGTGAACATCCTCCCTCGCCGACGCACCGGGTGATGGTGTTTGACTCGTCCGTGACCATGCTGGAAGCGGCTCAGGCAGGCGTCGGGATTGCCATTGCGCCTGTCGACATGTTTACCCATTTACTCAGCAGCGAGCGCATCGTGCAGCCGTTTGCAACGCAGATTGACCTCGGCAGCTACTGGCTGACAAGACTACAGTCACGGACAGAAACGCCCGCAATGCGCGAGTTTGCCCAGTGGCTGGTGGGAAAGATGCAGAAATAAAAGGCCCGCCGGATGGCGGGCCAGAAGCGTCAGATGGTGACCACGGCAATCAGCGTCACCACGGTCAGGATGGTCGCCAGACCGTAGAACACCCATTTACCGCTCGGGACATGGATTTTCAGGTCATGCATCGCATGGTGAATACGGTGCAGACCACACCACAGCGGCAGGACGATCATCAGGAAGATGAACACGCGACCGATAAAGCTGCCCGCGAACGCCAGTACGCGCTCGTAGCTCAGCGCATCGCCCGGGAACAGCCCCAGCGGCAGCATAATGCCGACCAGCAGGATGATGACGGGGGCGATGATGGCGCTCCACATGCCGCCTGCGCCAAACAGGCCCCAGAAGACCGGCTCGTCAGAACGTTTTGGATTTGGATTGATCACAGGTGTCTCCTTACCAGAACAGTGCGACAAACAGAATGACCACAGTGACCAGAATCGTCACCGCCCAGAGCCCTTTAATCACCGGTTCTGGCCCCATTTTTTCGTCTTTAACGATGATGTTCGCCGCTTTTGGCGCCAGTTCAAACCACGTTTTGGTATGAAGCAGCGCGGCCGCGAGCACGATCAGGTTCAGCACAACGATGATCGGGTTTTGCAGAAAACCGACAAAGTTGGCCCAGGTTTCCGGACCGTGCTTGAGGGCAAAAACGCCGTACATCAGCTCAAGGCTGAACCAGACCGCCGGTACCGCCGTGCCTTCACGCAGCATATAGAAGCGATAAAACGGCAGGTTTTTCCACCAGGTGGACGGCATTGGCCGCACATAGGCTTTGCGTTTAGTCGTCATCATGCACTCCTTAGCGTGGTTTCAGGGTAGCGATAAGAAAGTCTTTCGAGCTTTCCACTTTACCCTGCTGAATAGCGGCGGCCGGGTCGACGTGCTTCGGACAGACTTCGGAGCAGTAGCCCACAAAGGTACAGCTCCAGACGCCGTTCTGGCTGTTAAGCTGCGCCATACGTTCTTTTTTACCGTGGTCGCGGCTGTCCTCGTTATAGCGGTGCGCCAGGGTAATGGCGGCCGGGCCGATGAACTCCTTGTTCAGGCCAAACTGTGGACAGGCGGCGTAGCAAAGACCGCAGTTGATGCAGCCGGAGAACTGATGGTATTTCGCCATCTGCGCCGGGGTCTGGGTGTTTGGCCCCTGATCCGGCGTGCGTGGGTTACCAATGATATACGGCTTAATGGCTTCCAGGCTTTCGATAAAGTGGGTCATATCGACCACCAGATCGCGTTCAATCGGGAAGTTGCCCAGCGCTTCGACCTTAATGCCTTTGGTGTACTCGCGCAGGAAGGTCTTACAGGCCAGCTTCGGCACCTTGTTGACCATCATGCCGCAGGAGCCGCAGATCGCCATGCGGCAGGACCAGCGGTAGCTCAGGTCTGGCGCCAGGTTGTCTTTGATATAGCCGAGCGCGTCCAGCAGGGAGGTTTGCTCGTCATAAGGCACTTCATAGAAAGCGCTGTGCGGTGCGGCGTCCACTTCCGGATTGTAGCGCACCACTTCAACTTTCATTTTTTGCATCTCAGCCATTCGCCTTCTCCTTCTTCTCGGCGGCTTCTGCTTCTGCACCGTACACGCGTTTTGCCGGCGGCAGCGTGGTGATTTTCACGTCGCTGTAGTCCAGACGTGTGGTGCCGTCCGCATCGCGCCAGGCGAGCGTGTGTTTCAGGAAATTGACGTCGTCACGTTCGGTACAGCCTTCGTCCAGACGCTGGTGGGCACCACGCGACTCTTTACGCGCCAGCGCAGAGTGCGCCATACATTCCGCGACGTTCAGACCGTGGCCCAGCTCGATGGTGTAGAGCAGGTCGGTGTTGAATACGCTGGAGGTGTCGGTGATGCGCACGCGCTTGAAGCGCTCCTGCAGTTCCGCCAGCTTGTCGACGGTTTTTTGCATCAGCTCAGGGGTACGGTAGATACCGCAGCCTTCTTCCATCGACAGGCCCATCTCGTCGCGGATCTTAGACCAGTTCTCGTTACCCTCCTGGTTCACCAGATCTTTCAGGCGTTTTTCAACGTCTGCGACCTGCGCATCCAGCGCGGCACCGTTGGCTTCACCTGCGGTTGCCGCACGCTCCATTGCGCGCTCGCCCGCCATGCGGCCAAAGACAACCAGCTCTGCCAGCGAGTTAGACCCGAGACGGTTAGCGCCGTGCAGGCCAACGGAAGAACATTCGCCGACGGCGAACAGCCCTTTAATGCGGGTTTCGCACTGCTGATCGGTTTCGATACCGCCCATGGTGTAGTGCGCGGTTGGACGCACCGGGATCGGCTCTTTAACCGGATCCACGCCAACGTAGGCTTTCGCCAGCTCGCAGATGAACGGCAGACGTTCCAGCAGTTTCTTCTCGCCCAGATGACGCAGGTCGAGATAGACCACATCGCCGCGCGGCGTGGAGATGGTGTTGCCTTTGCGCCACTCGTGCCAGAAAGCCTGAGAGACTTTGTCACGCGGGCCGAGCTCCATGTATTTGTTCTTCGGCTCGCCGAGCGGGGTTTCCGGGCCCATGCCGTAATCCTGCAGATAGCGATAGCCGTTTTTATTGACCAGAATACCGCCTTCACCGCGGCAGCCTTCCGTCATCAGAATGCCGGAGCCCGGCAGGCCGGTTGGGTGATACTGCACGAATTCCATATCGCGCAGCGGCACGCCGTGGCTGAGCGCCATGCCCATACCGTCGCCGGTAACGATGCCGCCGTTGGTGTTATAACGATAAACGCGACCCGCACCGCCCGTTGCCATTACTACCGCGTTGGCGCGGATCTGGACGAGCGTGCCTTCCATCATGTTCATCGCCACCAGGCCGCGCGCCTGTCCATCATCCACCAGAATGTCGAGGACGAAATGTTCATCGAAGCGCTGGATTTGTGGGAACTGAAGGGAGGTCTGGAACAGGGTGTGCAGCATGTGGAAGCCGGTCTTATCGGCGGCGAACCAGGTGCGTTCGATCTTCATGCCGCCGAAGCGGCGAACGTTGACGCTGCCGTCCGGACGGCGGCTCCATGGACATCCCCACTGTTCAAGCTGGGTCATCTCCGTTGGACAATGGTGCACAAAGTAGTCAACGACATCCTGTTCGCAAAGCCAGTCGCCCCCTGCAACCGTGTCGTGGAAATGGTATTCAAAGCTGTCATGATCCTGCGCAACGGCGGCGGACCCTCCTTCTGCTGCCACTGTGTGACTACGCATTGGATAGACTTTTGAAATCAATGCGATTTTAGCGTTGGGATTAGCTTGTGCTGCAGCAATCGCAGCACGTAATCCAGCCCCGCCAGCGCCTATTACGGCAAGATCGGCTTGAAAAGTTTGCACGACATTCCTCCAGATTTTTGTTATTTCGCAACGCGACAAACTAAAGGTAGTTCACCCGTCCAAAAGGACGATTGCGAAAGCGTTTCCACTGCTCCTTTATGGGTAAAACAGTATAACCGTGTAGATGTCAGGGAAATTTGACGTGTTCGATTTTTTTGCTGTTCTGTCAGGCGATTTATCATGAAGATTGATGAAATACGTCACGCAATTGTTCACCTAAATGAAATGCGCTTTTTTACTGCACAAAATTTGTCTCTGCCCCGGCTAACGAGTAGACTTCGTGCCCTTGTCTGAAATCGGAGAACAACTCATGAGCGAAACGGCCACCTGGCAGCCGAGCGCATCCATCCCTAATCTGTTAAAACGCGCTGCAATTATGGCGGAAATCCGCCGTTTCTTTGCCGACCGCGGCGTCCTGGAGGTGGAAACCCCGTGCATGAGTCAGGCAACGGTAACGGATATTCATCTGGTCCCGTTTGAAACCCGTTTTGTTGGCCCCGGCCACTCTCAGGGAATGAATTTGTATCTGATGACCAGCCCGGAATACCACATGAAACGCCTGCTGGCAGCGGGGTGTGGTCCGGTCTATCAGTTGTGCCGCAGTTTCCGTAATGAAGAGATGGGTCGTCACCACAACCCGGAATTCACCATGCTGGAGTGGTACCGCCCGCATTATGATATGTACCGCCTGATGAATGAGGTGGACGATCTGCTGCAGCAGGTCCTGGACTGCTCGGAAGCCGAAACCCTTTCCTATCAGCAGGCTTTCCAGCGCCATCTGGAAATCGATCCGCTGTCGGCGGACAAAACCCAGCTGCGCGAAGTGGCGGCAAAACTGGATCTGAGCAACGTGGCGGATACCGAAGAGGATCGCGACACGCTGCTGCAGCTGCTGTTCACCTTCGGCGTGGAACCGCAGATTGGCAAAGATCGTCCGACGTTTGTTTATCACTTCCCGGCAAGCCAGGCCTCACTGGCGCAGATCAGTACCGAAGATCATCGTGTCGCAGAGCGTTTTGAGGTCTATTACAAAGGCATCGAGCTGGCGAACGGCTTCCATGAACTGACCGACGCTCGCGAGCAGGCGCAGCGCTTCGAGCAGGATAACCGCAAGCGCGCCGCGCGCGGTCTGCCGCAGCAGCCTATTGATGTTAATCTGCTTGAAGCATTGAAAGCAGGTCTGCCGGATTGCTCCGGCGTGGCGCTGGGTGTTGACCGTCTGGTCATGCTGGCCCTGGGCGCAGAGCAGCTTGGCGATGTGATTGCCTTTACGGTCGATCGCGCCTAATAAAATGCCGGGTGGCGCTGCGCTTACCCGGCCTACTATTCCTGTCAATTAACCTTTCCACTTCAGCACGACAACATTAAAAACTGCCACATTCCCTATACACGGGTCTTTTTCTTAATTTGCCCCGTATAGCCACAATATCTGTCTGGTCTTCTGCTACCATCCGCGCAGTTTAATTCCTCTTTGGATGGTTCTATGTCCCAGTCACTCAAAAAGATGACCCTCATCGGGCTCATCCTGATGATATTTACCTCAGTCTTTGGCTTTGCCAACAGCCCGTCAGCGTTCTATCTGATGGGCTACAGCGCGACGCCGTTTTATATCGTTTCTGCTCTGTTCTTCTTTATCCCGTTTGCGCTGATGATGGCGGAGATGGGCTCGGCTTACCGGAAAGAAGAGGGCGGGATCTACTCATGGATGAATAACAGCGTCGGGCCGCGCTATGCGTTTATCGGCACGTTTATGTGGTTTTCATCCTACGTCGTCTGGATGGTGAGTACGGCGGCCAAAGTCTGGGTGCCGTTCTCAACGTTTCTTTTCGGTGCCGATAAAACGCAGGTCTGGTCTTTGGCCGGGCTGAGCTCCACGCAGGTCGTCGGGATTCTGGCGGTATGCTGGATGGTTGTCGTGACGCTGGTGGCGTCTAAAGGTATCAATAAAATCGCCCGGATCACCGCCGTGGGCGGGATCTCGGTGATGGGATTGAACCTGGTGCTGCTTCTGGTGAGCATCGCTATCCTGTGCCTGAACGGTGGTCATTTTGCACAGGAGGTTAACTTTGCCTCCTCGCCGAATCCGGGCTACCAGTCCGGGCTCGCCATGCTCTCTTTCGTGGTGTTTGCCATCTTCGCTTACGGTGGTATTGAAGCCGTAGGCGGCCTGGTCGATAAGACGGAAAACCCGGAAAAGAACTTTGCGAAAGGCATTATTTTTGCCGCCATCGTGATTTCCATCGGCTATTCGCTGGCGATTTTTCTCTGGGGCGTCAGCACCAACTGGCAGCAGGTGCTGAGCAACAACACCACTAACCTTGGCAACATCACCTATGTGCTGATGAAAAGCCTGGGGATGACGCTGGGGCAGGCGATGAACCTGAGTCCCGAGGCGGCATCGGTAATGGGGGTCTGGTTCGCGCGTATTACCGGCCTGTCGATGTTCCTGGCCTATACCGGCGCATTCTTCACGCTGATCTATTCGCCGCTGAAAGCGATTATTCAGGGTACGCCAAAAGCGCTGTGGCCTGCGAGTATGACCCAGCTGAACACCGCAGGCATGCCTGCCAACGCCATGTGGATGCAGTGTGTGCTGGTGTGCGTGTTCATTCTGCTGGTGTCATTTGGCGGCGATACGGCGTCTGCGTTTTACAACAAGCTGACCCTGATGGCGAACGTGTCGATGACGCTACCGTACCTGTTCCTGACCCTGGCGTTCCCGTTCTTTAAGGCGAAGCAGGATCTTGAACGTCCGTTTGTGATTTTTAAAACCCGCGCGGCTACGCTGCTGGCCACCACGGTGGTGGTGCTGGTGGTGGCGTTTGCGAACATCTTCACCATTATCCAGCCGGTAATTGAGGCGAACGACTGGAACAGCGCGCTGTGGATGGTGGGCGGCCCTATCTTCTTCTCGCTGCTGGCGATGGGGATTTATGAGAATTACCGTCGACGCGCGATGGCATACGTCGCAGAAGTGGCGTAGCGGGAATAGTCCCCTCCCGAAAGGGAGGGGAGACGCGTTACAGACTGCCCGCCGGGCGCGTACGCGCCGCTGACGTCAGCGTTCTTCCTGTTTTACGTCCGTCCAGGCTTTCCAGACGCATCTGGAAAGGTGGGAACGGCATATCAATACCGTGCTCGCGGAAGCCCGCCAGAATCAGCTGGTGGATCTCATGGCGCAGCGGCATACGGTGTCCCATTTCGGCGGCGTAGATACGCAGCTCGAAAATCTGGATCCCCTGCTGTAAATCCACAAGGAAGACTTCCGGCGCCGGGTTGTCGATCACCAGCGAGCAGCGCTCAGCGGCGGTGTAGAGGATCTGGGTGACCTCTTCGCTGTTAGCGTCCGACGGCGCCGGTACCGTCAGCACCACACGGGTAACGGAGTCTGACAGCGACCAGTTGATGAACTGCTCGGTGATAAACGCCTTGTTTGGCACGATGATCTCTTTCCGATCCCAGTCGCTGATCGTCGTTGCACGGGTATTGATCTTCGTGATGCTGCCGGTCAGATCGCGGATCGTGACGGTATCGCCAATACGGATCGGTTTTTCGAACAGAATGATCAGACCGGAGATGAAGTTGGCGAAGATCTCCTGTAAACCAAAACCTAACCCTACACCGAGCGCTGCCACCAGCCACTGGAGCTTCGACCACTCAATACCGATCATCGAGAAGCCAACCAGTCCACCAAACAGCATGATCAGATACTTGGTAATGGTCGTGATCGCATAGCCCGTACCCGGCGTTAAATCCAGATGCTGCAGCAGCGCCAGCTCCAGCAGCGCCGGGAAGTTGCGCACCAGCTGGGTGGTGATGATCAGCACCAGAATGGCAATCAGCACCGCCCCCAGGGTAATCGGCTCCAGGCTTTCAACACCCTGCACCGTGGAGGTCACGTCCCAGAGAGAGATGTTCTCCAGGAAGCCAAACGCGGAGTGGATCTCCGACCACAGGAAGATGACCGAGAGGAGGGCAATCAGCATCAGGATGGAACGAACCAGGCGCAGGGACTGGGTGCTAATGGCATCCAGATCCAGTTCGACCTCGTCCGCTTCCGTTGTGCCTTCCGTACTGTTGACGTGGTTTGGTTCTTCCTCACCTCGCGCGCGCTGGGCGAGGATCTCCGCCCGGCGGTGCTTGGCACGGTCAAACGCCAGACGGCGGCGCTGGATCAGCATCCAGCGGCGGATCACGTGGTACACCACCAGAAGCAGGAACCAGATGGCCACCGAGGTTTCCAGCCTCGCCAGAAGCGCCTGCGCGGTTGCCAGATAGCCCACCGCGGCTGCCAGCATTGCAAACAGCGGCGCGCTAAGCAGCAGGTTCCAGAGAAGCCGGTTGAACATGTTGTCGCCGCTGCCGGATTTATCCAGATAGAGCGGAATACCCGCGCGTTTCAGGCTGAGCGTGACGATGGCTAGCGCCCCGCATATCAGCATAAAGCAGAGGCGGCCCAGCGAGCCTGAGAATTCCCGGTCGTTGAGATTATCGAACATGATCAGCGCCATAATCAGCGGCACAATCAGCCCGATGCTCATCAGGTAGTAACGCATGGCGCGCGCAACGCGATTACGCGGCCAGCCAAAGTGGGTGATGAACAGGCCATTGGGGCGCGCGAAGGTGGCGCATATCATCACCACCCACAGCAGCGGCACCGTGGCGGTGACGCCATCACCAATCGCTACTGCGAGCGGATAGGGCCAGGCTTCCCGCAGGCCATAGCCCAGGGTCATCCACAACACCGGCAGCGGAGAGGCGACAAGAATCGACCAGAATACGGTGCGCAACGTCAGCCAGAAGTGATCCTGGGTAACTTTCCCGACCCTGGAGCTGGAACGCTCCAGGAAACGGGTGAAATGTCTGCGCGAGTAAATGCTGAAGCCCACCAGAATCAACGCCCCCAGCAGCGGGAAAATGGTCTCTTTGCTGGTGAACATCATCACGCTGGCCTGTCCCAACTGGCTGAAGGTATCCAGCGAAATCAGGCGGCGCAGGTCCTGGACAATCTCAATCGGCCACGAGAAGGTCATCGGACGCACGTCGGACGTCCAGAAGAGATAACGGTGCGTCGCCTCGTTCACCTCTTTCAGCGCATCTTCCAGCTGGCTGTTAGAAACCTTCAGCTTGGTCAGCTCCAGAATCAGCGTATCCCCGCCCTGCAGCAGAGAGTTCAGCAGTTCACGCTGGGTACGCAGCTGGGCTTCCAAAATACGGTTTTGCTCGCTGGTCAGCGGCTGTCCATCAGCCTGACGGATCTGGCGGATTTGCGGCTGCTTATTGAGGAGATCTTCAAAGTGCAGGCGCTGAACGCGTAGCTGGGCCATCTCGGTATCCAGCTGCTGCGGCTTAGGCATTTCCGGCAGGCGCGCGACCTGGGCGCGCAGCGCTTCGCCCAGCAGGTTTGATGACCCGAGCCACTGGGACTGCTCGCGCAGGGTGTTTAACGCCTGACGAACCTGCAAGGTTTGATTGGTCGCCTGACGCTGCTGCGAGGCAACCAGATCCATACGCTGCGCCTGCTGATTCAGCGCGGCAGAAAGCTCACGGTTGACCTTAAACTGCTGGACGATGCCGGAAGGCAGGTTATCGCTGTTTTCCGCCAGCAGCTCGGTACTTTCCAGCGCACGCTCCGCTTCACGCTGGCGCTGACTGTTGAGCTGATTGCGCAGAGCCTGAAGGTAAGCGTCCAGCTGCTCGCTCTGCTTCTGAGCGAGTTCAGAGCGCATTCGCGACAGCTCCTGGCGGTTATTGGCGGAAAGCTGCGCCAGCTCCAGCTCATCGACAAGGGCCTTCAGGCGAGCCGATTCTGCCTGCAGGCCCAGATTTTGGGCCTGCGCCTGTGGCGTGTTGCCGTTTTGCGTACCCACGCGGCGCTCAACTTCATTAAGCTGGCGACGGGCGTCGGTTTGCTGCTGCGGAAGCTGGCTGAGGGAGTCGGCAATTTCACGCGCTCGCTCCTGCTCCTGCTGAGCAAGGCGGCTCTTTTCCAGAAGCTGGCTGCTGACCTGCAGGATCTCCTGGTTCAGCGCGTCGGAGGTCATGCCTGCCGGCACATCGCGCGGTTCGTCACGCAGATTATTGAGCTGCGCGCGCAGCGTCTGGGAGAGTTTGGGGAAGTTGTCGATAACCTGCTGATACTGCTGAGCGCGCTCAAGCGAGCCTTTCCGCTCCTCAAGCGCGTTCAGGGCAGCCTGGAGCGACTCGACGGTCTCTGGCTGAGCGGGTTTGGCCGCTTTTGCCTGCTCCAGTTCCTGGGTTATCTGTTTGGCGTCGGGGGCTGTCGCTGCGTACGCCCCCATGCTGAGGCACCAGGCCATCAGTAGAACGATAATCGGGCGCACGTCAGCGATCCTTCTGTTGTTAGCCTTCGTCTTTTTTGTCGTCAACCAGCGGGCTGGCGTCGTGCTCGGCCTGGATCTCTTCCTGTGACAGCGGAGCAGGTTCTGCCTCTGGCGTCACGAAGGTTTCTGTCGAGACCGCCAGCGGCTGGCCCAGTTTGGTGACCGACAGGCTTTCGAGTTGTTCAGCCAGCTTCACTTTGCCTGGCGCAAACAGGTTGATCACGGTGGAGCCCAGCTTGAAGCGACCCATTTCCTGACCTTTCAGCAGGGCCACAGAGCCTTCCGCTTCACCGGCAGGCCAGGTCCAGCGTTTGATCACGCCTTCGCGCGGTGGGGTGATGGTGCCTGCCCAGACGGTTTCAATGCTACCTACGATGGTTGCACCCACCAGAATCTGTGCCATAGGGCCAAATTCAGTATCAAACAGGCAGATGACGCGCTCGTTACGGGCAAACAGGTTCGGCACGTTCTGCGCGGTCAGGTGGTTCACGGAGAACAGATCGCCCGGGACGTAAATCATCTCGCGCAGGATGCCGTTACACGGCATGTGCACGCGGTGGTAGTCGCGCGGTGACAGATAGGTGGTGGCAAAGGTACCGTTGCGGAACAGATCCGCCATCAGGTAGTTACCCGCCAGCAGCGCTTCCAGGCTGTAGTTATGGCCCTTCGCCTGCAGAATGTTGTCGTCTTCGATGTTACCCAACTGGCTGATCACGCCGTCTGCCGGCATCACCAGGACGTTAGGGTCTGTGTTCAGCGGGCGCACGTCGTCACGCAGCGGGCGCACGAAGAATTCGTTGAAGGTGCGGTAGCTGGCGGTGTCCGGCTTCTGTGCCTCTTTCATATCGACCTTGTAATATTTTACGAAAAGGTCGATGACCAGTTTGGTCAGCCAGCCCGCGCGTTTGCTTGCGCCCCAGCCCGCCAGGCGAGTGAGCCACAGTTTTGGCAGAATGTATTGAAGCGAAAGTTTAAATGCGTTTAACAAGGTAGCCTCCAGGCCATTGTTTTGTCGTTCCTGATCCGGCGTTAAGCCGCCGGAACCTGAAAAAAGGGGACGATTTTAGCGATGCTTAGCTTAGTTGTCAGTTATCAGAATCAGAAAAGTTTTTACGCGTTTTTACCTGATCCATGCTCTCAAGAATACGGTGGTAATTCTCGAAGCGGGTCTCCGCGATCTCGCCTTTCTCAACCGCTTCACGGATAGCGCAGCCTGGGTCGTTATCGTGTTTACAGTCGCGGTACTTGCAAGCGCCTAAATAATCATGGAATTCGACAAATCCGTTAAAGATTTGTTCCGGCTCCAGGTGCCATAAACCGAACTCTCGCACGCCCGGGGAGTCGATGACATCGCCCCCGTGCGGGAAGTGATACAGGCGTGACGCGGTGGTGGTGTGCTGGCCCAGGCCCGAGACATCAGACACGTCGTTGGTGAGGATTTCCTGCTGGAGGCCAAGCAGGTTGTTCAGCAGGCTCGATTTGCCCACGCCGGACTGGCCCGCAAAGATGCTGATGCGATCGGTAAGCGCCTCTTCCAGCGGTTTCAGGCCATCTTTGGTGTAGCTGGAGACCATCAGGACGCGGTAGCCAATTTTGCGATAGATATCCATCTGCTCATTGACGAAGGCCATGCCGTCGTCGTCCAGCAGATCGATTTTGTTCAGCACGATAATCGGTTCAACCTGCAGCGTTTCGCAGGCGACGAGATATCGGTCGATAATATTGAGCGACAGTTCGGGCAAAATCGCCGATACGATAACAATCTGGTTAATGTTGGCGGCAATCGGTTTGACCCCGTCGTAGAAATCGGGACGGGTTAATACGGACGTGCGCTCATGGACCGCTTCAACGATGCCTTTTACCGTCACGCCTTCCGCCGCCTCTTTACCCGGCCGCCAGACGACGCGGTCGCCGGTCACCAGAGAACGAATGGTCCGGCGGATGTTGCAGCGGTGAATCGCACCATCGGCGGATTCCACGTCAGCGTGCATACCGAAACGGCTGATGACTACGCCTTCCGTTGGGTCGCCAAACAGGTTGTCGTCATAATCGACCTTCTCCGCAGTGGTTTTAAGACGGCGCTGGTGATTGGCATTCACGCGGCGCTGCTGCCCTTTGGAGAGTTTATTTTTACTCAATCGCACTGGCTCCTGGTCGCCCGTAGGGGGCAAAACCTCTATGATACACTCTAATTAATACTAGTTAACCTGCTACTGCCGGTTATGCGAGAAGGGTGGAAAATAACATGAGCGCGGATGAAAACAACCTGATTTGGATCGATCTCGAAATGACCGGGCTGGATCCCGAGCGCGATCGCATTATTGAAATTGCAACCCTGGTGACGGACGCCAACCTGAATATCCTGGCGGAAGGGCCAACGATAGCGGTGCATCAGTCCGATGACCAGCTGGCATTGATGGATGAGTGGAACGTGCGTACCCACACCGGCAGCGGTCTGGTGGAGCGGGTGAAGGCGAGCACCATGGGTGACCGAGAGGCGGAGCTGGCTACGCTTGAGTTCCTGAAACAGTGGGTTCCGGCAGGCAAATCGCCAATCTGTGGGAATAGCATCGGCCAGGATCGTCGTTTCCTGTTTAAGTACATGCCGGAGCTGGAGTCTTACTTCCACTACCGCTATCTGGACGTCAGCACGTTGAAAGAGCTGGCGCGTCGCTGGAAGCCTGAAATCCTCGACGGCTTTAAAAAGCAGGGGACGCACCAGGCGATGGACGATATCCGAGAGTCCGTGGCGGAGCTTTCCTACTACCGCGAAAACTTTATTAAGCTGTGATTTTGCGATCCGGCGCCTTGCGTGGCCGGGTTTTTGTCGTTAAATTGTTCAGCTTGCCGATTAAATAAGCATTTGAACTTAATTTCGAAAAAATCGCTTTAAGGGGGGTTGCAGCTAAAAGGATTTCTCGTATAATGCGCCTCCCGTAACGACAGAGAATTACACGTTACGACAGCAACAAAAGCAGTGCAGATTTGCGGGAATAGCTCAGTTGGTAGAGCACGACCTTGCCAAGGTCGGGGTCGCGAGTTCGAGTCTCGTTTCCCGCTCCAAAATTTGAAAGTGCTTCCACAGCACAGACTGCCCAAGCGGGAATAGCTCAGTTGGTAGAGCACGACCTTGCCAAGGTCGGGGTCGCGAGTTCGAGTCTCGTTTCCCGCTCCAAAATTTGAAAGTGCTTCCACAGCACGGACCACCCAAGCGGGAATAGCTCAGTTGGTAGAGCACGACCTTGCCAAGGTCGGGGTCGCGAGTTCGAGTCTCGTTTCCCGCTCCAAATTCTTCTTCATCTCTAAAATATCCACAGCGAAAAGCATCGCTGGGGACGTTTTCTGTTGTCTCTGAAATACTCTTGTGAACAGAGTTATCCACAGAAACTGCGCTTAACCGAAACAGGGTTAAAACTTAGCAGGGTGAATAATGTCGTCGTAACGCACTGTATTTAAAGTATAAAATTTGATTTCAAAATGTTATTGAGATCACTTGATCTCTTCTCCAGCCCAGATGGCGCTTGAGTTTGTAATTTTATTCACAGGCTGTGAATAGTTCAGGCATCCCGCGGAAGCCCTTTTTCAATCACCCTCACCAGACGCTGTTTCTTCGGGAGCTGCACCTCAACCACGCAGGCATTACGTTTCTCAATTTGCTGCACAATCGCCCATTCTATGTGCTCATCAAGAAGTGGGTGCTCACCTCTACGGCTTTCAAGCGCCTGCACGTTCGCTTCATCCCACGGGGCATTACCCAGCGCGACGGCCACATTTCGCAGCCAGCGCAGATGCCCGATACGGCGAATGGCCGAACCTTCCGTCACCTTCAGGAACCAGGCCTCGGTCCAGGCGAACAGCTCGATGAGCGGCGGCGCATGGAGCGCCTTACGCGGGCTGAAATCCTCTTCGTCCGTAAGCTGCGAATAGCGGTTCCACGGGCAGATGAGCTGGCAATCGTCGCAGCCGTAGATGCGGTTGCCGATAAGCGGTCGGAACTCCTCTGGAATGGCCCCTTCCAGTTCGATAGTGAGGTAGGAGATACAGCGACGGGCATCAACGGTGTAAGGCTCAACGATGGCGCCGGTGGGGCAGATGGTCATACAGGCCACGCAGCGGCCACAGTCTTCCTCTACCGGGCCGTCTACCGGCAGCGGTAAATCAATCAGCAGTTCACCCAGAAAGAAGAACGATCCGGCGTCGCGGCTAAGGATAAGTGAGTGCTTACCTGTCCAGCCAAGCCCGGCTTTTTCGGCGATCGGACGCTCAAGAATAGGCGCGGAATCGACAAAGGGTCTAAAATTCAGCGAAACACAGTGCTGCTGAATAGTTTCCCCGAGTTTTTTTAAACGGTTACGCAGAAGCTTATGGTAATCACGTCCCAGGGCGTACCGGCTAACGTAACCCAGCGAGGGGTCTTTTAGCGTGCGCGCAAAGGCCGCGTTGGCGGGCAGATAATTCATGCGCACGCTGATGACGCGTAATGTGCCCGGCAAAAGCTCGTGTGGACGGGCGCGCATCATGCCATGACGCGCCATCCACTCCATTTCGCCGTGGTATTGTTTGTCCAGCCAGGCCTGCAGTTTCGGCTCGCTGGCAGAAAGGTCGGTATCGGTAATGCCCACCTTCTGGAAGCCAAGCTCAGCACCCCACTGTTTTATTTTTTGCGCTAATTCATTGAGATCGAGGGGCTGTGACATGACGGACCATACGGTGAAGAAAAACCCCGCAAGTATACCACATTCCATCTGGCATGCGGATGACCTCCGGCGCGCCGAAAAAGAGGCCGCAGACAGCCTCGGGATTACCCTGTATGAACTGATGCTGCGCGCGGGTGAGGCGGCGTTTAACGTTGCCCGCAGCGCGTACCCGCAGGCCGCCCACTGGTTGATTCTGTGCGGTCACGGCAATAACGGCGGCGATGGCTACGTCGTCGCCCGTTTGGCGGTTGCGGCAGGTATCCGCGTGACCTTGCTGGCTCTCGAAAGTGATAAACCGCTGCCGGAAGAGGCCGGCGCGGCCCGGGAGGCGTGGCTTAACGCAGGCGGTGTGATCCATGCGCCTGATATCGTCTGGCCGGAAGAGGTGGATCTGATTGTTGACGGGCTGCTAGGCACGGGGCTGCGCAGCGTGCCTCGTGAGAACATTGCCGTACTTATTGAACACGCTAACAGACATTCCGCGCCGGTAGTCGCCCTGGATATTCCCTCTGGCCTGATTGCACAAACCGGCGCGGCGCCGGGGGCGGTGATTCAGGCTGCACATACGGTGACTTTCATCGCCCTCAAGCCGGGGTTACTGACCGGTAAAGCGCGGGATGTCGTCGGCGTGCTGCACCACAGCGCGCTGGGGCTGGAGAGCTGGCTCGACGGGCAGGAAATGCGCATCGCGCGTTTTGATGCATCGCAGCTTGCTGCGTGGCTCCCGCCGCGCCGGCCGACCTCCCATAAGGGCGATCACGGCCGGCTGGTGATTATTGGCGGCGACCACGGTACGGCAGGTGCGATTCGCATGACCGGCGAAGCGGCTCTGCGCAGCGGTGCCGGATTAGTGCGAGTACTCACTCGCATCGAGAATATTGCGCCGATCGTTACAGCCCGACCGGAGCTGATGGTGCACGAGCTTACGCCCCAGTCGCTTGAAGAGAGCCTTGAATGGGCGGATGTGGTGGTGATTGGCCCGGGGCTTGGGCAACAGGCATGGGGTAAACAGGCCCTGCAAAAGGTCGAGAATTTTCGTAAACCGATGCTGTGGGATGCCGACGCGCTTAACCTTCTGGCAATAAACCCGGATAAGCGTCACAATCGCATTCTGACGCCACACCCCGGCGAAGCCGCGCGGCTGCTTAACTGCAGCGTGGCAGAAATTGAAAGCGATCGCTTACTTTCTGCTCAGCGTCTGGTAAAACGTTACGGAGGTGTTGCTGTTTTGAAAGGGGCAGGAACCGTTGTCGCCAGTGAGGAGACGCAGGGCATTATTGATGCCGGAAATGCGGGCATGGCGAGCGGCGGTATGGGCGATGTGCTTTCCGGCATCATCGGCGCATTGCTTGGACAGAAACTTCCCCTTTATGATGCAGCCTGCGCGGGCTGCGTGGCTCACGGCGTTGCGGCGGATAAACTGGCTGCGCGTTACGGTACACGCGGTATGCTGGCCACCGATCTTTTTTGCACGCTGCGGCGTGTTGTTAACCCGGATGTGATTGACGTAGAAAATGACTAATCGAGCGATTCCTTTACCTGATGAACAAGCCACTTTAGAACTCGGCAAGCGCGTGGCGCAGGCCTGTCAGGGGGCAACCGTCATTTATCTGTATGGTGATTTAGGTGCGGGTAAAACCACCTTTAGCCGGGGTTTTTTGCAGGCGTTAGGGCATAACGGGAATGTCAAAAGCCCAACCTACACGCTGGTAGAACCGTACACCCTTGAAAATCTCATGGTGTACCACTTCGATTTATACCGCCTTGCGGATCCTGAGGAGCTGGAATTTATGGGGATCCGTGATTATTTTGCCAACGACGCCATTTGCCTGGTGGAGTGGCCGCAACAAGGTGCGGGTGTGCTGCCTGACCCGGATGTCGAAATTCACTTAGATTACCAGGCACAAGGGCGTGAGGCACGCATCAGTGCTGTTTCCTCATCAGGCAGTTCCTTACTGGCGCGACTGGCCGGTTAAGCGTAGGGATGACGGGATGATAAATCGCGTTAAAGGTTGGTTGTTGGCTGCCACCGTGCTGCTGTGCGCGCAGGCCGGGGCGGCAAACCTCTCAGATATTCAGGTATCGAACGGCGAAAACCAGGCCCGGATCACGTTCAGCTTTATGGGCGATCCTGAATATGCGTTTTCACAGCCAGACAGCCACAGCGTGGCGCTGGATATCAAACAGACAGGCGTGATCCAGGGGCTGCCGCTGCGGTTCAGCGGCAACAACCTGGTGAAAAGTATCCGTTCGGGAACACCGCAGGATAGCCAGTCGTTACGCCTGGTGGTCGATCTGACCGAAAAGGGCATAACGAAGGCGGTGAAACAGCAAAACGGGGCGAACTATACGGTGGTCTTTACCATCAATGCCGACGCACCGCCACCGCCTCCACCGCCGCCGGTCGTAGCGAAGCGTGTGGAAGAACCGGTGTATACGCCCCGTCCTTCTGAACCTGCGCGTAATCCGTTTAAATCGCAGAACGATCGCATTACTGCGGCAACCAGCAGCAATACGGTGACGCGTCCGGCTGCCAGCGCGCGACGCGCGACGGCCAGCGGTGACAAAGTGATTATCGCCATTGATGCGGGTCACGGCGGGGAAGATCCGGGGGCGATTGGCCCTGGCGGTACGCGAGAGAAAAACGTGACGATCGCTATCGCGCGTAAACTGCGTTCGCTACTCAATGACGACCCTATGTTTAAAGGCGTGTTGACCCGCGATGGGGATTACTTTATCTCCGTCATGGGACGCTCGGATGTGGCGCGTAAGCAAAACGCGAATTTCCTGGTCTCCATTCATGCGGATGCCGCACCGAATCGTAGCGCGACCGGCGCCTCGGTTTGGGTGCTGTCGAACCGTCGCGCCAACAGCGAAATGGCCAACTGGCTGGAAGAGCATGAGAAGCAGTCTGAACTGTTAGGCGGCGCGGGCGACGTGCTGGCGAACAGCCAGTCCGATCCGTACCTCAGCCAGGCGGTGCTGGATTTACAGTTCGGTCATTCTCAGCGCGTCGGGTATGATGTCGCCACTAACGTATTGAACCAGCTGCAAAGCGTTGGCGTGCTGCATAAGCGTCGTCCGGAACATGCCAGCCTCGGCGTTCTGCGCTCGCCGGATATCCCGTCCATCCTCGTAGAGACGGGCTTTATCAGTAACAACGGTGAAGAGCGTCTGCTGGGAAGCGACAGCTACCAGCAGCAAATTGCCGAAGCGATTTATAACGGTCTGCGTAAATACTTTGATGCCCATCCGCTGCAGTCTGCGCCACAGAGTGGTGCTGGCCAGACGGCCAGCGCAGCGCTGCCGGGTGAGATGACCGCGACCAACTAAGGAGAATTCATGCCGATTCAGGTTCTACCGCCGCAGCTCGCGAACCAAATCGCCGCCGGTGAGGTGGTGGAACGCCCTGCGTCGGTGGTGAAGGAGCTGGTGGAAAACAGCCTCGATGCGGGGGCAACCCGCATCGATATTGATATCGAACGCGGTGGCGCGAAGCTTATTCGCATTCGCGACAACGGCTGTGGCATTAAAAAAGACGAGCTCGCGCTGGCGCTGGCCCGTCACGCCACCAGTAAAATTGCCTCTCTGGACGACCTGGAGGCGATTATTAGCCTCGGTTTTCGAGGTGAAGCGCTGGCCAGTATCAGCTCGGTTTCGCGCTTAACGCTGACCTCCCGTACCGCTGAACAGCAGGAAGCCTGGCAGGCTTACGCCGAAGGGCGCGATATGGATGTCACGGTTAAACCCGCAGCACACCCTGTCGGCACGACGCTTGAAGTATTAGATCTCTTCTACAACACCCCCGCCCGACGCAAGTTTATGCGTACCGAGAAGACCGAGTTCGGCCATATCGACGAGATCATCCGGCGTATCGCACTGGCGCGATTCGATGTCACCATCAACCTCAGCCACAACGGCAAGGTGATGCGCCAGTATCGCGCGGTGGCAGAAGGTGGACAGAAAGAGCGCCGTTTGGGGGCGATCTGCGGTACGCCGTTCCTTGAACAGGCCCTGGCCATTGAGTGGCAGCACGGCGATCTGGCGCTGCGCGGCTGGGTTGCCGATCCAAACGCGAGCAGTGCTGCGTTTGCGGAGATCCAGTATTGCTACGTCAACGGCCGCATGATGCGCGACCGTCTCATCAATCACGCGATTCGCCAGGCCTGCGAAGACAAACTGGGTGCCGATCAGCAGCCTGCTTTCGTCCTTTATCTGGACATCGACCCCCACCAGGTGGATGTGAACGTCCATCCCGCCAAGCATGAGGTACGGTTCCACCAGTCGCGTCTGGTTCACGACTTCATTTATCAGGGCGTGGCCACCGTGTTGCAGCAGCAGGCAGAGCCAACGCTGCCGCTGGAGAACGACGCTACTGTACCGCGTCCGCTGCCCGAAAACCGTGTGGCGGCAGGGCGCAACCATTTTGCGGAGCCTGCCGTCGCGCGTGAACCGGAAGCCCCGCGTTACTCCCCGGCTGGTAGCGCGCCGCGTCCAACGGGCGCGAACTATCCGAATGCCCAGCCTGGCTATCAGAAGCAACAGGGCGCGTTGTACCGCAAGCTGCTGGAAACGCCAGCCGTGGAACGTAAAGAGCACATTCCGGCCGCTCAGCCTTCTCTGGACGGCCATAGCCAGAGTTTTGGCCGGGTGCTGACGATTATCGCGCCGGATATGGCACTGCTTGAGCGTGACGGCAAATTGATGCTTCTGGCACTGCCGGTCGCCGAACGCTGGCTTAAGCAGGTGCAGCTCACGCCTGGCGAAAATGCCGCCTGCGCGCAGCCGTTGTTAATTCCGGTTCGTCTGAAAATATCCCCTGATGAAACAAGGGTATTGCAGCGCGCCGAGTTGCAGCTGGCGCAGATGGGTATTGAAACTGTGCTCGAACCACAACATGTGACAATTCGTGCAGTGCCTTTACCCTTACGCCAACAAAATTTACAAAACTTGATTCCTGAACTGATAGGCTACCTGGCGCAGCAAACAGCGTTTAATGCCGCCAACACCGCGCAGTGGATCGCCCGCCATCTGGCAAGCGAACACACGCCGTGGAGTATGGCGCAGGCCATTAGCGTGCTGGCGGAGGTGGAACGCCTCTGTCCGCATCTGGTGAAAACGCCGCCGGGTGGGTTATTACAACCTGTTGATTTACAAACGGCGATGAACGCCCTGAAACATGATTGACGCAAGTAAGGCGAGCCTGCCTAAGGCAATTTTTTTAATGGGCCCAACGGCCTCCGGCAAAACGGCGCTCGCCATTGAGTTGCGTAAAGTTTTGCCTGTAGAGTTGATTAGCGTCGACTCCGCCCTCATCTACCGGGGGATGGACATCGGCACGGCGAAGCCTGACGCAGAAGAGCTGCGTGCGGCACCGCACCGTTTGCTGGATATTCTCGACCCGGCTCAGGCGTACTCCGCAGCGGATTTCCGCCGGGATGCCTTAGCCGAGATGGCCGAGATAACGGCGGCGGGACGTATACCGCTGTTGGTTGGCGGAACCATGCTCTATTTCAAGGCGTTGCTGGAGGGGTTGTCACCCCTGCCATCCGCGGATCCGGAAATAAGAGCGAAAATTGAGCAGCAGGCGGCAGAGCAGGGTTGGGACGTTTTGCATCAGCAACTGGCGGAAATTGACCCGGTTGCCGCAGCACGGATCCATCCAAATGATCCGCAAAGGCTTTCCCGGGCACTGGAAGTTTTTTTCATTTCGGGTAAAACTTTAACGGAACTGACGCAAACGTCAGGAGACGCTCTGCCGTATCAGGTGCATCAGTTCGCCATCGCCCCGGCGAGCCGTGAACTGCTCCATCAGCGAATTGAGCAGCGTTTTCATCAGATGTTAGCTTCAGATTTTGAAGCAGAAGTGCGGGCGTTATTTGCCCGTGGAGATTTGCATACGGACATGCCTTCCATTCGTTGTGTGGGATACCGCCAGATGTGGTCGTATCTTGAAGGTGAGATTTCATACGATGAAATGGTTTATAGAGGTGTTTGCGCCACGAGACAGTTAGCGAAGCGCCAGATCACCTGGTTGCGCGGTTGGGACGGCGTTCACTGGTTAGACAGTGAAAAACCGCAACAGGCGTTAAACGAAGTGATTGAGGTTGTTGGTGATATCGCTCACTGAATGTGTACAATTGAGACGTATCGTGCGCAATTTTTCAGAATCGCAAGGTTCTAAGTACAAAACAAGCATATAAGGAAAAGATAGAATGGCTAAGGGGCAATCTTTACAAGATCCGTTCCTGAACGCATTGCGTCGGGAACGTGTTCCAGTTTCTATTTATTTGGTGAATGGTATTAAGCTGCAAGGTCAGATTGAGTCTTTCGATCAGTTTGTGATTCTGTTGAAAAACACGGTCAGTCAGATGGTCTACAAGCACGCTATTTCTACTGTTGTTCCGTCCCGTCCGGTATCTCATCACAGCAATAACGCTGGCGGCGGCACTGGTAGTAACTACCATCATGGCAGCAGCGCGCAGGGCTCTTCAACGCCGGCGCAGGACAGCGACGAAACCGAATAAGGTTTCGCACTGTTATCCACACGGGGAGCCAGGGATCCTGCGTTCCCCGCTGATCTTTTTAGAGAGGTTTACGCTTGTTTGACCGTTATGATGCCGGTGAGCAGGCGGTGCTGGTACACATCTATTTTTCGCAAGACAAAGATATGGAAGACCTCCAGGAGTTTGAATCTCTGGTCTCTTCCGCCGGTGTCGAAGCAATGCAGGTGATTACCGGTAGCCGTAAAGCGCCGCACCCAAAGTATTTTGTTGGTGAAGGTAAAGCAGTCGAAATTGCGGATGCCGTAAAAGCAACCGGCGCGTCAGTCGTGTTGTTTGATCATGCGCTGTCTCCAGCCCAGGAGCGCAACCTGGAAGCCCTTTGCGAATGCCGTGTTATCGATCGCACGGGTTTGATTTTAGATATTTTTGCTCAGCGTGCACGTACCCACGAAGGGAAACTGCAGGTTGAGCTGGCGCAGCTGCGCCATCTGGCAACGCGTCTGGTGCGTGGCTGGACACACCTTGAAAGACAAAAAGGCGGGATTGGTTTGCGCGGCCCGGGTGAAACCCAGCTCGAAACCGACCGTCGTTTGCTGCGTGGCCGAATTACCCAGATCCTCTCACGTCTGGAACGTGTAGAGAAACAGCGTGAACAGGGACGTCGGGCGCGAACGAAAGCCGACATCCCGACGGTGTCGCTGGTGGGCTATACCAACGCCGGTAAATCCACCCTGTTTAACCAGATAACCGAGGCCCAGGTGTATGCCGCAGACCAGCTGTTTGCGACCCTGGACCCTACGCTGCGCCGTATTGACGTTGCAGACGTCGGTGAAACGGTGCTGGCGGATACCGTAGGGTTTATCCGCCACCTGCCGCATGACCTGGTGGCGGCGTTTAAAGCCACCCTGCAGGAGACGCGACAGGCGACTCTGCTGCTGCACGTGATTGATGCGGCAGACGTGCGCGTGCAGGAGAACATCGACGCGGTAAACGTGGTGCTCGAAGAGATCGACGCCCATGAGATCCCAACGCTGTTGGTCATGAATAAGATCGATATGCTGGACGATTTCGAACCGCGTATCGACAGAGATGAAGAGAACAAACCGATTCGGGTCTGGCTTTCTGCCCAGACCGGTATTGGTGTGCCACTGCTTTTCCAGGCTTTGACAGAACGTCTTTCCGGTGAGGTAGCTCAGCACACGCTGCGACTGCCGCCACAGGAAGGCAGGCTGCGCAGCCGGTTTTATCAGCTTCAGGCGATAGAAAAAGAGTGGATGGAGGATGACGGCAGCGTGGGGATGCAGGTGCGTATGCCGATCGTTGACTGGCGTCGCCTCTGTAAACAAGAACCTGCGCTGGTCGACTATATCGTCTGATCAGAAAGGGGATGCCTGAATAATTCGCCCTTGCATAACAAATATGGAGCATATACATGGCGTGGAATCAGCCCGGTAATAACGGACAAGACCGCGACCCGTGGGGAAGCAGCAAACCTGGCGGCAACTCTGAGGGAAATGGCAACAAAGGTGGTCGCGAGCAGGGGCCGCCGGATCTGGATGATATCTTCCGCAAGCTGAGCAAGAAGCTTGGTGGCCTTGGCGGAGGAAAAGGTTCTGGCTCGGGTGGCAATTCCACTCAGAGTTCGCGCCCGCCAATGGGTGGCCGCGTAGTGGGCATCGTGGCCGCTGCGGTGGTCATCATCTGGGCAGCCAGCGGATTCTACACCATTAAAGAAGCAGAGCGCGGCGTGGTCACCCGTTTCGGCAAGTTCAGCCATCTGGTTGAGCCGGGTCTGAACTGGAAGCCGACCTTCATTGACGACGTGACCGCGGTAAACGTGGAATCTGTCCGTGAACTGGCCGCCTCTGGCGTGATGCTGACCTCTGACGAAAACGTGGTGCGCGTTGAGATGAACGTGCAGTACCGCGTGACCGATCCTGAGCGTTATCTGTTTAGCGTGACCAGCGCCGATGACAGCCTGCGTCAGGCGACCGACAGCGCCCTGCGCGGTGTGATCGGTAAATACACCATGGACCGTATCCTGACCGAAGGTCGTACCGTTATTCGTAGCGATACCCAGCGCGAGCTGGAAGAGACCATTCGTCCGTACAACATGGGTATCACCCTGCTGGACGTCAACTTCCAGGCTGCGCGTCCGCCGGAAGAGGTGAAAGCCGCATTTGACGATGCGATTGCTGCCCGTGAAAACGAACAGCAGTACATCCGTGAAGCAGAAGCGTACACCAACGAAGTTCAGCCACGCGCTAACGGTCAGGCGCAGCGTATTCTGGAAGAAGCGCGCGCGTATAAGACGCAGACCATCCTGGAAGCTCAGGGTGAAGTGGCTCGCTTTGCGAAGATCCTGCCGGAATATAAAGCGGCACCGGAAATTACCCGTGAGCGTCTCTATATCGAGACCATGGAAAAAGTGCTGAGCCACACCCGCAAAGTGTTGGTTAACGACAATAAAGGCGGAAACCTGATGGTTCTGCCGCTGGATCAGATGCTGAAAGGCAGTTCTGCGCCAGCAGCGAAAGGCGACACCAGCGGCGCGAACAACCTGCTGCGTCTGCCGCCAGCCTCAACAGGCAGCGCCAGCACGAACACAACGCCTTCTTCGAACGATGGTGACATTATGGACCAACGCCGTGCTAACGCGCAGCGTAACGACTACCAGCGTCAGGGGGAATAAGGATGCGTAAGTCAGTTATTGCGATCATCGTCATCGTACTGGTCGTGCTTTATACCTCGATCTTTGTGGTGAAAGAAGGCGAGCGTGGGATCAAGTTCCAGTTCAGCAGCGTCGTGCGTGATGGCGACAAACGCCCGGTCATTTACGAACCGGGCCTGCACTTCAAGGTGCCGTTCATTCAGTCAGTGAAAACGCTTGATGCGCGTATCCAGACCATGGATAACCAGGCTGACCGTTTCGTGACCAAAGAGAAGAAAGACCTGATCGTTGATTCCTATATCAAATGGCGTATCAGCGATTTCAGCCGTTACTTCCTGGCAACAGGCGGCGGTGACGTTTCTCAGGCAGAAGTGCTGCTGAAGCGTAAGTTCTCTGACCGTCTGCGTTCTGAGATTGGTCGTCTGGATGTGAAAGACATCGTGACCGACTCCCGTGGTCGTCTGACCCTGGAAGTTCGCGATGCCCTGAACTCCGGTACCGCGGGCACGGAAGACGAGGTTTCAACCCCGGCAGCAGATGATGCGATTGCCAAAGCGGCTGAACGCGTTCAGGCGGAGACCAACGGTAAAGTGCCGGTGATCAACCCGAACAGTATGGCTGCGCTAGGTATCGAAGTGGTTGACGTGCGTATCAAGCAGATCAACCTGCCAGCAGAAGTGTCTGAGGCGATTTACAACCGTATGCGCGCCGAGCGTGAAGCGGTAGCCCGTCGTCACCGTTCACAGGGCCAGGAAGAGGCTGAGAAGCTGCGTGCAGCAGCGGATTACGAAGTCACCAAGACGCTGGCGGAATCTGAGCGCCAGGGCCGTATCCTGCGCGGTGAAGGTGATGCCGAAGCGGCGAAGCTGTTCGCTGATGCCTTCAGCCAGGATCCTGACTTCTACGCCTTTATCCGTAGCCTGCGTGCTTACGAGAATAGCTTCCAGAGCAACCAGGATGTGATGGTGCTCAGCCCGGACAGCGATTTCTTCCGTTATATGAAGACGCCGACTAACGCAACGCGATAAACTCAGGCTCGTTTGAGTATTCAAACCACCGCTCTTAACGGAGCGGTGGTTTTCTTTTATAAGGAATAAAAATGAATTCAACGATCTGGCTCGCACTGGCTTTGGTCCTGGTGCTGGAAGGCCTTGGACCGATGCTCTATCCACGCGCCTGGCGTCGAATGATCGCCACGATGAGCCAACTGCCGGATAATATTTTGCGTCGTTTTGGCGGTGGTCTTGTGGTTGCGGGCATCGTGATCTACTACATGTTGAGGAAAACGATTGGCTGATCAAAAAGTAGGCGCAATCGGCGTATTTTGAGGTCAAAAAGTGCTGTATATCTGAAAAAGCGATGGTAGAATCCATTTTTAAGCAAACGGTGATTTTGAAAAAAATGGGTAACAACGTCGTCGTACTGGGCACCCAATGGGGTGACGAAGGTAAAGGGAAGATTGTTGATCTTCTGACTGAACGGGCTAAATATGTTGTACGCTACCAGGGCGGTCACAACGCAGGCCATACTCTCGTAATCAACGGTGAAAAAACCGTCCTCCATCTTATTCCATCAGGCATTCTTCGTGATAACGTCACCAGCATCATCGGTAACGGCGTTGTGCTGTCTCCTGCTGCGCTGATGAAAGAGATGAAAGGTCTGGAAGACCGTGGTATCCCTGTTCGTGAGCGTCTGCTGCTCTCCGAAGCCTGCCCGCTGATCCTGGATTATCACGTGGCGCTGGACGTCGCGCGTGAGAAAGCGCGCGGTGCGAAAGCGATCGGTACCACCGGTCGTGGCATCGGCCCGGCTTACGAAGATAAAGTTGCACGCCGCGGTCTGCGCGTAGGTGACCTCTTCGACAAAGCAACCTTCGCTGAAAAACTGAAAGAAGTGATGGAATATCACAACTTCCAGCTGGTGAACTTCTACAAAGCTGACGCTGTTGACTACCAGAAAGTGCTGGATGACGTCATGGCGATTGCTGACATTCTGACCGGTATGGTTGTTGATGTGTCCGATCTGCTGGACCAGGCGCGCAAGCGTGGCGATTTCGTCATGTTCGAAGGCGCGCAGGGTACGCTGCTGGACATCGACCACGGTACCTATCCGTACGTTACCTCCTCTAACACCACTGCAGGTGGCGTGGCGACCGGCTCTGGCCTGGGTCCACGTTATGTGGATTACGTTCTGGGCATCATCAAAGCGTACTCCACTCGCGTGGGTGCGGGTCCATTCCCGACCGAGCTGTTTGATGAAACCGGCGAGTTCCTGTGCAAGCAGGGTAACGAGTTTGGCGCGACCACCGGTCGTCGTCGTCGTACCGGCTGGCTGGATGCGGTTGCAGTGCGTCGTGCTGTGCAGATCAACTCCCTCTCTGGCTTCTGCCTGACCAAGCTGGACGTACTGGACGGCCTGAAAGAAGTGAAAATCTGCGTAGGCTACCGTATGCCAGACGGCCGCGAAGTGACCACCACTCCGCTGGCAGCTGACGACTGGGAAGGCATTGAGCCAATCTACGAAACCATGCCGGGCTGGTCTGAGACCACTTTCGGTGTGAAAGAGCGTAGCGGCCTGCCGCAGGCGGCGCTGGATTACATCAAGCGTATTGAAGAACTGACCGAAGTGCCGATCGATATTATTTCTACCGGCCCGGATCGTACTGAAACGATGATCCTGCGCGACCCGTTCGACGCATAATCTTCGTGAATGCTGGCCTGCGGGGGGACCCGTAGGCCAGATAAGCGTAGCGCCATCCGGCGAACGCTCCTGGATCTCCGCTTTTTCGCCCCGTCTGTCAAATAAATTAGCCGCTAACTATCTGGCTGGTTTATCATCATTAATGAATATCTCTGCGGTTTGACCGCGTTTTCCCTTTTTTCCTGAGGTTGATGTGCAGTTAACAAGTTTCACCGATTACGGCTTACGTGCGCTGATTTACATGGCGTCGTTACCCGAGGGGAAGATGACCAGTATCTCTGAAGTTACAGAGGTCTACGGCGTATCCCGTAATCATATGGTCAAAATAATCAATCAACTTAGTCGTGCCGGGTACGTTGCTGCCGTCCGCGGGAAGAATGGTGGGATCCGTCTCGGTAAACCGGCACAGAGTATTCGTGTGGGCGATGTGGTACGTGAACTGGAGCCGCTGTCTCTGGTGAACTGCAGCAGCGAGTTCTGCCACATCACGCCCGCTTGCCGCCTGAAAAAGGCGCTTTCAAAGGCCGTGCAAAGTTTTCTCATGGAACTGGATAACTACACGCTGGCCGATTTGGTTGAAGAGAATCAACCGCTTTATAAATTATTGCTGGTGGAATGAAGAAAATTTCCACCGGAGCTGACAACGGAGGAACCGACATGTCACATGATCCTTTCCAGGAACGCGAAGCCGAAAAATACGCGAATCCTATTCCCAGCCGCGAGTTCATCATTGAACACTTAACAAAACGCGAAAAACCCGCCAATCGTGAAGAACTTGCCGTTGAACTAAACATTGAAGGTGAAGAGCAAATTGAAGCCCTTCGCCGCCGCCTGCGCGCAATGGAGCGTGACGGGCAGCTGGTCTTTACCCGCCGCCAGTGCTACGCGCTGCCAGAACGTCTCGATCTGCTGAAAGGCACCGTTATTGGTCATCGTGATGGCTTCGGCTTCCTGCGCGTGGAAGGCCGTAAAGACGATCTGTACCTCTCATCTGAACAGATGAAAATGTGCATTCACGGCGACCAGATCCTGGCGCAGCCGCTGGGCGCTGACCGTAAAGGTCGCCGCGAAGCGCGCGTGGTACGCGTTCTGGTGCCAAAAACCAGCCAGATCGTTGGCCGCTACTTTACCGACGCGGGCGTGGGCTTCGTGGTGCCGGACGACAGCCGTCTGAGCTTCGACATTCTGATCCCACCTGAAGAGGTGATGGGTGCCCGCATGGGCTTTGTTGTGGTGGTGGAACTCACCCAGCGCCCAACCCGTCGCACTAAAGCGGTAGGTAAAATCGTCGAAGTGCTTGGCGACAACATGGGCACCACAATGGCCGTTGATATGGCGCTGCGTACCCATGAAATTCCGTACATCTGGCCGAAAGCGGTTGAAGAGCAGATCGAAAGCCTGCGCGAAGAAGTGCCGGAAGAGTCCAAAGCGGGCCGCGTAGATCTGCGCTCCCTGCCGCTGGTCACTATCGACGGTGAAGACGCCCGCGACTTCGATGACGCCGTCTACTGCGAGAAAAAACGAGGCGGCGGCTGGCGTCTGTGGGTCGCTATTGCAGACGTAAGCTACTATGTTCGTCCGCACACTCCGCTGGATAACGAAGCGCGCAGCCGCGGTACCTCGGTCTACTTCCCGTCCCAGGTCGTGCCGATGCTGCCGGAAGTGCTGTCTAACGGCCTGTGCTCCCTGAACCCGCAGGTTGACCGCCTCTGTATGGTTTGCGAGATGACCATCTCCACCAAAGGGCGCTTAACCGGCTACAAGTTCTACGAAGCAGTGATGAGCTCGCACGCGCGTCTGACCTATACCAAGGTCTGGCATATGCTGCAGGGCGACCAGGATCTGCGCGAACAGTACGCGCCGCTGGTTAAACACATCGAAGAGCTGCATAACCTCTACAAAACGCTGGATCAGGCGCGCGAAGAGCGCGGCGGGATCTCCTTTGAGAGTGAAGAAGCGAAATTCATTTTCAACGCGGAACGCCGCATTGAGCGTATCGAGCAGACCCAGCGTAACGATGCGCACAAGCTGATCGAAGAGTGTATGATTCTGGCGAACATCTCAGCGGCACGATTCGTCGAGAAAGCCAAAGAGCCTGCGCTGTTCCGTATTCACGATAAACCGTCGACGGAAGCCATCACCGCGTTCCGCTCCGTGCTGGCCGAACTGGGTCTGGAGCTGCCTGGCGGTAACAAGCCAGAGCCGCGCGATTACGCCGAGCTGCTGGAGTCCATTGGCGATCGTCCTGACGCAGAAATGCTGCAGACGATGCTGCTGCGCTCAATGAAGCAGGCGATTTACGATCCGGAAAACCGCGGTCACTTCGGCCTGGCGCTGCAGTCTTACGCCCACTTTACCTCGCCGATCCGTCGCTATCCTGACCTCTCTCTGCACCGTGCGATCAAGTATCTGCTGGCGCAGGAGCAGGGCCATAAAGGGAACACCACCGAAACCGGTGGCTACCACTATTCGATGGAAGAGATGCTGCAGCTGGGTCAGCACTGCTCCATGACCGAACGTCGTGCTGATGAAGCAACACGTGACGTGGCGGACTGGCTGAAGTGTGACTTTATGCTCGATCAGGTGGGTAACGTCTTTAAAGGCGTGATTGCCAGCGTGACCGGCTTTGGTTTCTTCGTTCGTCTGGACGAGCTGTTCATCGACGGTCTGGTGCACGTCTCCAGCCTGGATAACGACTACTACCGCTTCGACCAGGTCGGTCAGCGACTGATTGGCGAATCTGGCGGCCAGACCTATCGTCTGGGCGACCGTGTGGAAGTGAAGGTTGAAGCCGTGAATATGGATGACCGTAAGATCGACTTCAGCCTGATCTCCAGCGAGCGTGCGCCGCGTAACGTCGGGAAAACCGAGCGTGAAAGGGCGAAAAAAACCGGTAACGGTAAACCGGGCGGCGGTAAACGTCGTCAGGCGGGCAAGAAGGTAAACTTCGAGCCGGACAGCGCGTTCCGCGGCGAGAAGAAACAGAAGCCGAAGGCGGCGAAGAAAGAAGCCCGTTCAGCGAAAAAACCGTCCGCGAAAACGCAGAAAATAGCGGCTGCCACCAAAGCGAAGCGCGCGGCCAAGAAAAAGCAGGCGGAGTAAAGTCTCCCCGCACCCTGACCCTCTCCCTAACCGGGAGAGGGGAAATACTTTTTACGAGAACCATCAATGAGTGAAATGATTTACGGCATCCACGCGGTGCAGGCCCTTCTCGAGCGCGCACCGGAGCGTTTTCAGGAAGTGTTTATTCTGAAAGGGCGTGAAGATAAGCGTCTGATGCCGCTGATCCACGCCCTGGAAGCGCAGGGCGTGGTGATCCAACTGGCGAACCGCCAGTTTCTGGATGAGAAAAGTGACGGTGCGGTTCACCAGGGCATTATTGCCCGCGTGAAGCCGGGCCGTCAGTATCAGGAAAACGATCTGCCGGATCTGATTGCCGAGCTGGATAATCCGTTCTTCCTGATCCTCGATGGCGTTACCGATCCGCACAACCTCGGCGCGTGCCTGCGTAGCGCCGATGCGGCGGGCGTGCACGCGGTGATCGTGCCGAAAGATCGCTCCGCGCAGCTGAACGCGACGGCGAAGAAAGTGGCCTGCGGCGCGGCGGAAAACGTTCCGCTGATCCGCGTGACCAACCTGGCGCGCACCATGCGTCTGCTGCAGGAAGAGAACATCTGGATCGTCGGTACCGCCGGTGAAGCGGATCATACTCTGTACCAGAGCAAAATGACCGGCCGTCTGGCGCTGGTGATGGGGGCAGAAGGCGAAGGCATGCGTCGTCTGACCCGCGAGCACTGCGACGAGCTGATCAGCATCCCAATGGCGGGCAGCGTGTCGTCCCTGAACGTTTCTGTTGCGACGGGTATCTGCCTGTTTGAAGCGGTGCGTCAGCGGGGAGAATAAACAGCAAGGCCGTCCACAGGACGGCCTTTTGTGTTTTCTCCCTCTCCCCGTGGGAGAGGGCCGGGGTGAGGGCACCAGACGGTGACAAACTCACTCCTCTAACGACCGCAAATGGTCATCCTTCCTTAGCGTCATCAGCGCGAAAATACTCACTACCGCCGTCGCCATCACGTAATACGCCGGAATATCCAGGTTGCCCGTCTGCTTAATCAGCCCGGTAATAATCAGCCCTGCGCATCCCGAGAAAATCGCGTTCGACAACGAGTAGGCCAGCCCCAGCCCCGTATAGCGCACGCGCGTCGGGAACATCTCAGATAGCATTGCCGGGCCTGGCCCTGCCAGCATCCCGACCAGACCGCCCGCAATCAACACCACAACAGCCTTCACCGCCAGCGTACTCGACTCTGCCTGAAGAATTTTCAGCAGCGGCAGGGCGAGGATCAGCAGCAGCGCGGTGGCGATAATCATCACCGTGCGGCGCCCGATCCGGTCGCTCAGGATCCCCGACGGAATGATGGTGAGTGCAAAACCAATATTCGAAATCACCGCTATAAGCAGCGCCTGGTTAAACCCGGTATGCAGCGCCGACTGCAGATAGGTCGGCATAATCACCAGGTAAGTGTACCCCGCTGCAGACCAGACCATTACGCGCCCAATCCCCATCGCGATGGCCCGGAGCGTGGCGGCAGTATCTGCCTGAGCGACAACCGGTTTATCCTGCTGCTGCACAAAGCTGGGTGTCTCTTCCATACTGACACGAAGCCACAGCGCAACGACGCCCATGGGCAGCGCCAGGAAGAAAGGAATGCGCCAGCCCCAGTCGTGCAGGGCTTCCAGCGTGAGGAGGGCAGAGAGCAGCGCCACGATGCCTGCACCCGCTAACAGCCCCAGCGCCACGGTAAAGGACTGCCACGCGCCATAGAGCCCACGCTTGCCGCGCGGGGCAAACTCCGTCATCAGCGAGACCGCACCGCCGTACTCGCCGCCCGCGAACAGTCCCTGCAGGATGCGCAGCAGCGTAATAATGAGCGGCGCGGCAATCCCGATGCTGGCATAGACCGGCACAATGCCGATGGCGGCGGTAGCGAGCGTCATCAGCACCAGCACAATAATGAGCGTCGGCTTACGGCCAATCCGGTCGCCGATGCGGCCAAACACCACCGCACCCAGCGGGCGGAAGAAGAAGGCGATGGCAAACGAGGCGTAGGTGAGGATCAGGCTGGTGACCCCCGCTTCCCCTTCAAGCTGGAAGAAGTTTTTCGCAATGACGGTCGCCAGAAAACCGTAGACCGCAAACTCATACCACTCGATAAAGTTACCAATGGAGCCTGCAATTAATGCTCGCTTGTGCGCATCCGGTTGCATAACGATCCTCACTGAAAAGGGTAAGAATAAATTATTCAACAAAAGCGAAGTCATGAAATAGTTTATTCTTATGTTCTGTGAGCTATTTCACGAATGATATCAGCGGGATCGTGAACGTGTGACTCCCCTCCCATGCAGCGTGTGCGCGGTCTGTCCATACTTATCGTCATTGCCACTGAAGGAGGGAGACAGCATGCACTGGCAGACCCATACCGTTTTCAATCAACCTGCACCGCTTTCCAACAGTAACCTTTTCCTCTCCGACTGCGCCCTGCGCGATGCGGTCTCGCGTGAAGGGGCCGAGTGGGATATCGAACTCCTCGCCAGCATTGGTCAGCAGCTGGGTACGGCGGAATCGCTGGAGCTGGGCAGGCTGGCGAACGTGAATCCGCCGGAGTTGCTTCGCTATGACGCCACCGGGGAGCGGCTGGATGACGTCCGCTTTCACCCGGCATGGCACCTGCTGATGCAGGGCCTGTGTGCCAACCGCGTGCATAACCTGGCGTGGGAAGAGGAGGCGCGTAAAGGGGCGTTTGTCGCGCGGGCCGCACGCTTTGTGCTTCATGCTCAGGTGGAGGCGGGCACGCTGTGCCCTGTCACCATGACGTTTGCCGCGACACCGCTCCTGCAGCAGGCGCTCCCCAAACCCTTTCACGACTGGCTGACGCCGCTGCTCAGCGATCGCTACGATCCTCATCTTGCGCCCGGCGCGCAAAAGCGCGGCCTGCTGATCGGTATGGGGATGACGGAAAAGCAGGGCGGATCGGACGTGCTGAGCAACACCACCAGGGCGGAAAAATGCAGCGACGGCAGTTATAGGCTGGTGGGACATAAATGGTTTTTCTCCGTCCCGCAAAGCGATGCGCATCTGGTGCTGGCCCAGGCGAAGGGCGGATTATCCTGCTTTTTTGTGCCGCGCTTTTTACCTGACGGGCAGCGCAACGCCGTCCGGCTGGAGCGCCTTAAGGACAAGCTCGGGAACCGCTCCAACGCCAGCAGCGAGGTGGAATTCCTTGATGCCTCCGGCTGGCTGCTGGGGGAAGAAGGCGAAGGGGTACGGCAGATCCTCAAAATGGGCGGGCTGACGCGTTTCGACTGCGCGCTGGGCAGCCACGGACTGATGCGCCGTGCGCTCTCCGTGGCGCTGTACCATGCGCATCAGCGCCAGACCTTCGGCAAAAATCTTATCGATCAGCCGCTCATGCGCGAAGTGCTAAGCCGGATGGCGCTGGTGCTGGAGGGGCAAACGGCGCTGCTGTTCCGCCTGGCGCGGGCGTGGGATAAACGCGCGGATCCGCAGGAGGCGGCATGGGCGCGGCTGTTTACCCCGGCCGCGAAATTTAGCGTGTGCAAAGCGGGCATCCCGTTTGTGGCTGAAGCGATGGAGGTGCTGGGGGGAGTCGGGTATTGCGAGGAGAGCGAACTTCCCCGCCTGTATCGCGAGATGCCGGTGAACAGCATCTGGGAAGGGTCAGGCAATATCATGTGCCTGGACGTGCTGCGCGTGCTGGCGAAGCAGCCGGGTATACACGATCGGCTTGCCGATGAGTTTGCGCAGGTAAAAGGGCAGGACAGACACTTCGACCGCAGCTGGCGGCAGCTTCAGCAAAAACTGCGTAAACCGCAGGAGGCGCAGGGGCGGGAGATCGCCCAGCAGCTTTTCCTGCTGAGTGCCGGGAGCGAAATGCTGCGGCACGCGTCGCCCCCGGTGGCGCAGGCGTGGTGCCGCATGATGCTGGATACCCGTGGCGGAACGGTGATGAGCGAGCAGGTGCAAAGTGACCTGCTGCTGCGTGCGACGGGCAGAGTCGGCTAGCCTTTTAGCTGGAACAGACTCACCAGTTGAGCCAGGTGTGAACCCTTCTCGCGCAGCGTTTGAGCCGTTTGTTCGCTGCGTGAGATGCGATCGGCATTGATATGCGACGCTTCGCCAATGTGGGTCATGGCGAGGTTCACCTGACCGATCCCGGCGGACTGCTCGCGTGAGGCATGGTTAATCTCGGTGACCAGCTGGCTGATGTTATCGATATGAATGATGATGTCATCCATCGCCAGGCGCGTCTGTTCAGACAGCGCATGACCCTCACTGACTTTTCTGAGCGTATCGCCAATCAGCTGTTCAATCTCCTTCACCGCGTTAGCGCTGCGTCCCGCCAGGGCGCGAACTTCCTGCGCGACGACCGCAAACCCTTTACCGTGCTCGCCCGCGCGAGCCGCTTCCACGGCCGCATTCAGCGCCAGGATATTGGTCTGAAAAGCAATGGACTCGATCACGCGCGTGATGTCTGCGATGCGTTTTGACGCTTCGCGAATGTCGTCCATGGTCGACACCGCGTGGGTGACCGTCTCACCGCCCTGATGAACCGCGAGCGAGGTTTCACCCACCAGCTGCTGCGTTTGCTCCATGTTGGCGGCATTTTGCTGTACGGTGGCGGCCAGCTGCTCCATGCTGGCGGAGGTCTCTTCCACGCTGCTGGCCTGCTTGTTGATCTGCTCTGAAATTTCGCCCGTATCGGCGGCTAGCGCGTTGGTGCCTGAATGGATCTCACCTGCGGCCTCGCGGACCTGCAGGACAATTTTTTGCAGGCCGCCACCGATGCCGTTGATGGCGTCGATCAGCTGTCCGACTTCGTCCTGACGCGTCACGGGCAGGCTGGAACGGAGATCCCCTGCGGCATATTGCCGGGCAAGATGGATCACATTGCGCAGTGGTCGGGTCAGCACGCGGCGAATCAGGACTACAAACAGGCCAGCAAACAGGATGGATAAGGCCGTACCGGCGAGGAGGAAACCGTCGCGCATGGCGGTGACGCTTGAGAGCAGTACCGATTTATCCACTTCACCCACGATAGTCCAGTTCCAGCCTGGCAGCGGGGTATAAGCCATTTTCAGCGTGCGGCCGTCGTCGCTTACGCGCTCCAGCGTGCCGGGTTTATCACTCAGAAGCTGTTGCTGCGTCGTGCCGTCCCACTTCGGCAGTTTTCCCTCTTCGCTGGCGTGGAAAAGGTATTGCCCGCGCGTTTTGCCGTTGCTGCGATCCAGCACGAAGAAGTGACCGCTCTCGCCCAGGCGGCGGTTGAGGATTTTCTCACGCATGACGTTCCAGGAGTGGGTGATGTCCACCCCGACAAAGACGATCGCAATGACCTGTCCTTCGGCGTTTTTAACCGGCTGGTACTGGGTGATGTAGCGTTTGCCAAACAGCAGCGCCAGGCCGCGGTAGACTTCACCTTTGTTGACGGCGGCAAAGGCCGGGCTGGCGTTATCCAGAACGGTACCCATTGCCCGCTCGCCGTTCTCTTTACGCAGGGAAGTGGCTACGCGAACAAAGTCGTTACCGCTGCGTACAAACAGCGTCGAAATGGCTCCCGTACGGTTCAGGAACGCGTCCGAAAGCGTGTTGTTTTCATGCAGCCCGGTATCTCCGCCTTTCAGAAGCGGAACGCTGAGCCCGTTAATTGTCTGGGTTTGGGAAGCATCAATGTTCAGGGGCTGCGGTAAAAAGGTGGTGAACAGACGGGTATAGCTCTCAACCTCTTCACTCAGGCTGGTGTTAAACATCTGCACCATGTCGACCATGCCGGTGGACTGATTATGCAGATCTTCTACCGCAAGGGCTTCAAGCTGCTGGCTGGCTTTTTGACTGAGCAGAAAAGTGAAAAGCAGAAACAGCGTGGCGACACTGACGCCGGTAAGCAGCGACAGTTTCGCACCCAGGCCTGCGCGGCGAAAAATGTTGATCATAAATTGCTCATCATTGAAAAGGTATGGTTCTTCAACGGCAGAGCGGGGATTACGTTTACTGGTTTAATGTAACAAAATGTTATTTTATTGTTCTTGATTTGTTTTTTATAAGATAAAAAATTTGCAAAAACGAAAAGCCACTAAAAATAAGTGGCTTTTATCAGGAGGGAGATTACACGTAGAGAATGGCCTGTACCCGCCAGTGGTCGATATGGTTATCTTCCTGCATCTGGATGATGCGATACCATGAAGCACCCTGCTCATCGGCCTTTAATGCCACGACACGTTCAACGTCTTGCGGGCTCCCCGAGATATTATTCACGGAGATCTGGCCAATTTCATTCAGGCCAGTCACACAATCAGCACTGGCGAATTCTGCTGACTGCGCGGTGGTGCTCAGCAGGCCTGCTGAGAGCAACAGTGAGGTCAAAGCAAGAGTTCGTTTCATCGTCAGCTCCATTTCACATATATCCGGTATCCGCCGGGCAATCCTTCGCAAATAAACTCCCTTCCATTGACGCGGGCATGGAGTTTATTGTGGACAGGAAAATGTCTATGGACGCAAAGCAGTGTAAATCTCGTTCAAAGGTAAACCATTATTTCCGGTACAAAATGGCCTGTGAATACCACTGTCCCGTTATGATGGTTTCGTCGATCATAATGATGACGTAATAATCTGCTTTGGCAGCGACGGCCTGTGCTTTTATTGCCGCTTCTGCGTCATCCGGAGAGCCGCGAACCAGCGCGGAGATGGTGCCCATTCGTTGTAATCCTTCCGTCTGATTACGACGAATCTCCTGTGGATGATCGGCGACCGGTGGAGCGGGTTGCGGCGTTCCCTGCAGCGCGCTACAGCCACTGAGCAGAAACACCAGCAATAAAGCAGCAAACCTGCGCATAACCATATCTCGTTTCCTGATAGCCATAGTGTAGTTGTCTGTGAATTTAGTTTTGGGGGAATGTTCCCGAAGTGTTATCTGGGACGTATATTTCGAATGAAAATGACGTGAAAGCGTAACCCAGTTCTCAACATTATGAATCATACATTCGCACAGGGTCGACAATGATTGAAATTGAAATACGCCACCTCGGCGACCATGAAATTTTACACGCGATGCCAGCGGGTAAACGTGATAAACCGCTGCCTGTTGTGGTTTTTTATCATGGGTTTACCTCATCGAAGATGGTTTACAGTTATTTTGCGGTCGCGCTGGCGCAGGCGGGTTTCCGCGTGGTGATGCCGGATGCACCCGACCACGGCGCACGCTTTTTGGGTAACGAACAGGCGCGTCTTGGGCAGTTCTGGCAGATTCTGCACGGGAGTCTGACCGAGTTTGCCGGGCTACGCGATGCGCTGTATGAGGCAGGGCTGGTGGCCGACAATCGTCTGGCCGTGGCTGGAGCGTCGATGGGCGGTATGACGGCGCTGGGGATTATGACGCATCATCCTGAAGTGAAGTCTGTCGCCTGCCTGATGGGCTCGGGCTATTTTACGTCGCTGGCGAAGACGCTCTTTCCCCCTCAGGATTTAGCGGAAATCACCGCGACGCTCGAAGAGTGGGAAGTGACCCGGGCATTGCCGCGCCTGGCCGATCGCCCGCTGCTGCTGTGGCACGGTGACGCGGATGATGTGGTCCCGCCCGAGGGAACCTTCCGCCTGCAGCAGGCGTTAATGAATGCAGGACTGGACGGTAATCTGACCTGTCTGTGGGAACCGGGCGTCCGTCACCGCATCACGCCAACGGCGCTGGATGCCACGGTAGCGTTTTTCCGCCAGCACCTTTAAACGCGCAGCACTTTTACGCCCTGATCTTCCAGCTTCTGGAGGATCTCAGGGTTGGCGCCTTTGCCGGTGATCACCATGTCGATCTGTTCGGCACGGCTGAATAACATCCCTGCGCGCTCGCCCACTTTGCTGCTGTCGACCAGCACAACGAGCTTGCCCACAACGTTAAGCATGTTTTGCTCCGCCATCGCGGTCAGCATATCGGTTTTATACAGGCCATCTGCCGTCAGGCCTTTGCCGCTGGTAAACATCCAGTGCCCGGCATAGAGACTGTTTTCGCTGTCCTGAGGGCTAAGGGTGATGGACTGGCTTTTGTTGTACTGCCCGCCCATGATCACCACGCTCTCATGCTCCTGGTCGATGAGATAGTTCGCGAGCGGTAAGTAGTTGGTGATGATTTGCACCGGCTTGCCGCACATTTCACGGCCCAGCAGAAACGCCGTGGAGCCGCAGTTGATGACCACGCTCTCGCCGGGATTCACCAGCTGCGATGCGGCTCTGGCAATCCGCACTTTTTCATCATGATTCTGCGCCTGATGAATATTCATCGGAGACCAGCGAGGGCGCTGCTGGCTGATCGCTTCCGCGCCGTTGCGGACCTTTTTCAGCTTGCCGCTTTCATCCAGCTTGTTGATATCCCGCCGCGCCGTTGCCGGGGAGATGCCTAAACGTTCGATCACTTTCTCGACGGTGATAAACCCGGTTTGCGCCAGGAGTTCCAGGAGAATTTGATGCCGTTGCGCTTCCGTCATGAGCTATTCCGATAAGAATTGATTTGAAAAGATGATATTTGAAATAGCGTGAAATTACTAAAAGAAATATGACTTCGCCAGACATCATGTCTGGCGATGCGGCTGCACAATCAGAGGAAGGACTTGAACGGCAGGTCTGGCTCAATGGTGAAGCAATCATCGAAACCACGTGGGTAGTGATATTCGAAATTATCTTTGTCCAGTGGCCAGGTGAACTTGCCGCCGACCTGCCAGATGAACGGCTTGAAGCCATACTTCAGGCGGTCTTTTTTCATTTCCCACAGTACGCGGATCTCCTGCGGATCGGCCTGGAAGTTTGACCAGATATCGTGGTGGAACGGAATCACCACTTTGGTATTCAGCGCTTCCGCCATGCGCAGCATGTCGGCGCTGGTCATTTTGTCGGTAATACCGCGCGGGTTCTCGCCGTAGGAGCCCAGCGCCACGTCAATCTGATGCTCGTTACCGTGCTTCGCGTAGTAGTTGGAGTAGTGAGAGTCGCCGCTGTGATACAGGGAGCCGCCAGGGGTTTTAAACAGATAGTTAACCGCGCGCTCATCCATACCGTCCGGCAGTACACCCGCGGCTTTCTGATCGGCAGGCAGGGTGATCAGTGCTGTACGGTCAAAGGCGTCCAGCGCGTGAATTTCAATATCTTTAATTTTCACCACGTCCCCAGGCTTCATCACGATGCAGCGCTCTTTCGGCACGCCCCAGCCGATCCACAGATCCACGCAGGTCTGTGGCCCGATAAACGGCACATCGTCAGCACAGTTTTGCATCACCGCAGCCGCCACGTTCACGTCGATATGATCGTTGTGATCGTGAGTAGAAAGGACGGCGTCGATCTGGCGAATGGCAAACGGATCGAGCACAAACGGTGTGGTACGCAGGTTCGGCTGCAGTTTTTCTACGCCCGCCATGCGCTGCATCTGATGGCCTTTTTTCATCAGCGGGTTGCCGTGGCTCTGCTTGCCGGTGCCGCACCAGAAATCGACGCAGATGTTGGCACCACCTTCTGATTTCAGCCAGATACCGGTACAGCCCAGCCACCACATTGCAAAGGTACCAGGAGCAACCTGTTCCTGCTCGATCTCTTCATTCAGCCAGCTGCCCCACTCCGGGAAGGTGCTCAGAATCCATGACTCACGGGTGATGGTGTTCACTTTACTCATCGTTTTGGCTCCTTATTTAATCAAAAGTAATCACATTGTGATTTGTTGTGATTAATGCTGGCACCATTTGATGCGCTTTGCAATGGCAAAAATGCGGAATTTTATCTGCGCAACTTCACGTACTCTGCACTTATTCCTTGTTAGACTATCCAGTATTAAACATTAATTGCATGAATTATAAAGGTTAATTTATTTCTCATGTACGGTAGTGAAAATCATTACTAACACCATGGAAATAAATTGCGTGATACGTCACAAATAATCAAATGCAATCTTGTGGTGATTATTTGTGATTAATAGAGTGATGACACCAACCACACAGGGATTGCCCCTCGTGTTCTCATTTCTGGAGAGAGTTATGGAGATCCTCTACAACGTCTTTACCGTGTTCTTTAATCAGGTAATGACCAACGCCCCGCTGCTGCTGGGTATCGTGACGTGTCTGGGTTATATCCTGCTGCGCAAAAGCGTCAGCGTGATTATTAAAGGCACCATCAAAACCATTATCGGTTTCATGCTGTTGCAGGCGGGGTCAGGCATTCTGACCAGCACCTTTAAGCCGGTCGTCGCCAAAATGTCGGAAGTGTATGGCATCAACGGTGCCATCTCTGACACATACGCCTCAATGATGGCGACCATTGAACGCATGGGTGATGCCTATAGCTGGGTGGGGTATGCGGTGCTGCTCGCCCTGGCGCTGAACATCATTTACGTGCTTCTGCGCCGTATTACCGGTATTCGCACCATCATGCTCACCGGCCACATCATGTTCCAGCAGGCGGGGCTGATCGCGGTTTCTCTCTATATCTTCGGCTACCCAATGTGGACCACGATTATCTGCACCGCGGTGCTGGTCTCGCTCTACTGGGGTATCACCTCCAACATGATGTACAAGCCTACTCAGGAAGTGACTGACGGCTGCGGTTTCTCCATCGGCCATCAGCAGCAGTTTGCCTCCTGGATTGCCTATAAAGTTGCACCGTACCTGGGCAAAAAAGAAGAGAGCGTTGAAGACCTCAAGCTGCCGGGCTGGCTGAATATTTTCCATGACAACATCGTTTCAACCGCGATTGTGATGACCATCTTCTTCGGCGCCATTTTGCTCTCCTTCGGTATTGACGTTGTTCAGGCGATGGCGGGTAAAACGCACTGGACGGTTTATATCCTGCAGACCGGCTTCTCCTTCGCGGTGGCCATTTTCATCATCACTCAGGGCGTGCGTATGTTTGTCGCCGAACTGTCGGAAGCCTTCAACGGTATTTCCCAGCGCCTGATCCCAGGCGCGGTGCTGGCGATTGACTGTGCCGCTATCTACAGCTTCGCGCCAAACGCGGTGGTCTGGGGCTTTATGTGGGGCACCATCGGCCAGCTGATTGCGGTGGGCATCCTGGTCGGCTGCGGCTCCTCAATCCTGATTATTCCTGGCTTTATCCCGATGTTCTTCTCCAACGCCACCATCGGCGTCTTCGCTAACCACTTCGGCGGCTGGCGCGCGGCGCTCAAGATCTGCCTGGTCATGGGCATGGTGGAAATCTTTGGTTGCGTGTGGGCGGTGAAGCTCACCGGTATGAGTGCCTGGATGGGCATGGCGGACTGGTCAATTCTGGCACCGCCGATGATGCAGGGCTTTGCCTCCGTCGGGGTGGTCTTTATGGCCGTCATCATCCTGATTGCTCTGGCTTATATGTTCTTCGCTGGCCGTTCGCTGCGAGCTGAAGAAGATGCGGAAAAACAAACAGCAGAAGTCTCTGCTCATTAAGGAGTTTCGATTATGACCGTACGTATCCTGGCTGTGTGTGGCAATGGGCAAGGCAGCTCCATGATCATGAAGATGAAAGTGGACCAGTTTTTAACCCAGTCAAACATCGACCACACGGTGAACAGCTGCGCGGTGGGTGAATACAAAAGTGAACTCAACGGCGCGGACATCATCATCGCCTCTACCCATATCGCCGGCGAAATTAGCGTGTCGGGCAATAAATATGTGGTGGGCGTGCGCAACATGCTGTCGCCTGCGGATTTCGGACCAAAACTGCTGGAAGTGATCAAAGAGCACTTCCCACAAGACGTGAAGTAAGGACGCCACATGAAACTACGTGATTCGCTGGCAGAGAATAACTCCATCCTTTTACAGGCTGAGGCCAGCACCTGGCAGGAAGCGGTGAAGCTGAGCGTGGATCTGCTGGTTAAGGCTGACGTTGTCGAGCCGCGTTACTACCAGGCCATTCTTGATGGCGTGGCGCAGCACGGCCCTTACTTTGTGATTGCGCCAGGGCTGGCAATGCCGCATGGGCGTCCTGAAGAGGGCGTGAAGAAAACCGGCTTCGCGCTGGTGACGCTGAAAACGCCACTGGTGTTCAACCACGAAGATAACGATCCGGTCGATATCCTGATCACCATGGCCGCGGTCGATGCTAACACCCACCAGGAGGTCGGCATCATGCAGATCGTCAATCTGTTTGATGACGAAGCTAATTTCGACCGTTTACGCGCCTGCCGTACCGAGCAGGACGTGCTGGATTTAATTGATAACGCCACAGCGGCGGCAGTCTAAGAGGAATTGAACATGTCATTACCTATGTTGCAGGTTGCGCTGGATAACCAAACTCTGTCCCACGCTTACGAAACCACCCGCCTGATCGCGGAAGAAGTCGATATCATCGAAGTGGGCACCATTCTCTGCGTAGGCGAGGGCGTGCGCGCCGTTCGCGATCTGAAGGCGCTCTATCCGCATAAAATCGTGCTGGCAGATGCCAAAATTGCCGACGCAGGTAAAATCCTCTCCCGCATGTGCTTCGAAGCGAATGCTGACTGGGTCACCGTGATCTGCTGTGCGGATATCAACACCGCCAAAGGCGCGCTGGACGTGGCAAAAGAGTTTAACGGCGACGTGCAGATTGAGTTGACCGGCTTCTGGACCTGGGAGCAGGCGCAGGAGTGGCGCGATGCGGGCATTCAGCAGGTGGTGTACCACCGCAGCCGCGATGCGCAGGCCGCAGGCGTGGCGTGGGGCGAAGCGGATATCAGCGCGATCAAACGTCTGGCCGATATGGGCTTCAAAGTCACCGTCACCGGCGGTCTGGCGCTGGAAGATCTGCCGCTGTTCAAGGGAATCCCGATTCACGTCTTTATTGCCGGTCGCAGCATTCGTGATGCGGCGTCTCCGGTGGAAGCGGCGCGTCAGTTCAAACGCTCAATCGCTCAGCTTTGGGGCTAAGGAGCGGGTATGTTGTCAAAACAGGTCCCGCTTGGCATCTATGAAAAGGCACTCCCTGCGGGGGAGTGCTGGCTGGAGCGGTTACAGCTGGCAAAACAGCTGGGTTTCGATTTTGTCGAAATGTCCGTGGATGAGACGGACGAGCGTCTCTCTCGCCTCGACTGGAGCCGCGAACAGCGCCTGGCGCTGGTGAGCGCCGTTGCTGAAACGGGTGTGCGCGTGCCGTCCATGTGCCTGAGCGCCCACCGTCGTTTTCCGCTCGGCAGCGAAGACGATGCTATACGTGCGCAGGGGCTGGAGATCATGCGTAAAGCCATTCGCTTTGCGCAGGATGTCGGTATCCGCGTGATCCAGCTGGCGGGTTATGACGTTTACTATCAGGAAGCCAACGATGAAACGCGCCGTCGTTTCCGTGACGGCCTGAAAGAGAGCGTTGAGATGGCCAGCCGCGCGCAGGTCACGCTGGCGATGGAGATCATGGACTACCCGTTAATGAACTCCATCAGCAAGGCGCTGGGCTACGCGCACTATCTGAATAACCCGTGGTTCCAGCTTTATCCCGATATCGGCAACCTGTCAGCATGGGATAACGACGTGCAGATGGAGCTGCAGGCAGGCATGGGGCATATCGTGGCGGTGCACGTCAAAGATACCCGTCCTGGAGTGTTTAAAAACGTACCGTTCGGCACCGGGGTGGTGGATTTTGAACGGTGCTTCGAAACGCTCAAAGAGACAGGCTATTGCGGGCCTTACCTGATTGAGATGTGGAGCGAGACGTCGGACAACCCGGCAGCGGAAGTGGCGAAGGCGCGGGACTGGGTGCGCGAACGTATGGCGCGGGCAGGGTTGCTGGAGGCTGAACATGCTTAAGCTTAAACAGCAGGTCTTTGAAGCCAATATGGATCTGCCGCGCTATGGCCTGGTCACCTTCACCTGGGGCAACGTCAGTGCTATCGATCGCGAGCAGGGGCTAATCGTGATTAAGCCGAGCGGTGTGGCGTATGACACCATGAAAGCAGACGATATGGTGGTGGTGGATCTCGACGGAAACGTCGTGGAGGGAAAATGGCGTCCCTCTTCAGATACCGCAACCCATCTGGCGCTGTACCAGCGCTATCCGTCCCTTGGCGGCGTGGTGCATACCCACTCCACGCACGCGACGGCCTGGGCCCAGGCCGGGCTGCCCATCCCGGCGCTGGGCACGACCCACGCGGACTACTTCTTTGGCGACATCCCCTGCACGCGGGCATTAACGCAGGATGAAGTGGAAGGTGAATACGAGCTCAACACCGGAAAGGTGATTATCGATACGCTGGGAGAATGTGAGCCGCTGCATACGCCGGGTATTGTGGTCTATCAGCACGGCCCGTTCGCCTGGGGAAAAGATGCCCACGACGCCGTCCATAATGCGGTCGTCATGGAGGAGGTGGCACGCATGGCGTGGATTGCCCGTGGCATCAACCCACAGCTTCAGGGCATGGATGATTACCTGATGAACAAGCATTTCATGCGCAAGCACGGCCCGAATGCCTACTACGGGCAGAAGTGAATAAGCGCTCTGGAATACCTAAAAACAGTTGTAACCGGTGGTATTCCGGAGCCATTCACAAAAAAAAGCCCCCGGGCAGGGGGCAACGTCAACTATGGCTATGTTCTCGTTGTTGGCTTTCCTGGTGCTAGCGTTAATGCGTTATCGGTAAATATCTGCACTGGCGTGCATGTTGCCGTTGCTGCCGGGCTCACGGGTTAACATCACGTGGTAATAGGTTGCGCCCTGCGCATCGGTTTCTTCATTAAGGGCCTGATCTGCTTCACTTTCCGTGGCGAAATTATGATTGATGTAAATGACGCCCAAGCTTTGCACATCATCCATGTTTCTGGCCTGTCGGCTGTCTATCTTGATGGCTGCCATCGCGTTTGCACTGAGCAAAAGCGCCGCCACTATGGCTAATGCGATTTTTTTCATGATATGCGCTCCACGACTGCGTGCTGCGAGAGGGGGGATGCTCCTTCTTTAATTCAGGTGATCTCTGATTAAAGTGTAATCACTCATCCGGCGGGGATGCGTGACCATTTCTGATGCAGTTGTTCAAAAAAACAACGCTTCCGGGTGTGACCAATTTTAAATCACCCACTTAGACCCGCTTCGCGCTTTGTGCGAATTATTTGTGCAATCAGCTTGAGTTTCCAGGGGCGCGCAAGTATTATGACGCGTCAATTTTTCAGCCGACCTTTAACACGTTCCTTGCCTCCCCGGGCCTCGGCTGACCCAGACAGGAGGCTGAATAATCCGTAAGGAGCAATTCGATGCGTCATTACGAAATCGTTTTTATGGTCCATCCTGACCAGAGCGAACAGGTTCCGGGTATGATCGAGCGTTACTCTGCTGCCATCACTGGTGCAGAAGGTACGATCCACCGTCTGGAAGACTGGGGCCGCCGTCAGCTGGCTTACCCGATCAACAAACTGCACAAAGCACACTACGTTCTGATGAACGTTGAAGCGCCGCAGGAAGTGATCGATGAGCTGGAAACTACCTTCCGCTTCAACGATGCCGTTATCCGCAGCATGGTTATGCGTACCAAAAACGCAGTTACCGAAGCATCTCCGATGGTTAAAGCGAAAGACGAGCGCCGTGAGCGTCGCGATGATTTCGCAAACGAAACCGCAGATGATTCTGATGCTGGGGATTCTGAAGAGTAATTTCTGATGACCAACCGTCTGGCGTTGTCCGGCATCGTATGCAGGGCTCCCCTTCGAAAGGTCAGTCCATCAGGAATTCCGCATTGCCAGTTCGTGCTTGAGCATCGTTCTGTGCAAGAGGAAGCCGGGTTTCACCGGCAGGCGTGGTGCCAAATGCCCGTTATTATTAGCGGACACGAAAACCAGGCCATTACTCACAGTTTAACGGTCGGTAGCGCAGTAATCGTTCAGGGGTTCATCTCTTGCCACAAGGCAAAGAACGGCCTGAGCAAAATGGTTCTGCATGCCGAGCAGATTGATTTGATAGATTCTGGAGACTAGCCATATGGCACGTTATTTCCGTCGTCGCAAGTTCTGCCGTTTCACCGCGGAAGGCGTTCAAGAGATCGACTATAAAGATATCGCAACGCTGAAAAACTACATCACCGAAAGCGGTAAGATTGTCCCAAGCCGTATCACCGGTACTCGTGCAAAATACCAGCGTCAGCTGGCTCGCGCTATCAAACGCGCTCGCTACCTGTCCCTGCTGCCGTACACTGATCGTCATCAGTAATCGGGCACGGTCCATTAATACGACTTTAAGAGGATAAGGTAATGCAAGTTATTCTGCTTGATAAAGTAGCAAACCTGGGCAGCCTGGGTGATCAGGTTAACGTTAAAGCGGGTTACGCACGTAACTTCCTGGTTCCACAGGGTAAAGCTGTTCCAGCTACCAAGAAAAACGTAGAGTTTTTCGAAGCACGTCGCGCTGAACTGGAAGCCAAACTGGCTGACGTTCTGGCGGCTGCTAACGCTCGCGCTGAAGCAATCAACGCACTGGGCACCGTTACCATCGCGTCTAAATCTGGCGACGAAGGTAAACTGTTCGGTTCCATCGGTACCCGCGATATCGCTGATGCAGTATCTGCTGCAGGCGTTAAAGTGGCTAAGAGCGAAGTTCGTCTGCCGAACGGCGTTCTGCGTACCACTGGTGAGCACGAAGTTGACTTCCAGGTTCACAGCGAAGTGTTCGCTAAACTGGTTGTTAACGTTGTAGCTGAGTAATTTTTTACTCTGCTCACGTTGAAACGCCGGCCTTGTGCCGGCGTTTTGCGTTTTAGAGATCCGGGCTCTTAACGCGCCCTGATAAAACTGCCGTCTGGCTGGCGGGTAAACAGTACCTGTTGTCCACTTCCCGTATCAATCGTTAACCCTGTCACCACCCCGCTGGCATTCTGGCGAATCTGTACCATCTGACCATTCTGCAGGTTACTGAGCGGTTTACCCGCACCTTCCACCTTCGCCATGGCATACACGTCGGTTGGCGGCAGGTTGTGGTCGCGGAACAGCTGTGCCAGGGTTTTGCCCGGCTCTACGCGATAGGAGCGCCACTGTTGCTCAATGCCGGTGGGCTGCTGCGTCTGAGGCTGAGACGGGGCGGCGGCTTGATCCTGCGGCTGTTCATCCTGAATGGGCTCTGGCTCAACCGGCGCAACCTGACCCGGATCGTTAGACGGGGAGACGAGCTGCGTCTGCATCGGCTGTGCGTCAGGCTGCGGCCGCGTCTGCGACTGAATGTCCAGTTGGGCATTGCGGGTGACGGGTGCGGTATCGACATCATCGCCCCCGGAAGGAAGCAGGAAGCCCACAATCACCATCAGCGCACCAATGATGATCCCTCTGCGATGCAGAGGAGGCAGCGGGTCCATGATGCGAAAATTGTCCGGCGCCTGCCAGATTTTCGCCAGGGTAGGTTTCAGTTCAAATCGCCCGGGCATGGCACTCCTCCTGCTCCGCGTATTTTTTATCCTGTGCCCCGAAGTATAGTTTGCTAACTGCCTGAACGGCGTAGTAAACCCGACATCCGTGACATCAGTTCGGGATTAATCCTGGTTATCTCTATTGTTTCTGTTTCGTCGCGGTTTGTCACCTTAACTTCAGACAAAGTTTTACCCATAAGGGCATGGCTGATATGCTGCCCGCTACTTTAAATGTGATGGAAGGAAAACCCATGACCACCCCGACTTTTGACACTATCGAAGCGCAGGCAAGTTACGGTATCGGCTTGCAGGTAGGACAGCAGCTGAGCGAATCCGGCCTGGAAGGTCTGTTACCAGAAGCGCTGGTGGCGGGTATCGCTGACGCGCTGGAAGGCAAACAGCCTGCCGTTCCGGTTGACGTCGTGCACCGTGCGCTGCGTGAAATCCACGAACGTGCTGACGCCGTGCGTCGTGCGCGCTTTGAAGAGATGGCCGCCGAAGGTGTGAAATATCTGGAAGAGAACCGCGAGCGTGAAGGCGTGAACAGCACCGAGTCTGGTCTGCAGTTCCGCGTGATCAATCAGGGCGACGGCGCAATCCCGGCGCGTACCGACCACGTTCGCGTGCACTACACCGGTAAGCTGATCGACGGTACCGTCTTCGACAGCTCCGTGGCGCGCGGCGAACCGGCTGAGTTCCCGGTAAATGGCGTTATCGCAGGCTGGATCGAAGCCCTGACCCTGATGCCAGTGGGTTCCAAATGGGAACTGACTATCCCGCATAACCTGGCCTACGGCGAGCGCGGCGCTGGCGCGTCCATCCCGCCATTCAGCACCCTGGTCTTTGAAGTCGAGCTGCTGGAAATTCTGTAATCGAATTTTCTTATTTCCTCTCCCCGGTTGGGGAGAGGAAAATAGTGTAAAAACCTATAGTTACGGTGCTATCAACATTTTATCTTGCAAACGAAACTGTTGCGTGTATTTTTGTGAGCTGTTTCGCGCTGTATGAGTGATATGACACTCACTTTCAACATATTATTAACATAATATCTAAATCATAGTATTCATCCCGCCGATTCTTACCTAATATCGATTAGCCCTTACAAGGGAACGTCATCTTTTGACGTATTTAAAGGCCAGAAGAGCCTTAACAACACAGACAGGCATAAACAGGAAAATATCACATGGTAGATCAGGTCAAAGTCGTCGCCGACGAAGAGGCGTCGTCCGAACAGTCGCTACGGCGCAATCTCACAAACCGTCATATTCAGCTCATTGCGATTGGGGGTGCCATCGGTACCGGGCTGTTTATGGGGTCAGGCAAAACCATCAGTCTCGCCGGACCGTCAATCATATTCGTTTATATGATTATCGGTTTTATGCTGTTCTTCGTGATGCGTGCAATGGGTGAACTGCTGCTCTCGAACCTTGAATACAAATCCTTCAGCGACTTCGCTTCAGACCTGCTCGGGCCATGGGCGGGCTATTTTACCGGCTGGACCTACTGGTTCTGCTGGGTCGTCACCGGTATGGCGGACGTCGTAGCGATTACCGCCTATGCGCAGTTCTGGTTCCCGGGGCTGTCGGACTGGGTGGCCTCGCTGGCGGTTATTGTGCTGCTGCTGAGCCTGAACCTCGCCACCGTCAAAATGTTCGGTGAGATGGAGTTCTGGTTTGCGATGATCAAAATCGTGGCCATTGTCGGGCTCATCGTGGTGGGTCTGGTAATGGTACTTACCCACTTCCAGTCACCAACCGGCGTTCAGGCGTCGTTTACCCATCTGTGGAATGACGGCGGCTGGTTCCCGAAAGGCATCAGCGGCTTCTTTGCTGGTTTCCAGATTGCGGTGTTCGCGTTTGTGGGCATTGAACTGGTGGGCACCACGGCAGCGGAGACCAAAGATCCCGAGAAGTCTCTCCCGCGCGCCATCAACTCCATTCCGGTGCGTATCATCATGTTCTACGTCTTCGCGCTGGTCATCATTATGTCCGTGACGCCGTGGAGCTCCGTGGTACCTACCAAGAGCCCGTTCGTTGAGCTGTTCGTGCTGGTAGGCCTGCCTGCTGCCGCGAGCCTGATTAACTTCGTGGTGCTGACCTCTGCTGCCTCGTCTGCCAACAGCGGCGTATTCTCCACCAGCCGTATGCTGTTTGGTCTGGCGCAGGAAGGCGTGGCACCGAGCGCGTTCGCCAAGCTCTCTAAGCGTGCGGTACCGGCAAAAGGGTTGACCTTCTCCTGCATGTGCCTGCTGGGCGGTGTGGTGATGCTCTACGTGAACCCAAGCGTGATTGGCGCGTTCACCATGATCACCACGGTCTCTGCGATCCTGTTTATGTTCGTCTGGACCATCATCCTCTGTTCATACCTTGTGTACCGCAAGCAGCGTCCACACCTGCATGAAAAATCGATCTACAAGATGCCGCTGGGCAAGCTAATGTGCTGGGTGTGCATGGCGTTCTTCGTCTTCGTGCTGGTTCTGCTGACGCTGGAAGATGATACCCGCCAGGCACTCATCGTCACGCCGCTGTGGTTTATCGCGCTGGGGCTGGGCTGGGTGTTTATCGGTAAGAAACGGATGGCAGGCGTAAGGTAAAAGCAAAACGGCAACGTCAGTTGCCGTTTTTAGTTTTTGCACCCTCTCCCTGTGGGAGAGGGTCGGGGTGAGGGCATCAGGCCGCAGCGGCCTTTTTTATTCCCCCGCTAAAGCCCGCGGGAACAAAACGTTGTTCTCAAGACTGATGTGTTCCATCAGGTCGTCGATCGTTTCGTTAATGCCGTTGTACATCGCTTTCCACGTTGTGCACGCTTCTGGCGGCGGCGTGACGTTGTGGGTGGTGTGTTTGATCACTTCCAGCAGTTCACCCGCGTCATCGTGCTCGCTTTCCATCACGCTGATGGGTCCCATCGCCTGGCTTCCCATTCCCTGTTTAATCATCGGGAAGAGGATCTGCTCTTCTTTCATCATGTGGCTGGAAAGCTCTTCGTGCAGCAGGGTCAGGTACTTTGCCAGACCGCGCGGTACGGAAGGTTTGTCGGCATGGACGCGCTCGACTTTGGTCGCCTGCAGGATCAGCTCCGGCAGCTGTTCACGGTGACGGTCATGGTATCGCACGAGGATATGGTCGATGATTTCCGCGAGCGGAGCGGTTCGCCAGTCTTTGTCGACGGGCTGCTCGGCCAGCTGCGCCAGTTCTGCTTCAATCACCTCAACGTCCAGCTCTTTGCGTGAAGCCGCACGCGCCAGGGTTTGCTTACCGCCGCAGCAGTAATCCATATCGTATTTACGGAACAGCGCAGAAGCGCGAGGAATGGAGAGCGCCAGCTCGCCAAGGGGTTGGTCGCGAAAGGCCATAGCAGTTACCTCGTCATCAATAATATAAGATGCATATTAAATGCATCTTTAAGCCGGCGCTATAACCCTTTAGAGGGACGGGAAAAAGTGAGATGCAGATCACAAAAAAATATCCGATTTAACTCTCTGAATGGGCTCAGGAAAGTGGTTTCGAAACTTTTTAAAGGTGGAGAAACAGTAAACAACCCGCTGCGCCTGCCGATATATCCACGTCAGACAAACCTGCATATAACAAAGGCAACGCATGTTTAAACGTATAAAAGTCATTACCCTTTTGATTTCGGTGCTGCTCGTGCTCGGCATCATGCAAGTGATTTCCGCCGGTATCTTTATCAACGCCCTGAACAACGATAAAGACAACTTCACCGTGGCGCAGCTCTCCAGCAAGAACGTGGCGGAGTTTACCGATGCGTGGATCAGTCTGAACCAGGCGCGCGTCACCCTGAACCGCGGGATGCTGCGCCTGCAAAGCAGCATGGCCTCTCAAATTAACGGCGGTCAGCTGAATGAGCTGGTGACCACGGCGAAAAATCTGCTGACTGAAGCGCAGGTTCATTACGATAAATACTATGCCTTGCCGAATACGCCAGGCCTGGATGAGAACCTGACTAATCGCCTTGAGGAGCAGTACCGTAATTACTCTACAACGCTGACGCAAATGAACGTTCTGCTGAGCCAGGGTAATCTGGAAGATATGTTCAAGCAGAATGCCGAACAAAAACAAAACGCGATGCAGGCGGTTTATCGTGAATGGCGTGAAGCGCAGGCCGCGCTCACCGATAAAGGCATTCAGGATAACGAAAGTGATTACAAGCACATCCTGTGGATCCTCTCTGCGGTCATGCTGCTGGTGATTGTGGTGATTATCTCCAGCTGGATTGCTATGCGCCGCGTGCTGCTGCTGCCGCTGGAAGAGGTGATTAACCATATTCGCGCCATTGCGGCAGGGGATTTAACCCAGCCGATTCAGGCTGACGGTAAAAATGAGATGGCCATCCTGGCGCGCAACGTTCAGGAGATGCAAACCTCGCTGGCGAACACGGTGGGCGTGGTGCGTGAAGGCGCAGATACGATTTACACCGGTGCAGGCGAAATCTCTGCGGGCAGTAACGATCTCTCTTCCCGTACCGAGCAGCAGGCCGCTTCTCTTGAAGAAACGGCAGCCAGCATGGAACAGCTGACAGCAACCGTGAAGCAGAACGCCGATAACGCGCGTCAGGCGTCCCGTCTGGCGCTGGACGCCTCCTCAACGGCGAAGAAGGGCGGTAACGTGGTTGAAGGCGTCGTACGTACGATGGATGAGATCGCCACCAGTTCCAGCAAAATCGCGCAAATTACTAACGTGATCGACGGTATTGCCTTCCAGACGAACATTCTGGCGTTGAACGCGGCGGTGGAAGCGGCGCGCGCGGGCGAGCAGGGCCGCGGTTTTGCGGTGGTGGCAGGGGAAGTGCGTACCCTCGCGCAGCGCAGCGCTCAGGCGGCGAAAGAGATCAAAGCGCTTATTGATGATTCCGGTGAGCGCGTGAACGCGGGCTCGCAGCTGGTTAACGAAGCCGGCGCCACGATGGCCGAGATCGTCAATGCGGTTACCCGCGTCACCGACATCATGGGCGAAATTGCCTCGGCCTCTGACGAGCAGAGCCGCGGTATCGACCAGGTGGGCCAGGCGGTAGCCGAGATGGACCGCGTGACCCAGCAGAACGCCTCGCTGGTGGAGGAGTCTGCGGCCGCAGCGGCTGCGCTGGAAGATCAGGCTGCACGCCTGAACGAAGCGGTAGCGGTGTTCAAAATCACCCGCAATCAGATGGTTAAAGCGGCACCGGTGAAAACCTATGTGCCAAAATCGCAGCCTGTAGCCGCGGCGTCAGAAGGGAACTGGGAAACGTTTTAAGGGCTTGCCCGGTGGCGGCTAGCCACCCGGCAAAATCACATCTCCGACGCCGGAACAACCCTCGGTTTTTCCGGCTTCGCTCTCACTGCCATCACCACCCCCACGACCAACAGCGCGATCCCGCAGGCCGTGAATAACGGCGGCACGCTCTGGCGCATCAGGAAGGTATAAAGCAGTCCGGCCAGGGTTTCGAAGACAATCAGCGGCCCTAAGATCACCGTCGGCAGCTTCTGGCTGGCAATGTTCCAGCACAGCGCGCCCACCCATGAACACAGCACCGCAATCGCCACCATCAGGCCGATAAACACCCACGGTCTTGGCCCGAAGGGCTGGGTGAAGTCCGGCTGCTGATGGCCCAGCCAGAGGCATGCGCCGAGATATCCCACGACGGATACGGGCAGCGTGACCAGCGCCTGCGCCGTTGCCCACATCATCGGATGCTTGTCCGGATTCTCACGCAGCCAGCGCGCATTGCGCAGGGCATACCATGCCCAGCACGCCACGGAAATGAACGCCAGCAGAATGCCAGAACCGTAACGCCACAGGTCAACATCCGCCTGCCCATGACGCAGCTCGGCAATATTGACGCATATCAGCCCCAGGGCGGTGCAGATCAGCGCCGGTGCCATTTTTGACCACGCCAGTTTGCCATCGCGGTGGCTGTAGAGCAGGTTAGCAAAGACGGGGATGACGACCGGCAGCGTGCCGATAATCATGGTCGATACCGGCGCACCGGTACGCTGAATGGCACTCGCGAGGCATACGTAATAGATGAGATTGCCCATCATGGTCAGCGCCAGCGCGGTCCCCCAGTCCTGACGGCTGAGCTGACGCAAGCGCGCCCGTCCCAGCCACGCCAGGGGCAGGGCAATCAGCCCCAGCGCCAGATAACGGCCGGTCGACTGCAGTATTGCCGGATACTCGGGTACGATCAGCGGGCCGACAAAAATCAGCCCCCACATCATCCCGGCCAGCAGGGCATACAACACTCCACTAATCATTTTTCCATCCACAGGTATTTACGCTGTTCTCAGTGTAGGTGGGGCAAATGCGCGCGTATTGTATGAGGTTGCGCATTAGCGCCGGGTGACCTGCTTCTGGTAGCGCACGGGGGTAATGCCGTAGCGGTGGGTAAACGCGCGGGTGAGATGCGACTGATCGGTCAGCCCGGTTGCGGCGGCGACCTCTGCCGCGGGCATGCCGTGCGTGAGGAACGCTTTGGCGCGCCAGAGGCGAATGGCCATCAGCATCTGATGTGGCGTCACGTGAAAATGGGCTTTGAACTGGCGCTGGAAATGATACGGGCTGAGTGAAACGACGCTGGCGAGCTCGTCCAGCGTCAGAGCGCGCATATAGTTGTCATGCAGATACTCGCGTACCCGTTCAAAGCGGTGCGCACCTTCCTGAACCCGCGGCGCGTGATGAGCAAACGGCTGGAAGGTTTCAATCAGATCCAGCAGTAATCCTTTTTGCGCAAGCGGATCGTCCGTGTGCCACAGGCCGTAAATGAGCCTGCCGATTTGCTGCGAGCGCAGCGGGTCATGACGCGTTACGTCGCTAAACCACCAGTGCCGGAGGCCGGTCACCTCTTCCAGCAGGTCGGGTTCGATATAGACCATCCGGTAGCGCCAGCCGCCCTCGGTGGCGGATTCGCCGGTGTGGATCTCGTCCGGGTTCATGGTAACGACGGATTTTTCCGCCGCGAGATGCTGTGTCCCGCGATAGCGAAAGCGCTCGGCACCGGTTTCAATCGTACCGATCCCGAAGGCTTCATGGGTGTGAGGCTCAAAGGCGTAGTCAGAAATATGGGCATGATAAAGCTCCAGGCCCGGCAGCTGCGCCAGATGGCGAAAGCGCGCGCTGTCTCTTTCATCATTAAACTGTTCCGGTACGCCTTGCACGGTGAGCCTCCTCGCGGTCATCTATTTTATTATCAGAGATGACCGGAGTTTATGCACTAAACATCTTTGCCCGGACCGTCTTACGATAATCCCCCGGTGACACCGTGGTTTTATGCTTAAACTGGCGGTTAAAGTGCGCAATATCCTGATATCCAACCGCATTGGCGATCTCCTGAATGCTCAAATTGGTGGATTGCAGCATCGTCATGGCGGATTCAATTCTGGCGGTTAATAAATACTGCAGGGGGGACATGTCGGTGGCATTTTTAAAGCGACGGTTGAAGTTGCGCAAACTCATGCCAGCCATATCGGCAAGATTTTGCATGGATATATCCGAGGCGCAGTTTGCTTTTATCCAGATTTGAATTTGAACAATATCTTCATCCGGATGCGGTTTGTTTTCTTCACTGTAACACTGGCGATCGAACTGACTTCGAATTTCATGGAAAAAGGTCCGCTGGGTATGGGTGGCTACGCGTTTCCCGTATATCGTTTCGATGAAATGGATGGTCAGATCTGAGAGGGCTTTGACGCTGGCGGCACAGTAAATATTATCGGCCTGCGTGAGAAAATGTTTGGTTTGTAATTTTACGTTGGGGTAGTCGCGCGAGAACTGTTTGAAGTAGTGCCAGTGGGTGGTGGCAGGTTTCCCGTTGAGCAATCCCGACTCCGCCAGGAAACAGCAGCCCGTTCCGACGGCCGCGATGCGGGTTCCTCGCGCCGCCTGCTCGGTCAGCCATGCCAGGAGTTCAGGCTGTTGTCTGACCACCGCGCGAGGATTGCGCCACAGGGCGGGAAGATAGATAACGTCATAGTGCCTGTCTGCGGCAAGGGTAGTATCGGCGGTAATGCTGAAGCCACTGTGCGTCAGGATGGGCTCGTTATTTATGCCAATAGTATGAACTTTCAGTATATTCTCCGGACGACAGAGCCTGAATGAAGACGTCTCCGGTTTGTGCGTGTCTGCGTGGGATGTTGTTTTTTGCTCGGCTAAATAGCTACTGGCTGCGGCTTTCCACATTTCAATCGGAAGACTGAGACCGGAACTTAGCATGCGTTCACATAACACAAATCCTATTTGTGTATTTGTCATTTTTGATTAATACCTGTTTTGACTATTATTTTTGGTAGCTCATCGTTGTCCTGGCCAAAAAAGTCAGCATTTTGGCTGGATTTTCATATTAGCTTTTGTTGGTAATTTGTAAACTAATATCTGAAATTATCGCACTTACTTAACAAAATAAATCCACGACCACTACAGGATGAATTATGGCGAAATTACCCGTAATAACGGCTTTTGGCGGCTATGGTCCAGCTGGTCGTAGTTCTTCACATCATGCATTTCGTCGAATGATTATTGAGTCATTATCGGAAGAGGAAAGGCAAGCGACGTTATTATCGTTAGCCATTCTGATGGGCGTGCTTAAATATGATGAGGGCGGATATTGCGACATTTCCGGTAAAAGATTTACACCTGCTCAGGCTGCCGCGAAGATAAAAGACGAGGCGCTTGAGGGAACCCTTATCCGAAAAATTACGCGCGACTATTTTGATGTCGATGCTATCGTCAGCCATGCAAAATTGAATATGGTTTCAGGCGAAGAGGGATTCAGTTTTAATATATCTTCCAGACAATTACCTCAACCCTTACCGGCGGGATGGCACGTTGAAGAATTAGCGGATCAGCGTGTGCGTATTACCGTTAAGGGAGAGATGGACTGTAAAATTGAGGCATTGTTGCGCACGGAGGTTCAGGCTGCAGGTTTGCTGCCGCAGGGATTCCGCCCGGGTGACCATTACAATTCGCAGTTCCATCCGCGGGCGCTACAAATGGCGATTGTCGGAGCGTCAGACGCCATCAACGCCCTGGGGATCCCGTGGCGAGAGATACAGGCCAACATCACGCCGGATCAGCTCGGGGTCTATTCGGGCAATATCATGGGACAGCTCGACGATTATGGCTTTGGCGGTATGCTGCAGTCGCGCCTGAAAGGCCATCGCGTCAGCGCCAAACAGTGTCCGCTGGGCCTGAACAGCATGTGCGCCGATTTCCTCAATGCGTATGTGCTGGGGAGCGTCGGTCATACCAGCGCCACGCTGGGGGCATGCGCCACGTTTCTGTATAACCTGAATGCGGCAGTTGAAGATATTAAAGCGGGGCGCATTCGCGTTGCCGTTGTGGGCAGCGCCGAAGCGCCGGTCACCTCAGAGGTGATTGAAGGATTCGATGCCATGGGCGCCCTGGCAACGGAGAGCAAGCTTAAGCATATTGATGAAACGGATACGGCCGACTGGCGCAACAGCAGCCGCCCGTTTGGCAACAGCTGCGGTTTTGTGATCGCAGAATCCAGCCAGTACGTCGTGTTAATGGACGACGAGCTGGCGCTGCAGCTTGGGGCAGAGATCCACGGTTCGGTGGGGAATGTCTTCATCAACGCTGACGGCTTTAAGCGTTCTATCGCGTCACCGGGGCCGGGGAACTACATCACCATGGCGAAAGCGGTAGCCTCTGCGGTATCGATGGCGGGGATAGAGACGGTGCAGAAGGGATCGTTTATTCAGGCGCACGGTTCAAGCACGCCGAAGAATTGCGTCTCCGAGGCGGATATTTTTGACCGCGTTGCGCAAGCCTTTTCGATTCGCGACTGGCCGGTGACGGCGGTGAAATCGTATCTTGGTCACTCCCTGGGGCCCGCCAGCGGCGACCAGCTCATCAGCTGCCTCGGCGTCTTCCGCTATGGTATTTTGCCAGGAATTAAAAGCGTGTCGCACATTGCGCCACAGGTGAACAACGCACGCTTAACCATACCTGTTCAGGACTGCAAATTAGAGGAAGGCCAGGGGCAGATTGCCTTTATAAATTCAAAAGGCTTTGGCGGTAATAATGCCACGGGGGTGGTTTACTCGCCAAAGCTTACCCATCAATGGTTGCGCAAACGCTATGGGGAAGCGGTGTTTGCGGAGTATCAGCAGCGTAACCGCCAGGTGCGACGTCAGGCTAACGCGTATGATGAGGCGGCTTCGCAGGGTGAACTCAATGTCATTTATCTGTTTGGCCAGCAGGGGATAAATGAGGAAGATATTAAGATTGATATGAATGGCATCACCATTCCTGGATTTGAAAAACCGATTACATACGCGACGGCTAAAGAATACCCGGATTTTTAATCGTTATATTTGATTTTATTTTTAATAAATAAAGGTGCTTGTATTTTCTCAGGCGCCTTACCTTTGTGCACCACTAAACAGGAGAAAGAAAGTGGCTAATCTCAGTGCAATACTGATTGCCTTTGGCTGGAGCGGTATTGTCGTCGGCATAATGATGGGTGGGTTAATGGGGATGTACGCTTTTAAGGGACCGTTTCGCGCCCCCAAAGGACATGAAAACTATACCGATTTAAATCGCAGAATGTTAAGGCTGGCACATATTGCCTTTATTATGCTGCCGTTAATATCCATGCTCTATGGCATGTGTATTGATGACCTCGCCGTGTCTTATACCTATAAATATTATGCCGTTATTTGCATGATGATACTTTCGGTGGGTATTCCGGTGCTGCTGATTGCATCGTGTTTTTATCTGCCATTTAAATATGTGCAGGTTATACCGTTTAGCTGTGGAATGTATGCGTTAGTTGTAATGGCAATTGGCAGGGTTTCCGCCCTGTAAACTATCACCTACCTGAGAAATAAAAATGAAAACGTTACTGAATACCCGCCAGCTGGGTCGGGACGCTATTGTCGCGACCGTAGATAAGCACGTTTATACCGAAAACCGCGCCTTTGCCAACAGGCTTATTGACCGGATTGAATCCCATCCGCTGATGCGCAGCCCTATTTTGGCAAAAATGAACAGCGGCGAAGTTGATATTCAACAGATGCGCGTATTCCATCTGGAATTTTATCACGCGTTTGCGCAAGTCTTTACCGATGCCGTTATTGAAGCGTTAAGCGCGGCGAAACAGCTGGAAGCGCCGCTGGGCGCGCAGGCGAAAATGGCGGCCCGTTTTCTGCTGCAAATCAACCTGCTGGATGAGCTGGGCTTCCACCCTGGCGAAGACGCCGAGGGCAATTACAACGGCCAGCCCGCGCTGGCGCACTACGTGCAGTTCTTTACGACCATCCAGCAGCTGGGGATGACGGAGCACGAGGTGAAATCCTGGCTGCCGATGTCCAGCTCTCTGGCCTGCCGCGCAACCTTCGAGAATGCCTATGGCGACTATACCCAGCTGGTGGGTTTGCTGGCCGTGGCCGAGACCGTCTTCCATGACTTTGCCACGCCGTGGGCAAAAGGTGTTGATAAAGCAACGGATATTGACGTCACGAAGGGCTATCACAGCATCCATGTAGAAAGCGAAACGGGAGAGTCCATTGAAGATGGTCACTCCGAAGATGCATGGATCCTGTTCTGCCAGGCGCTGACGGAAGACCGCTACGCCGAGATGGAACAGCGCGTCGATCTGTGGCTGAAGGTCTGGAACGACTTCTGTAACGATCTGCTGGCTGGCCGCGCCGGAAAATAATCTTTTCACCCTCATTACATTTGAAAATATAGAGCGAATTATGATGCCGTCTCATCAGTTGTTTAACAGGGGATATCATTCCTTCAACCAGCTTTTGCCCGAACTTGCTGTTCAACAGACTACTCAGACGGCATTTGAATTCGTCCGCAGCGCCAGTGAAATTCACAGCCAAAGCTATGACCAGCTACACCAGCGCGCCGCGTCGCTTGCAGAGGCTTTAATGCAGTACGGGCAGCGGGGCGACAGGGTCATATTGCTTTATCCGGATGGTGAAGATTTTATTGGCGCTTTTTTTGGCTGTCTTTACGCCGGCAGAGTGGCGGTTCCCGTCCCGATGCCCGCAAAATCGTCAGGAAGCGCGTGGGAGCGTTTTGCCGGCGTATTACGTAATGCGCAAACGGACTGTATTGTTACGACAGCCAGGGGGGCAGAAACGCTAGGCCAGCTATCACTTCCATTATCCCCGCTTATTTTTACCTTCGACAAACCAGACACAGCTGCGCTACCTGCGGGTTATCGTCTGCATCATCTTGAACGCACCTTCTCCGGGGCATTTCACCCCGTTCCGGTAGCAGACAACGATCTGGCTTTTTTACAGTACACCTCGGGTTCGACGGGCTCCCCGAAAGGCGTGATGGTGACCCATGGCAACCTGTGGGCTAACTCACATGCCATTCACCGCTTTTTCGGCCACCACAGCGAAAGCCGGGGCACGATCTGGCTGCCGCATTTTCATGATATGGGGCTTATTGGCGGTCTACTGCAGCCCGTGTTCGGCGCCTTCCCCTGTCGGGTGATGTCGCCGATGATGTTAATGAAAAACCCCCTTAACTGGCTCAAACAGATTTCCGACTATCAGGCCACGACCTCCGGCGGCCCTAATTTCGCCTACGATCTGTGCGTGCGTAAGATTGGCCGAGAGCAGGTTGAGGTACTGGATCTTTCGCGCTGGGACGTGGCTTTCTGTGGCGCAGAGCCGATTCGGCCCGCCACGCTCAAGCAGTTTAGCGAACACTTTGCGCCCGCAGGGTTCCGGCCCGGCGCGTTCCTGCCCTGCTACGGCATGGCGGAAACCACGCTCATCGTCACCGGAATGGACAAAGGGCAGGGGCTCCGCGTGTCGGACGAGGTCGGTGCGGTGAGCTGCGGGCAGGCTCTGACTGATACCGAGGTGCGTATTGTCGATCCTGACCACCATCAGCCGCTTGCTGACGGTGAGAGCGGAGAAATATGGCTGCGTGGTCCGAGCGTTGCCGCCGGATACTGGGCCAATGATGCCGCCACGCGCGAAACCTTCCGGGCGTCTCTGGCAGGCGATCCGCACCCGTGGCTGCGCAGCGGCGATATGGGTTTTCTCCAGTCCGGCCATTTGTACGTCACCGGACGGCTCAAAGAGCTGCTGATTATCAACGGCCAGAACCACTACCCGACGGATATTGAAGAGACGATCCGCCAGTCCGCTCCCGCGCTGGCGGAAGCGACGGTCTGCGTGTTTGCCAGTGAAGACGAGCGCCCGGTAGCGCTGCTTGAGCTGATGACGCGCCATAAAAATGATCTCGATATGGCGACGCTGGCACCGTCCGTGACCGCGGCGGTGGCGGAGCGTCACGGCATTACGCTGGATGAACTGCTCCTTGTCGAACGAAGGGCAATCCCCCGCACCACCAGCGGGAAATTACAGCGCACCCGCGCGAAGATGATGTATCAGCAGGGGACCCTGGACGTGGCCTGGCGCAGCCGCCAGGACGCGTCAAAACCGGTTGAATACGCGGGGGAAACCCCTCCCGCGCTGGCGGCGCTGATTGCCGGGATAATCGGCAACACGCTGAACACGACGATCGGCGAATCCCGGTGGGATGACGCGTTTACCGGCTTTGGCTTGAGCTCTTTGCAGGCGGTGGGCGTCATTGGCGAACTTGAACAGCGGCTGGGCCGCGAGCTCTCTCCCGCGCTGATTTACGACTATCCCACCATCAATCAGCTGGCGGTCGCGCTGGGAGAACCGGCTGCGGTCCGGCCGGTCAGCGCCGCCGTCGCGGAAAGCGCCATTGCGGTGATTGGTATCGGCGTGGAGCTGCCGGGGCATAGCGGCGTGGAGGCGCTGTGGTCGCTGCTGCAGCAGGGCCACAGCACGACCGGCGAGATCCCGGCGCAGCGCTGGCGTACCTCTTCCCTTGACGGTTTTAACCGTAAAGGCAGTTTCTTTGACGAGGTCGACGCCTTCGATGCAGGCTACTTCGGCATCTCTCCCCGCGAAGCCGTCTATATCGATCCGCAGCATCGTCTGCTGTTAGAAACCGTTCAACAGGCGCTCACCGATGCCGGCCTTAAGGCATCCTCCCTGCGCGGTAGCGATACGGCGGTTTATGTCGGGATCAGCGCCAGCGACTATGCCCTGGCCTGCGGCGATAACGTCTCGGCCTACAGCGGCTTAGGCAACGCGCACAGCATCGCGGCCAACCGAATTTCTTATCTTTATGATTTAAAAGGGCCAAGCGTCGCCGTCGACACGGCATGCTCTTCCTCGCTGGTGGCGATAGAGGGGGCAATGCAAAGCCTGCGGGCCGGACGGAGTTCTCTGGCCATTGCCGGAGGCGTTAATCTGGCGCTGACGCCGCATTTGCAAAAAGTCTTCACCGATGCCCAGATGCTGGCCCCCGACGGCCGGTGTAAAACCTTTGACGCCCGCGCCGATGGTTACGTTCGTGGCGAAGGGTGTGGCGTTGTGGTGCTTAAGCCGCTTTCGCAGGCGCTGGCGGATGGCGATCGGGTTTATGCCACGCTGGTGGCGAGCGCCGTGAACCAGGACGGCCGCAGCAACGGCATTACCGCGCCAAATGGCCCATCGCAGCAGGCGGTCATCCGGCAGGCAATGGCGTATGCCGGAGTGGACAGCGATAGCATTGACTATATCGAAGCGCACGGGACGGGAACGGCGCTGGGCGATCTGATTGAATATCAGGCGCTGGAAGCGGTATTTGCGGACCGGAAAAAAAACGCACCTGTCCAGGTGGGGTCGATTAAAACCAACATTGGCCACCTGGAGGCGGCGGCGGGCGTGCTGGGCGTGGTGAAAACGTCTCTGATGTTGCACTACCGACAATATGTGCCGCACCTCAACTTCCAGCATAAAAACCCGCATATTGCGGCGATTAGCCGTCATATTGAGGTAAGCGGTGCGCAGCCTGCCTCATGGCATGCCGATGGTGACGTACGCTACGCGGGTGTAAGCAGCTTTGGCTTCGGCGGCACCAACGGTCACGTGATTTTGCGCAGCGCGCCAGCGGTGGAAAAACGCCAGGAGCCCGCTGCGCCCCACGGCCTGCTTCTGATCGGTTCACATGATGAAGGGGCGTTTCCCCTTCAGCGGGAGGCGGTCAAAAAAGGGTTATCGACATGTCAGGAGAGCGATATCGCCACCTGGTGTCGGCTGGTGAACACCCGCTACGATGCGGCCCGCTATCGCGGCGTGGCGTATGGCGCGGACCGCGCCCAGCTGGCGGACAGCCTTGCGCAGCTCACGGCCTGCAAAGCAGGTAAAGCCCAGCCTCAGGTCTGGCTCTTCCCGGGGCAGGGCACCCAGCAAATCGGCATGGGGGCCGAGCTGTATCACCATCTGCCGCACTATCGCGCCCAGTTTGACGCGCTGGCGACGACCATCCGGCAGCGTTATCAGATTGATATCACGCAGGCGCTGTTTGCCCGTGACGATAGCTGGCAGCGCTGCGCCAGAACCTGCCAGCTCTCCTTATTTGCCTGTAGCTACGCGCTTGCTCAGAGCGTGATGCAGTTTGGACCCCGTCCGGCAGCCGTGATGGGGCACAGCCTGGGAGAGTACTGCGCGGCGGTCATCGCAGGCTATCTCTCGCTCGACGACGGGCTGGCTATGGTTCATCAGCGCGCGCTGTTGATGTCAGCCCTGACGCAGGAAGGGGCGATGGCGGTTGTCTTCAGCGGTGAAGCCGAGGTGTGCCAGCTGATTTCACCCTGGGCGGGTGACATTGATATTGCCGCATTCAACACCCCGACGCTGACCACCATCGCAGGCAGCCAGACGGCGATTGACGCCTGTCTCCAGGCCATTTCTGCTCAGGGTGGCCACGCCAGAAAAATTAAAACCGCCAGCGCATTTCACTCCTCGATGATGGATCCGATCCTCGGTGCCTGGCGCGAGTGGCTGGTCAACAACGTCACCTTCACCCGCGGGACGATCCCGTTTTACAGCAACCTGAACGGCGAGGCGCGCGACCAAACCGACGCCGACTACTGGACCCGGCAAATTCGCCAGCCCGTTCGTTTCCTTCAGGGCGTGCAAAACGTGCTTGCGCAGGGTGAGTTCACCTTTATCGATCTGAGCGCGGACAGTTCGCTGGGCAAATTTGTGACCGCCACCGACCGCCGTCACCGGGTGCTGGCCGCAGGCGATCGGCGACATGAGTACAAATCACTGCTGACGCTGCTGGGAACGCTGTGGCAGCACGGGCACGACATCAACTGGAGCGGGCTGTACCACGCGACCACGCGGGAGGCGTTAAACCTGCCCGCCATCCAGTTCTGCCGCAAACGTTACTGGCTGGCGGATGAGACGCCAGCGCAGACCCCATCTGCAAAAGAGGACGCTATGTCAAATCAACACCATTTAGCCGCTGAAATAAAAGCGATTATTGCCGGTTTTCTTGAGGCGGATCCCGCCACGCTTGACGACGAACTGCCCTTCCTGGAAATGGGGGCGGACTCGCTGGTGCTGCTGGATGCCATCAATACCATTAAGGACCGCTACGGCGTGGCCATCCCGGTACGCGCGCTGTTTGAAGAGCTCAATACGCTGGACGCGGTGATCGGTTATGTGGTGGAGCACGCGCAGCCAGCGGCGGCTGCGGCTCCGCTCAGCACCCCGGAAACCGCCGGGCAGGCGGCGCAGCCTGTCGTGGCCATGCCGGGAACCAGCAAGCCGGTGCCTGGCGCGGTTCAGGATCTGATTGCCCGCCAGCTGGAGCTTATGTCCCAGCAGCTCACGCTGCTCAACGGCACGGCGCAGACTCTCCCGATGCCCGTCGCGCCAACGATGCCGGACGTCATCGCGCCAGCGCCTGTCGCCACCCCGGCCGCACCGGTGAAGGCCAGCGCGCACAGCAGCTGGTTTAAAAAAGAGACGAAAAAGGTCTCCCTGGGCACCGAGCGCGACCAGCATCTGGCGCAGCTCACCCAGCGGTTTGTCGATAAAACAGGCGGGTCGAAACGCAATGCCCAGCAGTACCGCGCCGTGCTGGCGGATAACCGGGCCTCTGCGGGCTTTCGTTTATCCACCAAGGAGATGCTTTACCCCTTAGTGGGGGAACGCTCTCAGGGATCGCGCATCTGGGACGTTGATGGCAACGAGTATATTGATTTTACGATGGGGTTTGGCGCCAACCTGCTGGGGCATGCACCGGACTGCGTACAGCAGGCGGTTGCCGACCAGCTGGCGCGGGGCATGCAGATCGGGCCGCAAAGCGCGCTGGCGGGCGAGGTGGCAACGCTTATCAGCGAGCTGACCGGCCAGCAGCGGGTGGCATTTTGTAACTCCGGCTCTGAAGCGGTAATGAGCGCCGTGCGCCTGGCGCGCGCCGTGACGGGGAAAAATAAAGTCGCGCTGTTTAGCGGCTCATATCACGGCGTGTTTGACGGCATTCTGGGGCGGCAGCAGGGCGGAGAAACCCCCGAGCGCGCCACGCCGATTGCCGCCGGTACGCCGCCATCGCTGGTGGACGACCTGCTGGTGCTCGATTACGGCAGCGAAGAGAGCCTGGCGCTTATCGCCCGCTATGCCGCCGAGCTGGCGGTGGTGATCGTCGAACCGGTGCAGAGCCGTTATCCCGATCATCAGCCGCGCGAATACCTGCATACCCTGCGTGAGCTGACGACGACCCACAATATTGCGCTGATGTTTGACGAGGTGATCACCGGTTTCCGTCTGGCGGCCGGCGGCGCGCAGGCGTATTACGGCGTTCAGGCGGATATCGCCTCCTACGGTAAGATCGTCGGCGGCGGTATGCCGATCGGCGTGATTGCAGGCTCCAGCCGCTTTATGGACAGTATCGACGGCGGATTCTGGCAGTATGGCGATGACTCCTGGCCGCAGGCTGAACTGATCTTCTTTGCCGGTACCTTCTCCAAGCATCCGCTGACCATGGCGGCAAGCAAAGCCGTGCTGGAGTACATCAAAGCCCATCCGGCGCTGTATGACGACATCAACCAAAAAACCGCGCGTCTGACGATGTCGCTAAATACCTGGTTCTCTGCAACCGGTACGCCGATTGAGATCGTCTCTGCCGGCAGCCTGTTCCGTTTCAAATTCAACGGCAACTACGACATCCTCTTCCACCACCTGATGCTGCGCGGCATTTTCATCTGGGAAGGGCGTAACTGCTTTGTCTCGGTCGCGCACACGGACGAGGATATCGACCGCTTTATTGCGGCAGTGAAAGAGAGCGTTAACGCTATGCGCGTGGACGGCTTCTTTGGACTGGCCGGATTGCGCCCCGACACGCGCTATGCCGTTGCAGACAGCCAGCAGCGTTTTCTGCAGCTGGCCGCGCGGGATGAAAGCGGGCGGTTGGCCGGGACGATCGGCGGCGTCATTGAAACGCCGCGCAACGTAGACAGCGAGATCATGCGCGCCGCCTGGCAACTGCTGTGCGAGCGCCATGACGCGATGCGTATGCAGTTCACTGACGCAGGCGAACTTCAGGTGGCCCTGGCGCCCACCGTCGATATCAGCGAGGAATACGCGGCGCCTGCCGCCTGTCTCGCTGAGTTTGCCGCGCGTCCCTTTGACCTGACCGCCGCGCCGCTGGCCCGACTGCTGCTGGTCCGCCATGAGGGGAAAACCACGCTCGCCATCGCGGCACATCATTCGGTGGCGGACGGCTGGTCGTTCATGGTGATGCTGCGCGAGCTGCTGCATCTTTACGATGCCCTGGCGTCGGGTAAACGCCCTGACCTGGCGGCTGCGGCAAGCTATCTGCAGGCTATCCGTGCGCAGAACATCGTCAGCGAGGCAGCGCTACCTGCGCGTCTTGCGGCGCTTCCTGCCCGCCGGGCAACGCCAGACGTCCTTACCGTGCTGGCACCTTCCCGGACGTATCAGGGGCAGCGGCTGGTACAGCGCTTGTCGTATCCGGGCCTGACCGCGCAGCTGCGCAAAGCCTCCGCTGAGCTGCGGGTGACCCGCTTCGCGATGCTGAATGCGCTCTTTACCCTGACGCTTGAGAAGGTGGTCGGTCATTCTCCGGTGCCGGTCGGCGTGCCGGATGCCGGGCGGGATTTCGGGCAGGGCGATGCGCTTGTCGGCCAGTGCGTCCGGCTGTTGCCGCTGTGTATCGACAGCGCCGCCTGTGCGTCGTTATCTGATGTCGCCAGGGCAATCCATGACGGCATCCTCGCGCAGCGCGACGAGCCCGCCCTGCCGTCACGCTGCTTCCACGGTCAGGATGCGCCGCTTCCGCTGCTGGCGACCTTTAACGTCGAGCCGCATGCTCCGCTGGCAGAGCTGCGGCAGTGGGAGGCCAGCCTGTCTCTCCTCCCGATCGGCGCTGTCGAATTCCCGCTGATGGTTAACATTCTCGAGACGAAAGAGGGGCTGTCCGTCGAGCTGGATTACCAGATGCGCTATTTCACCGAGGCGAGCGCCCGTGCGTTGCTGGAGCACTTCCTGAAGGCGATCGCTGTGCTGGCCGAGCAGGGCGAAGAGGCAGCCGAAGCATTGTTCTCGTCATCAGAGGCGCTGGCCGCATCATGAAAAAGCTGACGATTATCGTCCTCGCGGGCGCCGTGCTGGCGTTCGTGGTTAATCTGCTGATCGATGCCGGACTGTTTTATCAGGTGCAGGAGCGCGGCGGTGAACAGTGCCAAAAAATCACCGGCATTGAGGGCGCGGAGGATATCGCGCCCTTATCGGATGGCGGGGCAATAGCCAGCAGCCTCAACCGACACGGCAGCGCGCCCGGGGCGCTCTATTACCTCAACGGCAGCGACAGGCCGCAGCGATTAGCCGGTGACTATCCGGATGCCTTCTTCCCGCACGGTATCGATGTCTGGCAGCAGGAGGGCGAGACGTGGATCTACGTGGTGAACCACCGTCCCCAGGAGGACAGCATTGATGTGTTTCGCTTTAATCGCGCGCAGATGCGTCTTGAGTATCAGCCCGCCCTGTCGCGCGCGGTCGGAAACAACATCAATGATATCAGCGTCATTGATAAAACCCGCTGGCTGCTGACGCGGGACCACCGGTGGAAGGGCTTCGCGGGACGCGTGGAGGACTATCTGCGACTGCCGCTCTCCAGCGTCCTGCTGGCAGACGAGGCGGGGCTGCATACCCTGATCGATGACCTGCATTTTGCGAACGGCATTTATTACAACCGACAATTGGGGCGTCTGTACGTGGCGGAAACCACCCGCGGCGCGGTGAGCAGCTGGGCGTGGCAGCCGAATGAGGCTGCGCCCGTCCTGCTGGGGCGCTTCAGCGGTCTGCATGGCGTCGACAATATCCTGCCGGACGGGCAGGGAATGCTGGTGGCGGCGCACCCGCAGCTTCTGAAGCTGGCCGCCTATCAGAAAGATGCCCAGGCGCGTTCACCGTCCATGGTGTGGCGGCTGACAACCGGTGCACAGGGTGAAATCAGTCAGGCCACTATTTTCTATCAAAGCCACGGTGCGTCGCTGGCGGCAGTCAGCGTTGCCGCGCCCATGGGTGGAAAAGTGATGATGGGCAGCGTCTTTGACGACGGGCTGCTGCTGTGCGGGGAGCAATAAGATGCTGAAGAGATGGTTTTCCCGACGTGGTCATTTTCAGGGGACGCTTGAGGGACATGAATTCCCCCTGCCGTCCGGCCATACGCTTCTCGAAAGCGCGCTCAACGCCGGCGTTTCCCTGCCGTATAACTGCCAGGTCGGCTCGTGTAAATCCTGTCTTTGCCGGGTAACGAGCGGCAAGGTGCGTTCGCTTGTCGACCTGAGCTATTTGCTCAGCCAGGAGGAGATTGCCGCCGGCCACGTGCTGGCATGCCAGTGCCTGCCAGAATCGGATTTAACGCTGGCCGCGGCATCCGCGTCCTGGACGCCTGCGCGAGTTAAGCGGGCTGTTGCGCTCTCATCCACGGTATGGCGCGTGACGCTGCTGGCGGAGCAGACGTTGTCCTTTCAGCCAGGACAATACGTTCAGGTCGGTCTCGAAAAGGATAAGGATATCCGGAGCTTTTCCGTGAGCTGGCCGAGCCAGGGGCGAGAGATTGTTCTGGATATCACGCGCCGTGAAGAGGGGCGGTTATCCCCACTGCTGTGTGATGAACAGGCGGCTGGGCGGAAGGTGTGGCTCTCAGACTGCCGGGGGCAGTTCGGCCAGCGGGATGACGGTAACGGTCCTCTGCTGGCTATCGCCAGTGGATCGGGACTCGGAACGACGCTGGGTCTGGTCCGCGCCGCGCTGGCGCGTCATCCCCACCGCGAGGTCATGCTGATCCACGCGGTTCGCAGGCGGCAGGACACATTCGACCTGCAGGAACTGCAGCGTCTGCGTCAGCACTATCCCGGTTTTCACTATCTGCACGCGTTATCCCGGGAGCGTGAGGTTCATCAGGCGCTGGAGCTGGCAGGACGCATTACCTGCTGGCTTGACGACTGGCGCGCCCTCTATCCCCGCCGGACGGCGGTAGCCGAATGGCGCGTCGTGATTTGCGGCAATCCCGCGCTGGCGCAGGCGTGCCGGCAAAGGCTGCTTGCCGGAGGGGTGATGAGCCACCTGCTTGAAATGGACTGCTTCTCCCCGCCGGTCGGTGCAAAAAACAGTCATAACAATAAGGAGCCCGTATGTTGAGTTACCTGAGATTTGCCCTTGTCCCCTGCGTTTTTTTTCCGCTGACCGCGCTCACAACCGTGCTCGGTGGCGTGTGGATCGTCGTCTCCATGCTCTGCGTGACGCTGAGCTATCTCCTTTTCGATAACGCAACCACGCACGACACCGCCGATCGCCACTACCGGCTGCCGGCGCTGCTGGAAATCATCCCGTATTTACAGCTCCCGGCCGCGCTGCTGGCGTTGTTCGCCCTTATCTGGCAGGCCGCGCCGGGCGATCTGCTCGGGTTTGGCGCATGGCTTTCCGCCCTGACGGGTCACAACTTTATGGCGTTGCATCACCTTACCCAGCCTGAGCTGCTGCTTGCGGCGGCCTCCACCGGCTATACCATGAGCACCAATACCGTGGTGGCCCATGAGCTTATCCACAAAACCCACAGCCTGGCGGCGATGATGGTCGGGCGCTGGCTTCTGGCGCTGGTCGGCGATGCACAGTTTTCGATTTCACACGTCTATTCGCATCATCCTAACGTGGCGACCCCGGCGGACGGCGCGACGGCGCGTCGTGGGGAGAGTGTGTATCGCTTCTTTATCCGTTCTTCTCTGTCGCAGTATGTTGAATCCTGGCAGGTGGAAGCGCAGCGGCTGTCGCTTCAGAACCGAGGCGGGGCCATGCTGGTGAACCGGGTGGTGAGCGGGGTTCTGATGAGCCTGCTGATCGTGGCGGTCTGCTTTACAGCGGCGGGCGTCCGGGGCGCGCTGGCGTGCCTGGTGACCATGCTGGTCTCTAAGTTCCTGTTTGAAACGGTGAATTATATCCAACACTACGGTCTGGTTCGTCTGCCCGGCACGCGCGTGGAGCCGCGACACAGCTGGGATTGCAATAACCGGGCCTCGTCGGCCGGTCTGCTGAACCTGACGCGCCACTCCGATCATCACACCCATCCGCGTCGTGAATACTGGAATTTGCAGGCGCACAGCTACGCGGTGGGAATCGAAAAAGGGTATGTCGCCCATATTTTTTACGCGCTGATCCCGCCGCTGTGGTTTAAGCGAATGGAAGCAAAACTCGCGTACTGGGACGAACACGTTGCCAGTGACGCAGAGCGTGCCCTGATCCGTCAGTCTGAATCATCCGCGGTTAAGTCCACTGTTCCCTGTGTTTCCGGAGAGTCCCATGAGTGAGCAATTTGATCGACTGATTGAGCAAGCCTACCAGCAGTATCGTGGCCCCGCCTACCTGCGCTCGCCGATGGTGTCATGCGTGAAGGCCGGTATCCGCCTGATGGATCGGGTTGTGCCGGGGGCGACCGCCGACTGGCTGGGCAATCGGTTTTTTACGCCGCGCCGGGTGCCGACGCGTGCAGGCGATAAAGAGATGACGGCACTGGCGAGCCGCATTGAGTCTCTCCCTTTAAGTAATGGTAAACATGCGGTGGTGTACCGCTGGGGCAGCGAGGGACCTACCGTGCTGTTAGCCCACGGCTGGGAGTCGAGGGCTTCCCACTTTGGCAGGCTGATCAAGACGCTGGTCGAAAAGGGCTTTCAGGTCATCGGGTTTGACGCCCCCGCACATGGCAACGCGGCTGGACGTCAGAGCAGCATCGTCGAGTTCATTGAAATCATTGAACAGCTGGCGCAGCAGGAAGGGGGTTTTGACGCGATTGTGGCGCACTCGTTTGGCGGGTTATCCGTTATTAATGCGGTAAAGGCGGGATTGCGGACCCGCGCGCTGGTTATCGTGGGGGCGCCGACGCACTTTAGCGGGCTGGTCACCAAATATGCCGCGATCCTGAATCTCCCGGGTCGTCAGCAGCAAAGGCTACGACGGTATATTGAAGGGTACTTTGGTATTGGCGAGGCGGTCTGGCAGCGCTTTAACGCCTATGAGGGGCTGCAGCAGGTCGATCAGCCCGCCCTTGTTATTCACGACAGCAGCGATGACATCGTATTGCGGGTCGAAGCGGAATGCCTGGTCAACGCCTGGCCTGGCGCGAGGCTGGCAGAGACCCACGGTCAGGGGCATAACCCGCTGCGCCGTCCGGGGGAGGGCATCGACATGGTGATGGCGTATCTGGCTCCCTTGCTGGCGTCAGGCAATGATCGTGATAACCCTGTCGCCTGAGAGCTGATAATAGCCCTGGATCCGGCTGCCCTTTACGCGTTGAGGTGACAGCGTCTGGGTCAGCTCCAGGGTGATCCTCTGCTGTTCAGGCGCGATGTGGCACACGCGGGCTGCGTCAAAATCGAGGGCGCGGCCAACCTCAGGATAGAGCGCCTTATAGAGACTCTCTTTCGCGGAAAAGGTGATGAGTAGCGCGCTGGCCTCGTCGATCTGGCTGGCGGCAAGACATTCCCGCTCCTGCGGTGTGGTAAACAGGTGCGCTGTCCGCTGCATCATCCCGGGGGCTAAAAACTCAATGTCGACGCCCGGCGTCAGGCCAGACGCCTCTGGCGCGATGACCGCCAGCGCCCACTCATGAGAATGTGACAGGCTTCCCCGCCAGCCGGAAGGCCACACCGGAGAACGATCCGGCGCGCTGCCCGGCGTAGCGTCACAGCCGAAGGATCTCAGCACCCGCTGCGCGGCGTAACGTGCCGCAAGATACTCCGCCCTGCGTTTTACCACGGCGCTGTTGAGCGGAACGGGAAAAGGGATGCCCCATTTATCAAAGAGCCCGTCATGGTACTCGTGCACGGTGAATGAGACCAGGCAGTAGCGCAGTGCGGGGAAAGGGGCGACGTTGCCCATCTCAACGGAGTGAATAAAAGGGGGCGCGGAATCCGTGTTTATCGCAGTAAACATAGCAGGGTTTCGGTATCTGTCGGGAGGACAGAATGCCATATAAGTGCGTGCCGGGTAAGGGGAATCACCCGGCCGCGGGAGAAAACGGTCAGGCCGTTACAGAATGGCTTTGATGCTCTGCGCCAGCGGCGTCGTTGCGCGCCCGATCAGTTTGCTCAGCGTATGGCTATCGTCAAAAAGTCCCCCTTTGGAGGCACCGACATCGGAGTCCGCCAGCATATCTGCCAGCCCGGCAGGCAGGCCGACGCTTTTCAGCGCGGCGGCAAAATCCGCTTCACTGAGATTCTGATAGGTGACCGGCTTCCCGCTCTGTTTGCTGAGTTCAGCCGCCAGTTCGCTCAGCGTCCAGCCTTGGTCGCCCGCCAGTTCATACACCTTGCCCGCGTGGCCCTCTTCAGCAATCACTTTGGCTGCCGCCGCGGCATAGTCTGCGCGGGTGGCAGAGGCAATTTTGCCTTCGCCTGCCGCACCAATAAACACGCCGTGTTCCAGCGCAGGCGGCGCGCTCGCCAGATAGTTTTCGGTATACCAGCCGTTGCGCAGCAGGGCATAAGGAATGCCGGACGCCGCCAGCGCTTTTTCAGTGGCAACGTGTTCAACGTGCAGACCGAGCGGTGATTTGTCCGCGTGCAGCAGGCTGGTGTAGGCTATAAATTTCACTCCTGCCGTTTTGGCGGCGTTAATCACGTTCTGGTGCTGGGTTGCGCGCTGGCCGACTTCACTGGAAGAGATCAGCAGCAGTTTATCCACGCCGCTCAGCGCGGCGGCGAAGGCGGCTTCGTCCGTGTAGTCTGCCTGACGCACCACTATCCCCTGCTGGCTTAAGGCTTGCGCTTTCGCCGGGTTACGTACGATAGCCACAATCTGGCTGGCCGGTACGGTTTTCAACAGCTGTTCGATAACGAGATGGCCAAGCTGGCCTGTAGCGCCGGTAATCGCGATCATGGTGAATCTCCTTCGTGTTTGTCTGATGTTGTGGCACACTAGCACCATAACTAACTTTTAGTAAGTACGTACAAAAAGGTAAGTATGAAAACAACAATACCGACGCTCAGCGAACAAATGCGCGATGGCAATCTTTTCGCGGAGCAGTGCCCTTCACGCGAGGTGCTCAAACACGTGACCAGCCGCTGGGGTGTCCTGATTCTGCTGGCCCTGCGCCAGGGAACGCATCGCTTTAGCGATCTGCGCCGTAAAATGGGCGGGGTGAGCGAAAAGATGCTGTCCCAGTCGCTCCAGGCGCTGGAGCTGGACGGGTTTGTCGATCGCGTGTCGTATCCGGTGGTGCCGCCGCACGTAGAGTATAGCCTGACGCCGCTGGGCGTTGAGGCGAGCGAGAAGGTCGCCGCGCTGGCGGACTGGATTGAGGTAAATACGCCGAAGGTGATGGCGAACAGGGACGATCGCGCGGCGTAAAAGCCGGGTATGTGCGGCCTGATGCCCTCACCCTGGCCCTCTCCCACAGGGAGAGGGAACAAACACCAAAAACGGCAACGTGCGTTGCCGTTTTGCTTTTACTTGCTCAAATCCACCTGATAAATCGCGAACCCGATATCATCCGTCGCGACCTGTTTCATCGGATACTGCGCCTTCTGCTTAATAAACGCGGCTGCCTTATCGGACGGTGACGTTTCAAAACGGATATCCAGCGGCGTATCGCTGTGGATCGGCGCGAGACGCCAGTTGTTATCCACTGCCGGATGAATTTCTCCCGCTTTTTTCGACTCCGCGCTGATCCACGCCGCCAGCACCGAGCGGTTCTCATCTGGAGAAGCAAAGGCGATGTGGCTATCGCCCGTACCGGCAAACTTACCGCCGTAGGCACGGTAGTTATTGGTCACCACCAGGAAAGTGGCATTCGGGTCGATCGCCTTGCCGTTGAAGGTCAGGTTTTTGATGCGCTCCGCCTGCGGGTTGATCGCCTGACACTCGCCGTCATATTTCGCCGGCTGGGTGACGTCAATCTGGTAGTTCACGCCGTCGATCACGTCGAAGTTGTAGGTACGGAAGCCGTCCCAGTTAATCAGCGACTGCGGCTTGCTGCTGTGCGGATCAATCTGGTTAAACTGTCCGGCAGAGCACTCCAGCCACTCTTTCACCTCTTTCCCGGTGGCTTTAACCACCACCAAAGTATTCGGATAGAGGTAGAGATCGGCGGCGTTACGGAAGGTCAACTGGCCCTTTTCGACCTCCACATAGCTTGCCGGGTCATTCTTACGTCCGCCCACTTTGAATGGCGCTGCGGCGGACAGGACCGGCAGTTTTGCCAGATCCGGATCGCCCTGCACAAAGTGTTCGGCATAGGCTTTCTGCGCCATATTGACGACCTGAACGGTCGGGTCATCCTGCACCAGCGCCAGGAAGCTGTACATGTTGTCGGCGGATTTGCCGATCGGCTTGCTGACGAATTCGCGCGTGGCGTCGTGATCGTGCTTCAGCACGTCGACCAGTTTTTTATCTTCAGCCGCCAGTGATTTTTTAGCCGCAGCGTCGTAAATCGGGCGCGCTTCGGCTTTTGACTGCGTCACCTTCCAGCTGCCGCTGTCGTTATTCAGCACCAGGTCCACCACGCCCAGATGGTCGCCCCACATGCCCGGCATCACCGACGGCACGCCGTTGAGCGTGCCTTTCTCAATGTCCGCCCCTTTGATGCTGGCGAAATCTTTGCCAGGGAAGACCGCGTGGGCGTGGCCGAAGAGGATCGCGTCGACACCCGGGACCTCACTGAGGTAGTAAACGGAGTTTTCTGCCATGGCCTGGTACGGATCGGCGGAGAGACCCGAATGGGCGACAACGACCACCAGATCGGCGCCTTTTTTACGCATTTCCGGCACGTATTTGCGCGCGGTTTCGGTGATGTCATTCACGGTCACTTTACCGTCGAGGTTGGCTTTATCCCACGTCATGATCTGCGGTGGGACAAAACCGATATAGCCGATTTTTAGCGTCTGTTTTTTACCTTCCTTGTCGACGACGCTTGTCTCTTTAATCAGGTAAGGGGTAAAGAGCGGCTTTTGGGTCTTAACGTCGATGATATTGGCATTAACGTACGGGAATTTCGCGCCGGCCAGGGCGTCATGGAGGTATTTCAGACCGTAGTTGAATTCATGGTTGCCAAGGTTGCCGACGGTATAATCCAGAGTGTTCATCGCTTTATAAACAGGATGGATCTCGCCTTTTTTCAGCCCCTTGGTCGCCATGTAATCTCCGAGCGGACTGCCCTGAATGAGATCGCCATTGTCGACCAGCACGCTGTTTTTCACTTCGCCACGCGCCGCATTGATCAAACTTGCCGTACGTACCAGTCCGAATTTTTCCGTCGGGGTATCTTTGTAGTAATCGAAGTCCATCATGTTGCTGTGCAGATCGGTCGTTTCCAGAATACGCAGATCTACCGTCGCCGCCTGAACGCTCGCTGCAATCAGCGTCGCCAGAAGCGTTGCACTAAACTTAATCATCAGAGGAGTCCTTTTTTCGATGCAGACCACAAAAGAGTATGTATCTATAGCTTGTTGCTTACAGAAATGTGAATCCTGACAGAAAAATGTAACCTGAAACCGGAATTGCTTCACAGATAGCGGAATTGTTCACATTACGATATAACTAAAACAAAGAGTTAACCTCACTGCGTTAACAAAGAGGTGGAAAATGCTAGATAAAATTTGTCAGCTCGCACGGGATGCGGGAGATGCCATCATGCAGGTGTATGACGGTAGTAAACCTATGGAGGTGGTCAGCAAAGCCGACGACTCTCCGGTCACGGCGGCGGATATTGCGGCACATAAGGTTATCCTGAAAGGGTTACAGGCCTTGACGCCGGACATCCCCGTCCTGTCAGAAGAAGCGCCGCAAAGCTGGGAGGAGCGTCAGCACTGGCAGCGCTACTGGCTGGTCGATCCGCTGGACGGGACAAAAGAGTTCATCAAGCGCAACGGTGAATTCACCGTCAATATCGCCCTGATTGAAAAGGGAAAAGCGGTGCTGGGCGTGGTCTATGCGCCGGTCATGAAAGTGATGTACAGCGCCGCAGAAGGGAAGGCGTGGAAGGAAGAGTGCGGCGTGCGCAAGCAGATCCAGGTGCGCGATGCGCGTCCACCGCTGGTGGTGATTAGCCGCTCGCACAGCGACAGCGAGCTGCAGGAGTATCTGCAACAGCTGGGTGAACACCAGACCACCTCGATTGGCTCATCGCTGAAATTCTGCCTGGTAGCGGAAGGCCATGCGCAGCTCTACCCCCGCTTCGGGCCAACCAACGTCTGGGATACCGCTGCCGGGCATGCCGTTGCAGCGGCAGCCGGGGCACACGTTCATGACTGGCAGGGCAAGCCGCTGGACTATACCCCGCGCGAATCCTTCCTCAACCCCGGCTTCCGCGTCTCGATTTATTGAGCCAGCAGCTTATGCAGCAGGTCGACAACCTGCTGCACCTCTTCCTGGGTTAACGCCCCGTCTTTCACCCACTGAACGCGACCTTCTTTATCCAGCACGATAATGGCGGAGCTCTCTTCTTCCAGTTGCCAGGCCTTACGGGTGACGCCGTTGCTGTCGACGATAAACTGCGACCACGGGTAGAGCTTTTTATTGCTCTCAAGGCTTGAGCGCACAAACATCCCGGAGCCCGGAATGGCGTCATCGGTATTCACGATCGTGGTGGTCTGGTAGCGGTCGTGAGGGAATTTTGCGGCCTTGATCGCTTCCACCAGGTTGGCATTTTTCTCTTTTGCAGATGTACGACCGGCAATATGTTGTACAACTCTCACTTTACCCGCGAGCTGCGCGCTATTCCAGGCTTTGTAGCTAAACTTATCATTGTCGAGAATCAATTCTCCCCGGTCAGCAATGCCGACTGGCGGTACACGTTGTCCTTTTTCAATGCTGTGAGCGGAAGCCCACAGGGGCAGCAGCAGGCAGGCTGCTGCAAGGATATTACGTAGGGTCATGGCGTTTCCTTATTGTTTGCAGGTGATCCGACCACTTGGTCTTGCGCTTTTAATGATAAGTGCGATCAATGTGGTTTTCCCGCAATCCCGATGCCAGTTTGCGGGTGAACGCACATATCCATGAAAAAACGACGGCTTATACTGCTCTCAGTCACGCTTTGCAAAGATTATTCTGAATAATTGTAATCAAACGGTAAATAAACTTATGCACACTGGGTAACACCGTAGTTCTGGTCTATAGTCATTGGGCATTAAAATTTGCGCTCAGGACAGTCGGGCCGATTGTGGCACCGCAAGAGCGTATGATTCGCAGGAGATACAAGAATGAAAATTTTCCAACGCTACAACCCGCTTCAGGTGGCGAAGTACGTGAAGATCCTGTTCCGTGGACGGTTGTATATCAAGGATGTTGGCGCTTTTGAGTTTGATAAGGGCAAGATCCTTGTCCCAAAAGTGAAGGACAAACAGCACCTGTCTGTGATGTCCGAAGTCAACCGTCAGGTTATGCGTCTGCAGACTGAGATGGCTTAACCAACGTGCTATGCAGTAGTTAAAAAGACGGCTCCCGATGGGAGCCGTTGATGTTTGTAGGGGCTGGAACGTTACGCCGACACCTTCTCTTCCGCGTCCGGCAGCTTCGGTACCAGTACGGTCGGTTTGTTGTCGATGCGCGTCACCAGCAGCTGGTCGATGCGGTAGTTATCAATATCCACCACCTCAAACTTGTAGCCGGAGAACTTCACCGAGTCGGTACGTTTCGGGATCTTACGCAGCATAAACATCATAAAGCCGCCGATGGTCTCGTAGTTGCCGGACTGCGGGAACTCGTCGATATCCAGCACGCGCATCACGTCTTCAATCGGCGTGCCGCCATCAATCAGCCATGAATTATCGTCACGCTGAACAATCTGCTCTTCCAGCCCCTGGCCAACCAGGTCGCCCATCAGCGTGGTCATCACGTCGTTCAGGGTGATAATACCCACCACCAGCGCGTATTCGTTCATGATAACCGCGAAGTCTTCCCCGGCGGTTTTGAAACTTTCCAGCGCTTCGGAGAGCGTCAGGGTGTCCGGCACAATCAGGGTATTGCGGATCTGCACGCCGCTGTTGAGCGCCAGGCTCTGGTTCGCCAGCACGCGGTTCAGCAGGTCTTTGGAGTCGACGTAACCGATGATGTGGTCGATATCTTCATTACAGACCAAGAACTTGGAGTGCGGATGCTGCGCCACTTTGTTCTTCAGGCTCTGCTCATCTTCATGTAAATCGAACCAGATAATGCTTTCACGGCCCGTCATGGAAGACGGCACGGTACGGGATTCCAGTTCAAATACGTTCTCAATCAGCTCGTGCTCCTGCTTGCGCAGTACCCCGGCCAGCGCGCCGGCTTCTACGACCGCATAGATGTCGTCAGAGGTGATGTCGTCTTTACGCACCATCGGCAGCTTAAAGATGCGGAAAATCACGTTCGCCAGGCCGTTGAAGAACCACACCAGCGGACGAAACACGTACAGACAGAAGCGCATCGGGTTGATGATACGCAAAGCCACAGCTTCTGGCGCAATCATACCGATGCGTTTCGGGGTCAGGTCGGCAAAGAGGATAAACAGGCCGGTGACCAGCGAGAAGGAGAGGATAAAGCTCAGCTGTTCGGCCAGCTCAACGGACATGTACTTAACAAAGAGGCTATAAAACGCCGGGGAAAACGCCGCATCGCCCACGATACCGCCGAGAATGGCGACCGCGTTGAGGCCGATCTGCACCACGGTGAAGAACATGCCGGGGTTTTCCTGCATTTTCAGGATGCGGGTGGCATTGATGTTGCCTTCATCGGCAAGCAGCTTCAGTTTGATTTTACGGGACGCGGCCAGCGAGATCTCAGATATCGAGAAAAATGCACTGACGGCAATCAGACAAAGTATTACTAAAATACTGTTTAACATAGTTTATCCGGCTTCTCGCCAGATCCTCAGAAGGGGAATTGATACCATTTGTGTGAAAACACATTGAACGTCAGCTCGTAGCGTTGAGCCGATTATTTCAGCGGGTAGTATAGCGTAAAGAGATGTAAATCTGCCAGAGGTCACATTTTTGGCATAAAACAGACCGGACAGCGGGCGCTGTCCGGTACATCGCGTTATTTCACGGTAGACAGGCGGACATCGCCCACCGCCCGACGGGTGGCATCGCCTCCCCATACCTGATCGTATTCATAGCCCGTGAGCTGCTTAATCACCACGCGGGTCCCGGCGTCGCAGTCGCGGTAATCGCCACCCAGCTTACGGCGCGCAATCTCCTTCAGAAGCAGCTTGTGCGTCTCACGGGTGAGCTTGAACCTGTAGGTGGTGAAGAAGCTGACCGCCAGCAGGGCTGCCGTTGCGAAGATCATCAGGCCGATAATTGCCCCCAGCGCGCTTTCAGGCTGCGCGCCGCTGCCCTTCACAAAGCCGGACTCCTGCAGCACCAGGCCAATGATCATGATGGCAATCGCCACTGTGCTCTTGCGGGTCAGGACCATCACGCCGGCAAAAATCCCTTCGCGGCGCTGCTGGGTCACCATCTCGTCAATATCCGGAATGAAGCTGTAGATATTCCACGGAATATAGTAGAGGCCAGAGCGGGCGGCACCGAGCAAAATAAAGACCGCGGAGAACAGCAGCGTCGGTACCTGCGTTTTAGTGAGGTAAACCGTAAACAGGAAGGCCAGCACCAGGAAGATACAGCCGTAAGCGAGCCGCAGGGCGGCAGACGGCGTCATATTCAGACGGTTCAATAGCAGCATAAATCCATAGGTACCCGGTACTGAGGCAAAGGCGGCAATACTCAGCCAGCCGGAAACCGCCGAGGCATCCTGGCTCAGGCAATACACGACGTAATAGGTAAAGACCGAGCCGAATACGTCCATCGCCGTGAACGAAAAGATGTAAATAATGATATGCAGGCGAAACGCGCGAATACGGAATGAAGAAAAGAGATCCAGCACCAGATATTTCAGGTGATTGAGTATCCCGCTGCTGCGCTGGTTGTCCACTCTAAAATCTGACTCTTGATGCACATCCTTTGCTTCCCAGGTGGTGTACCAGGTAATAAACACCGCAAGACAGAACACGCAGGAAAATATCAGCCCGGTGAGGGTATAGGTAAACGGATTATCTTTACCCGTAAACTGCATAATCACGCCGGGAACGGAAACCGCAAGAAAACCGCCCAGTTGGGAGCAGATCATCCGCACGCCTGAGAGGCGGCTACGCTCTTCATACCGGTTCGTCATCTCAGCCGCCAGGGTCTCCCAGGGGACCAGCACCATCGCCGACAGCAGCTCAATAGAGAGGTAAGTGCCCAGGTAGTACCAGTAACCCATGTCCGTCATCCACAGCAGGGCATACAAAAACATGAGCGGTGAGCTGAGTAATAAAAAGAAGCGGCGACGGCCAAATTTACGCCCGAGCCAGGTATCCCCGAAGTTATCGGTGATATAGCCCATAATCGGGCTTAATAGCGCATCAATCACGCGGGCAATAGCGAATATAGATCCCGCTTCAATGACTGAGAGTCCGCAATAGGTGGTGTAAAAAAATAACAGCCAGGTGCCGATAATGGTAAACGCACCCCCGCCAAAAAGATCGGTTACGCCGTAGCCGAGCGCCACGCCATAACCCACTCTACGTTCAGTTGGTTTGACCATAATAATATCCAGTGTAGGGTAATGATTAACCCGTTTTCTCGGGTCGTTTTTTATTAAGTGCTGGAATACAAATTACGTTCTAGTTATTGATATCTATCCATTGTCTTAACTGAGATGAGCGGTAAATAGCCTCCACAAGCTTGAGTGAATGTCCGGCTTCACGGATGTCGGTGTAATCCATGTTTCCCGGGTGGGGGATAGCGTGATAAAACCGGCGGATCGCCTGCTCGTGCCCCAGACCCCAGTAGCTTTTGACCGAGCCGTCGGGAGAGTCATCGCTGGCCAGCCTGAGCCGCTCGCCGCGGGCGATGCACCAGAGCACGTTGTTATGCAGCAGCAGCGAGCCCTGTTCACAGTGGATCTCCATCAGAAGCGGGGAATCGGTGGTATTGCAGTTGCTGGCGTAAAACAGGCCGCGGGCGCCGTTGGCAAAGTGCAGCGTGGCCATCGCGCTGTCTTCCCCTTCGGTCACGTCCGCCAGCTCGCCGCTGTCCACCACGCCTTTCACGCGCGTTACGCCGCCTGCGAACCACTGCATCAGGTCGAGGGTATGAATGGCCTGGTTGATCAGCAGGCTGCCCCCTTCCGTTGCCAGCCGCCCGCGCCACGGGCTTTCGGTGTAGTACGCGCCCGAGCGTGACCACGTCAGCACGGCCTTAATGCTGAGCATTTTTCCCAGCTCGCCGTCCTCCAGCATCTGGCGAATGCGCAGGCTGGTGGGGTTGAGGCGGTTCTGGTAGCACACGCCGAGCAGACCCGACGCCTGTTCGGCGGCACGGGTGATGTCCACGAGTTCGCTGCTGTTCATGCCCACCGGTTTTTCGCAGAAAACATGCTTCCCGGCGGCGAGCGCCGCCAGGATCATGTTCTTATGCTCGAAATGCGGCGTGCAGATGTGGACCACGTCGATGGCATCATCCAGCAGCATTTCCCGGTAATCCTGATAGAAGCGGCACTGATAGCGCATTGCCAGCTCCAGCCCTTTGACGCTGTCGATGTCGACCAGCGCGCGTAGCGCGACGTTGGGGAGCAGGCGCAACGCATTCACATGGCAGCCGTGGATCGCTCCGGCACCGATAACCGCCGTGTTCAGGATCGTCATTGTCGCCGCCTCCCGTTATTCCGTCGCGTTGGCCAGCATCTGGGCCTTCACGCAGAGCTCGGCCGCTTTGAAGGCGTGCGCCTGCGTCATGGCGTTTTCTGTACGATGCAGACAGTCGAGGATCAGTTCGCCAAAGAACGGGAACCCGACCTGTCCGGCGACCGGATAGCGGAATTCCCCCTCTTTATTGACGAGATAAACCACGTCCTGCTCGCCGCGGGTGAGATCGACATATTTGCGGATCTCGATATACCCGTCGGTGCCGAGCAGCGTCAGACGGCCGTCGCCCCAGGTTGAGAGCCCGTCCGGGGTGAACCAGTCGCAGCGGAAATAGCCGCTGGCGCCGTTTTCGCCTCTGATCGTCGCGTCGCCGAAATCTTCAAATGCCGGATGCTGCGGATGGTTGAAATTGCGTGCCTGGCTGGCGACCACGCATGCCTCACTGTTGCCCGTGTAAAACAGAAATTGCTCAATCTGGTGGCTGCCGATGTCGCACAGAATGCCGCCAAAATAGCGACGATCGTAGAACCAGTCCGGGCGGCCGGCCCCTTCCCGGTGCGGGCCGGTTCCCAGGGTTTGGACGACGCGGCCAATGGCCCCCTGCTGCACCAGCTGTCCGGCAAACACCGCACTCTCCACGTGGAGACGTTCGCTGTAGTACACGGCGTATTTCCGCCCGGTTTTCTCAACCATCGCTTTGGCATCCGCCAGCTGTTCGAGAGTGGTGAGCGGCGCTTTATCCGTGAAGTAGTCCTTGCCTGCGGCCATGGCTTTCAGCCCCAGCGCACAGCGCTCGGAGGGGATGGCCGCACCGGCCACCAGACGCACCTCGTCGTCGTTGAGTATCACCTCCAGCGACTCCGCCACTTTTGCCTGCGGGTACTGCTGGATAAATTTATCCACTTTGGCCGGATCGGGATCGTATACCCACTTCAGCGTGGCTCCGGCTTCTATCAGGCCGTTACTCATGCCGTAGATATGGCCGTGGTCGAGCGCGGCAGCGGCAAAAACAAATTCCCCCTCGCGGACAACCGGCTGGGGTTTACCCACCGGGGCGTAGTTCATTCCGTCATTTTTGTTCATGGTGTCACTCCTTAATCCAGATCTTTGCCAAGGGGGATCGCACCCACTTCGCTGAAGTTGGCGACGCTTGCGGATTTTTCATAAAAACGGGGAGCGAGGGTGCTCGTCCCGCCGGTACGGTAAAACGGGTCATCGCGCTGAATCGGCAGCGAGACCACGGTGCGGGTAATGGCGGATTTGTAGATCGCGGTAATCAGCTCCAGCGAGCGTTTGCCCTGCAGGCCATCCACTAACGGCGCCGTGCCGTGCTCGATGGCGGAAAGCAGGTCATTAATCTGCCCGGTGTGCAGCGTCCACTCGAGCTTCGGCGTCTCCTGAAAAACGGCGTTGAGCTGCGCTTCTCGCGTCAGATCGTTAGTCTCCTGCGGGAAGCCGTTATCGGCGCTGACGCTGGCAAAGGCCTGCCACGGCGCAGAGATACGTGCCTTGTCACCCTGAATAATGATTTTCTGGTCTTCCCCGTGGTGCACGACCGAGGCGGTAAGCTGGGTGAGCGCGCCGCTGGGGTATTTGAAGATCGCGGCGCTGAGGTCTTCGACTTCAGCGTTGTCGTGCGCCACGTTGGTCATCATCGCCACCACCTCGGACGGGAAGCCGAGCATCCACTGAATGGCGTCGATGTGGTGAACCGCGTGGTTAAGGGTGCAGCCGCCGCCCTCTTTTTCCCAGGTGCCGCGCCACCACAGGTCGTAGTAGCAGTGTCCGCGCCACCAGAAGGAGTCCACCTGCGCGTGGCAAACCTTGCCCGCAAGCTCCGAATCCAGCGCTGCTTTTAAGCGCCAGAAGGCATCGGTAAAGCGGTTTTGGGCAATGATGGAGAGCGTTTTGCCGCTGGCCTTTTGTGCGGCGATCATCGCGTCGCACTCCTCCAGCGAGGCGGCCATCGGTTTTTCGCACAGCACGTGGCAGCCCGCGTTCAGGGCATCAATGCCGATCTCTGCGTGGACGTAGGGCGGCGTGCAGACGTCGACGATATCGATATCCGGCTCTGACGCCAGCATCTGCTGGTGGCTGTCATACACCCGGGCGTCCATCAGGCCGTAGCGCGTTTTTTTCTCGTGGGCTTTTTCCGGGTAGATATCCACCAACGCGACGATCCGGCAGCGCTGACCAAACTGCAAATAGCCCTGAATATGGTTGTGCGAGATATTCCCTGTTCCCACGATAGCGACATTTAACATCGTTTCTTCTCCGGAGTTACCAGGTGCCGGAGGCATCCAGCGTGACGCTGGCTGTCTCTTTAGCCACTGAGGTGCTGATGCGCTGCTGAAGCAGGCGCAAATACTGTTTTTCGTTGAGTGGGAGTTCGACCCAGTCGTCGGTCCAGGTAGAGAGGTGCATGGCATTGGAGAGCGTCAACCCGCGGATCCCTTCCAGACCCGGCGCAATGAGCGGTTCGCCGCGCAGGATGGCGGCACAAAAGTTGGCGGTAATGACGTGGTGTTCGCTGCATTCCGGGGCCACGGGAAGCGTGACCTCCCAGCATTCAGGCTCGCCAAAACCGTTTTGCCAGCGGGCGTTGAAGGCGGTTTCAGATTCCCGCAGCCGCCAGTAGCGCAGCTTGCCCTCTTCAACGACCACCTTGCCGCGATCGCCGACGATTTCCAGCCGGTTGGTTCCCGGCGTTTCCGCCACGGTGGTGATGAACACGCCCGTCGCACCGTTGGCATACTCGGCGTAGGCGGTGACGTCGTCTTCCACTTCGATATCGCGATGCTTGCCGAACTGGCAGAACGCGCGCAGGCGGACCGGCATGCCGACCAGCCACTGCCAGAGATCGAGCTGGTGCGGGTCCTGGTTGAGCAGCACGCCGCCGCCTTCTCCTTTCCAGGTGGCGCGCCAGCCGCCGGAGTTGTAATAGCTCTGCGAGCGATACCAGTTGGTGATGATCCAGTTGGAGCGGCGGATCTCACCCAGCTCGCCGCTGTCGATCAGATCTTTCACCTTCTGATAGAGCGGGTTCGGGCGCTGGTTGTACATGATGCCGAACACCACATCGCACGCCTGGGCGCAGGCGTTCATCTCCTGTACCTGGGCGGTATACACGCCCGCCGGTTTTTCACACAGGGTGTGGATGCCGTTGCGCATCGCCAGCATCGACAGGCGCGGATGCTCGTAATGCGGCGTAGCGACAATCACCGCGTCGATAAGCCCGCTCTGGAGCATCTCCTGCGCGTCGCTGAACACGGGGAGGGTGCCGACCAGCTGGCGAATGGCCGGATGCTTTTCCGGCGCATTATCACAAACTGCGGCAAGGCAGGCGTCGCTGACCGTACCCGCCAGTAAATAACGCGCGTGGACCGTACCGATATTACCTATTCCAATAATGCCAAAACGTACCTTCTCCATGTCACACCTTAATTTCAGTTGAAATGAGTGATGACCGGAAAATAGGAAAGGGGAGCGGTAGCGACAATGTGTTTTTGTGAGAATACTCGCAAGGTGATTAAGTAATCTCCAGGCGTTTTGAAATTTGGTTTTAAAATCAAAGGACTGTTTCTGCAAATATTTGCAAAAACTGAATGAGAGCGAGGTCACACTATGCCGGGCAAGTTAAAAATGGAGGAAATTGCGGCCCTGACGGGCTATTCCGTCAGCACGGTTTCGCGGGTATTAAGCGGCAAGTCTTACACCAGCGATAAAGCCAGGGAGGCGATCGTTCGCACCGCGCGGGAGCTCGGTGTGCTGGAGTCTATGGCGAGCGGAAGACTGCTCATTAACGGTATCGCTGTTTTTGCACCGGAAAGAACCTTTCAGGGACGCGGGGATATTTTTTATCTGGAAGTGACGAAAGGAATTGCTGAAGCCTGCGCGCGGCATAATGTGTGGGTCACGTGCTGTGGTTTAGAAGAGCAGCACGCCGATGTGAAAGTCTTTATGGAAAAAGCCAGTCATAAGAATATTAACGCGATAATTATTATTGGCACTGATGATTCCACCATATTTAAACTGGCAAGCACCCTGAATAAGCCCTGCGTGTTGATTAATTCCGTCGATCGGGATCGGTTGCTGGATGCCGTGTCACCCGATCACCGGGCGATCGGCTTCACCACCATGCAGTACCTTTTCGAGCAGGGGCATCGCCGCGTGCTCACGCTCACCTGCCTGCGGCGGGATACGCTGTACGCGCGTCTGGACGGTATCAAAGAGGCGTATCGCCATTTTCACGTCGCCTTTGACCCGCAGCGCGATTTGCTCGTGACGGAGTGGTTTACCGCAGAAGAGGCCGAGCAGGCGCTGGATGCGTGGTTAGTGAATCATGACCGCTCGCAGTGGCCGGAGGTGATTTTCCCGAACAGTACCCGCATGGTGGAAGGGGTGGTGAGGGTGTTAACGCGCCACGGGCTGCGGATTCCGGAAGACATTTCGCTGATTACGACCGATTTTGCATGGAATTTAGCGCACCGTCTGGAAAAACCGGTCACCGGCGTCACGGTGCCCTGCCGCGAGCTGGGGATTGAGGCCGTTCACCTGCTGCAAACGCGGCTCAACCGACCGCAGGCAGCGGTCTTTAACCTGCTGTTACAGGGCAAAGTGATGGATTACGGTTCAGTCAGCAACGCCACGCGCCACGCGGCTCGCGTGGCGCTGGATGAGTAATCAGGCTAGCTGTGGCGGCAGGCAGACGCCGATGCCCCCGATGCCGCAGTAGCCGTACGGGTTTTTATGCAGGTACTGCTGGTGATCGTCCTCGGCGTAGTAGAACGGTTTCGCCGTCGCGATTTCCGTGGTCACCTCGCGCGTATCGCCCGCTTCACGCATGGCCTGCTGGAAACGCTCCAGGCTGGCGCGCGCGGCGGCATCCTGCTCAGGCGTGAGCGGATAGATAGCCGAACGGTACTGGGTGCCGTGGTCGTTGCCCTGACGCATGCCCTGCGCCGGGTCATGGTTTTCCCAGAAGACCTGCAGGAGCTGTTCGTAGCTGATTACCGCAGGGTCGTACACCACGCGTACCGCTTCCGCATGCCCGGTTTCGCCGGAACAGACTTCGCGATAGGTAGGATTTGGCGTGTAACCGCCCGTGTAGCCAGCCGCCGTGCTGTAAACGCCGGGCAACTGCCAGAAGAGGCGCTCAACGCCCCAGAAGCAGCCCATGGCGAACAGGGCGATTTCCATTCCCTCCGGCACGTTGGTCATGGAATGGCCATTGACGGCGTGTAAGGTCGCCACAGGCATAGGGGTATTGCGTCCCGGTAATGCATCGGTTTGTGAAACCAGATGCTTTTTGTCGAATAAACTCACGATGGGGCCTCCCGGGGTGCGATGTTTCAGTTAAGGTTGTCACGAAGCGTTTAATTGAACACAATAAATGCGCTGAATGAGTCTAGATTTAATCATAAGAAATATTTGGGTGTTACACCCATTTTCAACCCGCGATTCGGGTTTTTGGCCAACAGGCCGTATTTTGCCGCGGAGCGGCACTTCATTTGCTTCCAGGGTGGAAACAGGGATATTCAGGAGAAAACGTGACAAAAATCCGCCAGTTATGTTTAGTCAGTGTGTTGCTGACAAGCGGGATTGCCAGCGCGGCGAATGTCCGTTTGCAGGTTGAGGGGTTATCCGGGGCGCTGGAAAAAAACGTGCGTGCGCAGCTATCGACCATCCAGAGTGATGAGGTGACGCCGGACCGGCGTTTTCGCGCGCGCGTCGATGATGCGATCCGCGAGGGGCTGAAAGCGCTGGGGTATTACGAACCCACCATTGATTTTGATCTTCGCCCGCCGCCAAAGAAGGGGCGCCAGGTCCTCATTGCCCGCGTTTCGCCGGGCGAGCCGGTACTGATTGGCGGCACGAACGTCATCCTGCGCGGCGGGGCGCGTACCGATCGGGACTACCTGGACCTGCTCAGCACGCGGCCAAAAGTCGGCACCGTACTCAACCACGGTGACTACGACCATTTCAAAAAAGAGCTGACGAGCGTTTCCCTGCGTAAGGGCTACTTTGACAGCCAGTTCAACAAAAGCCAGCTGGGCATTGCGCTGGCGCGACGTCAGGCCTTCTGGGATATCGACTACGACAGCGGGGAACGCTACCGCTTTGGCGACGTGACGTTTGAAGGTTCGCAAATTCGTGAAGAGTACCTGCAAAACCTCGTGCCGTTCAAAAAAGGGGATTACTACCAGTCGAGCGATCTCGGAGAGCTGAACCGACGCCTCTCTGCTACCGGCTGGTTTAACTCCGTGGTTGTCGCGCCGGAATTTGATAAGTCTCGCAAAACCAAGGTGTTGCCGCTGCATGGCGTTGTTTCGCCGCGCACCGAGAACACCATTGAGACCGGTGTTGGTTACTCGACGGATGTGGGACCACGCGTGAAAACCTCGTGGAAAAAACCGTGGATGAACTCGTACGGTCACAGCCTGACCACCAGCCTGAGCCTCTCTGCGCCCGAGCAGCAGCTGGACTTCAGCTACAAAATGCCGCTGCTGAAAAATCCGCTTGAGCAATATTACCTTCTGCAGGGCGGTTTTAAGCGCACCGATTTAAACGACACAAAGCAGGACTCTACGACGCTTGCGGTCTCCCGCTTCTGGGATCTCTCCAGCGGCTGGCAGCGCGCCATTAACCTGCGCTGGAGCCTGGACCACTTTACCCAGGCCAACGTCACCAATACCACCATGCTGCTTTATCCGGGCGTGATGATCAGCCGTACCCGCTCGCGTGGGGGCCTGATGCCGACCTGGGGCGACTCGCAGCGCTACTCCATCGATTATTCCAACTCCGCCTGGGGCTCCGACGTGGACTTCTCCGTCATGCAGGCGCAAAACGTCTGGATCCGTACGCTGTACGACAAACATCGCTTTGTGATGCGCGGCAATCTCGGCTGGATTGAAACGGGAGACTTCGAGCGCGTTCCGCCGGACCTGCGCTTCTTCGCCGGGGGCGACCGCAGCATTCGCGGGTATAAGTACAAATCGATCTCACCTGAGAACGAAAAGGGCCAGCTGACCGGTGCGTCAAAACTGGCGACGGGCTCGCTGGAGTACCAGTACAACGTCAGCGGAAAGTGGTGGGGCGCGATGTTTGTTGACGGCGGTGAAGCGGTAAACGATATCCGCCGCAGCGACTTTAAAACCGGCGCGGGCGTCGGCGTGCGCTGGCAGTCACCCGTCGGGCCCATCAAGCTCGATTTTGCCGTGCCTGTCGGCGACAAAGATGAACACGGATTACAGTTTTACATCGGTCTGGGGCCTGAATTATGAGTTTATGGAAGAAAATAAGCCTCGGGGTGCTGATCTTTATCGTGCTGCTGCTCGGGACGGTGGCGTTTCTGGTAGGAACGACGACCGGGCTGCATCTGCTGTTTAACGCCGCGAACCGCTGGGTGCCGGGGCTGGAGATTGGTCAGGTGACGGGCGGCTGGCGCGACCTGCGCCTGAAGAACATCCGCTATGAGCAGCCGGGCGTGGCGGTCAACGCCGGGGAGTTCCATCTCGCGGTAAAGCTGGGCTGTCTGCGTGACAGCAAGCTCTGCGTCAACGATCTGTCGCTAAAAGATGTCAACGTGGCGATAGATTCAAAGAAAATGCCGAAGTCTGCGCCGGTTGAAGAAGAAGACAGCGGCCCGCTGAATCTCTCCACGCCGTACCCGATCGCGCTTTATCGGGTGGCGCTCGATAACGTCAATATCAAAATCGACGACACCACCGTGTCCGTGATGGATTTCACCTCCGGCCTGCGCTGGCAGGAGAAAAACCTCACTCTGACGCCAACGTCCCTGCAGGGCTTGCTGATCGCGCTGCCGAAAGTGGCCGACGTGGCGCAGGAAGAGATCGTCGAGCCGAAGATCCAGAACCCGCAGCCGGAAGAGAAGCCGCTGGGCGAAACGCTGAAAGACCTCTTCTCGAAGCCAGTGCTGCCGGAAATGACCGACGTTCATCTGCCGCTGAACCTTAACATCGAGGAATTCAAAGGCGAACAGCTGCGCCTGACCGGTGATACCGACCTGACGGTCTACACCATGCTGCTGAAGGTCAGCAGCATTGACGGCAACATGAAGCTCGACGCGCTGGATATCGACACCAACCAGGGCTCGGTGAATGCGTCAGGTAATGCCCTGCTGCGCGACAGCTGGCCGGTGGATATCACGCTGAATAGCACCCTGAACATTGACCCGCTGAAAGGCGAGAAAGTGAAGGTCAAGGTGGGCGGGGCGCTGCGCGATAAGCTCGATGTTGGCGTGAATCTCTCCGGCCCGGTGGATATGGCCCTGCGTGCGCAAACGCAACTGGCGGAGGCCGGGCTGCCGCTCAATCTTGAGGTTGTCAGCAAGCAGCTTTCCTGGCCGTTCACCGGTGAAAAGCAGTTCCAGGCCGATGACCTGAAGCTGAAGCTGAGCGGCAAGATGACCGACTACACGCTCTCGTTCCGCACCGCGGTGAAGGGGCAGGGCGTGCCGCCCGCGAACATCACCCTGGATGCGAAGGGCAACGAGCAGCAGGTCAACCTCGACAAGCTGACCGTCGCGGCGCTGGAGGGCAAAACCGAGCTGACCGCGCTGCTCGACTGGCAGCAGGCGATCAGCTGGCGCGGCGAGCTGAAGCTGACGGGCATTAACACCGCCAAAGAGGTGCCGGACTGGCCGTCGAAGCTGGATGGCCTGATTAAAACGCGCGGCAGCCTGTACGGCGGCACGTGGCAGATGGACGTGCCGGAGATCAAGCTCACCGGGAACGTGAAGCAGAACAAGGTAAACGTTGAAGGCTCGGTGAAAGGCAACAGCTATCTGCAGTGGGTTATCCCGGGCCTGCACGTGGCCTTGGGTCGCAACACGGCGGATATCAAAGGCGAGCTGGGGGTGAAAGATCTCAATCTGGATGCCACCATCGACGCGCCGAATCTGGATAACGCCCTGCCGGGGCTTGGCGGTACGGCGAAGGGGCTCGTGAAGGTGCGCGGCACGGTAGACGCGCCGCAGCTGCTGGCGGATATCACCGCCAATAACCTGCGCTGGCAGGAGCTGAGCGTTGCCCGGGTTCGCGTGGAGGGGGATGTGAAATCCACCGACCAGATCGGCGGTAACCTGAACCTGCGCGTGGAACGTATTTCTCAGCCGGACGTGAACATTAGCCTGGTCACCCTGGACGCTAAAGGCAACGAGAAGCAGCACGACCTGCAGCTGCGGGTGCAGGGTGAGCCGGTCTCCGGCCAGCTCCATCTGACGGGAAGTTTCGACCGCAAAGAGGAGCGCTGGAAAGGGACGCTGGATAACACCCGCTTCACTACGCCGGTCGGGCCGCTGGCGCTGTCGCGCTCGATTGCGCTGGACTACCGCAACGCCGAGCAGAAGATCAGTATTGGGCCACACTGCTGGACCAACCCGAATGCGGAACTGTGCGTGCCGCAGACCATCGATGCGGGCGCGGAAGGGCGCGCGCAGATCAACTTCAACCGCTTCGATCTGGCGATGCTAAAACCGTTTATGCCGGATACCACGCAGGCGAGCGGCGTCTTCAGCGGGAAAGCCGATGTCGCCTGGGACACCACCAAAGAGGGGCTGCCGCAGGGCAGCGTGACGCTCTCCGGGCGTAACGTGAAGGTGACGCAGGAGGTCAACGACGCGCCGCTGCCGGTGGCGTTCGACACCCTGAACCTGAGTGCCGATCTGCATAACAATCGCGCACAGCTGGGGTGGACAATCCGCCTGACCAATAACGGTCAGTTGGATGGTCAGGTCCAGATTACCGACCCGCAGGGACGGCGTAATCTGGGCGGCAACGTTAACATCCGAAACTTCAACCTGGCGATGGTGAACCCGATTTTTGCGCGCGGGGAAAAAGCCGAAGGCATGCTGAACGCTAACCTGCGCCTGGCCGGCAACGCGCAAAGCCCGCAGCTGTTCGGTCAGATGCGGCTCAGCGGCGTGGATATTGACGGCAACTTCATGCCGTTTGACATGCAGCCCAGCCAGATCGCGATGAACTTCAACGGCATGAGCTCGACGCTGAGCGGCTCGGTATTAACGCAGCAAGGGCAAATTAACCTGAGCGGCGACGCGGACTGGAGCCAGCTCGACAACTGGCGCGCCCGTATTGCCGCGAAGGGCAGTAAGGTGCGCATCACCGTACCGCCGATGGTGCGCCTGGACGTCTCGCCTGATGTGGTCTTTGAAGCCACGCCAAGCCTCTTCACGCTTGACGGTCGTGTCGACGTGCCGTGGGCGCGCATCGTGGTTCACGACGTGCCGGAAAGTGCGGTCGGCGTCTCAAGTGATGAAGTTATGCTCAATGAAAATCTGAAACCTGTCGAACAGAAGAGCGCTGGCATACCGATTAATAGTAACCTTACCGTGCACGTGGGGAATAACGTGCGGTTGAATGCGTTTGGGCTGAAGGCGAGGCTCACGGGCGACCTGAAAGTGGCGCAGGATAAACAAGGGCTTGGCCTGAACGGGCAGATCAACATTCCTGAAGGGCGTTTCCATGCCTATGGTCAGGATCTGATTGTTCGCAAAGGCGAGCTGCTGTTCTCCGGCCCACCGGATCAGCCCCTGTTGAACATCGAAGCGATTCGTAACCCGGAAGCGACGGAAAACGACGTCATTGCTGGGGTACGCGTCACCGGTTCTGCTGACGAACCGAAGGCGGAGATCTTCTCTGACCCGGCGATGTCCCAGCAGGAGGCTCTCTCTTACCTGCTGCGTGGACAAGGTCTCGACAGCGGTCAGAGCGACAGTGCGGCGATGACCTCGATGTTAGTGGGGCTGGGGGTTGCACAAAGTGGGCAGGTTGTGGGTAAAATCGGCGAGACGTTCGGCGTAAGCAATCTGGCGCTGGACACCCAGGGCGTGGGTGACTCCTCGCAGGTGGTGGTCAGCGGCTATGTACTGCCGGGTCTGCAGGTAAAATATGGTGTGGGGATCTTTGACTCACTGGCAACACTCACGTTACGCTATCGCCTGATGCCTAAGCTATATCTGGAAGCAGTGTCCGGCGTAGACCAGGCACTTGATCTGCTCTATCAGTTTGAGTTTTAGCAATGCGAATATTTGTCTACGGCAGTTTAAGAACCAGGCAAGGCAACAGTCACTGGATGACCAATGCTCTGCTGCTGGGGAATTACAATATCGAGAACTACCAGTTGTACAGCCTGGGCCACTATCCAGGCGCGGTTCCGGGCGAAGGAACAGTACAGGGTGAAGTCTATCGTATTGATAACGCGACGCTTGCCGAACTTGATGCCTTGCGCACCAGGGGCGGTGAATACGCGCGCCAGTTGATCCAGACGCCGTACGGAAGTGCGTGGATGTATGTCTACCAGCGTCCGGTCGAAGGGTTAACGCGGATTGTAAGCGGTAACTGGTTAGACAGAGACCAGTACTGAAAAACGACAACGCCACCGTGAGGTGGCGTTGTTTTTTTGTTCCTTCAACTCTCTTCCGTATCCCGGCGCCGGGTTAAAAAAAGAGGAACGAACAGCATGATGTAGGGGGCTATAAGCCATAACAAACACAGGGCGCGTGAACGGCCATAGTAGTTTATGCACCGCGTATTGCTTGAAATGACGGGCAGGAAAAACAGTAAAAACAGCAGAATCGCATAATCGCTTCGATAAGGGATCCATAAGTAAAACAAAAACCAGGCAAGCTGGAATGTCATGATGCAGAGATACTGCCATTTGCTGTCTTTGCCGTAACAGTCAAACGCCTTTATGTAGCCCATCTTGATGCTTTGAAGAAAGAAACTTAGCATGTATAACGCTCACGATCTTGATGGTCAGGAGTGTATGTCTTTTTCAAAGGCAACAAAAAGCCCCGACATGCGGGGCTTTCATCAATCAGCAGTAAGAATTACTTCTTAGCAGCGCGTTCGAAAGAGGCGATGATTTCCGCTTTCGCTGCTTCTGCGTTGTCCCAGCCGTCAACTTTAACCCACTTGCCTTTTTCGAGGTCTTTGTAATGCTCGAAGAAGTGAGTGATCTGCGCTTTCAGCAGCTCTGGCAGGTCGTTCACATCTTTGATGTGATCGTATTCTTTGCTCAGCTTGGTGTGCGGTACTGCAACCAGCTTCGCATCTTCACCGGATTCGTCGGTCATTTTCAGCACGCCAACTGGACGGCAGCGAATGACGGAGCCTGGCTCCAGTGGATATGGCGTTGGGACCAGCACGTCAACCGGGTCACCGTCCAGAGACAGGGTGTGGTTGATGTAACCATAGTTGCACGGATAGAACATCGCAGTAGACATGAAACGGTCTACGAACAGGGCGCCGCTCTCTTTGTCCACTTCGTATTTGATCGGATCTGCGTTAGCCGGGATTTCGATAACTACGTAGATGTCTTCTGGCAGTTCTTTACCCGCTGGGACGTTGAGTAAGCTCATGTCGGTGTCCTTTAAAATGGATGGTAAACAAGTGGCAGGTATTATAGCCAACTCGCGCTGAATGTCTCCGCCTGTTTTCGCTTTATCTCCCCGCTTTCTCCACTTTTCAGACCGATTCCATGACAGGAAAATCCATAAACTCAGCCGCATTTTTCATGGCGAAATGAAAGCGATTACAAACTTGTGATTAACGTTTTATTCACTTTTCTGAAGTGTGATGTAACGCAATTCGTTACATATTTCATGGGCTATAGTCATTCCGCAGAACATCTTTTAACCAACAATAACTCACCCTACGAGGACGTTCATATGTGGAAGCGCTTACTCCTGGTCACAGCAGTTTCGGCAGCCATGTCGTCTATGGCGATGGCCGCTCCCTTAACCGTAGGTTTTTCGCAAGTCGGCTCTGAATCTGGCTGGCGAGCGGCAGAAACCAACGTGGCGAAAAGCGAGGCTCAGAAACGCGGCATTACCCTGAAAATCGCCGATGGTCAGCAAAAACAAGAGAATCAGATCAAAGCCGTGCGCTCCTTTATCGCCCAGGGCGTGGATGCCATCTTTATTGCACCCGTCGTGGCGACCGGCTGGGAACCCGTCCTGAAGGAAGCGAAAGACGCTGAGATCCCGGTCTTCCTGCTCGACCGTTCCATCGACGTCAAAGACAAATCCCTCTATATGACCACCGTCACCGCCAATAATGTGCTTGAAGGGCAATTGATTGGCGACTGGCTGGTGAAGCAGGTCGACGGCAAGCCGTGTAACGTCGTTGAGCTGCAGGGTACCGTCGGGGCGAGCGTGGCCATCGACCGTAAAAAAGGCTTTGCTGAAGCCATCGCGAAAGCGCCAAACATTAAGATTATCCGCTCTCAGTCCGGCGACTTTACCCGTAGTAAAGGTAAAGAGGTTATGGAGAGCTTCATTAAGGCTGAAAACAACGGCAAGAACATCTGCATGGTTTACGCCCACAACGATGACATGGTGATCGGTGCGATTCAGGCGATTAAAGAAGCGGGTCTGAAGCCGGGCAAAGATATCCTCACCGGCTCTATCGACGGCGTGCCGGACATCTACAAAGCGATGATCGACGGCGAAGCCAACGCCAGCGTGGAGCTGACGCCAAACATGGCGGGTCCGGCATTCGACGCGCTGGAGAAATTCAAGAAAGACGGCACGATGCCGGAGAAGGTGACGGTCACCAAGTCCACCCTTTACCTGCCTGATACGGCGAAAGAAGAGTTAGAGAAGAAGAAAAATATGGGCTACTGATCCAGTGAAATTGCCGGGTGGCGCTGCGTTTACCCGGCCTACGATACGCTCTTTTGTAGGCCGGATAAGCGTAGCGCCATCCGGCTTGATGCAGGGGGAAACCATGACCACTGAACAACACCAGGAAATCCTCCGCACAGAGGGCTTGAGTAAATTCTTCCCCGGCGTAAAAGCGCTGGATAGCGTTGATTTCAGCCTGCGGCGCGGGGAGATCATGGCGCTGCTGGGCGAGAACGGCGCGGGAAAATCGACGCTGATTAAATCCCTGACCGGTGTTTATCACGCTGACCGCGGCACCATCTGGCTGGAAGGTAACGCCATTTCGCCCAAAAACACCGCCCATGCCCAGCAGCTGGGGATCGGGACGGTGTACCAGGAAGTGAACCTGCTGCCGAATATGTCGGTGGCGGATAACCTGTTTATTGGCCGCGAACCACGCCGTTTTGGCCTGCTGCGCCGCAAAGAGATGGAAGCGCGGGCGACAACGCTGATGGAATCGTACGGCTTCTCCCTCGACGTCCGCGAGCCGCTGAACCGCTTTTCCGTGGCGATGCAGCAGATCGTCGCCATTTGTCGCGCGATCGATCTCTCCGCAAAGGTGCTGATCCTCGACGAACCCACCGCCAGCCTCGATACCCAGGAGGTGGAGATGCTCTTTACCCTGATGCGCCAGCTGCGCGATCAGGGCGTCAGCCTGATCTTCGTCACCCACTTCCTCGATCAGGTGTATGAGGTGAGCGATCGCATTACGGTGCTGCGCAACGGCAGCTTTGTCGGCTGCCGCGAAACCCGCGAGCTGCCGCAGATCGAGCTGGTAAAAATGATGCTTGGCCGCGAGCTGGAGACCAACGCCCTTCAGCGCGCGGGGCGCACGCTGCTGAGTGAGAAACCGGTCGCCGCGTTCAGCGATTACGGCAAAAAAGGGGTGATCTCGCCGTTTAACCTTGAGGTGCGGCCAGGCGAAATTGTCGGCCTGGCGGGCCTGCTGGGCTCCGGCCGGACCGAGACCGCCGAGGTGATCTTCGGGATCAAGCCTGCCGACAGCGGCAGCGCGCTGATCAAGGGCAAACCGCAGACCCTGCGATCGCCGCATCAGGCCTCCTGTCTGGGCGTCGGCTTCTGCCCGGAGGACCGGAAAACGGACGGCATTATTGCCGCGGCCTCGGTGCGGGAAAATATCATTCTTGCGCTACAGGCGCAGCGCGGCTGGCTACGGCCGATCCCTAAGCGCGAGCAAAACGCCATTGCCGAGCGCTTTATCCGCCAGCTCGGCATCCGCACTCCGAGCGCGGAACAGCCCATCGAATTCCTCTCCGGCGGTAACCAGCAGAAAGTGCTGCTGTCGCGCTGGCTGCTGACCAAACCCCAGTTCCTGATCCTCGACGAACCGACCCGCGGCATTGACGTGGGGGCGCACGCCGAAATTATCCGGCTTATCGAAACCCTGTGCGCGGACGGTCTGGCGCTGTTGGTCATTTCCTCCGAGCTGGAAGAGCTGGTGGGCTATGCCGATCGCGTCATCATCATGCGCGATCGCAAACAGGTGGCAGAGATCCCGCTGGATAAGCTGTCCGTTCCGGCGATCATGAATGCCATCGCGGCATAAGGAGTGAATCGTGATGCCCCGTTCGCTTTCGCAAACCGGTGAGTCAAAGCGCCGCTTCAGCTGGCCAACCGGCACGCCGCAAATCGCGGCGCTGCTGGTGGTTCTGCTGGTGGATAGCCTGGTCGCGCCGCATTTCTTCCAGATCATCGTGCAGGATGGCCGCCTGTTTGGCAGCCCGATAGACATTTTAAACCGCGCCGCGCCCGTGGCGCTGCTGGCCATCGGGATGACGCTGGTGATTGCCACCGGCGGGATTGACCTCTCCGTCGGCGCGGTGATGGCTATCGCCGGGGCTACGGCCGCCTCCATGACCGTGGCCGGACATAGCCTGCCGGTGATCCTGCTGGCAGCCTTGGGCACCGGCGTGCTGGCAGGATTATGGAACGGTATTCTGGTTGCGGTGCTGAAAATCCAGCCCTTCGTCGCCACGCTGATTTTAATGGTGGCCGGGCGCGGCGTCGCGCAGCTGATAACCTCCGGCCAGATTGTGACCTTCAACTCCCCGAGCCTGGCGTGGCTCGGTAGCGGCAACCTTCTGTTCTTCCCGACGCCGGTGATTATTGCCCTGGTCACGCTCGTTGTCTTCTGGCTCTTCACCCGCAAAACGGCGCTGGGCATGTTCATTGAGGCCGTCGGGATCAACATCCGCGCCGCGCGCAACGCCGGCGTCAACACCCGACTGATGGTAATGCTGACCTACGTGCTGAGCGGCGTCTGCGCCGCCATCGCCGGGGTCATCGTCGCGGCGGATATTCGCGGGGCCGATGCCAACAACGCGGGACTCTGGCTGGAGCTGGACGCGATCCTCGCGGTGGTGATCGGCGGCGGGTCGCTGATGGGCGGGCGCTTTAACCTGCTGCTCTCGGTGATCGGCGCCCTGATCATTCAGGGCATGAACACCGGGATCCTGCTGTCGGGATTCCAGCCGGAACTCAACCAGGTGGTGAAAGCCGTGGTCGTGCTCTGCGTGCTGATCGTCCAGTCACCGCGCTTTGTCAGCATCATTAAGGGGATCCGTGGCCATGATAAAACGTAATTTACCGTTAATGATCACGCTGGGCGTGTTTGTGCTGGGGTACCTCTACTGTCTGACGCAGTTCCCCGGTTTTGCCTCGACGCGCGTGATTTGCAATATCCTGACCGATAACGCCTTTTTAGGCATCATCGCCGTCGGGATGACCTTTGTGATCCTCTCCGGCGGGATCGATCTCTCCGTTGGGTCGGTGATCGCATTTACGGGCGTGTTCCTCGCGAAGGCAATCGGCTTCTGGGGCATCTCTCCGCTGGTGGCGTTTCCGCTGGTGCTGGCGATGGGCTGTGCGTTTGGCGCCTTTATGGGGCTGCTGATCGACGCGCTGAAAATCCCGGCGTTTATCATTACCCTCGCGGGAATGTTCTTCCTGCGCGGTGTGAGCTATCTGGTGTCGGAAGAGTCGATTCCAATTAACCACCCCATCTACGACACGCTCTCCAGCCTGGCGTGGAAAATTCCCGGCGGCGGCCGCCTGAGCGCGATGGGGCTGCTGATGCTGGGCGTGGTAGTGATTGGCATCTTCCTCGCCCATCGTACCCGGTTTGGCAATCAGGTTTACGCCATCGGCGGTAACGCCACGTCGGCCAACCTGATGGGCATTTCAACCCGCAGCACGACCATCCGCATCTATATGCTCTCGACCGGCCTGGCGACGCTGGCGGGCATCGTCTTCTCGGTGTATACCCAGGCGGGCTATGCCCTTGCAGGCGTGGGCGTCGAGCTGGATGCGATTGCTTCTGTGGTCATTGGCGGCACGCTGCTCAGCGGCGGGGTGGGCACGGTGCTGGGGACGCTGTTCGGCGTGGCGATTCAGGGGCTGATACAAACCTATATCAACTTTGACGGCACGCTCAGCTCCTGGTGGACGAAGATCGCCATCGGCATTCTGCTGTTTATTTTTATTGCCCTGCAGCGGGGGCTGACGGTGCTCTGGGAGAACCGTCAAAGCTCGCCTGTTACCCGCGTAAACACATCGGTAACAGAGCGATAACATGCTGAATTTGCTTAAAGTCTAAACATTTTCCGGTAGCGGCCGATAATCTTTTTTTATGCCCAGAAATATCTCGCTACCGGAAATAATATCATGCTTAAAACGCTATCGATTCGTACCGGCTTGCTCTCTTTACTGGCCGTTATGACCCTTCTGCTGCTGATTGTCAGCGGCATTGGCATTTATGCCCTCACACAGAGTTCTTCTTCGCTGCAGCGTATTAATCACCTTCAGGGTGAGCAGATGGTGCAGCTTAATTCAGGCTATACGCTGCTCCTGCGCGCGCGCAATGAGGCGGGTCAGGCCGTCCGCATGATGGAAATCGGCATGCTGGACGATGCGGCCAATGCGGTAAAAAACATCAATCAGGAAGTTGCCCTGGCCCAGAAAACGCTGAAAGGCGTGATCGACGGCGGCGTGGCTGACGAGCAGGGACAGCAGCTGCTCGATAAAGTGGCGGCCAGCCTGGCGACGTATAGCCAGCAGGGGATCAACCCGATGCTGAAAACGCTGAATGACCAGAGCGCGGACGGGTATTACGATCTGCTCGAGAAGACGTTGATTCCGGTGGCGAAGCAGTTTGATAACGATATGCAGGCGTTTCAGAAATGGAGCGAAGCGCGGGGTCAGGCGGAAGTGAGCGCCGTGCAGTCGAGTAAAACCCGCGTCCTGATCCTGATTATCGTCGCAGCGCTGCTGACGGCGGGCATTATCGTGCTCGCCTGGCTGGTGCTGCGTCATATGCTGCTCAAGCCGCTCTCGGCCTCCATTGCTCAACTGGAGAACGTGGCGGCGGGTGATTTAACCCATACGCTGAATGCCCCCGCGAGCCAGGAGTTTAACCGCCTCAACGCGGTGATAGAGGAGATGCGCCAGTCGCTGATGAACTCGGTTCTGCGGGTACGCGATGCCAGCGCGCAAATTGACACCGGTAGCCGCGAGCTGACGCTGGGAAACCGCGATCTTGCCGAGCGTACGGAATCCACCGCCACGTCGCTGGAGCAGACGGCAGCCAGTATGGAACAGATCACCGCTACGGTGAAACTCAACGCCGATAACGCCGAGCAGGCGCACCAGCTGGCGAAATCGGTGTCTGACACGGCCGATCACGGCAGCGAGATGGTCTGCTACGTGATTGAAAAAATGCGCGATATTTCCGGCAGCTCGGCGCGCATCGCCGATATCCTGAGCGTGATCGACGGCATTGCCTTCCAGACCAATATCCTGGCGCTTAACGCCTCCGTGGAAGCGGCGCGCGCGGGCGAGCAGGGGCGCGGGTTTGCCGTCGTCGCAGGCGAGGTGCGAAACCTTGCCAGCCGCAGCGCCGATGCGGCGAAAGAGATCCGAACGCTAATCAGTGATTCGCAGACCCACGTTAACGAGGGGAGCGAGCTGGCCCAGCAGGCTGGCGAAACGATGGACGAGATCGCCACCGAAGTGCTGCGCATGACCAAACTGATGCGAGAGATTGCGACCGCGTCTCAGGAGCAGAGCCGGGGCATTGAGCAGGTGAATATTGCGGTGAACCAGATGGACGAAACCGCGCAGCAGAATGCGGCGCTGGTGCAGCAATCCTCCGCCGCGACCCGCTCCCTTGAGGAGCAGTCGCGTCAGCTGATGGAAGCCATGTCATCATTCAAAGTGACGACTCAGAACGCGGCATAATATTACCCAGCCCCGGTACGTTCTGTGCCGGGGTTTTATTCCTTCCGGAATTAAGCGCCCCGATATTATCGTGAATTTCGCCCATTAATATTTCCAGCGAGCTGGTTAAGGCTAACGCTTTTTCGGTCGGTTCAAGGTATAAACCTTTACGGAAAAATAACGGCTCATCAAAGAGTTGATTAAAGCGCTTTAATGCCAGACTCACCGCGGGACGGGACATCTCCAGACGCAAAGAGGCCTTTGCCATGCTGCCGCAGCGGACGATTTCAATAAATACAGGGATAAGATTTAAATCAATGCCGGTATTAGCACGGGAATAATTTTTCATTGCGATTCTGCTCCACGAAATATCTGTCAAACTGTTATGGAAATAATGCAGGAGCAGTGGTGAATATTAAAGCATGTTTTTTATAAGCACTTATACGGTAAAATATATAAATGACAAGGGGAGCCGGACAGGCTCCCCTGAAGAGAGGGATTACGCGTCCGGGTACTCACGGATAAAACGTTCAACGTCTTCAACCATGTGGTTGTTGCCGACGAAGAATGAACGGCGCTGGTGAAGGCTTTCCGGCACGATGTCCAGAATACGCTCTTTACCGTCGCTCGCCTTGCCGCCCGCCTGTTCAGCAAGGAACGCCATCGGGTTGCATTCGTACAGCAGACGCAGTTTCCCGTCCGGGTGGCTGGCGGTGCTTGGGTAGAGGTAGATACCGCCTTTCAGCAGGTTACGGTGAAAATCCGCGACCAGAGAGCCAATATAGCGGGACGTGTACGGGCGCTGGGTCGCTTTATCTTCTTCCTGGCAGAATTTAATGTACTTCTTCACGCCGTTCGGGAATCGGATGTAGTTGCCTTCGTTGATGGAGTAGGTGTTGCCCTTCTGCGGGAAGCGCATGCGCTCCTGGCTCAGACAGAAAACGCCCAGTGACGGATCGTACGTAAAGGCGTGAACCCCGCACCCGGTGGTATACACCAGCATGGTGGAGGATCCATAAACGACGTAACCGGCAGCAACCTGATTAATGCCCGGCTGCAGGAAATCTTCTTCGGTCACCGGCGTGCCAACAGGCGTGACGCGGCGGTAGATGGAGAAAATGGTACCGACAGAAACGTTAACGTCGATGTTTGAGGAGCCGTCGAGCGGATCCATCAGAACAACGTATTTAGCGTGTTCACACCCTTCGAAAACAACAATTTCATCTTCTTCTTCAGAGGCGATACCCGCAACGATGTCGCGCGCGCGCAGTGCAGCTTTCAATTTTTCATTTGCGAACAGATCGAGCTTCTGTTGAACCTCGCCCTGAACGTTCTCGGCACCGCTGGCACCCAGGATATCGACCAGACCGGCCTTGTTGATATCACGGTGGATGATCTTAGCGCCCAGCTTTATTGCCGACAGCAAAGCAGTGAGTTCACCGGTAGCATGAGAGAACTCGTGCTGCTTTTCGACAATAAATTCACCTAACGTTTTCATAACACTTTCCCTGCATCTTTGTGAGTAGAGCGATTGTATGTTCACTAAAACGACTAAAGCCCAACAATCTTAACAAACATTCAAATATTAGCGCAGAGGTGAATCGCGCCAGCAACATACGGATTTACCTGAAATGCGTTTCACACCCGCTAACATGTGAGTAAAATGTGCGCCACATTGAAGAAGGATAGTGACGTATGCGCATTCATATATTGGGGATTTGTGGCACTTTCATGGGCGGACTGGCAATGCTGGCGCGCTCGCTGGGCCATGAAGTGACAGGTTCGGACGCCAATGTGTATCCGCCGATGAGCACGCTTCTGGAGAAACAGGGCATCGCTTTAATTCAGGGCTACGATGCCAGCCAGCTGGATCCCGAGCCGGACCTGGTGATCATTGGCAACGCCATGACCCGCGGCAATCCGTGCGTCGAGGCGGTACTGGAACGCAATATTCCGTTCATGTCCGGCCCGCAGTGGCTGCATGACTTCGTCCTGCGCGACCGCTGGGTGGTTGCCGTTGCCGGTACCCACGGCAAAACCACCACCGCCGGAATGGCGACCTGGATCCTCGAAGCCTGCGGCTACAAGCCGGGCTTCGTGATCGGCGGCGTACCGGGTAATTTCGACGTCTCTGCGCGTCTGGGCGACAGCCCGTTCTTTGTGATCGAAGCCGACGAGTATGACTGCGCGTTCTTCGACAAGCGTTCTAAGTTCGTGCATTACTGCCCGCGCACGCTGATCCTCAACAACCTTGAGTTCGACCACGCGGATATCTTTGACGACCTGAAAGCGATCCAGAAACAGTTCCACCACCTGGTGCGCATTGTTCCGGGCCAGGGCCGCATCATCCTGCCGGAGAACGACATCAACCTGAAACAGACGATGGCGATGGGATGCTGGAGCGAGCAGGAGCTGGTGGGCGAGCAGGGCCACTGGCAGGCGAAGAAACTCAACGCCGATGCCTCCGAGTGGGAAGTGCTGCTCGACGGTGAAAAAGTGGGTGAGGTGAAGTGGGGCCTGGTGGGCGAGCACAACATGCACAACGGCCTGATGGCGATTGCAGCAGCGCGTCACGTGGGCGTGCTGCCTGCGGATGCAGCCAATGCGCTGGGCTCGTTTATCAATGCCCGCCGCCGTCTGGAGCTGCGCGGTGAAGCCCACGGCGTTACCGTGTATGACGATTTCGCGCACCACCCAACGGCCATTCTGGCGACGCTTGCTGCCCTGCGTGGCAAGGTCGGCGGTACCGCGCGCATTCTGGCGGTGCTGGAACCGCGCTCGAACACCATGAAGATGGGCATCTGCAAAGACGATCTCGCGCCGTCATTAGGACGTGCCGATGAAGTCTTCCTGCTGCAGCCGCAGCATATTCCGTGGCAGGTGGCGGAAGTCGCCGATGCCTGCATTCAGCCTGCGCACTGGAGCGCGGATGTGGATGCGCTCGCGGATATGGTGGTGAAAGCCGCTCAGCCTGGCGACCACATTCTGGTGATGAGCAACGGCGGTTTTGGTGGGATCCATCAGAAGCTGCTGGACGGCCTTACGAAGAAAGCGGAAGCGGCCGCCGACGCGTAAAAAAAAGCCCGGTGGCGCTTGCGCTTACCGGGCCTACGTTCTTTTCTCCCTCGCCCCTCTGGGGAGAGGGGGATTACTCTTCGTTCTCAGACAGCTCGCGCAGATACTGGAAAATCAGGCGCGCAGACTTCGGCGGCTTATTCCCTTCTTTCTCTTTCTTCGCGTTGCGGATCAAGGAACGCAGCTGCTGGCGGTCGGCATCCGGCCACAGGTTCAGCACTTCCGGTACGGCGTCATCACCCTGTTCAATCAGACGATCGCGGATCTGCTCCAGCTTGTGGAACAGCGCAACCTGCTGGTTGTGGCGGTTTTTCAGCTTGTCCAGCGCCTGGCGGATCGGATCAACATCGCGCTGACGCAGCATTTTCCCGATAAGCTGAAGCTGGCGACGACGGCCTTCTTTTTTGATTTTCTGTGCCAGTTCAATGGCATCTCGCAGATCCTGGTCGAGCGGGATCTTATCCAGCGCGTTTTTACCCAGTTCTACCATTTCCGCGCCAAGCTGTTTTAACTCTTCGGCGTCACGTTTAATTTCACTTTTACTGACCCAGATGATCTCATCATCTTCGTCTTCGATGTCATCACCGGGAACGTCGTCGAGCCAGTCTTCGGGCTGCTTAGTCATGTCAGGCTCCTTAAAAAAAGAGGCTAATGTTACCAGTTAAGACGCGCACTGAAAAACGGTTCTCTGTTAGACTTCAGATAACTCTCTCTTACAGTATGGCATTTGCGATGAAAGTAACCTCACAAGTTGAAGCGCAGCGTAAGATTCTTGAAGAAGCCGTCTCCACCGCTCTGATGCTTGCTTCAGAAAAATCAGATGGCGCCGAAGTGGCGGTCAGCAAAACCACCGGCATCAGCGTGAGTACCCGCTATGGCGAAGTGGAGAATGTCGAATTCAACAGCGATGGCGCGCTGGGGATCACGGTGTATCACCAGAATCGCAAAGGCAGCGCGTCATCCACCGATCTCAGTCCGGATGCCATTGCCCGTACGGTGCAGGCGGCGCTGGATATCGCCCGTTATACCTCCCCGGATCCTTACGCAGGCGTGGCGGATAAAGACCTGCTGGCGTTTGATGCGCCGGATCTCGATCTTTTCCACCCGGCGGAAGTGACCCCGGACGAAGCGATCGAACTGGCCGCGCGCGCCGAGCAGGCTTCCCTGCAGGCGGATAAGCGCATCACCAATACTGAAGGCGGCAGCTTCAACAGCCACTACGGCATCAAAGTCTTCGGCAACAGCCACGGCATGCTGCAGGGCTACTGCTCCACCCGTCATTCTCTCTCCAGCTGCGTCATCGCCGAAGAGAACGGAGACATGGAGCGTGACTACGCCTACACCATTGGCCGCGCGCTGGGGGACTTGCAGTCTCCGGAGTGGGTGGGAAAAGAGTGTGCCGAACGCACGCTGTCTCGCCTGTCGCCGCGCAAACTCTCCACCATGAAGGCCCCGGTTATTTTTGCCAACGAAGTGGCGACCGGTCTGTTTGGTCATCTGGTGGGCGCTATCGCGGGCGGCTCGGTTTACCGTAAATCGACCTTCCTGCTCGATTCGCTGGGCAAGCAAATCCTGCCGGAATGGTTGACCATCGAAGAGCATCCGCACCTGCTGAAAGGGCTGGCCTCCACGCCGTTCGACAGCGAAGGCGTGCGTACCGAACGTCGTGACATCGTCAAAGACGGCGTGCTGACCCAGTGGCTGCTGACTAATTACTCCGCGCGCAAGCTGGGGCTGAAAAGTACCGGACACGCTGGCGGCATCCACAACTGGCGCATTGCCGGGCAGGGCCTGAACTTTGAGCAGATGCTGAAAGAGATGGGTACCGGCCTGGTCGTCACGGAGCTGATGGGCCAGGGCGTAAGCGGCATCACCGGAGACTACTCTCGCGGCGCTGCGGGCTTCTGGGTGGAAAACGGCGAAATTCAGTATCCGGTAAGCGAGATTACGATTGCCGGCAACCTGAAGGACATGTGGCGCAATATCGTTACGGTCGGTAACGATATTGAAACACGTAGCAATATACAGTGTGGTTCTGTACTTCTGCCGGAAATGAAAATCGCCGGCCAGTAATATCCGTAAAGGCGTTTTAATAATAAAAAAGGAAGTGAGCAATGCGTAAACACCTGTTAGCGATCGTCGCGGCTTCAACGCTGGTTCTTGGCTCTTCTGTGTTTGCTGCCGATCTTGAAGACGACATGGGCATCCTCGGTCAAAACCTGAAGGTGGTGCAGAAAACGGACAATGCGGCTGAAATGAAAGACGCGCTGACCAAAATGCGTGAAGCGGCGCTGGACGCACAGAAAGCGACGCCTCCGAAGCTGGAAAGCAAAGCGGCAGACAGCGCAGAGATGAAAGACTATCGCCACGGCTTTGACGTGCTGGTCGGCCAGATCGACGGCGCGCTGAAGCTGGCTAACGAAGGCAAAGTGAAGGAAGCCCAGGCGGCGGCCGAGCAGTTTGCGACCACGCGCAACACGTACCACCAAAAGTATCGTTAATTGGGTGCCTGAGCTGTACGTCCTTTGCCCGTATGCGGAGGCGCATGACGCGCCCCCGCATCCTTGCTCCCTACTGGCCGGAGCGACAATCCATCCTCGCTGTCACTGCAAAAGAATCGTTTCGAAAACTGATCTCGCACAGTGTTTTCCGCGTCACCAGCGTTAAGATGATTATTGTCAAAGCAATAATCATCAAAACTCCAATGCCTGGGTTTTGGCGTTTCATGGATGCCTCCTTGCTTTAAAGCGGGCGAGGTAGCGAACTCCACGGTCCGACGTGTCGTTTCGAGCCCCCGCCCTGATTTTCTATCAGGCGGGGCTTTCCACTTTCCGTCCCATGCCTGAGACGGTCAGTCTCAAGCACCCGTTGCCACTCTAGCGGATCCCCATAAGAAAACCTTATCCACGTCACATTTCTACGAGCCCGCTCGTAATCTTTTCCGCTTTGCTTGCCCCGTTTTGGCCGCGCAATAGCGTGATATTCATCACGTAAATGCAGCGGTTTATCCAGATTCACCGCATTTATGTGGCACAGATCACTGTCGCGGCTCGCCTTTCCACTTCGAAGTGGAAAACAACTCGCTACAAACAATTCCCCCCCAACGTTAGTTTTATTCCAGAGCCATTAACGGGGTAAGACCAGTGATTAACGGAGCGGTAATGAACGACGTTGGGGAACATGCGGAGCAAACAGAACAGCTCGCGAACACCATGCTGCAGCAGGTTTATGCCCTGCTGGCCCGAAACAACATCATCCCCAATGCGGTACAGGAGCAGATGCTCACCTCCCACGTGCGCGCCATGGCGCACCGGTCCGTGACCGGCGAGCCGCTGCCGGAGGTTGAAGCAGAGCTGTTTGACGAAATTTCACCGGATTCAATGCGGCTCGCCCGTGAAGTGGTCGCGCAGTTTGGCAATCTTCCTGATGAAGAAGCCTGGCTGCTCTCCGTTCACTTTGAAGTCGCGAAAGACAACCTTTAAGGAGCAACACATGGAACAGATTACAGTCGTGATTGGCGATCGCCTGGGTAAAGGTCAGAAAGTGGCTGCCGGTGTGGAAAAAGCAGGTGGACGCGCGGTGGTTGTGCCGGGCATGGCGGCGGACATGAAGCTCGGCGACATGATGAAAGCGGAAAACGCCACCTTCGGCATCTCCTTCTGCGGCAGCGGCGGCGCGGGAGCCATCACTGCCCAAACCAAATATGGCTACAAAGCCAAATACGGCATGCGTTCCGTGGAAGAGGGCGTGACCGCCATCAACGAAGGCTGCAACGTGCTGGGCTTCGGCTTTATGGATAAAGAAGAGCTGGGCGAGCGTCTGGTGCAGGCGTGGCAGAAAAAATACGGCGCATAAGCATGAAAGAACAGTTCACAACCACGGTGAGAGTGAAGGGAAAAGGCGACGCCAAAGCGCGCGCCTTTGCCGACGCGCTCAACCACGTTCAGGCCGCGGTGATGAAAGCTTCACCGCATATCTTACTGCGTATTGAGCCACAGGATGTGCAGGTCGTTCAGGCGCAAGAAGCGGTGCGTAAAGAAGCGTTTCTGTTCTTCTTTCTGCGCCGGGAAAGACGCACCTACAGCGTGGAGCTGGATGTGACCGTCAACGTGACAGCCATCAATCTCGACCAGGTGGATTTCGTCACGCAACGCTGATTATTCATAAAAGGGCAGACTGATGTTCTTAATTATATTAATAAAATCGCTCATCATTGGCGGCCTGGTTGGCGTCGGTGTCGGAGCCGGGGCTGCACGCATGTTTCATGCGCCTACCACACAGGGTATGGGCGCGTTTCGTACGTTGGGGGAACTGAACTCCTGTGAAGGGGATCCGGCGTCCCACTTCTCCTTTGGGTTAGGTTTCTTCTTTAACGCCTGGGCCTCTTCCGTGGCCGCAGGGGCTTTCACACAGGACGTTGACCACCGCATCATCCCGAACTGGGGTGCTGCTGCACTGATGATCAAAAACCGTAACGTCGGCGAAACGCTGCACGATCCGCGCAAAATGGCGATTGCCTGCGGCCTGATCGGCATGATTGTCGTGACCTTCCTTAACCTTACCGCCTCCTCCGTACCGGCTGCGCTTCAGGTCACCGCCGTCAAGGTGCTGGTGCCGGCGGCGAACCTGCTGGTGAACACCGTGATGCCGGTGATCTTCTGGCTGGCGGCCATCGACGCGGGTAAAAAATCGGGCTTCTGGGCCACCATCTTCGGCGGCGCGGCGCAGCTGATCATGGGCAACGCCGTACCGGGCCTGGTGCTGGGGATCCTGATCGGTAAAGGCGTGGAAGAGAGCGGCTGGAACCACGTCACCAAAGTGATGATGGCGGCTATCGTCCTGCTCTTCGTGCTGAGCGGCTTCTTCCGCGGCTTCGACATGAAGATGATCGAATCCTTCCATCTGACCGTGCCGAACTGGCTCGACATGATCCACAACTCGCTCAGCGGTAAATAACAGGAGCCTCTAAATGGAACAGAATAAAGGTTTTTGGTATGCCGACTGGTCGTTCCCGATCTTCGTTGGCCTGCTCTCCTCCGGCGTCTTCGCCGGGACGCACATGTACTACCTCTACGGCATCGGTGCGTTTAACGAAGTGGCCTTCGTGGCGATGCTGAAAGCGGGCATCGATACCGGCGTTTACGGCGCGGTGGCGGCGTTCGGCGCGAGCTTCCTGTTCGCCCGAATTATCGAAGGGTCGCTGGTCGGTATTCTGGATATCGGCGGCGCCATCCAGACCGGCGTGGGCCTCGGGGTTCCGGCACTGCTGCTGGGCGCGGGGATCATGTTCCCGGTGACCAACTTCATTGCTTCGCTGATCACCGGCCTGGTGATTGGTCTGGCAATTGGCTACGTTATCATCCTGGCGCGTAAGTTCACCATCAACCAGAGCAACTCCACCTACGGCGCAGACGTGATGATGGGCGCGGGCAACGCCTCCGGCCGCTTCCTCGGGCCGTTGATTATCCTGAGCGCCATGACCGCCTCCATTCCTATCGGCGTCGGTTCCCTGCTGGGAGCGCTGGTGTTCTACATCTGGCAGAAGCCGATCACCGGTGGCGCCATTCTGGGTGCAATGCTGTTGGGCTGGCTGTTCCCGGTCGCCCTTTAATACCCGCGGGCGCTCCGGCGCCCGCCTTATCAGGAGATCCTCATGTTTGATTTACTCCTGCGCCGTGCGCGCTTTGCCGACGATACCCTGACCGATATCGCCATTCAGGACGGGAAGATCGCGGCGCTGGGCGACATTGACGCCCCCGCGCATAAAACGGTTGAGCTGAACGGCGACGTGTTCGTCAGCGCAGGCTGGATTGACTCCCACGTTCACTGCTACCCGAACTCCCCGATTTACCACGACGAGCCCGACAGCGTCGGCGTTGCCACCGGCGTCACCACCGTAGTGGACGCGGGCAGCGCCGGCGCCGACGACGTGGACGATTTCTATGAGATCACCCGCAAGGCCTCCACCGAGGTTTTTGCTCTGCTGAATATCTCCCGCGTAGGGCTGATTGCCCAGAACGAGCTGGCCAATATGGCCAATGTTGATGTCGACGCGGTGAAGCAGGCGGTGAAGCGCCACCCTGATTTTATCGTCGGCCTGAAGGCGCGCATGAGCAGCAGCGTGGTTGGTGAAAACGGCATTACACCGCTGGAGCGCGCCAAAGCCATTCAGAAAGAGAACGGCGACCTGCCGCTGATGGTGCACATTGGCAACAACCCGCCAAATCTCGACGAAATTGCCGAACTGCTGAGTTCCGGCGACATCATTACCCACTGCTATAACGGCAAACCCAACCGCATTCTGACGCCCTCCGGCGAGCTGCGCGCCTCCATCACCTCCGCCCTGAAGCGCGGCGTGCGTCTGGACGTGGGGCACGGTACGGCGAGCTTCAGCTTTGAGGTGGCGAAACGCGCCATCGCGATGGGCATTCTGCCGCACACCATCAGCTCGGATATCTACTGCCGCAACCGCATCAACGGCCCGGTGGGCTCGCTGGCGAGCGTGATGTCGAAATTCCTCGCCATCGGCATGTCGCTGCCGCAGGTGATTGACTGCGTGACCGCGAACGCCGCCGACGGCCTGCGTCTGGCGCGCAAAGGCCGCATTCAGCCGGGTCTCGACGCCGACCTGACGCTGTTCACGATTAAACGTCAGCCGACGGTGCTGACGGATGCCGAAAACGACAGCCTGCAGGCTGAACACATTCTGGTGCCGCTTGCCGCGATCCGCGCGGGCAAGGGCTACATGACCGAACAAGGGAGCACGGAAAATGCCTTCGATTTATGAGAAGTACCGCTTAAAGCAGGTAATCAACACCTCTGGCCGCATGACGGCGCTGGGCGTCTCCACGCCGCGCCCGGAGGTGGTGCAGGCGGCGATGGACGGGATGAATCACTATTTCGAGATGAAGGATCTGGTCAACAAAACCGGGGAATACATCGCGAAGCTGCTGGACGTGGAAGGGGCGACGGTCGTCTCCTGCGCGTCGGCGGGCATCGCCCAGTCCGTGGCGGCAGTGCTGGTCAAAGACAGCGACTGGCTGCTGGAAAACCTGCACGTGACCCCGATTGAGAACAACGAAATCGTCCTGCCGAAAGGCCACAACGTGAACTTTGGCGCGCCGGTGGGCACCATGGTGGCGCTGGGTGGCGGCAAGCTGGTGGAAGCGGGCTACGCCAACGAATGCTCTGCCGATCAGCTGGCGGCGGCGATCACCCCGCGCACGGCGGCGATCCTCTATATCAAATCGCACCACTGCGTGCAGAAAAGCATGCTCAGCGTCGAGCAGGCGGCAGTCGTCGCACGTAAACACGATCTCCCGCTGATCGTCGATGCCGCGGCGGAAGAAGATCTGCACGTGTACTACCGCTCGGGCGCGGATCTGGTGATCTACAGCGGCGCGAAGGCGATCGAAGGGCCAACCAGCGGGCTGGTGATCGGCAAAACCCAGTACGTAGAGTGGGTAAAACGCCAGACGGCGGGCATTGGCCGCGCCATGAAGGTGGGTAAAGAGGGCATTCTTGGCCTGACCTGCGCCATCGAACACTACCTGACGGCGACCAAAGAGAGCGGTGCCGAGATGGTGTCGAAAATGACGCCGTTTATCGAGGCGCTCAACACTCTGAACGGTGTGACCGCGCGCGTGGTCTGGGACAGCGCCGGACGCGACATCGCCCGCACCGAGATTAAGTTCGACGAAGCCGCAACGGGCGTCGGCACGGGTGACCTGGTGGCGAAGCTCAAGCAGGGCGAATACGCCATTTACTTCCGTGGCTACAAGGCCAACGAAGGGATTATCGAGGCGGACGTGCGCAGCGTGAATGCTGAGCAGCTGAACATCGTGTACCGCCGCATTAGCGAAGTGTTAGGACAGGAGAAAAATGCATGAAACTGACCCCCAACTTTTACCGTGACCGCGTCTGTCTGAACGTGCTGGCAGGCTCCAAAGCCAACGCCAGCGCCATTTACGAGGCGGCGGAAGGTCACGTGCTGGTGGGCGTGCTCTCCAAAAATTACCCGGACGTGGCGAGCGCCGTCGCCGATATGCGCGAGTACGCCGCCCTGATCGATAACGCGCTCTCCGTTGGCCTGGGCGCGGGCGACCCGAACCAGTCGGCAATGGTGAGTGAAATCTCCCGCCAGGTGCAGCCGCAGCATGTTAACCAGGTGTTTACCGGCGTGGCTACCAGCCGCGCGCTGCTGGGGCAGAATGAATCCGTGGTCAACGGTCTGGTCTCCCCGACCGGCACCGTCGGGATGGTGAAAATCTCTACCGGACCGCTGAGCAGCGCGGCGCCGGACGGCATCGTGCCGGTTGAAACCGCGATTGCCCTGCTGAAAGATTTCGGCGGCAGCTCAATCAAGTACTTCCCGATGGGGGGCCTGAAGTGCCGTGACGAGTACAAGGCAGTGGCAGAAGCCTGCGCCCGTCACGACTTCTGGCTGGAGCCAACCGGAGGTATCGATCTGGAAAACTATGAGGAGATCCTGCAGATCGCCCTCGACGCGGGCGTGAGCAAAATCATCCCGCATATCTACAGCTCAATTATCGACAAAGCCAGCGGCGATACGCGTCCGGAAGATGTGCGTACCCTGCTGGCGATGACGAAGAAGCTGGTGAAGTAGAACTCACACATATAAAGGAGCCACCATGCACACCCGTACCCTGCTTGTCGCTTCACTTTCTTTACTGACCACTGCCGCGATCGCCCAGACGCAATACGCCTGGGTGGGCACCTACAACCCCAACGGCGAAGGGCTGTACCGCTTTACCGTTGACCCGCAAACCGGCGCGCTGGCGAATAAAACGCTGGTGAGCAAACTGCCGAATGCGGCGCAGTTGGCCCTTTCACAGGACGGCAAAACGCTGTATCTGGCAAGCGAAGTGGAGCAGGGCGTGGTGCAGGCGCTGCGCGTCGGCGATAACGGTGCGCTGAGCGAGCTCAATCAGGTGGCCTCCGGCGGCGCGGGGCCGGTTTACCTGTCGCTGACGCCGAACGGTCGCCATCTGCTGGTGGCCAACTACGTCAGCGGGTCGATTGCCGTTTTGCCGATCAAGGCAGACGGCAGCCTGGGTGAAGCCACGGACACACATCAGGACAAGGGCGAACCGGGCGCGGCGAAGCCCGAAGCCGCTGCGGAGGGCAGCTTTGCCATCAGCGATCATAATGGCCCCCACGCGCATATGATCGCCGCCGATCCGAGCGGAAAATACGTATTTTCCACCGATCTGGGGCTGGATCGCCTCTACCAGTACCGTTTTGACGATCGAACCGGGAAGCTGACGCCGAACGATCCACCGTTTATCAGCGCCTCCTCGAAAGGCGCCGGGCCGCGCCACTTTGTCTTTACGCCAAAAGGCGATGCCCTGTGGCTGATTAACGAAGAGGCGTCTACGCTCACCCATTATACCGTGAGCGCCAACGGCACCTTGAAAGAGGGCAAAACGCTTTCAGCCCTGCCGGAAGGCTACAAAGGCACCAGCTTTGCTGCCGGGCTGGCATTAAGCGCTGATGGCAAACAGCTGTATGTGGCTAACCGTTTGCATAACAGCATCGGGCACTTTACCGTAACAGCGGAGGGTACGCTGACGCATCAGGACGATGTGTGGACGCGTGGTGATTATCCCCGCACCCTGACGCTCGATAAACAGGGGCGCTGGCTGTACGTCATGAACCAGCGGAGCGACAACATTACCCGTTTCCGCGTCGGTCAGGACGGCAAGCTAAGCTTTGAGCCAGACTATACCCCGGTCGGCAGCCCATCCCAGATGGTCATTTCACCTTAAGCCGTAAGAGGACAAACCCGTGCGATTTCCGAACCAACGTTTAGCGCAACTTTTCGATCTGTTGCAAAACGAGACGCTGCCGCAGGACGAGCTGGCGCAGCGGCTGTCGGTCTCCACGCGAACCGTCCGTGCGGACATTACCGCCCTTAACGCGCTGCTGGCCAGCCACGGCGCGCAGTTTATCCTGAGCCGGGGCAACGGCTATCAGCTCAAAATTGAGGATGCCGGGCGCTATCAGCAGCTTCAGGCATCCCACCCGCGCGCGCTGCGTATTCCCCGGACCGGGCCGGAGCGCGTGCATTATCTGGTGGTGCGTTTTCTCACCTCGGCGTTTTCGCTTAAGCTGGAGGATCTGGCGGACGAGTGGTTCGTCAGCCGCGCCACGCTGCAAAGCGACATGGCGGAGGTGCGCGAGTGGTTTCATCGTTACAACCTGACGCTGGAAACCCGTCCGCGCCACGGCATGAAGCTGTTTGGCAGCGAGATGTCCACCCGCGCCTGCCTGACCGATCTGCTCTGGGAGCTGGCGCAGCAGGACAGCCTGAACCCGCTGGTGACCGACGTGGCGCTGAATGCGGGCGTGGCGGAGCAGATGGTGCCGGTGCTGCACGACGCCCTGACGCGTCACCACATTCGCCTGACCGATGAAGGCGAGCTGTTCCTGCGCCTGTACTGCGCGGTGTCGGTGCGGCGCATCAGCGAGGGCTATCCGCTGCCGGAATTCCACGCCGAAGACGTGGAAGAGAACGTGCGCGAGGCGGCGAAGGATATCGCGGTGACCATCCAGCAACTGGCGGGCAAAACGCTTTCGCCGTCGGAGGAGAGCTGGCTGTGCGTGCACATTGCGGCGCGGCAGATTCAGGAGATTGCCCCGAGCGCAATTAACGCCGACGACGACGAAGCGCTGGTCAACTACATCCTGCGCTACATCAACACCCACTATAACTACAACCTGCTTAGCGACGCGCAGCTGCACGCGGACCTGCTCACGCATATCAAAACCATGATTACCCGCGTGCGGTATCAAATCATGATCCCCAATCCGCTGCTGGATAACATCAAGCAGCACTACCCGATGGCGTGGGACATGACCCTCGCGGCGGTGTCGAGCTGGGGCAAATACACGCCGTATGTGATCAGCGAAAACGAGATTGGTTTCCTGGTGCTGCATATTGGCGTCGGGCTGGAGCGTCACTACAACATTGGCTACCAGCGTCAGCCGCGCGTGCTGCTGGTATGCGACGCCGGTAATGCCATGGTCCGCATGATTGAGGCGGTGCTGCAGCGTAAATACCCGCAGATTGAGGTCACGCGCACGCTCACCCTGCGCGAGTACGAGCTGGCGGAAACGATTGGCGAAGACTTTGTGATCGCCACCGCCCGCGTCAGCGAAAAGTCAAAACCGGTGGTGACGATCGCCCCGTTCCCGACCGACTATCAGCTGGAGCAGATTGGCAAGCTGGTGCTGGTGGATCGCACCCGTCCGTGGATGCTGGATAAATACTTCGACGCGGTCCATTTCCGCATTATCGACAAGCCGATCGATCAGCAGACGCTGTTCCGCGAGCTGTGTGAACAGCTTGAGGCAGAAGGCTTTGTTGGCGCGGAGTTTCTGGATTCGGTTGTTGAGCGTGAAGCTATCGTCAGCACCATGCTCGGCGACGGCATTGCGCTCCCGCACTCCCTCGGCCTGCTGGCGCAGAAGACGGTGGTCTACACCGTGCTGGCCCCGCATGGCGTTCAGTGGGGGGACGAAACCGCGCACGTCATCTTCCTGCTCGCCATCAGCAAAAGCGAGTACGAAGAGGCGATGGCGATTTACGATATCTTCGTCACCTTCCTGCGCGAGCGGGCGATGTCACGTCTCTGTAGCTGCGAGGATTTTGCCGGATTTAAGGCGATGGCGATGGAGAGTTTGAGTCGTTTTTGAGATAAGGGCGGATGGATAACATCCGCCTTTGATCAACGCAAATGATGTACAACCTGGTTGCTGCTGCCGCGCCAGATGAGCGCCGGGTCTTTTAAATCCTGCACGAACTTGCCGTCGACCAGCACGTTAATCAGATCCACGACTTCCATCTGCTGCGCATTCAGCTCATCCAGCTTGTAGCCTGTCCAGACCCAGATATCTTTTCCCGTACACTCTGCCCGAATGCGCTTCACCAGCTTCAGGATATCCGGCACGTTTTGCGGGTGCAGCGGATCGCCGCCGGAGAGGGAAATCCCCTGACGGTGAATGCGCGTGTCGTTCAGGTCGCTGATGATTTTATCTTCCATCTCCGCGGTGAACGGCATGCCGGAATTCAGGCGCCAGGTGCTTTTGTTGTAGCAGCCAGGGCATTCGTGGACGCAGCCTGACACGAACAGGGTGCAGCGGGTGCCGGGGCCGTTGACGATGTCGACGGGGTAGTACTGGTGATAGTTCATAGCGTTAACCTGATGCCCTCACCCCGGCCCTCTCCCACAGGGAGCGGGAGAAAACCGGAGTCAGGCTTAGCAATGTGCTCGATCGGTTCCCTCTCCCTTGAGGGAGAGGGGTAGGGTGAGGGGGAGTACCCTGCGCAGAACTTACCCGATCTGCCCATTCCCCAAATGCTTCACGCGACGCTTCACCTCTTCCTGCTTGCCCGCGTTAAACGGACGCGCGTCCGGGCTACCGAGGTAGCCGCACACGCGACGGGTCACGGAGACGCGGGCCGCGTCGTGGTTGCCGCATTTCGGGCAGGTAAAGCCTTTACTCGTACACTCGAACTCACCGGTAAAGCCGCACTCGTAGCACTCGTCGATAGGCGTGTTGGTCCCGTAATACGGCACGTGCTGATAGCTGTAATCCCACACGTCCTCCAGCGCCTTCAGGTTGTGCTGAATGTTCGGGTACTCGCCGTAGCAGATGAACCCGCCGCTGGCGATCGGCGGATAGCCCGCTTCGAAGTCGATCTTGTCGTACGGGTTTACCTTCTTCTCCACGTCGAGGTGGAAGCTGTTGGTGTAGTACCCTTTGTCGGTCACGCCTTCCACAATCCCGAACTCGGCGGTGTCCAGACGGCAGAAGCGGTCGCACAGGTTCTCGCTTGGGGTGCTATACAGGCTGAACCCATAGCCGGTTTCCTCTTTCCACTGGTCTACCGCGTCGCGCAGGCGCTGAACGATGGCGATGCCTTTTTCGCGCAGGGCCTCGCTGTCGTACATGTGCGTGTCGCCAAACAGTGCGTTGATGGTCTCGTGAATACCGATATAGCCCAGCGAAATCGACGCGCGGCCGTTTTTGAAGATCTCCGACACGTCATCGTCCGCCTTCAGGCGCACGCCGCAGGCTCCTTCCATATAGAGGATCGGCGCCACGCGGGCTTTGACCCCTTCAAGGCGCGCAATACGGGTCATCAGCGCCTTACGCGCCAGCTGCAGGCGCTCATCCAGCAGTTTCCAGAATTCAGCTTCATTACCTTTTGCCTCCAGCGCGATGCGCGGCAGGTTCAGGCTGATGACGCCCAGGTTATTGCGCCCGTCGTGGATCTGCTCGCCGTTTTCATCTTCGTACACGCCGAGGAAGCTGCGGCAGCCCATTGGCGTTTTAAACGAACCGGTCACTTTGACGACCTGATCGTAGTTCAGGATGTCCGGGTACATGCGCTTGCTCGCGCACTCCAGTGCCAGCTGTTTGATGTCGTAGTTCGGATCGCCAAACTTGTGGTTCAGGCCGTCGCGAATCGCGAACACCAGTTTCGGGAACACCGCCGTTTTGCGGTTTTTGCCGAGGCCGGAAATACGGTTGCGCAGGATCGACTGCTGGATCAGACGCGATTCCCAGCTGGTGCCCAGGCCAAAGCCGAAGGTCACAAACGGCGTCTGGCCGTTGGCGGTGTGCAGCGTGTTCACCTCATATTCCAGCGACTGGAAGGCGTCGTAGCACTCTTTCTCGGTGCGGGAGCGCGCGTAGCCGTCAGCGTCCGGGATCTGCCACTCTTCAGCTGTTTTACGATGCTTGTTGAAGCTTGCCGTCACGAACGGAGCCAGCACTTCGTCAATGCGGTTAATGGTGGTCCCGCCATAAATGTGGCTGGCGACCTGGGCGATAATCTGCGCCGTGACCGCGGTGGCCGTGGAGATCGACTTAGGCGGTTCAATCTCGGCGTTACCCATTTTAAAACCGTGGGTCAGCATGCCTTTCAGGTCGATCAGCATGCAGTTGAACATCGGGAAGAACGGCGAATAGTCGAGATCGTGGTAGTGAATTTCGCCGCGCTCGTGCGCAGACACCACGTCGCGCGGCAGCAGATGCTGACGGGCATAGTGTTTGGCGACGATACCGGCCAGCAGGTCGCGCTGGGTGGGGATCACTTTACTGTCTTTGTTTGCGTTTTCATTGAGCAGGGCGGAGTTGGTCTGCTCGACCAGGCCACGGATCTCTTGGTTCAGACGGCCGCGTTTCTCGCGCTGAACGTCACGATCGTGGCGGTACTCAATATAGGCGCGCGCCAGCTGCTTGTAAGGTCCTGCCATCAGCTGGTTCTCAACCGCGGTCTGGATTTCGTTGATATCGACCTGACTGCGTTCATTCATCTGGCTGCTAACGACTTCTGCGACGGTGGCGCAGTAATCTGCGTCATCGACTCCCGCTGCTTTAGCTGCACGCAGAATGGCTTCCTGGATGCGCTCTGATTTAAACGGCACTTTACAGCCATCACGTTTCATCACATGCGGTGTCATGATCACTCCATTTTTGAAAACAGGTTATCCACAGAGGTGGAGAAGTATTCACCGGACGCATTTCCCGCCAGGCCAAAGACTTCCCGCGTTCCCGGCTCGTGTTATCCACAATTCCGGCCAGCGTAAGCGCCGTCTTGTTGTTGGAATAGTAGACGATAAATACAAGATATTGGGTCGGCGTGCATTTTAAGTGCTACATATAGTGATTTGCATCAAACATGTTTGCGATTTATTTGATTCAGAACAAAGTAAAAAGGCGAGAGTACAAACGGCGGGCGCTACAGCATTTGTAAAGGCGAGCGAGAAAAATCTGATTAATTATTCAACAAAAACAGTAAAGTAAGCCGGGTGCAGGGCTGCACCCGGCAGGACGGTTACTGTTGCAACCACCAGACGGCTTCAAACGGACGCAGCGACGTCGTTTGCGGTGTCGGGTAGTTACTCATCAACACCTGCAACTTACCGCTGAGAAGGTCTGTCTGCCATTCCTGAGGCGTATTGCTCAGGTTTGCCGCAACAATCAGGGTCTGCCCCTGCCACTGGCGACGGTAGCACCACAGGGAAGGGTGTTCCGGCAGGAGATCCTCATAATCCCCCCACGTCAGCACCGGCAGGGTTTTGCGCAGGCTAATCAGCGACTGATAGGTATAGAAAACGGAATCCGCATCGTCCAGCGCCGCGCGGGCGTTCACGGTTTCGTAGTTGTCGCAGACGCCAATCCACGGTTCGCCCTCGCTAAAGCCCGCATTGTGCGACGCGTCCCACTGCATTGGCGTGCGGCCATTATCCCGGGACTTACTCGCCAGAATCGCCAGTAACTCATCCGGATCGCGGCCGTTGGCGCGCAGTTCGGCGAACATGTTCAGGCTTTCCACGTCGCGGTAATCGGTGATGCGGCTGAAGTGCGGGTTCGTCATCCCCAGCTCTTCGCCCTGATAAATATACGGCGTGCCCTGCATGCCGTGCAGCACCATCCCGAGCATCTTCGCGGCGTGAACCCGGTATTCTCCTTCGTCACCGAAGCGCGACACGATGCGCGGCTGGTCGTGGTTACACCAGAACAGCGCGTTCCAGGCTTTGTTATGCATCCCCTGCTGCCAGTGGCGGAAGAGGGTTTTCAGCGCCACGAAGTCCGGCTTGGCCTTCGTCCACTTTTCGCCGCCGGGGTAGTCCACCTTCAGGTGGTGGAAGTTAAAGGTCATCGACAGCTCGCTTCCGTCGAGCGACGCGTACTGCTGGCAGTTCTCCAGCGAGGTCGAGGACATCTCGCCTACCGTCATCAGGTTGCGCGGGGTGAAGACGTCGCGGCTCATCTCCTGCAGATATTCATGGATGCGCGGCCCGTCAGTGTAGAAGCGGCGACCGTCACCCGTCTCGTCATTCGGGAAATCCTGATCTTTCGAAATCAGGTTAATCACGTCGAGGCGCAAGCCGTCGACGCCGCGGTCGGCCCAGAACGCGCACACCTTTTTCAGCTCGGCGCGCACCGCCGGATTTTCCCAGTTGAGGTCCGCCTGCTCCGGCGCGAACAGGTGCAGGTAATACTGCTCGCTCTCCGCGTGCCAGCGCCAGGCGTTGCCGCCAAACTTGGAGCGCCAGTTGTTGGGCAACTGCTCAGGCGTGCCGTCGCGCCAGATGTAGAACTGGCGGTACGGGCTCGCTTTGTTCAGCGATTCCCGGAACCAGGGGTGCTGGGTCGAGGTGTGGTTGAACACCATATCCAGCACGATGCGAATGCCGCGCTGGTGCGCCTCGGCGACCAGCTCGTCAAAATCATCCAGCGTGCCGTACGCCGGGTCGATGGCGGTGTAATTCGCCACGTCGTAGCCGTTATCCACCTGCGGGGAGATATAAAACGGCGTCAGCCAGATGGCGTCGATGCCGAGGGTTTTCAGGTAGTCCAGACGCTGCGTCACGCCGCGTAAATCGCCGGTGCCGCTGCCGGTGGTGTCCTGGAAACTCTTGGGGTAAATCTGGTAGATAACGCCGTTTTGCCACCAGTGAGGAAGGGTATTCATAGTGTGTTCCTGCAAATGCGAAGGGGCGCAACTGCGCCCCGAAAGAGAAAGTTAAACAATCTGCAGCGAGCCCTGACGGAACTTACGCTGATAAACCACGGTAGTCAGCGCCATTGGGACGATAATCGCGATGGCCATTGCCAGGGCGAACACCTGCCAGTAAGCGGGCTGGATGGAGAGGATGCCCGGCAGGCCGCCGACGCCAATCCCGTTTGCCATTACGCCGTTCAGTCCGCACACCAGGCCCGCCAGACCGGAACCGATCATCGCGCAGAGCATCGGGAAGCGGTATTTCAGGTTGATACCGTACATCGCCGGTTCGGTGACGCCGAGGTAGGCGGAGATGGCCGCCGGAACGGAGATCTCGCGTTCGTTGTGCTTGCGGCTGACGATGATGATGCCGGTCACCGCGGACGCCTGAGCAATGTTAGACAGAGCGATAATCGGCCAGACCGGCGTGCCGCCGAGGCTCTGGATCATCTGCATATCAATGGCCAGCGTGGTCTGGTGCACGCCGGTGATCACCAGCGGAGCGTACAGGAAGCCAAACAGCGCGGCGCCAATCGGGGCGAAGCTGCCGGTCATCAGGTGGCGCACCGCGAAGGCCACGCCGTCGCCAATCATGCGGCCAAACGGACCGATAAAGGCGTGCGCCAGGAAGACCGCCAGAATCAGCGAGCAGACCGGCACCACCACCAGATAGAGGTAATCCGGCACGATGCGCTTCAGTCGGGTTTCAATAAAGCCCAGCGCCAGCCCCGCCAGCAGGGCCGGAATGACCTGCGCCTGATATCCCACTTTGGCGATGGTAAACAGGCCGAAGTTCCACACCTCAGGCACCTGCTGACCAAGTAAGTAAGCGTTCATTAACTGCGGAGAGACCAGGGTGACGCCCAGTACGATACCGAGGATCGGCGTACCGCCCATCTTGCGCACGGCGGACCAGCAGATCCCGACCGGCAGATAGAAGAAGATCGCCTCGCCAATCAGCCACAGGAAGTCGTACACGGTTTTCAGCGCCGGATACATCTGCGCCAGGGTTTTGCCGTCGCTCATCGGCACGTCGCCGATGACGTTACGGAAGCCTAAGATCAAGCCTCCGCTGATCAGCGCCGGGAGGAGCGGGAAGAAGATCTCCGCGAAGTGGGAAATCAGCTGCTCGTGCCACTTCATATTCTGACGCGCGGCCTTCTTCGCCTGCTCTTTATCGGCGGAGGAGTGCCCGGTCGTTGCCAGCAGAGCCTGATAGTAATCGCCCACTTCGGTACCAATCACGACCTGGAACTGACCGGCGTTGGTGAAGCAGCCTTTAACCATGGAGAGTTCTTCAATGGCCTTCGGGTTAGCTTTGGCCGGATCGTTCAGCACGAAGCGCAGGCGGGTAATGCAATGGCTGACGGTAGCGATGTTTTCGCGGCCGCCGACCAGGACGATCAGCCGATCGATATCTGCTTGTTTGACTTTACTCATCATGAAACCTCATGACAGATGGTGAGGGGGTGTAATGACCTGAGCGCAAGCCTACTCCTTCAGCGTGACGGCGAAAATGGGAACGTTCCCGAAATCAGGCGAAGATCACAATAATCTGTTTTAGGAGGGTTACGAAAGGTGAGCGGGAATGACGATCTGACGCGGCTCAGCGCGCCCGTTGATCTGCTCGATCAGCTGCGTGGCGGCCTGTCTGCCGGACTCGGCGTAGCCCGGATCGACGGTGATGATCTCCGGGTGCAGGAACTTCATCAGCGGCGTGCTGCCGACGCTCGCCACCTGCAGGTTATCGATGCGCTGCTCCTGCAGATATTTGCTGGCACCCAGCGCCAGGGTATCCGTGGCGCACACCAGCGCGGTGGTCTGCGGCGTCAGAACGCTGGCGACCTGCTCGTAGCCCTGCTTCATGCCCAGCCCCGGCAGAGAGGCCACGGCGGAGAGGTTGTGCTTTTTGCAAAAGGCCAGATAGGCCTCATGGCGACGCTTGCCTGTGGTGACGTCCGCGTGCGGCACGCCGAGGAAGCTGATATGACGATGGCCTTCGTCAAACAGGCGCTGCATCAGGGTGATAATCGCGCCCTCGTCGTCATAGCAGACGGAGGCAAAACCGTGGGCATCGCGCGCCAGCAGCACCAGCGACGGCTGCCAGGGTTTTAGCATCTCGTCTTTGATGCCGGTAAAGCCGAACAGCACCACGCCGTCAATGTTGCGCCGCTGGAGCATGCCCAGATGCTCTTCCACCAGCTGTGGCGAGAACTGGCTCTCCATCATGATCGGGTCATATCCCTGCTCATAGAAGGCGGGCAGCATGGTCTGCACGGCGAGGTTTTCAGACAGAGAGTCCAGACGCGAGACAATGATGGCGACCACTTTGTCACTCTGCCCGCGCATGGCGCGCGCGGAGCGGGAAGGGGAAAAGCCGTGCTGATTCATGACCGCCTCAACGCGCTCGCGGGTGCGTTCGCTGACGCCGCTTTCGTTGTTCAGCACGCGTGAGACGGTTGATTTCCCCACGCCGCTTAAACGCGCGATGTCTTTAATCGTAAGGCGGTTCTGCATGCTGTATTCCCTGTAACAACGACAAAATGGTCAATTGAGCCTAATGCTATAGCGCGATTTCGCTATGGGCAAAGTCTGGTTTACGTTCGGTTTATTTGCAGGGGGGTATAATACCGCCCGAATCGTCACAAAGGGTACGCTTAAATCCTTATACTGCGCGGCGACACCCTACTTTTTACTTACCGGAGGCTTCATGGATCCCGATCCCACACCTCTCCTGAACGGGAGAATGCGTTCTTTCCGGTAAGCCAGCCTGTTGCTGACTCACCGGTGATGTGAGGCAGCAACGTCCCAAACGTTCCTGCTTGAAAAATTGAGTGCCTCTCAGGTACGGCCTTGCCACGCCTGAAGGAAATGCTGCGTCCGCATTCGCGGGTGCGGAGGAATGACTATGTTTAAAAATATCACCCGGCAGCTGCAGGCCCTGCTGAGCCGCCACCTGCCACACCGTCTTGTCCAGCGCGACCCGCTGCCAAACGCCAAAAACATGGCGGGGGCGGCGATCCCCGCGTCCCTGACCGAACGCTGCCTGAACGTGGCGGCGATGGATGAAAATGAAGTCTGGCGCGCCTTTGGCGGACACCCGGAAGGGCTGAACGCGGCAGAAGTGGAAAAAATCCGCGCCGTGCACGGCGATAACCTCATTCCGGCGCAAAAGCCGTCTCCGTGGTGGGTGCATCTGTGGCTCTGCTACCGCAACCCGTTCAACCTGCTGCTGACCGTGCTCGGCCTCATCTCCTACGCGACGGAAGATCTGTTTGCCGCAGGGGTGATTGCCCTGATGGTGGGCATCTCCACGCTGCTGAACTTCATTCAGGAGGCCCGCTCCACCAAAGCGGCGGACGCCCTGAAGGCGATGGTCAGCAACACCGCGACCGTCTCGCGCGTGATCAACGATCTCGGCGAAAACGCCTGGGTGGAATTGCCTATCGACCAGCTGGTGCCGGGCGATCTGGTGAAGCTGGCCGCGGGGGACATGATCCCGGCGGATTTGCGCATCATCCAGGCGCGCGATCTCTTCGTGGCGCAGGCCTCCCTGACCGGGGAATCCCTGCCCGTTGAAAAGGTGGCGCGCAGCCGCGACCCGCAGCAGATGAACCCGCTCGAGTGCGACACCCTGTGCTTTATGGGCACCACGGTGGTCAGCGGCACCGCGCAGGCGATTGTCACCGCCACCGGGGGCAACACCTGGTTTGGTCAGCTTGCCGGGCGCGTCAGCGAGCAAGAGAGCGAGCCGAACGCCTTCCAGAAAGGCATTGGCCGCGTCAGCATGCTGCTGATCCGCTTTATGATGGTGATGACGCCGATCGTGCTGCTGATCAACGGCTACACCAAGGGAGACTGGTGGGAAGCTGCGCTGTTTGCGCTCTCCGTGGCGGTCGGCTTAACGCCGGAAATGCTGCCGATGATTGTCACCTCCACGCTGGCGCGCGGGGCAGTAAAACTGTCGAAACAGAAGGTGATCGTCAAACACCTCGACGCCATTCAAAACTTTGGCGCGATGGACATCCTCTGCACCGATAAAACCGGCACCCTGACGCAGGACAAAATCGTGCTGGAGAACCACACCGATATCTCCGGCAAAACCAGCGAGCGCGTCCTGCACAGCGCGTGGCTGAACAGCCATTACCAGACCGGGCTGAAAAATCTGCTCGACGTCGCGGTGCTGGAAGGGGTAGATGAAGAGTCCGCCCGCACGCTCTCCGGCCGCTGGCAGAAGGTGGATGAGATCCCGTTCGACTTCGAGCGCCGCCGGATGTCGGTGGTGGTGAGCGAGCAGACGGATGTGCATCAGCTGATCTGCAAAGGCGCGTTGCAGGAGATCCTGAACGTGTCCACGCAGGTTCGCTATAACGGCGACATCGTGCCGCTGGACGACACCATGCTGCGCCGCATCAAGCGCGTTACCGACAACCTGAACCGTCAGGGGCTGCGCGTGGTGGCGGTGGCGAGCAAGTTCCTGCCGGCGCGCGAGGGTGACTATCAGCGTATCGACGAATCCGATCTGATCCTCGAAGGTTACATCGCCTTCCTCGATCCGCCGAAAGAGACCACCGCACCGGCGCTGAAGGCGCTGAAGGCGAGCGGCATTACCGTCAAAATTCTCACCGGAGACAGCGAGCTGGTGGCGGCGAAAGTGTGCCACGAGGTGGGGCTGGACGCGGGTGACGTGGTAGTGGGGAGCGATATTGAACATCTCTCTGATGACGAGCTGGCGAAGCTTGCCCAGCGCACCACGCTGTTTGCCCGCCTGACGCCGATGCACAAAGAGCGCATCGTCACCCTGCTTAAGCGCGAAGGGCACGTGGTGGGCTTTATGGGCGACGGCATCAACGATGCGCCCGCGCTGCGTGCGGCGGATATCGGTATCTCCGTGGACGGAGCGGTCGATATTGCCCGCGAAGCGGCGGATATCATTCTGCTGGAAAAAAGCCTGATGGTGCTAGAGGAGGGCGTCATCGAAGGTCGCCGTACCTTTGCCAATATGCTCAAGTACATCAAGATGACCGCCAGCTCCAACTTCGGTAACGTCTTCAGCGTGCTGGTGGCAAGCGCGTTTCTGCCGTTCCTGCCGATGCTGCCGCTGCACCTGCTGATCCAGAACCTGATGTACGACGTGTCTCAGGTGGCTATCCCGTTTGATAACGTGGATGACGAGCAGATCCAGAAACCGCAACACTGGAACCCGGCAGATCTCGGGCGTTTCATGCTGTTCTTTGGCCCGATCAGCTCCATCTTCGACATTCTGACCTTCTGCCTGATGTGGTTTGTGTTCCACGCCAACACCCCGGAACACCAGACGCTGTTCCAGTCCGGCTGGTTCGTGGTCGGTCTGCTGTCGCAGACGCTGATTGTGCATATGATCCGCACGCGCCGCATTCCGTTCATCCAGAGCCGTGCCGCATGGCCGCTGATTGTGATGACGGGGATTGTGATGGCGCTCGGCATCGCGCTGCCGTTCTCACCGCTGGCGAGCTACCTGCAGCTGCAGGCGTTGCCGCTGAGCTACTTCCCGTGGCTGGTGGCGATCCTCGCGGGGTATATGGTGCTGACGCAGATGGTAAAAGGGTTCTATGCGCGTCGGTATGGGTGGCAGTAAAAACATACCCTCACCCTAACCCTCTCCCTGAAAGGGAGAGGGGACCGCTCGGTGCCGCCTTTCACCCTCGCCCCTTTGGGGAGAGGGCCGGGGTGAGGGGACTGGCTTTCCTCTCAAATTCAACAACCTGTGATCTCCGTCGGCGCATTCGCTTGACGACAAATTGAGCGCATGTTAACAGAATGTTTTGCCTTTATTTGGCCCGTCAGATAAGGAACATTCATGTTACGGTACAGTCTCTTAACCGCCGGGCTGATGCTCGGCGCCTCTGCCTTTGCCGCCCCGGCAGGGGATCTCCCTTTAATGCCCTGGCCTGCGAAGGTCGAACGCCCGACGACCCAGGGCGCGCTGGTGCTTAACGATAAAATCTCTGTCAGCGTCAGCGGCGACGATCTGGGCGACGCCGTCAACCGCCTGCGCCTGCGCATCGCCCTGCAAACCGGCTGGACGCTGCAGCCTCAGGCTGAAAAGCCAGACAAACCGACCATCCGCATAGCGATTGCCAAAAAGGTGAAGCCGCAGCCTCTGCCGGACAGCGATGAAAGCTATAGGCTCACGGTGGATGCCAACGGCGTGACTATCTCTGCCAACACCCGTTTCGGTGCCTTGCGCGCCATGGAAACCCTGCTCCAGCTGATGCAGAACGGGGCGGAAAATACCTCGCTGCCGTGGGTTACCATTGAAGATTCGCCGCGCTTCCCGTGGCGCGGGCTGCTGCTGGATTCGGCGCGCCACTTTATCCCGCTGCCGGATATCAAACGCCAGATCGACGGCATGGCCGCGGCGAAGCTCAACGTGCTGCACTGGCACCTGACCGACGACCAGGGCTGGCGCTTCAGCTCGAAGCGCTACCCTAAGCTGACGCAGCTTGCCAGCGACGGGCTGTTCTACACGCCTGAACAGATGCGCGAGGTGGTGCGTTACGCCGCCGAGCGCGGCATTCGTGTGGTGCCGGAGATCGACATGCCGGGCCACGCCTCGGCGATTGCCGTGGCCTATCCGGAGCTGATGAGCGCGCCGGGACCGTACGCCATGGAACGCCACTGGGGCGTGCTGAAGCCGGTGCTGGATCCGACAAAAGACGCAACCTATACCTTTGCCGACGCGATGGTCAGCGAACTGGCGGCGATCTTCCCCGATCCGTATCTGCACATCGGCGGCGACGAGGTGGACGACAGCCAGTGGAAAGCGAATCCGGCTATCCAGCAGTTTATGCGCGACAACAGGCTGGCGGACAGCCACGCGCTGCAGGCTTACTTCAACCGCAAGCTGGAAACGATCCTCGAGAAGCATCACCGCCAGATGGTCGGCTGGGATGAGATCTACCATCCTGACCTGCCGAAAAGCATTCTGATCCAGTCCTGGCAGGGGCAGGACGCGCTGGGGCAGGTGGCGCAGAGCGGTTACAAGGGCATTCTGTCGACCGGCTTTTATCTCGACCAGCCCCAGTCCACCGCCTATCACTATCGCAACGAGATCGTCCCGCAGGGGCTGAACGGCGTGGACGTGATAGCGGACACCGACAGCGCCCAGAGCTGGGCCTTCTCCATGCCGCGCCTGAAGGGCAAGCCGGTGGAGGGGAGCTTCACGCTGGTGAAAGGGGATGCGGGCTGGCGCGGGTTTATTGATTTTGCCGGGAAATCCCGCCGCGCGGTGCAGAACATCGAATGGCGCGATGACAGCCAGGTCACGTTTACCGTCGATACGTGGATGGGCGAAACGCGCCCGGTCGTCACCGTCGATAACGACAAACTCTCCGGCTATTTCCTTGTCGGGAATACGCGCTACCCGATTAGCGGCACGCGTCTGGACGACGTGCCGAAAGGCGTTCCGCCGGTCGTGCCGGACGTGGCGAACCAGGCCAACCTGCTCGGCGGTGAAGCGGCGCTGTGGGCGGAAAACGTGGTGGCGCCGGTGCTGGATATCCGCCTGTGGCCGCGCACCTTTGCGGTGGCTGAGCGGCTGTGGTCGGCGCAGGACGTCAACGATGTCGACAACATGTACACCCGCCTGCAGGCGATGGACAGCTGGTCGACGGTGTCGGTCGGGCTGCAGCAGCATACCCAGCAGCAGGTGCAGTTCACGCGCCTCGCCGGTAATGCCGACACCCTGCCGCTGCAGATCCTCGCGCAGGCGGTAGAGCCCGCGCAGTATTACACCCGTCAGCACCTGAAGTTCCAGGCCGGAAACTATCATCAGTTCGAGCCCCTCAACCGCTTCGCCGATGCGCTAAACGCCGAAAGCGCCACCGTGCGCCAGATGCACAAATGGGCGGACCGTCTGGTGAGCGATGCGGAGGACACGGAAAGCGCCGACGCCCTGCGCCACGTCTTTAACCGCTGGCAGAGCAACACCAGCGACGCGCTGGCGCTAAGTGAAAACAGCTATCAGCTGAAGGCCATGAAGCCGGTGATCCAGGAGGTGGATAAGCTGGCCTCGATTGGCCTGCGGCTGACGGATCTGGTGGCGCGCCAGGGCACGCTGGATGATAAAGAGATTGCGTCGATTCAGAGCGAGCTGGATAACGCGGCGAAGGTGCAGGACGAAGTGGTGATTGCGGCGGTCTATCCGCTGGAGACGCTGCTTCGCGCCACGCGGAATCAGTAGCGGGCCATAAAAAAAGGCAGCCCAGGCTGCCTTATCATCGACAAAGCGAATTAGCGACGTACGGCAATCGCTTCGATTTCAATTTTCACGTCTTTTGGCAGACGCGCCACTTCCACGCAGGAGCGCGCCGGGAAGGTGGCGTTGTGCTCGGTGAAGAACGCTTCGTAGGTGGCGTTAACGGTCGCGAAGTCGTTCAGATCTTTCACGAAAACGGTGGTTTTGACGATGTCGCCCACTTTCAGGCCCGCTGATTCAACGATAGCCTGCACGTTTTCCAGCGACTGACGCGCCTGTGCTGCCACGTCGGTCGGCACTTCACCGGTTTTTGGGTTTACGGGGATCTGACCTGAAGTGATGATCATGCTGCCCAGATCAACGCCCTGAACGTAAGGGCCGATAGCGGCTGGTGCATTTTCCGTCGCGAGTACTTTGCTCATGTTTTCTCCAGAATTACAGCGTTAAGAATGTTCCCGGCCATTATAACAGCCGGGATTTCATTACCAACCTCAATTAGTTGGCCAGCACCACATAATGAGAAAACTCTTTTTCGCAGTATTTGCATTTGAGCGCGATGTCATCGGCGCGTTTTTTCACTGCGAAGCTGGAGGAAACCGGCTCGGCATGGCTGATGCAGTTGCTGTTCGGGCAGACCAGCACGCTTTCAATGCGATCCGGCAGGCTCGGGCGGGATTTACCGACCACTTCATACTCGTCGATGCGGTTGACGGTGGCGTCCGGCGCGTACAGCGACAGCTGGTTAACCTGCTCGTCGGTCAGGAAGGTATTCTCGATTTTGATCAGGTCCTTGCGGCCCATTTCACCTGACGGCAGGTTCAGGCCGATGGTGATGCGCTGGTCGGTTTCGGTCAGTTTGAACAGCGTCAGCAGCTTAAAGCCCACCTGCGCAGGGATGTGGTCAATCACGGTGCCACGCTTGATGGCTTCAACCTGGAGTTTGTTATCGTGTGTCATGGTCGTTTCCCCTTACAGTGCCAATTCGCGATTCAGAACCAGTGCCAGTAACGCCTGGCGGGCGAAGATGCCGTTTCCGGCCTGCTGGAAGTACCAGGCGTGCGGCGTTTTATCCACGTCTGTGGTGATCTCATCGATGCGCGGCAGCGGATGCAGCACCTTCATGTTGTCGCGCGCGCCCTCGAGGTCGCTGGCGCGCAGCACGAACTGTGCCTTCACGTTGGCGTATTCGGACGGATCCAGACGCTCTTTCTGCACGCGGGTCATGTACAGAATATCCACGTGGCTCATCACCTCTTCGATGCTGGCGTGCAGGCTCCACTGAATGCCTTTCTCATCCAGCATGTCGAGAATGTACTGCGGCATCGCCAGCGCGTCAGGCGCGATGAAGTAGAAGCGGTTGCCGTTAAATTTCGCCAGCGCCTGCGTCAGGGAGTGGACGGTGCGGCCATATTTCAGGTCGCCGACCATGGCGATATTCAGGTTCTCGAGCTTGCCCTGGGTCTCCTGAATGGTGAACAGATCCAGCAGGGTCTGCGTTGGGTGCTGGTTGGCACCGTCACCGGCGTTCAGCACCGGAATGCCGCCGGAGAATTCGGTCGCCAGGCGCGCCGCGCCCTCCTGCGGATGACGCATCACAATCGCGTCGACGTAGGTGCTAATCACTGAAATGGTATCCGCCAGGGTCTCGCCTTTTTTACCCAGCGACGTGTTGCTGCTGTCCGAGAAGCCCACCACGCTCGCCCCCAGGCGGTGCATGGAGGTCTCAAAGGAGAGGCGGGTGCGGGTCGAGGCTTCAAAGAAGCAGCTCGCAATCACCTTGTGCTTCAGCAGCTCCGGTTGCGGATTGGCCTTCAGTTTTGCCGCGGTTTCCAGAACCAGTTCCAGCTCTTCGCGGCTGAGGTCGTTTATGGAAATGATGTGTTTTTGATAAAGCGGATTCATGTTTATCTCCTGACGCCGGGCAAAAAAAAGCCCCTCAAATGAGGGGCTCTGGGAATAGGTTTAGCAACGGGAAGAAAAACGGCAGGCCAGCGTCTGATTTCAGACGCGGTAAGACGTTATGTCGTACACGCTTGACCATGCTTCCTCCCGGCAAATTGTCGGGCATTATACGCAGCTCGCTTTTCGGATCAAGCGATTTAATGCACGCTTTACTCAATGCAAACGGTTCTTTATGAATATTAATTCGTTCTGAGTAAATAATTAATTTGCTTATGCACCAGCGCGGTGCGCTTCACGACCCGGGGAGCGACCCAGACGATACTGCTGCCAGCCACCACGCCTAAAATTTCCGGCAGCTGGTGATAATCCAGAATACGCGCCACCGCGCGGCCATATCCGGCGACGGTATGCACAAGGATAAACTCGCTATTATGCTCGACGCTGACCACCATTTCGGACACGGTACGCGCGGCGTCGGGGGCAGGGCGCAGCTGGGGATTCAGCGAATAAATCTTTAGCCCTTTGGCATTTCGAATTTTTATGACACCGAGCAATTTAAGCAGACGTGAAACGGTGGACTGGCTGATGGTCTCAAAACCACGCTCCTGCAAATCCCGGCGGATCTCCTCCTGGGAGAGATAGCTCTTTTCTGCTATCAGACGCTGGCAGACCGTCAGCTGTAGTTGTTCTTTGGGAGAGTACTCTTCGTAATCCATCATAGTTCCCATATCAGTTCCCGAAATAACCGGTGGCACCGCACCGATCCGTAGGCCGGATAAGCGCAGCGCCATCCGGCAAATCACAACAAGGCACCCAGGCTCAACGCCACCATGATCACTACCGTTAATATCCCCAGCAGCGGTGCCACCCATTTCAGATAGCGCACGTAGGGCACGCGGGCGATCGCCAGCCCGCCCATCACGACGGCTGAGGTGGGAGTGACCAGGTTAACGATGCCGGACGCCGACTGGTAGGCCGTGACCACCAGGTCGCGGTTGACGTTAGCGAAATCGGCAAGGGGCGCCATGATCGGCATCGTCAGAACGGCCAGGCCGGACGAAGAAGGCACAAGAAACGACAGCACCACTTCCAGCCAGTACATCACGTTGATGAACGCCACCGTCGATAACCCGGTAACCATCCCCTCGGCGCTGTGCAAAATGGTGTGGGTAATCATGCCCTTATCCATGATCACTACGATACCGCGCGCGATGCCGATAATCAGCGCGACGCCCAGCAAATCTCGCGCGCCGTTGATAAACGTCGAGGTCAGCTCCTCTTCGCTCATGCGGGCGATCAGGCCGACGATAATCGCGCTGGCGAGAAACACCGCCGAAATCTCCGCCATCCACCAGCCCAGCACCGCCACGCCGTAAATCATCACCGCGAAGGCGAGGGCGAAAATCACCAGGATGATTTTGCGCACCGGGGTGAACTCCAGCGACTGTTCGCCCTTGTTGCCGAGGAAATGGGCGCGGTTCTCTTCCTGTTTGTCTGCGACGATAGAGAGGGACGGATCCTTGCGCACCTTGCGGGCGTAGCGCATCACCCACGCCACGCAGATGATCCAGCCGATGACCAGCAGCGCCACGCGCAGGGCGATGCCGTTGGTAAAGGGGATCCCGGCGGCGTTGGCGGCGATGACCGTGGCAAACGGGTTAATGGTGGAACCCAGCGTGCCGATCCCCGCGCCGAGCAGCACGGTGGAGGCGGCGACAACCGGATCGAACCGGGCGGCCAGCATCACCGGCACCAGCAGGGTGTAGAACGGCAGCGACTCTTCGGCCATGCCGTAAATGGTGCCGCCCGCGGCAAACAGCGCCATCAGGATCGGGATCATCCACTCCTCGCGTCCGCGCAGCCGGGTGGTGACGCGCTCGATCCCGGCGTCAATCGCCCCGGTTTTGGTGACGATCCCGAGAAATCCCCCGATGATCAGAATAAACAGCGCCACGTCGATCGCCCCGGCCTGGCCGGAGACCGGATCGTACAGCCCGGCGATGGGCGCCATCAGGACGGAAACCAGCCCTTGTGGATGCGCCGCCACGTGCGCGTACGTTCCGGCAATCGGGACTTCTTTACCGAGGGTGTCGTTCATCGCCATCTGGTACTGACCGGCGGGAACGACCCAGCTCAGCGCCGCCACAACGGCAATCAGAAAAAAGAGAATGGTGTAAGCGGAGGGAAACTTAAACTTGCCCATGATGTTCTCCTTAAACCCGGCGCACCCCGCGGCGCGCCGGGCGGTGATTAGTCGCCGAGTGTCGCCACCATGACCGCTTTAATGGTGTGCATGCGGTTCTCTGCCTCGTCGAAGACGATCGAGTTCGGTGATTCGAAGACCTCTTCCGTCACCTCCAGCCCCTTCAGGCCGTACGCCATCTCGATCTCGCGGCCCACTTTGGTGTGTTCGTTGTGGAACGCCGGCAGGCAGTGCATGAATTTGACGTTCGGGTTGCCGGTGGCCTTCATCACCTGGGCGTTAATTTGATATGGCTTCATCAGGCTGACGCGCTCGGCCCAGGCTTCCTTCGGCTCGCCCATGGAGACCCACACGTCGGTGTAGAGGAAATCGGTCCCCCGCACGCCTTCTTCCACGTCGTCGGTGAGGGTGATGCGCGCGCCCGTCTCTTTGGCGATGGCGCGGCACTGCTCAACCAGCCCGGCTTCCGGCCAGAAGGATTTCGGCGCGACGAGGCGGATATCCATCCCCATCTTGGCTGCGCCCACCATCAGGGAGTTGCCCATGTTGTTGCGCGCGTCGCCGAGATAGGCAAAGCTCAGCTCCGGCAGGGTTTTGCCCGGCGCATGCTCCAGCATGGTCATCAGGTCGGCGAGGATTTGCGTTGGGTGGAACTCGTCGGTCAGGCCGTTCCACACCGGTACGCCCGCGTACTCGCCCAGCTCTTCGACGATGGCCTGACCATAGCCGCGGTATTCGATGCCGTCGTACATGCGGCCCAGCACGCGGGCGGTGTCTTTCATCGACTCTTTATGGCCGATCTGCGATCCGCTTGGGCCGAGATAGGTGACCTGCGCGCCCTGATCGAATGCGCCCACTTCAAAGGCGCAGCGGGTGCGGGTAGAGGTTTTTTCAAAGATCAGGGCGATGTTTTTCCCGACCAGGGTTTGTTTCTCGCGCCCGGCTTTTTTGGCGGCCTTGAGCTCAATGGCGAGGTCGATCAGGTACTGGATCTCCGCCGGGGTGTAGTCCAGCAGTTTCAGGAAGTTGCGGTTTTTCAGGTTGATGGTCATGGCTAAATCCTTTTTAAAATGAGTGTTCAGTTACGAATCAACGTGCCTTTCTCGCCCGCGAGGATCTCCGCGCCGTCGGCCAGCGCGCCGATCCCGGCAATGCCGTTGCAGGCTTCAACAAACTCGCGGCAGGCGGCCACTTTCGGCCCCATCGATCCGGCGTCGAACTGCATGCCTTTGAGCAGCTCCGGCGTCACCTGTGCCAGCGGGCGCTGGGTCGGCTTGCCCCAGTCGAGATACACCGCGTCGGCGTCGGTGAGGATCAGCAGGGCGTCGGCCTCGATTTGCCTCGCCAGCAGGGCTGCGGAGAGGTCTTTGTCGATTACCGCCTCGATCCCGCGATAGCCGTTGGCGTGTTCCACCACCGGCACGCCGCCGCCTCCGTTGCAGATCACCAGGTGGTCGCGCTGGATCAGCGCCGTGATGGCGTCGCTCTCGACGATGCGCTTCGGCTGCGGTGACGGCACCACGCGGCGGACGTAGCTGCCGTCGGCCTTAAACACCCAGCCTTTCTCCGCCGCCAGCGTTTTTGCCTGGGCTTCGCTGTAGACCGGGCCGATGTACTTGGTCGGGTTGCTGAAGGCCGGGTCGGCGGCATCCACTTCCACCTGCGTGAGCAGAACGCTCACCTCCCGCTGCGGGAGGCTGTTTTTCAGCGCCTGCTGGAGCATGTAGCCGATCATTCCCTGGCTTTCCGCGCCGAGAACGTCCAGCGGGTAGGGCGTGACTTTGTCGTAGGCGCTGTTCTGCAGCGCCAGCAGCCCGACCTGTGGCCCGTTGCCGTGTACCAGCACCACGCGCCACTGCGCCGTCAGCCCGGCGATGGTGCGGGCGGCCTGCTCGATGTTCTGGCGCTGGATCTCCGCTTCCAGCGGCTCGCCGCGCTTGAGCAGCGCGTTGCCGCCCAGGGCCACAACCAGAGTGGGTTTTCGTTCCATGATGGCTCCTTTAAATTCCGTCGCGTTCCAGCGGGCAGCTCATGCAGCGCGCGCCGCCGCGTCCGCGTCCGAGTTCGTCGCCCGGGATGGGCAGCACGGTGATACCCGCTTTGTCGTACTTCTCGTTGGTCCAGACGTTGCGCTCGTAGCCGATCACCACGCCGGGGCGGATGGTCAGGACGTTGTTGGCGTCGTTCCACTGCTCGCGTTCGGCCTCAAAGGCGTCGCCGCCGGTGGTGATCAGACGTACCTGGTTAATGCCGAGCGCTTTCTCGATGGCGTGCAGCAGGTCGGTTTCCTGGGTGCGCAGCAGGCCGCCGCGTCCGTCCGGGGTGAGCGTCCAGCACTGGGCGTCTTTGCGCACCACTTCCGGGTAGACGGAGAAGGTATCCACGTCGATGTGGGTCATGACGGTGTCGAGGTGCATACAGGAGCGGTGTTTTGGCAGCTCAACGGCGATCACGCGCTCGGCCTGACGGTGTTTGAACAGGCTGTTGGCGAGGAATTCCACGCCCTGCGGCGTCGTGCGTTCGGACATGCCGATCAATACCGCGCCGCGGCCAATCACTAATACGTCACCGCCTTCTAAGGTGGCGTGGTCGTAATTAATATTCTCGTCGCCGAAATACTTAATAAAATCGCCGTCGGCGAACGCCGGGTGCCAGCGATATATTGCCCGCAGGTTATTGGTTTCACGCTGACGCGCCGGTTTGGCCATCGGGTTAATAGAGACGCCGTTATAGATCCAGCAGGAGGTATCGCGGGTAAATAAATGGTTCGGCAGCGGCTTCATAATAAAATCATTCGCCGTGTGGGTATCCACCACCATATTTTTAATGGCCGCCGGAATTTCGCCGTAGGTTAATCCGCCGCTCAGTCTGCGCGCCAGTTCACGGTGCGGCATATCCGCCAGCCAGCCGCGAACGTCGCCGGCAAAGGTGGGGCCGAGGCGGTAGTCGGAGATTTGCGTCTCCAGCAGCCAGGCCTTCGCCTCAGCAATATCAAGGGTTTGTGTCAGAAGGTCGGTCAACAGCAGGACTTCCACACCCTGCTCGCGCAGCGTGTTTGCGAAGATGTCATGCTCCTCACCCGCCCGCTCAACCGAGAGCACGTCATCGAAAAGGAGCTCCTGACAGTTTGATGGCGTGAGACGCTTCAGACTTAAATTTGGGCGGTGCAGCATAACGCTACGCAATTGACCAATTTCAGAACCGACGTAATGCTTTTCCATAATTATTCCTTTAACTGTTTTTCAGAATAAAAAGGGCATGCGCCATGTAACGTATTTAATTTCATGGCGGCTAAGCTCAATTGATTTCGTAATTCATACTAGGCAGTTAAATAATCCGTATTGTGATATTGCTCACGCGAAAATGGATATTAAGGGGTTTGTTTTCATTTGCATGATTCGCATCAGATAATGATTAATTTCATATTAGTGAGGGATGAATAGCTAAGCAGGATCCGGTGGCATTATTTGAGGTTGTTATTATTTTGTAGATTTTAATCTTTTGAAATATGTTGTTATGTGGCTGATTTTAAATGATAAATATTATGCATAAGAATGGCTATGCAATTAACGTAATTAACTATTTTTGACTTAAGAAAAATCAATAAATAATTATGGTTTTTTAGAGCAAATTATCAAAACAGTAAAGTGTGAGGCGGCAACGGGTTTTGTTAATTAGAGAGCATGATCAAGAGGTTAGAGCAGCCATGTGATAAGCACGGATCGAGGTTATGCATAACCCCTGCATAAATGCCCGGGCAGGATTAACAGTGAATTAACACCTTTCCCGATAAACATGCGCTCGCGCAAACCTCGTCCAAAAAGGGCTGGTATGGCAGCCGGGATTCTCGTATAAAAGATAAAAATGAAACATTGTTTTATATTGAGGGTTGAAACATGATTATCGGCAACATCCACCATCTGCAGTCCTGGCTGCCTGACGAACTGCGCCAGGCGATTGAGCACGTTAAAGCCCACGTCACCGACGCTACGCCGCTCGGCAAGCACGACGTCAACGGCAACAGCCTGTTTTATCTGGTCTCTGAAGACATGACCCAGCCGTTCGCCGAGCGTCGCGCCGAGTACCACGCGCGCTATCTGGATATTCAGATCGTGATGAAGGGACAGGAAGGGATGACATTCAGCACCCTGCCGCCCGGCACGCCGGACACCGACTGGCTGGCGGACAAAGACATCGCGTTCCTGCCGGAAGGTGAGCAGGAGAAAACCGTGGTGCTGAGCGAAGGGGATTTTGTGGTGTTCTGGCCGGGTGAGGTGCACAAGCCGCTGTGCGCGGTGGGTGCGCCTGCTAAGGTCAGGAAAGTTGTTGTTAAAATTCAGGTAGAGTAATCCTTACCCCTCACCCTAACCCTCTCCCCACAGAGGAGAGGGGACTGCTCCGAGCCGTCTTTTCCCCCTCGCCCCATTGGGGAGAGGGCCGGGGTGAGGGGGGACAATATGTGATCCAGCTTAAATTTCCCGCACTCCCTCTGCATCTCTCATTTACCTGCGCTTTTCCTGCGTCATAGTATGATCGTTAATTTAACGAACACTGTTCTATAATGTAGAACAAAATGATTCAACAAGGAGATCTCATGCCGCAGTCCGCGTTGTTTACGGGAATCATTCCCCCTGTCTCCACCATCTTTACCGCCGACGGCCAGCTCGATAAGCAGGGCACCGCCGCGCTGATCGACGATCTGATCAAAGCAGGCGTTGACGGCCTGTTCTTCCTGGGCAGCGGCGGCGAGTTCTCCCAGCTCGGCGCCGAAGAGCGTAAAACCATTGCCCAGTTTGCGATCGATCATGTTGATCGTCGCGTACCGGTCCTGATCGGCACCGGCGGCACCAACGCCCGGGAAACCATTGCGCTGAGCCAGCACGCGCAGCAGGCGGGGGCGGACGGCATCGTGGTGATCAACCCCTACTACTGGAAAGTGTCGGAAGCGAACCTGATCCGCTATTTCGAGCAGGTGGCCGACAGCGTCACGCTGCCGGTGATGCTCTATAACTTCCCGGCGCTGACCGGGCAGGATCTGACCCCGGCGCTGGTGAAAACCCTGGCCGACTCGCGCAGCAACATCGTCGGCATCAAAGACACCATCGACTCCGTCGCCCACCTGCGCAGCATGATCCATACCGTCAAAGCCGCTCACCCGCACTTCACCGTGCTCTGCGGCTACGACGATCATCTGTTTAATACCCTGCTGCTCGGCGGTGACGGGGCGATCTCGGCGAGCGGCAACTTTGCTCCGCAGGTGTCGGTGAATCTTCTGAAAGCCTGGCGGGATAAAGACGTGGCGAAAGCGGCTGAGTATCATCAGACCCTGCTGCAAATCCCGCAGATTTATCAGCTGGATACGCCGTTTGTGAACGTGATTAAAGAGGCGATTGTGCTCTGCGGCCGCCCGATTTCGACGCACGTGTTGCCCCCCGCGTCACCGCTGGACGAGCCGCGCAAGGCGCAGCTGAAAACCCTGCTGCAACAGCTCAAGCTCTGCTGAGCCGGACGATAACCATGACCATCGAGAAGATTTTCACTCCGCAGGACGATGCGTTTTATGCGGTGATCACCCACGCGGCGGGGCCGCAGGGCGCGCTACCGCTGACTCCGCAGATGCTGATGGAATCCCCCAGCGGCAACCTGTTCGGCATGACGCAGAACGCCGGGATGGGCTGGGACGCCAACAAGCTGACCGGCAAAGAGGTGCTGATTATCGGCACCCAGGGCGGCATCCGCGCCGGGGACGGACGCCCGGTCGCGCTGGGCTACCACACCGGGCACTGGGAGATCGGCATGCAGATGCAGGCAGCGGCGAAGGAGATCACCCGCAACGGTGGGATCCCGTTTGCGGCCTTCGTCAGCGATCCCTGCGACGGCCGTTCTCAGGGCACGCACGGCATGTTCGACTCCCTGCCGTACCGCAACGACGCGGCGATAGTGTTTCGCCGCCTGATTCGTTCCCTCCCGACGCGTCGGGCGGTGATTGGCGTCGCCACCTGTGATAAAGGGCTGCCCGCCACCATGATTGCCCTGGCCGCGATGCACGACCTGCCGACCATTCTGGTGCCGGGCGGGGCGACGCTGCCGCCAACCGTGGGGGAAGACGCGGGCAAGGTGCAGACCATTGGCGCGCGCTTTGCCAACCACGAACTCTCCCTGCAGGAGGCCGCCGAGCTGGGCTGTCGCGCCTGCGCCTCGCCGGGCGGGGGATGTCAGTTCCTCGGCACGGCGGGCACCTCTCAGGTGGTGGCCGAAGCGCTGGGGCTGGCGCTGCCGCACTCCGCGCTGGCCCCGTCCGGGCAGGCGGTATGGCTGGAGATCGCCCGCCAGTCGGCGCGGGCGGTCAGCGAGCTGGATAACCGCGGCATCACCACGCGCGATATCCTCACCGACAAAGCCATCGAAAACGCCATGTTGATCCATGCGGCGTTCGGCGGCTCGACCAATTTACTGCTGCACATTCCGGCCATCGCCCACGCGGCGGGCTGCACAATCCCGGACGTAGAGCACTGGACGCGCGTCAACCGTAAGGTGCCGCGCCTGGTCAGCGTGCTGCCCAACGGCCCGGACTATCACCCGACCGTGCGCGCCTTCCTCGCCGGCGGCGTGCCGGAGGTGATGCTCCACCTGCGCGATCTCGGTCTGCTGCATCTTGATGCGATGACTGTTACTGGCCAGACGGTGGGCGAGAACCTCGACTGGTGGCAGGCTTCCGAACGCCGGGCGCGCTTCCGCCAGTGCCTGCGCGCGCAGGATGGCGTGGATCCGGATGACGTGATCCTGCCGCCGGAGAAGGCAAAAGCGAAAGGGCTGACCTCGACGGTCTGCTTCCCGACGGGCAACATCGCGCCGGAAGGCTCGGTGATCAAGGCCACGGCGATCGACCCGTCGGTGGTGGGCGAAGATGGCGTGTACCGCCACACCGGCCGGGCGCGGGTGTTTGTCTCGGAAGCGCAGGCAATCAAGGCCATCAAGCGGGAAGAGATTAATCAGGGCGATATCATGGTGGTGATCGGCGGCGGTCCGTCCGGCACCGGCATGGAAGAGACCTACCAGCTTACCTCCGCGCTGAAGCATATCTCGTGGGGCAAGACGGTATCGTTAATCACCGATGCGCGCTTCTCGGGCGTGTCGACAGGCGCCTGCTTCGGCCACGTGTCGCCGGAGGCGCTGGCGGGCGGGCCGATTGGCAAGCTGCGGGATAACGACATCATCGAGATAGCCGTCGATCGGCTGACATTAACAGGTAGCGTGAACTTTATCGGCACAGTGGACAACCCGCTGACGCCGGAGGAGGGCGCGCGCGAGCTGGCAATGCGGCAGACGCACCCGGACCTGCACGCCCACGACTTTTTGCCGGACGACACTCGCCTGTGGGCAGCATTACAGTCGGTCAGCGGCGGCACCTGGAAAGGCTGTATTTATGACACCGATAAAATTATCGAGGTAATTAACGCCGGTAAAAAAGCACTCGGACTTTAATTATTTTTCACGCGGTTGTCGTCTACGGAATATATTCCGTGGACGGCTTTTGCTTGTCTTTGTTTTATCAATTTAAACAATAAGTTGTGATATATCGTTGGCGTCACAAAAGCAAAATAACGTAATTCAGAAATAAGATATGACCATTGCTGGTTAATTGAACAGCTCATTACACTCCATTAACACGATGTTGTAATTCAGCACACTACATAAGGGTGTAATTCTGATGACGCAATTAACCATGAAAGACAAAATTGGCTACGGGCTGGGTGACACCGCCTGCGGCTTCGTCTGGCAGGCCACGATGTTCCTGCTGGCCTATTTCTACACCGACGTCTTCGGCCTGTCGGCGGGCATTATGGGGACGCTGTTTTTAATCTCCCGCGTGCTCGACGCCGTGACCGACCCGCTGATGGGGCTGCTGGTAGACCGCACCCGCACGCGGCACGGCCAGTTCCGTCCGTTCCTGCTGTGGGGCGCCATCCCGTTTGGCATCGTCTGCGTGCTGACCTTCTACACGCCGGACTTCTCCGCGCAGGGCAAAATCATCTACGCCTGCGTGACCTACATTCTCCTGACCCTGGTCTACACCTTCGTTAACGTGCCCTACTGCGCCATGCCCGGCGTCATCACCGCCGACCCGAAAGAGCGTCATGCCCTTCAGTCCTGGCGTTTCTTCCTTGCCGCCGCTGGGTCGCTCGCCATCAGCGGCATCGCGTTGCCGCTGGTCAGCATCATCGGCAAAGGGAACGAGCAGGTGGGCTATTTCGGCGCCATGTGCGTGCTGGGCCTGACCGGCGTGGTGCTGCTCTACGTCTGCTTCTTCACCACCAAAGAGCGCTACACCTTTGAGGTGCAGCCGGGCTCGTCGGTGGCGAAAGATCTCAAGCTGCTGCTCGGCAACGGCCAGTGGCGGATCATGTGCGCGTTCAAGATGATGGCGACCTGTTCCAACGTGGTGCGCGGCGGGGCGACGCTCTACTTTGTCAAATACGTAATGGATCACCCGGAGATGGCGACCCAGTTTTTACTCTACGGCAGCCTTGCCACCATGTTTGGCTCGCTCTGCTCCTCCCGACTGCTGGGGCGCTTCGACCGCGTCACCGCCTTCAAGTGGATCATCGTCGCCTACTCGCTCATCAGCCTGCTGATTTTCGTCACCCCGGCGGAACATATCGCCCTGATTTTCGCCCTCAACATCCTGTTCCTGTTCGTCTTTAACACCACCACGCCGCTGCAGTGGCTGATGGCTTCTGACGTGGTGGACTACGAGGAGAGCCGCAGCGGGCGCCGCCTCGACGGCCTGGTGTTCTCCACCTACCTGTTCAGCCTGAAGATTGGCCTGGCGATTGGCGGGGCGGTGGTGGGCTGGATCCTGGCATACGTGAACTACTCCGCCAGCAGCAGCGTACAGCCGGTGGAGGTGCTCACCACCATCAAAATTCTGTTCTGCGTGGTGCCGGTGGTGCTCTACGCGGGCATGTTCATCATGCTGTCGTTCTACAAGCTCACCGACGCCCGCGTGGAGGCCATTAGCCAGCAGCTGATCAAGCACCGCGCGGCGCAGGGCGAGGCCGTTCCCGACGCCGCGACAGCCGCATCCCATTAACCGGAGGCACTATGCAAATCACTAACCCTATTCTGACCGGCTTCAACCCGGATCCTTCCCTGTGCCGTCAGGGCGAGGACTACTACATCGCCACTTCGACCTTCGAGTGGTTCCCGGGCGTGCGCATCTACCACTCCCGCGACCTGAAAAACTGGTCGCTGGTCAGCACGCCGCTGGACCGCGTGTCGATGCTGGATATGAAGGGCAACCCGGACTCCGGCGGTATCTGGGCGCCGTGCCTGAGCTACGCCGACGGCAAATTCTGGCTGCTCTATACCGACGTGAAGATTGTCGACTCGCCGTGGAAAAACGGCCGCAACTTCCTCGTCACCGCGCCGTCCATTGAGGGACCGTGGAGCGAGCCGATCCCGATGGGCAACGGCGGGTTTGACCCGTCCCTGTTCCACGACGACGATGGCCGCAAATACTACCTCTACCGCCCGTGGGGGCCGCGCCATCACAGCAACCCGTACAACACCATCGTGATGCAGGCGTTTGACCCGCAGACCGGCACGCTCTCGCCCGAGCGCAAAACCCTGTTTACCGGCACGCCGCTCTGCTACACCGAGGGCGCGCACCTGTATCGCCACGCGGGATGGTACTACCTGATGGTGGCCGAAGGCGGCACCAGCTACGAGCACGCCGTCGTGGTGCTGCGTTCCAAAAATATCGACGGGCCGTACGAGCTGCACCCGGACGTGACGATGATGACCAGCTGGCACCTGCCGGAGAACCCACTGCAGAAGAGCGGCCACGGCTCGCTGCTGCAGACCCACACCGGGGAGTGGTACATGGCCTACCTCACCAGCCGCCCGCTGCGCCTGCCTGGCGTGCCGCTGCTGGCCTCCGGCGGGCGCGGTTACTGCCCGCTGGGTCGCGAGACCGGCATCGCCCGCATTGAGTGGCGCGACGGCTGGCCGTACGTGGAAGGCGGCAAGCACGCGCAGCTGACCGTGAAAGGCCCGCAGGTGGCGGAGCAGCCCGCAGCCGTTCAGGGCAGCTGGCGGGACGATTTCGACGCCAGTTCGCTCGACCCGGAGCTGCAGACCCTGCGCATTCCGTTCGACGACACCCTCGGCTCGCTCACCGCGCGCCCGGGCTACTTACGGCTCTACGGCAACGACTCGCTCAACTCGACCTTCACCCAGTCGACTGTGGCGCGCCGCTGGCAGCACTTTGTCTTCCGGGCGGAAACGCGGATGCAGTTCTCGCCGATCCACTTCCAGCAGAGCGCGGGGCTGACCTGCTACTACAACAGCAAAAACTGGAGCTACTGCTTTGTGGACTTCGAGGAGGGGCAGGGGAGAACCATCAAAGTGATCCAGCTCGACCACAACGTGCCGTCGTGGCCGCTGCACGAGCAGCCCATTCCGGTGCCGGAGAGTGCGGAGAGCGTCTGGCTGCGGGTGGATGTGGATACGCTGGTCTACCGCTACAGCTACTCGTTCGACGGCGAGACGTGGCACGCCGTGCCGGTAACGTATGAGGCGTGGAAGCTGTCGGACGACTACATTGGCGGGCGCGGCTTCTTCACCGGCGCGTTTGTGGGTCTGCACTGCGAGGACATCAGCGGCGACGGCTGCCACGCGGACTTCGACTACTTTACCTACGAGCCGGCCTAACGGCTCAGGCCGGGTAGCCCAGCGCGCGTGACAGCTCGAGCCCGGCCTGCTGGAGCTGCTCGCGGAAGTGGGCCAGCTCGGCGTCGTCCACGCGGGAGGTGAGCGTCGACAGGCTCAGGGCGGCGATGACGCGGGATTCATGGTTCCACACCGGCACCGCCACGCAGCGCACGCCCTGCTCATTCTCTTCGCTATCCAGGGCGTAACCCTGCTCGCGGGTCTGCGCCAGGGCGCTTATTAAGGCTTCACGAGAGGCGAGGGTGGAAGGCGTAAAGGTAGTGTACTGATAGCCCTCCAGCAGGGCGTTCAGCTCGGCCTCGCCCAGCCAGGCAATCAACACCTTGCCGATGGCGGTGGCGTGAACCGGCAGTCGGCGGCCGATGCGCGAATAGGCGATGGCCGCCAGCTTGCCTTCAATCTTCTCGATATAAACCCCTTCACGCCCGTCCAGGATCCCCAGATGGGTGGTCTGCCCGGTCCGCTGGGACAGCTCCGTCAGCCAGCCTTTCGCCTTCTGGCGAATATCGATGGAGCCCACGACAAAATGGCCGCGCTCGACCAGCTTCATGCCGAGGCGATACTTACCGTTTTCCGGGTTCTGATCGATATAGCCGTGTAGCTGCAAGGTTTTCAGCAGCGAGTGGAGGGTACTCTTGCTCAGCCCCATCAGTTTGCTGATGTCGGTGATCTTAAGCTCGGTGGCCTGCTCGTTGAACAGGTCGAGGATCTGCAACGCACGTTCAACAGACTGAATAATCGGCATAATGCTGGTATGTCCACGCTGGAATTAAGGCGAAAACGTACCTTTTTCGGGGTGAAAAATCAATTGAGTAGCGCGGGTTGTGGGAGAAAGGGCATCAGGCCGCATCGTCGCCTGATTCGCCCGGCGGCGCTTCGCTTGCACGGGCCTACGGGTTGTGTAGGCCGGGTAAGCGCAGCGCCACCCGGCAAAAAGAGCGCGCAGTATCAATATTTTTGCCGGTACGTCGTTTGGCTCAGTTCGGTATAGTCAGGTTTCTTGAAAATTCAACAGCAGAAACTGACTGTACCTTCCATAAGTTGTCTTCTTTAACCATGCAGTCTATGACTATGTGGTCCTGCTTTTTACCGAATGCAATGTATACGTTGACACAGACTGGATCGGTATCCCCGGCTATGGCTGTTACATTCTGCGGCCAGTCATCGCCGACGTATTGCGCTTTTAAAAATATATCGGCCTCGTAAAACTCTTCGTCTGCATAGCGAGGATCCTGCGCGTGACGGAGTTTTTTCATTGTTGATGCTGTGACATATTTATCTATTTCGTTTCCATCAGTAATGGGAAATACGTCTTTGTTGATTTGATTTACGTACCAGCTGTTAAATTTTACAGCACGCTCAATTGGATCAGAAAGGCCAGCCGTTGCAGAGAAAGAAAACAGGCAGCAAAGAAGTAAGGTGCTTTTCATATCAGTAGTGCCTGTAAAAGGTGATTTTTGGCTGTATCTTCCGATATCTCTGGCCGGGATACAGACTATTCTGTTTAAAATCTGAATACCAGGTACCCGAACCGTCATAGATGCATGCATGCCCGTTCTGATGCGCACCAGGCAATGCGTCAATGACTGCAACATCACCCTCAATGAGGGTGCCGTACACCTTGCTGAATCCTGCTTTCTCAAGAGAGCGCCAGAAGTTTTTTGCATCAGCGCCATTAATTTCTAATCCTCCGGCGCGGATAGCCGCGGCTACGGCGCGAGCGCAGTAACCCGTGCTGTAATGGTGCGCGTGGCTGCGGGCATAAGACACAGCCTCGTGCTTATTCCATGACATACAATCATCCTTATTAATGAAATGAAGTAATAAGGAAACATTACACCGAATATATACAATGTTTTGTAATTGATAATGACCTGATATTAACCATTATCTACTCAATAAATAATGGTTAATAAAAACATAAATACCTATTATGGTTAATGCGTATCTGAGAAAGCGTCTGTAAAATGTATTTCTCTGCCAGACGATAACGCTGTTGTCGTTTTTAGGGTGTTCTCCCTCTCCCCGTGGGAGAAGGCCGGGGTGAGGGCACCAGGCCGCATCACCGCCTGATTCGCCCGGCGACGCTTCGCTTGCACGGGCCTACGGGCTGGGTTTTCTCCCTCTCCCCGTGGGAGAGGGCCGGGGTGAGGGCACCAGACCGCAGAGGAGTCAATCACTCCCCAAGCGTCGCCACCATCACCGCCTTAATCGTATGCATCCGGTTTTCTGCCTGGTCGAACACGATGCTCGCCGCCGACTCAAACACCTCGTCCGTCACTTCCATCCCGCCGTGCAGATCGAACTCCTTCGCCATCTGCTTGCCGAGCGTGGTCTGGTCGTCATGGAACGCCGGCAGACAGTGCAGGAACTTCACGTCCGGATTGCCGGTCAGCGCCATCATCTGCGCGTTCACCTGATACCCGCGCAGCAGCGCGATACGCTCCGCCCACTTCTCTTTGGCTTCGCCCATTGACACCCACACGTCGGTATAGATAAAGTCCGCGCCCTTCACGCCCGCCGCCACGTCTTCCGTCAGGGTAATTTTCCCGCCGTTTTTCTCCGCCAGCGCGCTGCACTCCGCCACCAGGCTCTCTTCCGGCCAGCAGGCCTTCGGGGCCACCAGACGCAGATCCAGCCCGGTCAGCGCCGCCGCTTCCAGCATTGAGTTGCCCATGTTGTTGCGCGCGTCGCCCGCGTACACCAGCGTCATCTCGTTAAACGCCTTGCCCGGCAGGTGCTCCTGCATGGTCAGCAGGTCCGCCAGCAGCTGCGTCGGGTGGAACTCGTTGGTCAGCCCGTTCCACACCGGCACGCCCGCATACTGCGCCAGCGTCTCGACCACTTCCTGGCCGTGCCCGCGATACTGAATGCCGTCGTACATCCGCCCGAGCACGCGCGCGGTGTCCTTAATTGACTCTTTATGCCCAATCTGGCTGCCGCTCGGCCCTAAATAGGTAACGCGCGCGCCCTGGTCAAATGCGGCAACTTCGAAAGAGCAACGGGTACGGGTCGAGTCTTTTTCGAAGATGAGCGCGATGTTTTTACCGGTAAGCTTCTGTACTTCCTTGCCATTTTTTTTATCGGCTTTGAGCTGTGCGGCAAGGGTCAGCAGAGAAGTGAACTGTGCAGGGGTAAAGTCGAGCAATTTCAGAAAGTGTTTCTTGTACAGATCAGACATTTTATCCTCACATGGCGAACGCCACTTATTGAATTAAAATTCACTTTATATGTGTAATTATTCATTTGCAACCCCGTTTCACAAATCTTTCCAACAAAGGTGGAGGCAAACCCGTCCGTGTGTGAAAATAGAAGTATCTGCCGCACTTTAAAGAGGATTGAGCCATGGCAAACCCGGAATTACTGGAAGAGCAACGCGAAGAGACGCGTCTGATTATTGAAGAACTGCTGGAAGACGGTAGCGATCCGGACGCGCTGTACACCATCGAGCACCATTTCTCTGCGGATGATTTCGACGCGCTGGAAAAAATGGCCGTGGAAGCCTTCAAGCTGGGTTACGAAGTGACCGAGCCGGAAGAGCTGGAAGTGGAAGAGGGCGACACCGTCATCTGCTGCGACATCCTGAGCGAAGGCGCGCTGAAGGCGGAGCTGATCGACGCGCAGGTCGAACAGCTGATGAACCTGGCCGAGAAGTTTGACGTGGAATACGACGGCTGGGGAACCTACTTCGAAGATCCGAACGGTGAAGACGGCGAAGAAGGCGACGACGAAGATTACGTCGACGAAGACGACGACGGCGTGCGTCACTAAGCGTTTCAGGCGGTGGCGCGCGCCACCGCTTTTTCAAGGCAGAACCATGGATTACCCGCAGATACTCGCCCCCGTACTCAACTTCCTCCAGTGCCCGACCCCGCAAGCATGGATTGATAAAGCCCGCGACCCGGCGAACCTGCCGCTGCTGCTCACCGACCACATGGTGTGCGAGCTCAAGGCCGCCCAGACCGCGCTGCTGCTGGTGCGTAAATACGTCGCCGACAAAAGCGGTGCCGACGCGCTGCTCGACTGGCTCAAACCCTACGAACAGTTCACCTTCCGCGACGGCCCGGAGCCGGACTTCATCGCCCTGCACAGGCAGATTGGCAAAAGCGTGATGCCCAAAACCGACGACCCGTGGGGCCAGGCGCTTATCGACAGCATGGTGCTGCTGATTAAAGAGGAGCTGCACCACTTCTGGCAGGTGCGCGAGGCGATGCTGGCCCGCGACATTCCGTACGTCAAAATCACCGCCAGCCGCTACGCCAAAGGGATGCTGAAGGAAGTGCGCACCCACGAACCGCTGACGCTGATCGACAAGCTCATCTGCGGCGCCTACATCGAAGCCCGCTCCTGTGAACGCTTCGCCGCGCTGGCCCCGTTCCTCGACGACGACCTGCAGAAGTTCTATCTCTCGCTGCTGCGCTCGGAAGCGCGCCATTATCAGGACTACCTGACGCTGGCGCAGCAGGTGAGCGACGACGATATCTCACCGCGCATACAGCTTTTTGGCGAAATTGAAGCCACACTTATCTCGACACCGGACACCGAGTTTCGCTTCCACAGCGGCGTGCCGGTGTAAACCGGCATAGCGAAAGGATAAGGATGCGAGATGAATAAAACGTGGACCCGTATTGTGATTGTCGTCGTCGCGGCCGCCGCCGTGGCGTTCTGGGTATTCTTCGATAAGCAGCGTGCCCCCGAACACCAGATTGATACCACCCTCAACGCGATGCCCGCCTGGCAGGTGATTAAGGAGCAGGAGCCCGCGCTGCATCAGCGCATCCTCGACCAGATGGCTGCCCTGCAAAAAGCGGGCGAGCCGGAGCAGCAGATTATCGACACCATCCAGCCGCAGATCCTGCATCTGCAGATGTCGCGCCTGCAGAACGCCCCGGACGCCAACGTAGTGAACTACATGACCATCAACATGGAGCAGACCGCCGCCATCCAGAAGGTGAGCGACGACGCCTGCTTCCGCTTCCTCTACCCGATGGTAAAGGGCGGCGTGAACCCGATGCGCATGCTGGATAAAGACCTGATGACGCGGCGCATGCAGGCCGACGCCGACATGATGCGCGCGGCCTACGGCAAAAACCGCCACACCGTGACCCCGGCCGAACGCGAGGCGGCCGTCGAGGATGTGCGACCGATTATGAAGCAACTTGCCGACAAGTACGGCGAGGACATCCAGCTGCTGCAGATGCCGGAGAAGGCGGTGGGCAAAGAGAAGCTCTCCTGCGATATGGTGCAGGAGATGTGGGCCAAGGTGCTGGCGCTGCCTGAGCAGAAGGCGGCGAGGGTGATTCGGCTGGCGGTGTCTGAGCTGGAGTGACAAAGGGCGCTGGTTTTTTGGGCACTTAGCGCGGGTTTCGCGCGTCGTCGCTTGCATGGCGGCGCGCGACAGGTATAATCCACAACGTTTCCGCATCCCCTTCAGTGCCGAAGTGGCGAAATCGGTAGACGCAGTTGATTCAAAATCAACCGTAGAAATACGTGCCGGTTCGAGTCCGGCCTTCGGCACCAAGACTCATCTAATTGGTTGTTTTTTAAATACCTTTATCTATTTTTTCGCTTGTAATTGCGTAGCCCTACTACAAAAGGCTATACGAGGCGATGTCTCAGCGATATAAACTCTATCGTCGAACCAGCGGCATTTATGTTGTCCGCATCAGCGTTCCCCAACGTTTTCGCCGATACGCAGGACAGTGTGAGATTCACACTTCAACAGGCACTCATGACCTTCATGAAGCAAAGCAGAAGTCCGCGCTCCTGTTGGCGGTCTGGTATCAGACCTTACAAGAGTATGAACAATTGGATTACCGATCTTTAAATGACTGCGCCCCGCTGCTTGCCGGAGAGGGCATGATCTCGCTTTCTAACTTTGCTCAGTCAATCGAGCTGCCCGTTACTCAGTTAATTCAGGCGGTGATGAACCGCAATCTGCCTATGTTTTGGCTAGCGACGGGGCAGGCTGGCTTTTATGTTGAGACTTTATCTGAGGTCGAGTTAGACCCTCTCGATGGCAGCTACGTGCTTAACTATGTCGAAGCGCAGGGTATGGAAGGGGTTGTTAAAGGTTATCTGCAACTCATTGCTCCCTTGGCGCATTTACGTAACATCATCAGCGACGGGCATTCAGAAGCCTCGGTGTTTAAAACTGCTGGAAGCGAAGCTAAAGGCGGTTGGTTTTTCACCTCCAATTGCCCGGTAATAAAACCCGATACGCTATTGATCAATAAAGTCCATGCAGAAAATCTCCGGCTTGATTGGCTGGCTAAGACTACACCACCAGCTGTTAGCGTTCATCCCGCTGCGCCTCTTGCTACCCCATCCCCCGTTATCGTTAACGAGTATGTTCATCGAAAGTATTACACTAAGAGCCTGTCATGGTTATGTTCAGAGTATGTAAAGCATCGGCGCAAGGGTAAAGTCTCGGAGTCGGCAATTAACGATATCCGTAACTACTTCACCTTTATGATTGAAGCGATGGGCGACATTCAGTTGGAAGACTTTGATCGCGATTTCCTCCGAGCTTATGAGAGCAAACTACGCACGATCCCCGCAAACCGGAATCTAGCGAAAGCTAAATATGGGGTGAAAACACTGGATGAGTTAATCGCTAAGGCGGCGGAATGCGGCGATAAGTTGATGACTGAGGAATCCGTCAGGAAGTATATCAACGGCCTTTATGGTGCAATGAAGTGGGCTGTTGCTGATGGCAAGCTACTGAAATCGCCATGCGAGAACTTTTTCCCGCGCGATGATAAAGACGAGCGAGACCAGGATCACACTGACGTGTTTGAACCTAATGAAGTTAAGGCGATTTTTTCGCTACCGTGGTTTCTAGCTGGAACAGGAGAACGTAACGCGCAAGGGCGATTCCATCAATATTGCCCGTTTCACTATTGGGCACCTTTGCTGGGGCTACTGACGGGGGCGCGAGTTAATGAGATCGCGCAGTTACTTCTAGATGACATACTAGCGGAAGATGACGTTTATTACCTGAACCTTGAAAGCGATAGCGAAAGTGGAAAGAAACTAAAAAATGCCAATGCTCGCCGCAAGATTCCGATTCACTCCACGCTGATTGCTCTCGGTTTCATCGACTACGTTAAAGCCTTAAAAAATGCCGGGTATGCCCGCCTGTTCCCCGAGCTTAAGCCGCATAAAACTAAAGGCTATGGCAGGCCAGTTTCCGCATGGTTCAATGAATCGCTACTGGCGCGTAGATTGAATGTAGAGAGGAACAGAACCAAATCTTTCCATTCTTTCCGCCACTCTGTTTCGACTTTACTAAAGGAGAAGGGCGTTAGCCCGGAATTACGTGCGCAATTAGTTGGACATGTGCGCGGCGAAACGGAAACAGAAGTGCGATATAGCAAAGACCTCAAACCGATTCATATGATTCAAACTGTGGAAAAAATTGATTTTTCGTTGCCTGAGATAGCGAAATTTAACATTCCTGATGGGTTAGATGCTGTCAGAGATGCGCTGCGAAGAAAGCGAGGCAAACAAATAGAGTAGTGGGTTGCCCGACTATCAACGGCTGAGGCGCTCTGTAAGGCTCTCAGCCGCGTTTTTAATTGAGAGCAGTAGATTTTATGGAGTGGGATTTGCTGCGTGCTCAAGGCCCGTTTGCTTACGAATAACTGCCAGCAATTCTTTGTATAAGGATTCGTTTCTCAAACACCAAAGTTTTTAAACGCTCTCCCTGAAATAGCATTGATAAAACCTAAGACTCTTCACTTTTCAGCGGCTGTTTCTGGCAGTATTGCCGATAATGTCCCTCACTCCGCTTCTTACTTTCCTTTGTGTAGTTATCTGCCTGTAAGATGCAGACGTAGTTGGTGAAAGGTTGTATGTATTTAAGTTATTAGGTCACAGCCAGTCAGCCCAGCAAACATACGGATCACTACTTCAAAATTCGCACACTTTTTTGGAATCGCGATTTAGAGATGCAGGTTGCGTAGCGCCGCTCTAACCCGGTTACTCAGCTCTTTATCTGCGATCAGGTGGCTGCTCTCAGCCCGCGTTCTGCCTTTTTTGTCACGCTGCCCTACAGTGCTGAACGAATGAATGCCGCGCTCCGTTACTGCGTCTTTGTGCAAGCGAATCCAGTTGATTGCGACAAGCCGGAACAGATCTCCCTTTGACATCTTTGCAGCGGCTATCGGACAGCGGAACGTGAACAAGCTGGCGAGCGTTTCAAACGGGAAATGTTGAAGCCCGGAGAGAAGGCCGAAACCGTATTGTTGCAGCGCATCACCCCGCAATGTTACCTCCACACGGGCGCGTTGCTGACGAAGTGGCAGCGGTTGCTTTCTGTCTGTGCGCTTGTGATAGCTCTGCCACGAAATGGCATCCAGCTCGTTGCCTATACGCAGGTTATACGCCGGGTTTATGCGATGGCCGGGCTTATCAAGAAACTGGTTGCTGTTGCTGTCACTGTTGTATTGACGGTGATTAGTGCCGGGAGCAAACAAGCTTGTTTGCAGGCGGTATGTAAGGGCGCGTGTTGCTTCAACTGACTGCTGCTTGTGCCAGAAGTCGCAGCTGATTTCTATTCCGGCAATTATTGGCTCGGCTGCTAAGGGGATGCGCTTTGCTAACGCATTGAATACAGCACACAGATGATGATAGTTGTTCGCCAGTTCATCATGGAAACGAATGCGGAATGTGTCAGTAACATCGCCAGGCTGAATATTGATTGCTTCAGCCCACCAGTGGTCTATGCCGGTTATCGCTGATAATGCTTTGCGAACATACTGATGCTGCGTCCGGCGCTCTGTGCTGATCTGCACGTCGAGCCAGTCAATTACAGCGGTTGCCCTAAATTCCTTCAGGGCAGAATCCGCGGTTTGATAGTCGTTAGTCACTGTATTCGCCTACGAGAACAACTGGAGTTTGCGCTCGTTCCATTTCCGTTTATCTGATGGGTCGTATTCAACGGGAAACGGATTAATAGATCGTGGAGATACTTTTGAACCTGAACGCACACGTGCTTCATCAATAAATTTTTGCACATCTGATAAGAGGTAAACGGGGCGTTTAGACTTCTCATGCTTTGCAATGCCGATCGGTGTAAGAACCAATTCGCAGTAGTCGCCACGATTAAGCCGCATGTCATCTAAAATCGTATGCCAGTTACGCAGCGGCCCGATGGCATCATGAATCATATATGCAGCATCGCTAGTGGTGATAACCAAACCTTTTGTCATCTTTTTCTCCTTAGTCTAAGGTTGGCGCGATCATTAAATGCAGACCGTCACGAAGTGCGTTCTGCATAATGACGAACGGTGCACCTCCTAGATCCTTTCGGCGATAGCCCGTGATGAAAGTGAACGCGGTAAAAGAGTTATCTCTTATGGTAATTACCGCGCCATCCAGTTCGCTTTCAAGCTCCTCATCGTTTAGACGCCAGTAGCCGTTGCCGATAATCTCATGGTTGATGTTAGTCTCAACCGGGCCAGCGTCGCCCAGCACTATGAGTTGCTCGGCCATCAATTCGTCTGCCAGTGCAACCCGCAGCAGAGCTGCTTTATTTGGGGCCTCCGGTTGTGCCGCTAGCACGTCGCGCGCCCAATCCTGCCACCTGATGCCTCGCTTTGCTGCCATTCTGTCTATTGCATCCCAAGTGGTCGTCTCAAAACGAAACGACGAACGGCCATTGCCAGTTAACTCTGCATTACGAGTTTTAAATGTCTTCTTCATGTTTTTTCCTTGAAATAGTAACGAGTGAAACTATATCACGGGGTGGCAATGAGTATAAATTTTGTTACCTATCATTGTGCATATTCATGCTTAAGAGTATCTTGACCGCGTATTAAACGTTCGATTAACAATGAGGTCAGGAAATGGCAAACGGCAAGTTCATCGCTTACTACCGTGTTTCAACAGCTAAGCAGGGAAAGAGTGGGTTGGGATTGGAAGCACAGCGGGAAGCCGTTGCCGCTTATATAAAAAACACTGGGGGAGAAGTTATTGCAGAGTTTGAAGAAATCGAAACCGGTAAGGGGTCAAACGCTCTTGAAAGACGTCCGCAACTGAGGGGAGCGCTGGCAGCATGTAAGAAGCAAGGTGCTATGTTGCTAATCGCCAAACTCGACCGCCTAGCCCGTAACGTGCATTTCGTTGCCGGGCTAATCGAAACTGGTATTAATTTCGTGGCCGCCGATATGCCACAGGCTGACAAAGTAATGATCCAGATGCACGCGGTTATGTCTGAGCATGAGCGCGACCAAATCAGCGCCCGGACTAAAGCTGCTCTCGCAGCTGCTAAAGCGCGTGGCAAGGTTCTGGGCGTGGCGGGCAGTGCTAACCTCAAAAGCAACATTGAAGCCCGCCAGCAAGCGGCTGAGAGCTTCGCTGAAGGGATGCGCCCGCTTATCGAAGGTATGAAGGGGCGCGGGCTATCACAGCGCAAAATGGTTGAAACGCTGAATGCTTCACGAACGCCGGCGCCGAAAGGTGGCGAGTGGGGATTGTCGCAGCTCCAGCGGGTGATTTCCCGGTTAGGTTTGTAATCCATCCACTAGCAGCGCCCGCTATCATCAGAACCACCTCACTGAAGCCCGTAGACGCGCACAGAGCGATTTTCTGAGATGCGGACGCATGAATGGGTATCTTTATTTGTGGCGCTCATAGAATACCTATCAGAGCGTTTTAATGTAAGGTTTGAAACTTTCAAGCGCGATCAACAAACGGCATACTTCCCATACATTTTTCCTACACTGAATTCCTGTATGAGAGTTCTGTTTGAACGCATGTCGGGCGTGGCGTTGAGTTATTTAAGTTTTTATTACATGAGGGCGACATTACTAAAACGTAACTACCCTAAAATCCAAAACATAGTTGCATAACGTATGCCTTTTAGTTGCTTATTTGCTATTAAAAGCTTGTTTATTAAAGATTATCGTTTTTTCTTCTTGCGTTCACTTTTAGGACGCAGTTGCGTTTATATTAGAGGCCATTTCTTCGTCATTTATGAATGATTTTTTAAAATTTGCGGATCATAATAATCATCTTTCGGACGTCACAGGATGACTTTAGCTGACCTTGGGTAGGTGAAAAATATAACGATTAGGAAAGATAATGTGAATAAGGCATGAGTTATGAGTGGCGGTGTCTTTATCGCGATAAGGGTTTAACATCTAAATTATATGCTTTTTCCATAATGCGTTAAAGCTTAACTCTGCGACAAGATCAAATCCCCTTAGCCTTTTGATAATTTTCAATGATAGTGCGGATTTTTTCTGACAAATGAGGTGAGAAAAATAAAGGCGCATATTAAATGCGCTTTTATTTAACAGTGTATGCTAGTTTTGTTTGCCATCGAGCTTTTCTGATAGCCGTTTCTTTGTGTTAAGGTTTTTTAAGTCTATAATGAAGTTGACACTTGATGCGATTACTGCATAAATGCAAAATAATTGTGCATAAACTAGAGAGAGTAAAAACCATAATCCAATGCCTGAAAATACTTGTCGGTGTAGTATGAAGAAAATGGTTTTTGTCAGGAATGTTTTTAATGTGATTCCAATTAACAATAACAGTAGAATTAGCGCGGATGAGATTACTACCCCGACTAGTAGTTTTACTCTTTTAAGATCATCCTCTGAGAAAATAGCTGTTACTTTTGAAGGTTGAACAATTTTCAATACAGCATTTGGGTAAACATAAGCAATCCAAATTCCCATTATTGTAAAAATCATTGCTGACGTATTTTGCAATATGGAAATTATGGGGTCAATGTCTTTATAGTTAATATCTAGCCTAAAGCAGTAACTAATATAAGTTATTGCCATAGCTATTAGCAGATGCCAAACTATAATTTTATAATTCTTCATGGTAATTCCCGAGCGGCTTCTGGAGCAGTAGCTTCCGCTGCGCCAACGCCGAATGGAGCTAGCAAACCATCACGTTTGAATTGTAGGGCAGTAAACAGTCGCTGCGCGGTATAATGACCTGTTTCGTCCACGCCTCCACCAGTTGTATCATCTATCGGTAGAACATTTTTAACTACAAAGCTATTCAACCAACAAATACCACCCACACCTTCTTTTTTAAACCCTAAGTTACGCCAGCCGTCTAAGCCGCCATTGTAATCTTCAGCATATTGTTCGAAAATTTGCTGCAATTCTTCTGCCGTTGGTTTCGCTTCAATATTTATCTCGACTTTACGAGTGTCTTTTGTAACCTCAGCAGAGACAAAAGGAAGTCTTCCGAAAAACCTTGTCCAATCAGCTTGATCGACTTCTCTTGCAGCAATTACCTCACGCTTTACAAAATGCGTTATGTCGCGCGCTATAGCTCCAAGATCCGCTCTTGTTGTGAGCTTTGTATATTGTTTTGAGCTGATACGAAACCACAGATTTCCAGTTTCGCCATCTTGCTGCGCAGGGAACGATACAGTTGTGTAAGAGCCTGTTTTTCCTTCTCTAACCTCTCGTCGCTTTTCTCTTATATCTGCATGTAAGCAGACAAAATCTCTGAAAAATAAATTCATCAAATTTGTATCTGCGATTGAGTTAGGGAAGCGAATTGACGCAAACAAATTTTTTGATGGAATAAACCAGTAGTAAGATGCTTCACCCCAAATAACTCGCTCTCCAGCTGCTGCATTATTGGCGTCATATAGAGTATTGTCATCAAGTCGCGCATCAGCTTTAATACCATAAACACCATCGCCACTTCCAACAGCTCTCCAGAGAACTAGAATATATTCACCAGTATCCGCATCCTTCTCGATTGCTTTTAGATAAACTTTTTTGCGATGGGAGTAACCGGGAGTCTCGTCATCCCAAAGAAGCGTGTCTTCAAGTGAGATCCTATCTTGGAACCACACATGAAGGGATGCGAGAAGAGCATTCATTTCGAGTGGCTCACAATAATCATCATTGCCATAACGATAAAAACCAAGCTGGGTGTGCTTATGAAATGTGACGATACCAACGCTCATACACTCATCTCTCAAATGTGTTTTTCCAAGTATTTCATGAAAATATTGACAATTGAAGAAAAAATTATGAACTCAAACATAGATAAAGTAGATACGAAGTAGGGCAGAACGGGCGATGTTTCAACGCCTGTTCTACCCGTATCAAGTCCTATGTATGGCCGGGCAAGAGCACGAACTAACGAAAGGCTAGCTGAAAAGCATTTACTCGAAATTTGTCATCAAGTCTGGCGGCTGACAGTAATAATTACATACTATTCATGCAGTTATTGTATATGAATGCAGCCAAGAGCTTGGAACCCTGACTAGGGTTTTCATAGACGTAGTCAACGAAAGTTTTATAGAGCGCGATCATCTGAGGGGTGATGCCAGCTTTACCATCCATGTCATCAAGACGACGATAATACTCACCTTTTGACATTCCACCGTTTCGGCCTTCGGTTACATTTGCGGTAAATTGGGCCATATCCATGCACATTTGATCTTTGTTGTTACTAGCTTCGTCCGGATGAAGGGCACCTTCAAGCACCTTATCACCGTCAATGGCATGCTGCGCCCACGCTGAATTGTTGGCAACATATTTTTTGGAATCAGCGGCAATACCATATTCAATGCGAATGCCCTTATCGTGGTAACTACCATCGACTTCTTTAGTTGCTAGCTTTAATGAGATTCGGCAACCGGGTAGTGTCTTCTTTCTTTTAACCGAAACAATTACTGTGTCAGTATCGCAATCAGCGAAGCTGTATTCAGGATTGACGTAAGTATTGGTTTTGATTAATAACCCGGTTAAGCCATTTGTATATCCTTTTGCTGGTAGAGTTTCATAGGCGTTACGATCCCCCTTTCTGATCGCTTCACGGAAGTGATCCATTCCTATACGTGTAGCCAGTTGGTCAATGCTTTCGCCTGCGTAAGCCGTTATTGATACTGTGATACACAAAGCGCCAAAAGCTGCCTTGCACACGAAGCCATTTTTTCTAATCTGCTCTTTGATCATGTTGTCCTTCCTCGAAAGCCACCCCAGCGGTGTTTCTAGCTGCATAATAAACCCATGATTCAAAATGTCACGATAAGTGCGTGGCTCTTTAGTGGACATCTAAGCAAATTCAAGGGATGAAAAAGACCCTTAGAACCCTTTTTGGACAACGAGTGAAAGCATTGCGCATTGCCACCGGAATGAGCCAAGAAACCTTTGCTGATCGCTGTGGGTTTGCGCGTAGCTATATGAGCCGCATTGAGCGTGGCGGCTCTAACGCGTCTTTAGATGCAATTGAGGTGTTGGCTCGGGCGTTAGAAGTTGAGCCGTGGCAATTGTTAGCGTCCGAATCAACTCATGATGACGATCCGGAACTGGTGGTTCCCTTTGCGGCTGATGGTTCATGTTTTCATCCCGGTCTTGCAAGCACGCGCGATGGTTCATTCGGGGTAGGTGATAAAGCTTCTCAGAAGCGTTTTGACACATTTTCCGAAGCTCTTGAGTATTTGCGTAGTATGGAAACGGCAAAATGGCGTAGGCCCAACCAGAGCGGAAATTGGGGCATCGTATCTGCCGTTAAGTGGGATAAGCTAAAAAAGAAGGTGGCAGATGAATAAGGAATGGTTTGAATTAAAAGATGCAAGACGAAAAGATTGGAACAAGTCGGTCTGGATAACCCTTCGTGCTATAAATACAATTAGCGAAAAAGGAAAAATTGGGCATTTAGGATATGAATCAGAATTTTTCGGTTTAGGATCTGCGGCTTTTCCGCTTGAGCAAATAGATAAAATTAAAAAACTAGGCTGGTCTGATATAGGTATTTCTCACGAGCATGCTGGTTATGTTGACGGAGATGATTACATACCATGTGATATTTTTTGTAGTTCATTTAGGGAAGTTGAAGGACTTAATCTAGTTATTGAGCAAAAAGGCGAAGGGGATTTTAAACGCGTCTGGTATCTACATCCTGATTTGATAACTACGCTAGGATTATATAGAGAAGGTGATGTATGGATATGCCCGAGAGAGGGATATGAAGAAGTTGTTCGAGTTTCATTTCGTGAGGAAAAGCCTGTCTCAATTGAGATAAAAAGCAAATATCTGAAAGATTATTTATGTGCTCGTGGCCTTTTTTTATACTTAACAGCTTTTTATTCTCGTGAAAGCATAACTGAAGATGATGTGACTTCCTTATGGAGTGATGAAGAAAATAATATTAATGATGAGAATCTTCGTTGGGAAGGTCGTGTTATTCCTATTCATGAAGGTGGACATCCTTTTGGCAGTAAAATGTCCGTTTTTCATGTTTTTAGAACAGATGTTGAAGAAGACGATGAACTTCCAGATTTATCGTCTATTCCAAGTGATAATAATACTCATAGCGAGCAATGGGAAAAAACCTTTGAAGGCCGAAAATTATACCGAATATTAGGCGAGTTATGGAAAGATTCGATTGTAAATCCATCTCAACAGAGTCGCATGGTCAGGGGCGATAAAATACCGTCGAGTATTTATTTCGTTGTTGATCTTGAAGGAACTCGCTTGTGTGGAGATGAGCTTATTGAGTCAGGTAAATGGCTTTGGTTCAAACCTGATGTAATGAGCGTGCTAAGTAAGAGGAGAGGAGGGGAGCTTAACTTTTATAGCCGATATACAGGTGGTGTGGCTTGCTATGATGGTTATAACACTCATTTTGGTGTGAATGAACTTGGTTTAATCAATGTCTACGCAAAAGACATAGGCTTATTGCCAGAGTGGCAGCAGCAAATTTGGGCTGGTTACAATTGCTCTCCTGAAGGAGGTATTTCAAAAGAGTTATATATGTCCCAAGTTCGTGCCGAACCGGCTGAAAGCCAATCTCCAGAAGAATTCTTTCCCGTGGTCTTAAATGAATTAAATAAAAAAACACAAGATCTGTTTGGGTTTAATTTGTTCAGAGATCATGAATCTATACCCGAAATTATAAAAAGCATTAATAGATTCAGGTCATTAGATGAGGCTTCTTTCTACGATCTTGCTAAGGATCTTGCAAGAGTCATTGCTGATAACATTGACGCCTCAGCAATACAGAAAGTTGTTGCTCCGCCAAAAGGCGAAAAATGGGGGTCTTTGAAATCTCTCGAAAAATTATTGACCTCAAGATTTGATAACTCGGTAGTGAGAAAAGTTACAGCTCCGTTAGTTGGCATCTATGAGCTTAGGCATGCCGACGCACACTTACCAAGTTCTAAAATTGAAGAGGCATTCAAACTAATTGAAATTGATAGAAGTTTACCCTTTGTTGTTCAAGGAGAACAAATGCTACACATTGTAGTTTCTGCACTATACATGGTTCTTGAAGGCTTTAAGCAATGGCATGGGCACGATGCACGTAGTTAGAATCTGCGAGCCAAAACAATCAATCTTTAAAAAATGATAAATATGGGGAGGTAGACTCCCCTACAGATGCCCCCTACAATCATGTTCCCTGAAACGAATAGGCGCGTGGTTAGAGCAGGTTACGTAGAGTTAGGTTCGAGTCCGGCCTTCGGCACCAAAAGATGCAAATCAAAGTCGCTTAAGGGCGGCTTTTTTTGTGTCCATTTACGTCCAAATTCGTCCATATCCATCTGTAATCAAAAGATAATTTATTTTTCGATAGTAACCATATTTGTATTGTGGCCTTTTTCGTATTGGTCATTTTTCATCCATTGACATCCACGCGATTTGGGGGCCAAATTGGGGGCTTAGACGTAGTTCGATAATAGTGAGGCCCCAACAGATCGCGTTATAGTCCACGCTAAGCCTTGTGGTAAGCCGTATAAGCTCAGTGACTCGCATGGATTTTACCTGCTGGTTAACCCTAACGGTTCAAAACGCTGGTACATCAAGTACTGCTTTGTAAACAAAGAGAAAAAGCTCGCTTTAGGCCCTTATCCGCATTTGACGCTTGCACAGGCAAGACGCATGCGTGAAGAGGCCCAATTACTGCTGATTTCCGGCATCGATCCGAGTGCACACCGAAAGGCTGAACGTCTTGCTATAACGCCGGAACATACGTTTGAGTCTGTGGCTCGCGAATGGGTCATCAGTAACGTTAACTGGTCGGTGGAACATAAGAAGCGGGTGCTGCGTTACTTCGAGCTTTATGTGTTCCCCACGAACGGTAGCTGCGACATTACCAAAATGAAGTTCAAAGACCTGCTGGTACCCATCAAAGAGGTGGAGAAAGCGGGCAAACTGGATGTCGCTTCTCGTCTCCAGCAGCGTATCGCGTGCGTTATGCGCTACGCCGTCCAGAACGGCATCATCGATCATACCCTGAATCAGATTTAACCGGCGCGGTTTCCACACCCAAAGTACGTCACCACCCGGCGCTGGATCTGAATCTTATCCCTGATTTCCTGGAGAGAATCGACGATTACAAAGGCCGTCAACTGACTCAACTGGCGGTAAAGCTGGCGCTGCTGCTGTTTATCCGCTCCAGTGAACTGCGCTTTGCCCGCTGAGCGTGAGTCGATCCCCGGCGTTAAATATTCAGTGCGTGGGGCGAAGATGCACTCCCCACACCTGGTCCCATTGTCGCATCAGGCCATCGAACTGCTGCACGAGGTGCGGCAGCATTGCAGACCGGGAACTGAACTGGTGTTCCCCGGCGATCACAACTACCGCAAACCGATGAGCGAACACACCATCAACAAAGCGCTGCGGGTGATGGGCTACGACACCCAGAAAGACGTCTGCGGCCAAGGTTTTCGCACTATGGCCTGTAGCGAGCTGGTGGAGTCAGGCCTTTGGTCAAGCGACGCGGTAGAGCGCCAGATGAGCCATCAGGAGCGTAAGCGCGTGCGGGCGGCGTATATCCATGAGGCGCAGCACCTAGAAGAACGCCGGAAAATGATGCAGTGGTGGGCGGATTATCTGGATGCAAACCGGTTCAGGCATGTGGTGCCGTATGGCTTCAAAAAATCGCCGGGAGGCGCGCTCGACCATATGCGCTGCCAAGAGCGCAATGACCGGCAACTAGTGGAATTGAAAGCCAGAATGATCGCTGACTCGGATTAGCTGACGGCGTCTGAATTATAGGCAAAAGCGTGTTTCCGTTCTGCCGATCCTGAGGCATGCCCGAAAGGCTGGAGAGCCGCCGGTAAGATCTTCTCGCTGAAGCTCGACGGGGAGGATTTGTATCCGGATTATGCTCTGGATGAGAAAGCGTGTGCGTTCAAGGTCGCCAAGTTGATTCCCTCGTTGTTCAAGGAATATAGGACTCCGTGTGGGCTGGCTATTTGGTTCGGTTCGGCAAACCTTGCAACCGCAAAAAATGCCCCTATTTCATGGCTAATTTACTGCGAAATTCTAGCCATGGAGGAAACTACCGATGTTACCCCGGACACACCGCAAGCTCGTAAGCGTTGAAGTGATGTGGCCTGCTCAGAAGCTACCGCTTCCCCTGTAACAGGTAGTCGAAGCATTGAATCAGGACGAAACGCCCGATCAGATTATTATCCGCATGAACCAACAGGGCTTGCTGGCGTGGCGTGAGGATGCATCCTTGCAGGATACACACGATATCTTTCAGGTACGGCTGGACAATCAGCATGAGGCGTGGTTCCTCTGTCGCTACGTTACGCTACCGCTGCACTGATGTTTTATTTTATAGTTCCATTTCGCCAATCTATTGCTCCCTTTTTATACATGGAAGCATTAATATGCTATGAACTATAGAGTGGGTAGATGTCGTTTCAGGGATGATGGATTGTAAATGAAGAAGAAACTGCCAGACCTAATACCAAGGGAAAGTATTATTGCAGCTATGCGTGCCTTTGATGAGGGAATCACTCACCCGTTTAGTGAGTCTCGGTTATATGACGTGGTATTTGAAGGCCAGGGCTACCCACCGAAAGCAATAATAGGCATTGCAGCGTTTAATATTACCGGTGTTATGCTTAAACCCGAAAATTTTAATGGCGGTCTAAATTCTAAATGCTTTAGGCTACTAATTGAACAAGGGTTTGAGATTGTTCAGAAAGAAGAAAATAATGAACAGTCTGACATCAGTATTTTTCCGGATGAACTACCGCCACAGGTCGTATTTACTGAAGGTGCAGCTACGCAGGTAACTGTTAACCGCTATGAACGCGACCGTAAGGCCCGACTGGCAGCATTAGCTTGGCATGGTTGTCTATGCAAAGTATGTGGTATTGATATGATGAAGGTGTATGGTGAGATAGCAAAAGGTTTTATCCATATACATCACCTGATTCCGCTATCAGACATCAAAGAGAATTACTCTCTTGACCCCAAAAAAGATCTCATTCCCGTTTGTCCTAATTGCCATGCCATGTTACATCGGCGTAATCCGCCTTTTACGCCTGAAGAATTGAAATTGATTATTAAATATCATGCGGCTCTTTAGGTATTAAAGCCCATTCGCCGTAGCTCGGTAGAAGAAAGTCTCTTAGATAAGTTGCTATTCACGCAGCAGCTTCAGCCACGGATTATTCACCGGCATTTTCTCTCCAAGCACCAGCCCACGAGCCTCCATCAGAAATCCTTTGAATAGATTATTTTTCTTTTGTGACGCGCGAACTTCGCTGGTCCAGATTAAGCTGTCTTCATACAGCTCAGGGCTAGTCCTGACTCCTGAAACATTTGTTGTGCCAGCTTGCAGCCGTCGCCGTGTCTTCTGTAGTTTCTGTTGCGTATATACTGAAGATCCCTGGTGTTATCAAGAAAAGATGGTTTTTCAACACATATACCTTGCCATTCCGGGGATTCACCGTACCTGAGGGGCTAGTATGGTTCTTCAGCCACTGCAGGAAATTGTTATTGTCACCAAGCCTTAGGTCGTCTGCTATCTCCGGTAGCAGTTGAGCGGGTGAGCTAAGTTCAGGGACGGGTTTAGCTTCGCTTACCAACGTCACATCACCGGCAAAACAGGCGGGACGTTGTTCGTCTGGTTCCCAGATTGCAGACGGTGTCAGGCGCAGCAGCGTCAGCGGTTCAACGGGCGACCAACCCTTATCCGATCGGATAATGCAGCGCCAGATCACTTTATCCTCATTGGCAACGATAAGCTGATCTGCCACCTGTTCGTCGCACAGGCGGTTATTATTTTCCGGCACGCTGGAAACGCGATGCTAGGGCAGCCAGGCGCGGACCCGATCGGCTGTGGTTTTGCTGATAAGCCACAGCGCATCCTCAGTCAGCAAGCCATCGGATCCGCATTAGGGATTATTTAACCGATACTCGTTCGGTACCAGCGACCGCAAGAGGGAAAGAAGCTGCTGAGGGAAGGAAGAGGGCTTTTGTGCCACTACGGTTTTGATATTGCCGCTGAGGTATGGGGCGACACAAGCTATATCGGCCTGCTGCATCAGTTCCTCCAGCCTGCCAGCCCGTTCGTAGTTTCCGGTAAGCTGATAAATTAGGGACGCAAAAGCCATGGAGTATCCGGTCAGCCAGTCCAGTAATGGCGTGGGTATCAACTGGTTAATTAGCATTGCTCCAGCCGCAGGGGGCAGATGATAGTCGCGGCTGCGCCGGAATTGCCAGCGATAAGGCTGCGCCAGATTACCTTGCCACGGATGCCAGCGTGCGTCGTAGAGTAGGTAAGTCTCCATATCCATAGCGATTATTCCCGTATCGTGCGTTAATTCCGCGCTGACTACCGCAACAGTCCATGCACTGCCCTGCCAGGGCTGTTCTTCCGAGTCCGCTTCCGGCGACAGTAGATAGCCCTTGCGCAGTCGGATGGCGTTACAGGCAACTTCCAGATAATGGTCCAGTAGCCTGCCGGGAATTGAGCGGTGATGACTTTGTGAGGCGGGTAGTAACTGCACCAGTACGGCGAAGCGGTGAATCGCAGTGAGGAGGCAGCTATCGAACAGAGTATCCGGCAGCGGGGTCAGTTGTCGTGATTGCTGCAAAAAGGACTGGCATAACGGTGTCGCAAGTCAAACTATAGGGCAGGAACGTCTACCGGGGCAGCGTCAGTCCAACGAGGTCTGTCGAAATGGCCCGGGGATGAGGTCATCCTATAGCGCAACAGGCTGGTTGGAAATTTACCGACGAGAGGAGGATAGCTACACAGAACTTTTGACAGGTTTTGTTTAACTATTGAGTAATACTGCTAAAATAAATATTTACCTAGCCATGCAAACTGAAACTATTACTAGAAGATGAACTCTCAATCATTTAAGCAACTAATCAAACAGATTCAAATAGGAAAACAACTCCCTGATGCGGTTTATTTGCATAGAGACGCCATGCATGAGCTTCCATCTGAATTGCAAAAATTCATACCTGCTGTGGCCCGGGCAGTGAACTTACCGGATGAACAATGGAACCTAATCAAGTTGTTTAAGAACGAATTTCGCTTATCATTACTCAACTACCCCAACTTTTATAGCGACTCGTACCCAGTCTTGGAACAAAGCCTCAACGTAGATTTGAGCAAACTCAGTCATAAAGTAACTTGCTACCGTTCTTCTGATAACCCACCTATTTTACACCGAAAGGAAACCATGATTTTGCCGGGGAGTGACTACTATGAACACTTCACTACATTGACAGAAGAAGGAGAGAAGGCCGGGTTGTACGAAAACATCCGTACTATAGGATTCAAACGTTCTTGGCTAAATTTGATTCACAAAAAAGGTTACCAGCTAGTTGAAGGGCGGTTACTCAGAGCAGATAGTGCACCTCCGAGTATTGGCGCTTCGGAACCTGGCATTGATCGCTACAAGACTGCTATTGTCCGCTATGAGTTATCCGGGCCGATGAAAACGTTAGCTAAGCAAGGCTATCTAGATGGCCGATTTTCTATTTTTGACTATGGGTGCGGTCGAGGAGATGACCTAAGGGAGCTTGAGGCAAATGGTCTTGATGCTTTAGGTTGGGACCCCGTATTTTCTCCTGATAACGACAAAGTAAAGTCTGATATTGTGAACTTAGGTTTTGTTCTAAATGTTATCGAAGATCAAGATGAACGCCTCGAAGCTCTCTTGAGTGCTTGGGATCTAGCGGACAAAATACTTGTCGTATCAGTAATGTTAGCTAACGAGGCGTATATCGAGCAGTTTCGGCCTTATAAAGATGGCGTAATTACTTCTCGTAATACCTTCCAAAAGTATTATGCGCAATCGGAGTTCAAAGAGTACTTAGAATGTTCTTTGCAAGATGATGCTATTGCAGTCGCGCCTGGTATTTTTTACTTGTTCAAAGATAAGTTAGAAGAACAACGTTATCTTCAGAGTAAGTATCAAAGACGTTATAATTGGCAACAACTCACTTCTCCTCAACCCATTGAGAGTAAAGATCGAGCAAAACTTGTTATTACCCAAAATAGGGAGATCTTTGATAACTTTTGGAATGTTTGTCTAGAGCTTGGTCGTATACCGGCAAACGATGAGTTCAAGAGTTCTGAAGAGGTGAGAAACTTGATTGGATCTCACAAAAAAGTCTTTGGCCTGCTTCAGGAAATGTTTGGTGCTCATGAATTTGCTAATGCACAAAAATCCCATAAGGAAGATCTACTAGTATATTTTGCTATGGGGTTATTTGAGAAAAGGAAACCATATACACATCACCCTGAAAATCTAAAACGTGACATCAAAGCTTTATTTGGTGATTACCGAACGGCGAATAATCTTGCGAAAGAATTACTTTTTGCGATTGCAGATACGCATTTAATTGAAGAGGAATGCATAAAAGCACATGAACAATTGCCTGCAAGTGTTTTTAATAACGGGCACTCTTTGATTCTCCATAAAGACTATATTGAGGCACTGCCACTCTTATTGCGTGTTTATGTCGGTGCTGCATTGCAACTTTACGGGGAACTAGACGACACCGTTGAACTAGTTAAAATACATATTAACTCTGGTAAACTCACGTTGACACGCTACGATGATTTCAGCAAATCTGTTCCTTATTTGATAGAGAGAACCAAAATAAAAATGGTTAATCAAAATATAGATTTCTTTGAGTATCTCGATGAAAGTCGCCGCCCACCACTGCTCAATAAGCATTTGCTACTAAGTAATAAACACGAACAATATGAAAAACAAAAGAACTTTGATGAACGATTATCAAAGCTCTTGGGAACAACATCCACGGGCGAGGTTATCTTGAACAGGCAGATATTTGAGGAACGGTTAGCGCTTACCGGAAAGCACGTGGCTGGCTTTAGGCTAATTTGCCACTAATCTTATACGGCGGAAGACTAATGCGGTAAGTGCGACGCGCTACTTGTTCCGACATCCCCATTGCGGTTAATACATGGGAAGCTACATTTGAAAGAGCATTGCACGCTGAACCTTGAGATATGAACCATGGGCAATCATTCCTAAAACGTTTTACCTCCTCGTCGGAGGGAAAGGTTACACTCCAGATTGTCGGTACCACTGCCTCGCTACCGTTTCTTATGAAATCATATTGCACCATAAGATCTAGAAACTGCTTTTCGATTGGGCTTGCTTGAGTAGGGTAGCACTCTACTGCGGCTGCAAGCCCTACTATCAAGGGAGTAGGCGATGTGCCGCCACGTAACCCAGCCTCTTGTCCCCCGCCATGAATAAGGGGAACTAATTCTGCGTTTCTAGCATTACGCACATAAAGTGCACCAATCCCTTTAGGTCCATAAATTTTATGGCCAGACAGTGAAAGCATATCGATATCCATATCATCGACATTAATATCGCATTTGCAGAAGCTCTGTGCTGCATCAGTGTGAAAGGGAATGTTGTGCTCAAAAGCTATCGCACCAAAGTCTTTAATGGGCTGAATTGTTCCTAGCTCATTATTTACATGATGGATTGAAACAAGAATAGTATTTTCTCTTATCTCCGCAGCGAGTGAGGATGGTGATATGTAGCCTCTCTTGTCAGGGGGGAGATAAGTCACTTCGAAGCCAATCGACTCCAGAAATGCACAAGTATTGAGAATACATTTGTGCTCTATAGCTGAGGTAATAATGTGGCCTTTGGTATTAAGATGTTTGAAAGCTACTCCTTTTAAAGCCAAGTTATTAGCTTCACTAGCGCCACTGGTAAAAATAATCTCACTAGGAAGTGAACCTATTTTATCTGCAATTAGCTCTCTTGCTTGTTGGATTGCTTGAGAACTCAGCCTTCCTGCTTGATGCGCAGAAGAAGCATTCGCAAAATTTTCGGTCCCCCAAGGGCTCATCGCCTCTAGAACTCGTGGAGAAACTGGTGTAGATGCAGCATAGTCGTAGTAATTATTCATTTTCAACTAAGTACTCTAATGTTTGATTAAATATAATATTAGTCACTAGTGGCTCACCAATATTATTCATTATCCAACTATCAATGATTTTGAGACCACTATTGCAATATCCCTCAAAAATATTAATTGCTTGTCTTAAATTTTCATCTTTAAGAATGTCTAAAGATGACGCTTTTGTTAACGCAAGAAGATAGATATAAGCATCATGTCCTGTTGTTGCATAAGTATCCAGCAGGATCGGCGTGGTTTTAATCTTAGGCTCAAGTGGTTGATATTCATCCAGTTGATATCCCACTAATGCAGCAAAAACCATTAGTTCTTTGACTGTACTAAACATCCGGAAGTCATTGTTAGCTCCTTTTGTCGAGCAAAATCGCTCTTCTAAAGATTCGAAACGAGAATCCCGGTGAACCTGTAACTTACGCCAGTCTAAAATTTCAGCCATGGGTAGGAATCTCCTCGATAGTTACTTTGTCAAAATCACTACCAAAACGAACAACTTCGTAATCAACGCCATTCACCGTAAGTTGCGTCGGATACTGGCCTTTAAATTCTTCCTTGGTAAGCACTGTATGTTGAACAAGATTATACTCCTTACCTATTTTATGCCGTATTCCTTTGTCGGTATGTGTTTCAGTCCACTGAGCTTGAGAAAACAAAAAGATTGACTGCTCAACTTTTTCCGCGATGTAACGAACAAGCTCTCGACCGTTATCTGGACCGATAAAGGCAAGAATAGAGTCTGCAATAAATGGGGCAATAGTACCAGGGGTAAGAAGATGCTGCTTGTTATATGCGCGAACCTTCGAGAACTCAATTAGTGCGACGATAAAAGATATCGCAAGCATAGCTTGATATCCGTTACCAGCGGCTGCACGTTTGCCTTTATTATCAACAATTGCCCATGTAAAGTTCCCTGATTTTCCGTTGGTGTCCTTTTGAACCGTGTAGCCATTAAAAGCAACTTGACTAAACAATGATTGCATCTTTTTCAATAATAATTGCTCAACTCCCTTTTGCGAGGAATTCATAGCTTCCTCATATAACTCAATTATCTTGTCTGTCGCTAGAATAAGGTTGCGGACTTTCTGGGCCTTGGGCTGAGTCGATGACAAACTGCTCACTCGACGATCAATTTCTTTAATATCGATATCTTTTTTACGGATATTCTGCTCTAACTGAGGAATCTGTCCTTTAAGTTGGTCACACTGAGATTTAGCCAAATCTTTGGCACGTTCGATAATCTTAATATCATCAATGTCAGACTCGACAATCGTAAAACTTAACTCTTTTATACTGTGTTCAAGTTCCTGCATACCAACTTCGTAGTCATCAATATCAGCTAATAATTTTTCCATACAAGCTTTTGGTAGTTGCTGACTGCTAAGTCTTTGTTGTAGCTTGGTCGCTCTCACCCAACGGTGCCTAAGATCAGGGTCAACGGCATGTTTACCGAGTTCCTCTAAAAGCCGTGCCGCTGAGCTGTCTTTTTCAATATGAGTGCCGCAAATACATTCGTTATTGTGTACAATCTCACGTAACAATTGCCTGTCTACGGTATAACGCAATGACTTATTGAGTTCTTCAGTATTAATTGCTGAAACATCGAACGAAGCAAGCTTTTGGCTAAATGTCCTCAATGCCCAGTCAGGTGTTTTTGAGGTTTTTTCAGACAGGAACTGCTTATGCTGCCGTGCGTAGTCACTAAGTAACTCTGTTTTCTGTTTGCGAAGCTTAAGTTGTTCATCAATTGTTGTCTTATCAAAACGAGCAAGTTTACCTACTTGAGTTTCATATTCTTTTTCCGCAATCTCAAGCTCACGTTGCTTTTTTTCCAGTAGCATCTTGTCACGTTCTAAACTTGAAACTAAAGTATCTTTGTTTGTCAATAAAGTATCAATTTCATTGTTTGTATCATATTGCTTGAGATCTTTTTGATAACTTATCTTAACGGCAGACAAGTGTCTTAGTGTTGTTTTAGCAACCGTTAGGCCTAAAACTTTTTCGATAGCATCTTTGATGTGAGAGAAATCATTTTGACTACTTAAAGTACCGGTCCCTTCACCTTGATAGAAAAAGTACTGAGACATTTCTTTTGGTAAAAAAGTATTGATTAACGTATTCGGGTTTTCTTCAGCTTTTTCTGCATAGCAACCATCAATAATTTCATAAACATGTAAGTTACTGCTACCACTATTCTTATCTTGAATTCTTCGAACGTCAAGTAAGCGATTCTCATGTTCTAGTTGAACAGAAACGCTGAAAGTATTCTTACCTTGAGATTCTGCATGCTTATTGAGAAGATTTTTAGGGTCGAGTAAGTTTTCAGTGGTTTCCTCATAAAGGCACCAACGAAGCGCATTAAGCAATGCTGTTTTGCCACCATTATTCTCACCATGAATTAGTGTAACTCCGTGATCAGGATCTACAGCGAAATCTATAGACTGCTTTCCATAAAATTGACGGAAATTATGTATCTCAAGTCTTATTAGTTTCATTTATGATATCTTCCACATTAGCCTCAATAATATCTTTGATCTTCTGAAGATGACGACTTTGCACTAAATCTCCATAGTAAAGCTCTTTCTCAAATTGCATAACCTGCAGTGCCGCTTTATGCACAGCAGATTTCTTTGAGTAATCCAGATGAGCGATCTGGGTATCTTTATCGACTTGCTTTAACAAAGCTTTAAAGGCATCAAGGTCCATTAATAGAGTCCTAATTCGATGATTTTTTTATCAATCTCTTCGGGGTTTATAGCGGTTAACTTGAAGTCATCTATTCTTTTTAACTCCGCACGTCGTAAATTTTGACTAATATTATTCACTACTCCCGGTAATGGAAGAACAACAAAATCCACAATTAAGGCTTCATTTTTATCCAAAGATTTTCGAAGAACACGACCTCTTCTCTGGATATATTGTCTGGGATTACGGGTGCTTGCCAAAATAAAAGCGCTTCGACATACCGGCACATCAATCCCTTCATCCAATACCTTCATGGCCACTAAAGAATCAATGTGTTGTTTTTTGAAACTTTCCATAATCATACGTCGCTCCGACGATGTCTCTTGGGAAGTAAATTTTGAAACTTTATAGCCATGTTCATGTAGGCAATTAGTGATCTTAGTTATATATGGTATACTTTCCCCCGGTGCAAAACCTTCTCCGACATAGATTAACGAGTGTGTTAACGACAATGTCGGATGATCTTTCAAATAATTGAGTAATGCCGGTAATTTTCCTGAACTAGTGGCCAGTAGCCTTGATCTTGCACCACACAAATTGGTCAACATTGACTGCTCATCAGTTGATAATTTCGTTGATTGAGCTCTTAAAATTAGCTTCTGAATCTTTGCAGAATAGTCTTCATAGGCCTCTTGCTCTTGCATATCAAGATAAACTGGAACAAGATCATACCGATAAGGAGAAAGTATTCCATCTTTAATAGCATCACTCAGTGAGTATTCACTTATAATGCCTTTAAAGTATGAAAGCAAATTCTGTCTGATTTTATCAGGGAATGGTGCGCCTTCAATCTCATCATCATCGGTGCGAAAAGGCGTAGCGGATAATCCTATTCGATAACGAGCTGGGGGCAGCGCATCGAAATAACCTTGGCTACCAAGGTGGTGACATTCATCGCCGATTAACAACATATCCTCAAATGGTATTTTGGCTATCTTAGATTGAAATAACTCCGATGACAGAGTCTTGTTAACAGCAATGACACAGATAAAATCTAAAGTTCCGCTTCGAAAACGTAATATTTTCTTATCCAATGCAGCAGCCCAATTATTAGAGCTATCGTAACATTGAATAGGGATGACATTAAAAGGGGCTAGCTCTTTTACCCATTGATTAGCCAATTCGATATAAGGGACACTAATAATAACAAAGGTTGCGTTACCATTCTTATGACGTTCTTCATACAATTCAACCATCGCAGAGATGGATGTGAATGTCTTACCTGAACCTGTAGCTAATTTAAATAGACCGTTATAATCTGCCTTTCGCCAGCTTTCTATAGCTTCGACTTGATGTGGAAACAACTCAAACGCTCTATCTTTCACTATCAATGGCTTACGAGGCATTTTCACTTCAATATTTAGTTTTGTTAACTCTTGTTCTGATTTAGGGAAGCTATATGAGAAGAAAGGTTTGGTCTTCTTGGGATGAGTGGATGCCGGAAATAATTCTTTACTTAACTCGTCCAGATGAAAACCAGCTCGGATTTTTTGGTAAACATCTGAATCAATTGCAACAACTTTCACTCGCTTCTTATTATTATTCCAAAGAGCATTGAAATTGTCTACTTCGACTTGGCCATAATCAGCAAAAGATTCACGCCAACTGAAAAAAAGAGAAATTTCCTCAGAATTATACTTAGATAACCCAGCTATAGTTTCATTCGCGGAGCCGCTGAAAACAACGGTTTCATTTTGTTGATAAAAGATCCCAATTTTTTTGTGGAACATACCTTGGTGCGTGAAAGCGAACTTAATCTCAAGTAGCCCTTTAGCCACTAAATACGTTAGCAGCTTTAGGTTTCGTTCTGTGCTTTCAAGCAACAAATCTGCTAGTTGAAGTGATAGAGCTCTAACAGGATTTGATACCCCTTCCATCACCGCCTCAAACTCATCGTCAGATAGTGGATCTCCAATGATAAGGCGCATTTTGCCTTCTGAATGGATAAACTTATCCAGACCTTGCGCTGCAGAAACCAATACATCGGACGAAAAGTATCCCACGGCCCTATCATAGCGATCTGCGTGAGCAAGCAAGGGGATATGTACACATTCAAGTATACTTTCTTCATCTGAGTCATACTTAGCTTTGAGTTCAAGGTCTGAGAACCGCATTGTTACTCCCAATCAAGCCATTTAGTAAGATTGCGCCATGCGTTACTCAGGAGTAATGAACTGCGCTCATCAATCTGCTGCTTTCCCCATTTATCGGCGAACGTTATATCACCAAATTTTTTCTCTAGCATCAAGACTGAAGCATGACTTTTAGCATGCTCAGAAATATGGCACTCTGATGATAAGATATCTTCAATATCCTTAATTGTATCGTTAGCTAAGGCCTGAAGTAAATGTTGCTTTAGATTATACCAAGACGGTGAATTGGAGCTGGAAACTCCGTCTCTGACATCTATTAATACGTTACCAATCTTGTTATAAATTTCTGGGTTTGCTATCTCCTCATCCCCCCAGCCTTCTGTAGAACCACCATTGAAGACCTTCTTAATAGCGTTTTTCCGAGAAATTAATTCCCACATCGTGGTTGTTAGGAAATCAGTACTCAATTTATTTGAGATCTGGTGATCAACGCCTTCAAGTTCAACGCCATGCAAACCAGCTAAGAGCAACATCTTGATACTCTTCGGTTTGGTTAGAATTTGCTGTTTCGAACAGATATCAAGCCATTTTTCATCTACTGTATCTTTTGGAGAACCTTTTGTAATAATTTTATTTACAAGTTCTTCTCTGAAAAACTGATTAATAATATCTGGATTAAACCGATCCGAGGTCAGAGAGCCGTGACCTAATGTGAACCCTTTTTGATCTGCATTCACACCGCGTTCATGTAATTTTTTGTAAACCGCATCAATACCATCAGCTCCGCCACTCATCGCTCGCCAAAGTACACTAAACGCTGTTACTGACTTAAGCACTTTTGCGAAGTCAGAATGTTCTGTACCTGTTGCTCCAAATTTCTCATCAATTAATACAAATTGTATCAATAGACTTTGAACAATATCATGCTTCATATCCACAAGGTATCGAAGACATAAATTAGAAATATCTAAAACGCTAGAGTCAACTAATTTCCCAACATTTGGTACTACTACTTGCCAATGATCGAACAAAAAGTTGGCAGATGTTGCCAGCTGGCTTAAGTAAACGCCTTTGAGATCATAGTCGCAATTTTCATAACTCTTAAGCATTGCATCTCGCTGATCTCTTAAACTCGTAACTTTTACTTTTCCTTCAAAAGCTCGTACAAATGCCAGTATTAACGCTTTAGTTTTAAGGTTTTTTTCTTTACTATCAATGATATTTTCAAAACGCTCAGTTATGGAATTGAGAACATCCATTGCTGCTTCCAGTTCTTCTTCTGGAGCCCCCTCTTTACGCTTTTTCCCTATGAATTCAATAGCTTTTGGTACAAATGTTTCAATCGCTGTGAGTGGTTCGCCCGTAGTATTCAAAGCTTCAAACATATCGAATGCATACGATTCATTGTTAACTTCAACGTATGTAAGGCAAACGCGATGAAGCAAAAATTTCGCAAATACGGCGATGTAAATAACTTCTGCAACTTTAGGATACGATTCAGCAACCAATGCCAAATTTTTATCAACAGGGAAATCTAAACACACATCCAATGTTTCAACATCGACTAAGTCACTAATATTAATTTTTTCTTCGGTTTCGCTATCAGGAAATTGAAATTGAAAACCTTTTTGTACACAGTCAAGCTGTTTTCTAATTTCTTTAACGTTATTAACGACACGTTTGGCAGAAGTACTCATCAATGATAAGTCTAAAGGCTTAAACACTGAATTATCACGTTGATCCGTAATGTGACGCTGATACACATACAACAATTCAGCTATTGGGCTGTCATATAGAGCGTTTTTCTCACTTCTACCCCAACAATCGACCTGTGAACGAATAATTTTAGGGAGAAATTTGTATACTTCATGTTCTGCAGTTGTCTCTACAACCGTATTCGAAGTGTCGATCTCTAGCTGGGAAACTACTTGGCGTAATTCATCAAGGACGTCTTTTATTTCTTCATCTTGTTCGGAGGTAATTGTTTTTTTCAAACTCGGTAAAAGTATTCTTAACCTTTCGTTAATACAGAGTATTATCAACATCAAAGTCGAAAGGCGCTGTTGCCCATCGATGATAAGTTTGATTTCTTCCGGTTTATCCCTTTTTACTAAAGGGTAGATGGTTAGGGCAATACTATCGTCCACACTGAGTATGGAGCCGAGAAAAATAATCGCATCATGAGAATCAAGAAGATTTCTAAATACGTTTTCACAATCAGAAAACAAATCTCTAATATGGCTTTCTTCCCATGAATATGGTCTCTGATAAGCAGGCATATAAAAGCCTGTTGTTTTACGTTTGCAGATGACATCAAATACTGATTGAGGTTCTGCTTTAAAAATATCCAGAGACTTTTGCATCGATGTTTTCCTAGGTAACTGATATGCTTCAAAAATACCCTATTTATATCATTAAATCTAAGGATATTCTATGATCTTGACCGGGCATTTAAGTATAGTGAGCCAAGCGTTTCACTGGCCGCTGAGATTCAAGTCACAAAAGGCAGCTAGTTCAGTGGTTCGATGAGCCGAACATTATCCTGAAAGTCACAATATGCTAGGCAAAGCACATGAAATCAAGGACATTTTAGAGACAAACATCACGCTGGGTTGAACATCAAGCTTTGCACCGGGCATAGTTTTCATTTCCCATGAAACAAGCACGGCACAACAACTTTACGATTAATGTTGCCAGTAGCTGGGAAGGCAATGATGCTCTATCATTGATGCATTTAGTTTATGATCCTTATATGATGTGTTCTGATTTTATGTTTTTTTAGTGATATGTTCTAATATTATTGATTTTTATGGTGCAATTAACTTCTGAATACAATGAACTTCTAGATGCAACGGCCTTCTGATACAATATTGTTTCCGTTTGGATAAAATCTCCAATTCAGCAGTAAGGTAACTACATTGAGCATCGAATCTACGATACTAAAATTCTCCGGACATCAAACTTTTCCTATCCGTTACGGCTGGATTTATAAAATAATTCAAGAAATTGTAAAAGGTGAGTCCATCTCGAGTAAGTTGAATATAGAGAAGCAGATGCAGTCAATGGGGATGGGAAAGAACATGGTACTTTCTGTCCGGCACTGGATTCGTGCACTGAATTTAGTGATATGCGTTGATAACAAAGAACAAATTTATCAACTGACACCGCTTGCTGAACAGTTATTTACTCATAAAAACGGTAGAGCAGCGTATGATGAATACCTTGATAAGATCGGGACGATCTGGTTACTACATTGGCTATTGCAATCCATCGATACAAGAAATGCTGAATTAAATGCGTCTCGTTTTTTATTTAATTATTTCAATGGGATAAAAGTAAAGAAAGAGTTTTTAGCAAATGAAATCAAAGATGCACTAACTAATCACGAGAAAGAGCTTACTGAAGAAACTCTAAACAAAGATATCGACTGTCTGTTGCAGATGTATGCACATAAGTCATTGCAATCCAAAAAAATTAATGAGGACAGCTTTGCTTCACCTTTCACAGAGCTAGGTTTGTTGAAGCAAGAAGATGCCAGGAGCTACCTGGCAGAACTTTCTCGGCGTCCTTCACTGCCCGTAGAGGTCTTTACCTATGCCCTCATTGACTATATGCAGAGAAAACACCAAGAGAGTAAGGTAAACACGTTGTCTTTTGAAGCATTACTGAATGACGTAGGCTCTCCTGGTCGAGTATTTCGTTTATCTGCTGCCGGGCTTAGTGACAAACTTGATCAAGTTGAAACATTAACCGAAGGCAAAATAGCCTGGACAGATACCCAAGGTTTAAGGCAAGTACAACACTGTTTCGAAGATATCAATAAAATTAAAGCTGATCAGTACCTTAAGCATTACTATCAACCAGAAGGAAAATAAGAGTGACTCTTAGTAAACTTTACTCTATCGCTACACGCCATCAACGTTCTACCCGTATCGATAGTGATTTGAGCACCGATTTCTTTCCTGGTTTGGTTTACCATGGAACTGCACAATCTTCCTTAGAAACGCTCTTCCGGCAGTACAAACAAACCGGACAGAGCGCCTATACACTTACTGGTGCTTATGGTTCGGGTAAGTCAACGGTTGCGTTGCTTGTAGCTGGTTTACTGCATGCTGATATTAATATTCGTAGTGAAGCACTCATTACTATAAATGATGAGTCTAAAATTCTATTAGAAGAAAGTGTCCCTTACCAGGAAGGGTGGTTACAAATACGCTCCGTAGGTGGAGTGAGAGGTCCTGTAGAATCATTTTGGAATGCAACTCTTAGAGCACTCGAAGAACATCCAAAGACATGCAAATCCAGCATACTCAGTAAGTATAGCAAAGTGAGCGTAGAGAGTGACAGTGAGCTCCTTAACTCATGGAAAGCCCTGTTTGAAGACATTGCTCCATACGTTGATGGTGTACTTATCATCGCAGATGAAATGGGCAAAAGCTTAGAGTACATTAACCGAAATGGTGGTGATTTACATTTATTTCAGGATATCGCAGAAGAGCTATCTAGGATTAACACGCCAGTTATTTTTTTAGGATTGTTACATCAGGCATTTAGTGAATATGCTAAAGAACGTGGCACCAAGTTACAGGATGAATGGGGTAAGATTCAAGGACGCTATAGCGATATTCTTTATAACGTATCAACTGATGAAACGGTTGCATTAATTAGTAGCTCGATAAAAACAATATTACCGAAAAAAGATGGTGATCAGCTCGTTAAACGTGTACTTGCAGCCCTTGAAGATAAGCGACAGCGTAAAGAGCTGCTACTTACACGATTGGAGCAATGTATTCCACTTCATCCATTAACCGCATTGCTATTAGGGCCTATTGCCAAGCGAAGATTTAGTCAAAACGAACGCAGTACGTTTAGTTTTTTGAATTCTCATGAACAGTTCAGTTTTCAACTTTTCTTACAGCAAACAAGTGACCAAAACGCTCGATATGATCTTAGTCATCTTTGGGATTATTTAGAAGCCAATATGGAACATGCTATTTTGGGATCCCCTGATGGTCATGGTTGGGCGACAGCAGCTGATGCAATAAGAAAAGCCTTGAAACAAGACTTTTCACCGCAATGCATCAAGCTGCTTAAAAGCATAGCTTTGATTACCCTGTTTGGTAAATCTGCCAACCTCACCGGCACTGAAAAGATACTGCTTACCGCAACCGAGATTACACAGCAAGAACAGCTTAATGCGTGTCTACAACAGCTAAAAGACGCTTCCTGTATTGTATTTAGAAAATATCTATCCTCTTGGGTGGTATTTGAGGGGTCTGATCTCGATATTGCTGGTTTAGTTGAAGAAAAACTTGACCAACTTCATAATAGCCATGAAGCGGTTGGTCGTATTAATTTTAGCTCCCAAGTTATTGCTAAAGGCCATTATCATGAATTTGGTACATTACGATGGGCTGCTCAATCGGTAGCAATGCAACTTAGTAGTATCGAAATTAGTTCGTTACTTACATCTCGAAATGGTGAATTCGCGAATTTCTTACTATTACTAAAAGAAGAATCGGAAGCGCGATTGAAGGAGTTAACACGAAATAACAAGTCACTGATGCTTGCTTGTGCACCAAATGCTAATGAAATTATTAATCTTGCGAATGAAAAATATGCGTTAGATCTTATCCAGAGTGATAAAATAACTGGAGCTGCGCTTACTCATGACAAAGTAGCTCGCGAAGAACACAATGCTCGTACTTTTAATGCACAATCAGCCCTTGAAACCGCTTTAACCTATGCATTCAACAACGCGGTTTGGTTTCACAACGGAGTTGCTTATGCCAAAGAGACCATTAGTGAAATAGCAACCTTCGCTGCCGACAACATATTTTTCCAAACACCTAAAATCCTCAACGAGCTTGTTAATCGTAATAAGTTGTCTGGGACCGCAGTTTCTGCTTTAAAAAAGCTTCTCGAAGCCATGCTTGATAAAGAAGACTGTGTAGATTTAGGTATTGAGGGGTTTCCTCCAGAGAAATCCATGTATATAAGCTGCTTAAAAAATACATCTATTCACTCGGCCGAAGGTGAAAAAGGGCAGCATTGGTTCAGAGATTATTTGGATACAAATCTCAGTGCCGTATTTGCCGCAGCTGAACAACTATTGAAAGATCGCAAAGGTAGTGAAGTTGGTTTGTCTGAAATCGCCGAGTTATGGGGTAGCGCACCCTTTGGTTTAACGAAAGGTGTTATTCCGATTTTCATACTCGCTTTTTTGAAATCAATGGGTGAACAAATCGCATATTATGAAAAAGATATGTCTGGCGAATTTGCCTTTATCGCAGAGCCAGACAATGACTATGTTCATAAACTGATCAAGAACCCAGGCGATCTTGCCGCGAAATATATCGTATTAGCAACTGACGAAAAAGAGTGGTTGCAAAACCTTGCGGTTTTCGCTGCAGCCGAAACCAACCGTAATATTTCGAATAATATATTATCAGTTGCGACACCATTAGTTACCACAATACATAATCTACCGCAGTGGGTAAAAAATGCACACCATCTTGTGCCAGATAATGATGAACGTAATAAAACCTATTTGAGAGTGCGAGATCTTTTTTTGCAAGCAAATGATCCACATACTCTACTTATTAAGAAGTTACGTAAAGAGTTGGTAGATTTTGGTGCTAATGATTTTACGAGTCAAATTGATCTCTTGGAAGACTGTTTTAAAACTCTCAGGCAAAAGCACGAGCAAATGTTAGTTTCGATCAAGACCAGAGTAAAAAACATTTTTCCAGAAAATGGTGAAGAATTAGCTCAAATGTGCCGGTACGTTGAGACAAATTCAGGTGACTTGCGCTTAAAAGCTTTTGCTAGAGAGCTCGCCAAAAGTGATACTGGATTATTACAGTGGCTAGAGAGCATAATTCAAATTGTTACTGGGCGCGGAAAACAAAACTGGAACGAAGGAATTCTTCAAACAGCATCAAACAAAATCAGTGACTACGCACAAGATTTTTTGAGTGTGGTAAAGTCGCAGCATAATGACGAAGCTAACTCTGGCTCTGGTAAAACAAAATTGGTGTCCTTAGTATTAGAAGGCGATGATGGTAAGCTAACCTCATTTAAGCGAGAAATTAGAGTTGTTGAAATGGATGAATTGCAAAACACAATGAATACTATTGAAGGTCATCTTTCTGGGCTTGATGAATTCCATAAAATCAATGTGTTGCAGCAATTGCTGAGAAAGTCCCTTGAAGCAAAAAGTTAAATAAACAGGTATTACTCATGAGTGATGAACGCAAGGTGAAACATGTTCTTGGCCTATCAGGAGGTAAGGACAGTGCTGCTCTCTCGGTGTATATGGCTAGGAACTATCCTGAGCTCGACATCGAGTATTTCTTTACTGATACGGGCAAAGAATTACCTGAAGTTTATGAGTACTTGGAGCAACTAGAAATTGTTCTAGGTAAACCTATTCTGCACATAAACGACAAAAAAGGATTTGATTATTGGTTAGAGCAACACAATAATTTTCTCCCTGCAGGACAACAACGGTGGTGTACCATCCGTATGAAACTCGAGCCATTTGAGAAATGGATTCGCCCTTTCCTCAACGATGGCTACGAAGTTATTTCTTATGTGGGTATTCGCGCTGATGAACCTTGGCGTGATGGTTATCGACCCAATGAGAACCAAAAATATCTCACAATCAAAATGCCATTTGCTGAGGACGGAATTAAAAAGCAGGGTGTACTCGATATATTAGATAGTGCAGGGCTTGGTTTACCGAAATACTACGAATGGCGTTCTCGTTCTGGTTGTACCTTCTGCTTCTTCCAGAGAAAAATTGAATGGGTACGGCTACGTGAAGAGCATCCTGAGGCTTTTGAAGAAGCTAAGTCTTATGAAAAAAGAGCTGAGACTAGTGAGAATGGCGAAACTTTTTTCTGGATGGGGCCAAATGAACCATTAGAAACACTGGAGGACCCAGAGCGTGTCAAGCAGATTAAGGAAAACCACGAGAAGGTAAAAGCTCGTTTCGAGAAGAAAAAACAGCGCGAGAGAAAACGTCGATTAGGTATGCATGCAATGGTGGATGAAAGCATGATTATTGACACGTTAGATATGGACGCGATGTATGATCTTGAAGAGGGGGGCGGCGCTTGTATTACATGTTATAAGTAGCACTGTTGTGTATGATGCATAAACATCATTTTACTATAAATGGTAGAAGCACTCCGAAGAGAGTGCTAACTGGAGCTGATTTTTTTGCGGGCTTGTCTGTCATTATTTCTGTGTATATGCCCACTTTTTAAGGCAATCGCTTAGATGGCTACCGGACCTGACAATAAAATTACTAATTGTCAATTGTAAGTCCCAAAAGGTAATTTTTCAGGCTTGGTCCGGACAATGCTATGTGATCGTCGGTTGCTGCTCTAGAGGCCTGTGCAATTGTAAGTGTCTGCGTAAAATCGCCTAGAGGTCTTCCAAGCATAATGTTTATGTCATCTGAGGAGATCTCTAAGCATAACATCCAATTCATCGAGTACCAGATCGACGCCGTAATGAACCCTGTCCTGGATATAGTGATAGATCATGAGTTCGTCAGCTATCTGACGAAGCAGTTTACGATAAGAATACGGCAATCATATAAGATATTATCGCTGAGTAGGGCGGTATTTTGTTATCAACCGGATAGGCAACGTGATGAACGAGTTAATCAATGGACGCAAGATGGAGCTGCATGTGGGAGATTTAGCATCTCGACTGACGCAATGCCGTGAGAAGCCTTACTCTGGAATGCGTTTCGGACCTGGAAAATAATCACGCAACTTTCTGATCTTCCACGCAGTATTCAATTTTATGTCCCATTCTGGAGGCAAATCCCCAAAATTAAATCGCACAACCCATTAATTTTCAATGAATTAAAAGAAAAGGTGAGTCTGGCCTTCGCACTCATCCTCTAAACACCTCCCTACGATGCCACTCCACATATCCCTTCTTTGGATAGTTACCTTTCACCACCGGCAGCGCAATTTCCATTCCTGCAAAATCCCAGAACAACCGCCCAACAATCCCATTCCCATTCACCGCCTCAGACACGAGCACCCGCATACTCTCATCCAGCCCAATAGATCCTTTATCAAACGCCTTATGATCAATTGCACACAACGCCAGTCCGTTCGGGATCTCATATGGTCCGCCAAACTGCTTCCACTTGATATGCGCGGCTTCGAGTCCAACCTAGGCGTTATCATGCCGCATGTTTAATCCGCAGATGGCACATTCATAGTTATAAGCGCGAAGCACCTGTTGGCGGAACAGCGGATCGCAAACCTTACGGATTTGCTGGATATCAAACCCCATCTCATCTGCGATCTCCTCCTGAATGCTTTCAGGAAAGTGCGCTTCAAGGATCTGCTGCGACAGCGAGCCGATCAGATTTTTGTTCTTATTCAGCAGCGCAAAGTGTTCTTCATCAAACCCGCCTGCAACGTTATTTTCTATAAGTTCTTTAACAGGCGGTTGCTTACTGCCAGCGGTCGAACAAAACTCAGTGTTCTGAAGATCTCAAAAACCGTCCCCTTTGAGCCGCCAGAAAGGCATATTCGGGTAATGCGTCTTCCTCTGTGGGCCAAAGCGTTTTAGCAGGCTAAGCAACTGTTCGTGGACCTCGGTTCCATAATCAAACAGTCGCGCATGCCCCTGCTGATAGTTCGCCAGCACGTACAGAAGCAATAAAGGCTTATGCGGCGCACGCTGTTCGCCTTTGCGCCAGATGGTGATATCGGCAATTGCCTGTTCGAGAGTTTTGCTGGAAGCCATCGCGTTACGGAAGAAGGTAAATAATTGCGATGATGCTCGCAAAATCCAGACCAATCAACCCGTAATCAACAAAAACATGACCTTACCGCATATAATCCTATTTCCTGAATCTCCCTCGCAAATTCTAAATTTACCCCACACCAAACCGCTGTATTTATATTCAGCCCTGTATAATGAGCACCAGGAATTACGCCGAACGGCAAAGGAAGTATCAAAGAAAATTTAACGAGCAATTCGCGATATGAAGGTGCTGCAACACCCCCATACCGCTAACCACAACAACTACTGAGGAGTTGAAAATGGCTGCGACGAATTTTAAGCCAGAGTTTACTGTTTGCAAAACAGAATCAGACGCTTTCACCGGCATGATCGAAAACCGCGAGCTGGTGCGCAAAAACAGCGCCCGCCGACTTCACGGCAACCGGCTCAACGCGGCGCCCGTCCATCCCCGCGCGGAGACGCCGCAGGACAGTGCCGCCTGCTGCGAACTCTATGCACGTATCGACATGAAATATCTTCTTCTGGGCGGCGACTGGTTAAAACGCGCGGGTTTCATCAACGGCATGCCCGTAAAAATCCGCGCCATGAAAGACTGCATTGTGATTACGCCACAACATACAAGAGAATTATGGGGATGCCTGGAAGGTATGAGCGTGGTGAATATAAATAAAAAGAAAGTGGCGCAGTGGTTGAAGACGTTTCCGGGCGCGTTGAATGATACCGGCGATATACCGGTTGTTAAGCGTGGAACAGGGCAGGCGATGTCTGAGTAACCTGCTTCCCATCTAATGTAACCCTTGAAGCAATAAAACGGGCATGTCATCCCATGCCCGTTGTAAGTAAAAATCAATCGTGCTTAACCTGCTCTTTCACCGCGTTAACCAGCGCAGCGTGAAGTTTGCCGACGGTTAAATCACATATAACAGGTTCGGGTATGCCACGTATCCAGCGGATAAACCGACAGATGCCAAAAAAGTCTATGCCTTCACCCGTAAACAGATACTCATTCTCTGCGAGAGAGAACGTTTTCCTGTAGCCATCTTCTTCCGTGGCAAGTTTAACGCCAAACGCTTCTTCGCAGTCTTCCAGTAGGTCTTCGCCATCGATACCGCAAATATGCAAATCGGCCTCAATCAACGTATTGCTATCGATAGGTTTACGATGCTCACCTGAGGAGTTTCGAACAACCTCAATGACTTGAGAGAGTGTGGGTTCCATAATGATGCTCTCCTTTAAAGCGGTAGAAATAATCGCCAGCGCTTCCCGGCGACGTTCCGCTTGGTCGGACCGACAAGCACAACGTTACCCCGGCCCGAGAAATTTTAAAGTCGGTTCAGGCTATCGCCATATGATTCCATGCATCTCTGTAAACTATATTCCCGTCACAGTGTTTCCAGGTGATTGCCTCATATCTTAGCTCGATTGTTTCTGTATGCGTTCCTGTTCCAGAACCCGGGAACAGATTGGGCGTAATGCCCGTGATTTTTACATTCTCCAGGATAATGTTGAAATATTCTCTCTCGATTCCTGCATCATCAATTTGATACATTTTGATCGTAGCCGATTTTAGCGTTTGGTTTTCACACAGTGCCCTGATGAGAACCGGTGTTGTTTTATCAAACTCTTTCTGAACGGCAATCGGTGTATGTACGCGGGTACCTGTTAGTCGGCCTGTATGTCCACTCACAGGAATGGTGAGGTGATGAGCGACCGCCTTTAATTCAATAGCGCCTAACCGACCGGACACCATGGAACCTCCTACGACGGGTGAGCCATTAGTATCGGTTAACCAAAGATATGCTGGATTTGACATGGTTATTCCTCATCTATATTTACAAAAGAAGGTAGGTGCAACATCGCCACGACCCATATGAATAAACCAATAATTTTCAGCGGCCATGGTTCAAGTACAGCTATACAAGCAAATGCACCGATGATCAGTAAGGGACCTGATAACACATCCAGGATCCCGCCAAAAATATGTATCTTTCCTGGCAGGAATTTATTCATTACTAATGAAATAATGTAAGCGCTTATGGTAATTATGCAAAAGGCGATTATTTTATCATGCCAGGTTTCGAATTCAACCCAGCTAAGGATATATAATAAGACTAAATATGAACAAAGAAGTAGATTTATAATGGGAATAATAAACTTACTCATACGAGCCTACCGTACGTTTGGCTTTAAGTTTTTCATTAAGTTTGTTTATGATCTGATTAAATACAGGTTTTCCTTCTGAGTAACCTGCATGGATAGCATCTACGAAAGGTTGGACGGCATCAGCAAAGAGAAAGTAGAGTAGGTCGTAGTCTCGGGGTCTGAGAAGTTCGTATATCTCCGGTGCTTCTGCTTTAAGCCGGGCAGATGTTCTGATTGAGCGTTCTGCCATGCCTCCAAACAAAAGGAGTGTACTCAGTCCTGTTATTGGATTTAATTTGCCTTTGAAAACCACAAATGTAAAAGACGTTCTTTCAATAACACGTTTCGCAATGGTTGCCGCTATAATATTTGTTGATACTCTACCCAGTATTGAAGAAGCTGCTGGCCTATAAACCTTATCTTGCTCAGCCTCGGTTAAATATCTGTTGAATAGTTTAAAAATTTGCTTGGCTGCATTGACGATATTATCGTAATTCAAAATGTCTTTTATGATTGCGTTAGCTATCCGAATTCTTTCGGTTTCGCGTTCATGCCTTGTTTCAGTGTCAAAGATACCATAGATCAGATATCCATAATCTAGCGGAACGGATAAGCCTCCATTTATAAATGCTGTGACTGTATCTGGAGAATCGATTATGTTGAATAATCTCAAGGATATATTATCTACATCTGCCATGTTAATCCTTTAAGCGTGTCATAAAGGATTTATCAATGTAATATTAAAGTAACTAAAGCAATTTAAATGTTCTAAAAGGAAAATTAAGTATTCTTATAACAAACAATATATTAAATCGAGAGGCAAAGCGGCTATGTGTCAATCACACTCCGCCGCCCAGCCTCAATCAACTCACCCCATTAAAACACCGGCACCCCCAACCCAACCTTCACCTCCCTCAACGTCCCTTGCGTCACCCCCTGCGCCCGTTCAGTCCCGCGCTTCAGCATCGCCATCAACTCTCCCCTGTCACGCATATACATCGCCCTCCGCTCCCGCATCGGCGCAATCAGCTCCTGCAAACACGCCTCCAGCTCGTTCTTACAAACCCGGTCGCCCAGCCCGCCTGCCTGATAGTGCGCCTTCATCGCCGCCACCTTGCCCTTGTCCGGATGAAACGCGTCGAGATACGTAAATACCACGTTCCCCTCAATCTGCCCCGGGTCGCTCACCTTCAGGTGGTTCGGATCGGTGTACATGGCGCTGACGGCACGATGAATGGTCTCTTCGCTGGCCGAAAGGTGCAGCGTGTTGCCCAGCGATTTCGACATCTTGGCGCTGCCGTCGATGCCGGGCAGGCGGCTGGTGTCGCTCAGCATCGCCTTGCAGTGGCGCAGCACCGGGGCGGGCAGCAGGCTGTTCATCTTGTGCACAATCTCGTTGGTCTGCTCAATCATCGGCAGCTGGTCGTCGCCGACGGGCACGCACTCGGCCTTGAACGCGGTGATGTCCGCCGCCTGGCTGATGGGGTAGGCCATAAACCCGACCGGCAGCGAGCGGGCAAAGCCCTTCTGCGCAATCTCGTTTTTCACCGTCGGGTTACGCTCCACGCGGGCGACGGTGACGATGTTCATATACAGCATCGTCAGCTCGGCGAGGGCGGGCAGGGCGGACTGCAGGCAGATCGTGGTCAGGTTCGGGTCGATACCGGCGGCGAGGTAGTCGGCCAGCACTTCGGGGATGTTGTCGCGGATCTTCTGCGGGTTGCTGCCGTTGTCGGTCAGCCCCTGCAGGTCGGCAATCAGCACAAACTGGTTGTGCGTGTGCTGGAGCGCCACGCGCTGGCGCAGCGATCCGACGAAGTGGCCAAGGTGCAGCGGGCCGGTTGGGCGGTCGCCGGTGAGGATGGTGGGTGCGTTCATAAAGACTCCTTAACGTTGTAATGCCGAAAGGGGTCTTAGATGTGAGAAAGCCGCCTTTCGGCGGCTATCTGAAAATGGGGAAAACAACTCCGTGCCGCCTTTAAGAAGGCAGCCACCAGCGGTTTACGGTGAGCACGGCGTGGTTTATGTTCATCTCTTTACCGTACCACGTCCGGCGCGAAAAACAAAAGGGCACGTCATGCTGCAATCACTCAACCACCTGACCCTCGCGGTCAGCGACCTGCAAAAAAGCGTCACCTTCTGGCACGAGCTGCTGGGCCTGACCCTGCACGCCCGCTGGAATACCGGGGCCTATCTCACCTGCGGCGATCTGTGGGTCTGCCTGTCGTACGACGAGGCGCGCCAGTATGTGCCGCCGCAGGAGAGCGACTACACCCACTACGCGTTTACCGTCGCGGAAGCGGATTTTGAACCGTTCTCGCAAAGGCTTGAGCAGGCGGGCGTCACCGTCTGGAAGCAGAACAAAAGCGAGGGGGCGTCGTTCTATTTTCTCGACCCGGACGGGCACAAGCTGGAGCTGCACGTGGGCAGCCTCGCCGCGCGACTGGCGGCGTGTCGCGAGAAGCCCTACGCAGGCATGGTGTTTACCTCAGACGAGGCTTGAGGCGCGTACCTTCAGCCTGCCCGCCAGCGTCACGTGCGTGGCGGCATCTTCCTGATTGCACAGGTACTCCACCGCCAGCCGTCCCAGCTCGCTGTAGGGCAGCTGGATACTGGTCAGCGGCGGGGTGAGCTGCTCGGAGATCTTCTGGTCGTCGTAGCCCGCCAGCAGCATATCCTGCGGGATGCGCACGCCATTCACCGCCAGCGCCTGGTAGCAGCCGATCGCCAGCCAGTCGCTGGCGCAGAAGATGGCGTCCGGGCGCTCGGTCTGCTCCAGCAGAGAAGTCGTGGCGGTAAAGGACTCGCTGAACTGCCAGTTGGTCTGGCGCACCAGACCGTCGTCGCACGCGAGTCCAGCCTGCTGCAGCGCGGTCTGGTAGCCCGCCAGACGCTGGCGCGAGGCCTCCATCCAGCTCTCGCCGGTGATGTGGGCGATGCGCGTGGCCCCGCAGGCGATGAGGTGTTTCGTCACCTGGAAGGCGTTGGCGTAGTCGTCCGGGATAAACGACGGCAGCAGCGGCGAGCCGGGGTCGCGCTGGTTGAGCAGCACCAGCGGGATGCGGGTGCAGTCCTGGAACGCCGTCATGTCCACCAGCGTGGTGACCGGAGAGGCGAGAATAATCCCGATGCAGTTGCGCTTCTCCAGCTGGCGGATGATGTTCAGCGCCAGCTCGATGTCGTCGCCGTAGTCGTAGACGGTGAGCAGGGTCTCGTTGCGCCACGCCGCTTCCCGTGCCTGGCTGATGGCGTCGATAAACGGGTCAAAGCTTTGCATGGAGCTGACCAGCAGGGCGATCTCTTCCTGGTTGCGCGGGGCGTGAACGGCGGGGAGGCGGTCGTAGCCGAGCTCGGTGGCGACGCTAATCACCCTATGACGGGTGTCGTCGCTGAGCTTGATGTTGCGGGACTGGTTAAGTACCAGCGATACCGTCGCCTGCGACACCCCGGCCGCCCGCGCAATATCGTTCATCGTCACTTTCGTTTTTCGCTTCATCCGTCCTCTCCCTTTCGCGATTTCGCATCATACCCTAACCGCACGCTTTAGCGCCGTCGATCACGTTTCTCATTCATCGAAGCGTGAACTTTGTGAGGGGCATCGCTTTTCTTCGTGCGGGAAATTGCGTATTTATCCCGCAGCTAATATTTATTAGCTAAATATTATCAGTAAGAGGACGCGTAATGAAAGAGCAGTGGAGCAGGGAGCAGGCACAGGCGTGGTATCAGCAGAAGGGCTGGCTGTGCGGGTTTAACTATCTGCCGTCGACGGCGGTGAACTGGACCGATATCTGGCAGGCAGAAACCTTCGATGCCGGGACGATTGACCGCGAGCTGGGCTGGGCGGCGGACGCGGGCTACAACACCCTGCGCATCAATCTGCCGTTTATCGTCTGGGAGCGCGACCGCGACGGGCTGATGGCGCGCATCGACCAGTTTTTGACGATTGCCGACGGCCACGGGTTCAGCACCATGCTGACCCTGATGGACGACTGCGGCTTCTCCGGCGACGAGCCGTACCTCGGCCCGCAAAAGCCGCCGGTGCCGGGCAAGCACAACAGCCAGGCGGCGGCGAGCCCGGGGCGTGACAAGGTGTGCGATCCGGACTGCTGGGCAGACATTGAGCGCTATATCCGCGACGTTGTCCGCCAGTTCCGCGACGATAAGCGCGTGCTGTTGTGGGATCTCTACAACGAGCCGGGCAACCGCGGCATTTTCGCGACGGGTACGCAGGAGGTGCAGTACGACGCGAAGCTGGAGACCTGCGCCCACGCGCTGATGAAGCTGGCGTTCCAGTGGGTGCGAGAAGAAGATCCAACCCAGCCGCTCACTGTCTGCGCGTGGCGCCTGCCGCCGGAAGAGGAGGGCGAGACGTTCTTCCAGCACCCGCTGGACCAGACCGCGCTGGCGCTCTCGGACGTGGTGAGCTTCCACGCCTACACCCACACCGGGCGGATGACGGCGATTATCCAGCAGCTGCAACAGCTCGGACGACCGATGTTCTGTACCGAATGGCTGGCGCGCCACGTGGGCAGCACCATCGAAGAGCAGCTCCCGCTGATGTACGCGGCGAAGGTCGCGCCGTACCAGTGGGGGCTGGTGCGCGGCAAAACCCAGACGTGGCTGCCGTGGCCGGTGGTGATGAAGGAGTCCACGGACTACTGCCGTCTCTGGTTCCACGACGTGTTTGAGGAGAACGGTATTCCGTTCTCGCGCCGTGAAATCGCCCTGATGCAGCAGTTGCGCAAGATCGCCCCACAGGCGCAGGACTAATAATATCGACCCGGCGGTCCACCGCCGGGCAACCAGGCAGGCATATAACAATGGCAACGACAATGAAAATACCGTCTCGCGAGCTGTGGTCTTATTTTGGTTATGGTTTAGGTCAGTGTTTTAGCTTTGGTTTAGTGGGTTCGTTTATTAACTATTTTTACACCGACGTGCTGGGGATCTCGGCGCTGGCGGCGAGCACCATCTTCCTGATTGCCCGCGCGTGGGACGCGGTTCACGATCCGCTGTTTGCCAGCATTATGGACACCATTAACAGCCGGTTCGGCAAGTTTCGCCACTTTTTGCTGATCGCCCCGCTGCTGATCACCGGCGTCACGCTGCTGTCGTTCTATAAAATCGAAGCGGACATGACCACCAAAATCCTCTACGCCGGGGTGACGTACATCCTGTGGGGGACGCTGTACGCCATCTCCGATATCCCGTTCTGGTCGATGTCGTCGGTGATGACCAACGACTCCGGGCAGCGCACCCGCGCGGTGACGGCGGCGATGCTCGGGGTGAACGCCGGGATTGCCTGCGCCAACATCTTCTTCCCGAAGCTGGCGGCCTATTTCGCCCAGTACAGCAACGATAAAGGCTACTTTATGGCGGCGCTGGTGATGATGCTGGTGGGCCTGCCGCTGATGCTCAACGGCTTCATGCAGATCAAAGAGCGCGTGCCGCCCAGCCCGGAAAAGGTGACCATCCGCGACACCTTCCACAACCTGCGCCAGAACAAGCCGCTGTTTATCGTCCTGCTGTCGTTCTTCTTCTGCGTGTTCCACAACGTGGCGGGCGGGCTGTATATCTACTTCTTTATCAACAACCTGGGCGACGGCAGCCTGCAGATGGCGATTGGCGTGATGGGGATTGTGGCGGCGGTGCTGTGCCTGGTCGCCCCGATGCTGACGCGCCGGATGCAGAAGCGAAAGCTGTTTATGATCCTCTGCGGGCTGGACGTGGCGGTGCGCGTGGTGATGTGGTTTGTCGGCTATCAGCAGGTGACGATGCTGTTTATTCTGCTCGGCCTGAGCACGCTGTTCGTGATGATGACCAACATCCTCACCTCGTCGATGATTGCCGACACCATCGAGTACGCGGAGTACCACACCCACAAGCGATGCGCGGCGATCACCTTCTCCGGGCAGACCTTTACCGGCAAGATGTCGGTGGCGGTGGGCGGCGGGCTTATCGGCGTGTTTCTGACGATGATCGGCTACGTGCCGCAGGCGCAAATTCAGAGCGAGAGCGTGCTGTCGGGGCTGTTCTTCGGGATTTGCCTGCTGCCGGCGATAGGCTCGCTGATCCGCATGGGCTTTATGTCGCGCTTTACCTTTACCGAGGAGAAGCACGCGGAGATTTGTCGGCTGCTGGCGGAGCGGAACGCGTCTGCGAAAGCGCCGGGTGGCGGCTGCGCTTTACCCGGCCTACAGGACCAGCCCTTGTAGGCCTGATAAGCGAAGCGCCATCAGGCTTCGCTTTTAAGACTTACAGCGACTTCACAAACGCCAGCAGGTCTTCGTTGAGCTGGTCCTGGTGGGTCAGCGCGAAGCCGTGCGGCGCGTTGTCGTACACCTTCAGCGTGGCGTTTTTGATCATCTCTGCCGCCAGCTTGCCGGTGCTTTCAAACGGCACGATCTGGTCGTTGTTGCCGTGGATCACCAGCGTCGGCACGTCGATTTTCGCCATGTCCGGGCGGAAGTCGGTTTCGCCGAAGGCGGTCACGCAGTCGATGGTACCCTTCAGGGAGGCCAGCAGGGCGATATTCAGCGTCTGCGTCAGGGCACCGGCGGAAACGGTCTGTCCGGCGTTGGTGCCGTAGAACGGGGTGGCGAAGTCGCTGATGAATTGGGCGCGATCTTTGCGCAACCCGTCGCGAATGCCGTCGAACACGCTCTGATCCACACCCTGCGGGAAGGTCTCAGATTTACCAAAGATTGGCGTGACCGCGCCCAGCAGCGCAAGACCGGCCACGCGCGCGCTGCCGTAGTTGTTGATGTAGCGGGTCACGTCGCCGCCGCCCATGGAGAAGCCCACCAGCGTCACGTCCTGAAGGTCCAGGGTGGTAATCAGGTCGTTGATGTCGGACGCAAAGGTGTCATAGTCGTAACCGTTCCACGGCTGATCCGAGCGGCCAAACCCGCGGCGGTCAAAGGCGATGGCGCGGAAGCCGCGCTCGGCCAGGTAGTTCAGCTGGCTATCCCACATGTCGCCGTCCAGCGGCCAGCCGTGGCTGAAGAGAACCGGTTTGCCCGCGCCGCCTTCTTTGTAGTAAATCTGCGTGCCGTCTTTTGCCTTAAACGTTGCCATAGTGTGTTCCTGTGCAGGTGATGGTTATGGTTATACCGGCGCGACCAGATAACGAATGGCCGGTGATGTTGTGCCCTGATGAAAAGCCAGAACGCGGCTCTGCAGCAGGAGGTCATTCATGGTGTGGCGCTCCTGCTGGCGCAGATGCTCAATCCACGAGCCCATCAGGAAGGTCTCGATAAACAGGCCGGGGCGCTCAATATCTTCGTATACCGCCCAGCTCATCGCCCCGGCGCGGCGTCGCACCCGGCGCAGCTCGTGTACCGCCTCCAGGAAGGCTTTTGCGTTGTGCGGGTCGATGATGTACTCGTGCGAGACCAGCACCGGGCCACGCTCGTTCGGCAGGTCGATCTCCACGCCGTCCAGCGGCTGGCCGCTCAGGTCGAGGTTTAATTCCGGGTCTTTCTCCAGCTTCCAGCGGAACACGGTGGCGCTTGCCAGCACCATCCCCAGCGTGGCGACAACCAGCGCGGTCGGGGTGCCGAACCGGGAGGCTATCTGCCCCCAGATGGCGCTGCCCGTGGTCATCGAGCCGAAGAAGACCGTCAGGTAGACCGCCAGCGCGCGGGCCTTCACCCAGCGGGCAGCGCTGCGCTGGGCGCCGAGGTTCAGCGTCGAGAGCACCGCAATCCACGCGAAGCCGGTGAAGAACTCAAACAGGTTGAGCAGCCAGACGTGGCGCACAAACGCCAGCGCCAGCATGGTGAGGGCAAAGACCAGGCTCGCGGCCACCATCAGCCGGTCGGCGTTCAGCCGCTGGCGCAGGCGCGGCAGCAGGATGGCCCCGGCAATCGCCCCCAGGCCAATGCACGCCAGCATCACGCCGTAGCCTGCCGGGCCCAGGCCCAGCTCGCGGCGCGCCACCAGCGGCAGCAGTGCCCAGCCCGCGCTGCCGAAAACGAAGAACGCCACGGTACGCACCAGCACGTTGCGCAGCACCGGCGCGGCGTGCACGTAGCGGATGCCGGTGCGCACCGCAGAGAAGAAGTGCTCCGGCGGCAGACGCTGAATGGACGGGGCCGGACGCCAGCGCCACAGTACCCACGCCACGCCCACCACGGACAGCGCGTTCAGGGCAAACACCATCCACGGCCCGGCGAGCGACAGCAGGAAACCGCCCAGCGCGGGGCCAATCGCCCGGCTGATGTTCACCCCGAGCGAGTTCAGCGCCACGGCGGCGCCCAGCTCCGGCTTGCTCACCAGATCGGGCACCACGGCCTGGAACGGCGGCGAGCTCATCGCCGCCCCCACGCTCAGCAGAAACGTCGCCACCAGCAGCACGGTGGGGGTGACGTGTCCGGTGAAGGAGAGCGCCGTCAGCCCGGCGGCGGCGATGAACACCCACAGCTGGGAGAAGAGCAGGTATTTACGCCGGTCAACGATGTCCGCCATCACCCCGGACGGCAGGGCGAAGAGGAACATTGGCAGGCTGCTGGCCGCCTGCACCAGCGCGATATCCAGCGGGTCGGCGCTCAGGGTCAGCATGCTCCAGTTGATGCCGACGTCGCTCATCCATGAGCCGACGTTAGAGACCACCGTGGCGATCCACAGCATGCGGAACACCGGCTGGCTCAGCGGCTGCCAGGGTGAAACCGTCGGTGCGGGCGTCGTCTCGACGTGTGCGTCGCGAACGTCGTTAACCTGGGTCATGCGAACCTCTCCGTTGCCTTACGCTGCAGCCGCCACTGGCCCGGCCCGGTGAGGGCAAGGGTGGTGAAGATAATCAGCAGCAGCCAGCCAAACTGCCCTTCAGCAATCGACCAGTTCGGGTGGACCGCCAGCATCGCCACCAGCAGCACGGCGATAATCGGCAGGCACGCCAGGCGGGTGTAGACGCCCACAATGATCAACAGCGGGCAGATCACCTCGGCGACAATCGCCGGGATCAGGCTCGAGTACGGCCCGAAGCCGAACGGATCTTCAATGCGCGTCAGCTCTTCGCTGAAGTGCAGCACCTTCGGCAGGCCGTGCACGTAGAGCAGCAGCAGGCTGCCGGTCAGGCGCAGGAAGAACAGCCCCAGGTCGATCCGGGGCGGCATAGTGGTGTTTTTCATCAGAATGCAAAGCAGCTGCAGCCCAGCGCCCCCCAGAAAGCGTTATCGTCGGACACCGGCATCGCTGACGTGCGGGCGAAATCGTGCTGGTGGCTGTGAACTCCGCACGGGCCGCTGCAGTGGTGGATAGGGCTCAAGCCGACGCGTGCGGCCTGCGGCGGCGCGCTGCGGTAGTGGCCCGGCACCTTGACCACCGGGGACCACTCGGGCAGAACCGGAATGGCCGGCGGCGCGAGCGGGCCAAAGCTGCCCGCGGCGTAGACGATATCGCCGTTGACTACCGTGAGAACGGACTCGATGCCCTTGATCTCCTCTTCCGGCACGCGGAAGTAGTCTTTGCTGAGCACCGCCAGGTCGGCGAGCTGGCCGACTTTAATCTGCCCCTTCTGGTTCTGCTCGCTGGAGAACCACGCGCTGCCCTGGGTCCAGAGCATCAGGGCCGTATCGCGGTCCAGACGGGCGCTGTGATCGTACATCTGCATCCCGCCGACGGTGCGGCCGGAGACCAGCCAGTAGAGCGCGGTCCACGGGTTGTAGCTCGCCACGCGGGTGGCGTCCGTTCCCAGGCCCACCGGTACGCCGGTCTCGAGCATTTTCGCCACCGGCGGCGTGTGTCGGGTGGCTTCGATGCCGTAACGCTCGGCAAAGTACTCGCCCTGGAAGGCCATGCGGTGCTGGACGGCAATGCCGCCGCCAAGTGCTTTGATGCGGTCGATGTTGGCCTGTGACACGGTTTCCGCATGGTCGAAGAACCAGTGCAGGCCGTTGAACGGAATGTCGCGGTTCACCTTCTCGAACACGTCCAGCATGCGGCTGATGGATTCGTTATAGGTGGCGTGCAGGCGGAACGGCCAGCGGTGCTCCACCAGATGGCGTACCACGCGCTCCAGCTCGTCCTCCATGCCCGGCGCGAGATCTGGGCGCGGTTCGAGGAAATCTTCAAAATCGGCGGCGGAGAAGACCAGCATCTCGCCCGCGCCGTTGTGGCGGAAGAAGTCGCTGCCCTGGCCCGGCGTGAGCATGTCGGTCCATTTTTCAAAGTCTTCCAGCTCGTGGCCCGGACGCTGGGTAAAGAGGTTGTAGGCGATGCGGATGGTCATCTGCTTTTTCTCGTGCAGCTCGGCAATCACCTCGTAATCTTCCGGGTAGTTCTGGAAGCCGCCGCCCGCGTCGATGGCGCTGGTCAGCCCCAGGCGGTTGAGCTCGCGCATGAACTGGCGCGTGGAGTTGACCTGCTGCTCCAGCGGCAGCTTCGGCCCTTTGGCCAGCGTGGCGTAGAGGATCATGGCGTTCGGACGGGCGATCAGCATCCCGGTCGGGTTGCCGTTGGCGTCGCGCTGGATCTCCCCGCCCGGCGGGTTTGGCGTGTCTTTGGTGTAGCCGACCACCTTCAGCGCGGCGCGGTTGAGCAGGGCGCGGTCGTACAGGTGCAGGATGAAGACCGGGGTATCCGGCGCGGCGTCGTTAATTTCGTCCAGGGTTGGCATGCGGCGCTCGGCAAACTGGAACTCGGTCCAGCCGCCGACCACGCGCACCCACTGCGGCGACGGGGTCCGCAGGGCCTGCTCTTTCAGCATCCGCAGGGCGTCGGCCAGGGAGGGCACGCCTTCCCAGCGCAGCTCGAGGTTGTAGTTCAGCCCGCCGCGGATCAGGTGCAGGTGCGAGTCGTTGAGGCCGGGGATGGCGGTGTGGCCTTTCAAATCCACTACTTTGGTGCCGTCGCCGTGGTGCTGCATCACCTCGGCGACGGTACCCACTTCCAGAAATTTTCCGTCGCGCACGGCAACGGCTTCCGCGACGGGGTTTTCGCGATCGACGGTGTGAAACTGGCCGTTAACCAGAATGAGATCGGCTTTACCTGGGGTAACCATAAACTGCTCCTGACTGAGAGGGGAATGGTCAGGATTATGGGAACCGGTTTCGGCAAAGATCCAGTTATACAATAGGATAGGTATACCAAAGTATAACTATACCTAAGGTTAACTATACGAAGAGATAATTACGCGCGGAGAAGGAAAACCGCAGGATGAGGGTGACTTTATCGTCGCGGCGCTCGCGGCGATTTCTACCCTTAACCACTGGAAAATGCTATGACCTCTTCAAAGCTCGAAGTGTTAACCCCTGCGAACTGTCAGATCATCTTTATCGATCACCAGCCACAGATGGCGTTTGGCGTGCAGTCGATTGACCGCCAGGTGCTGAAAAACAACACCGTGGCGCTGGCGAAAGCGGCTAAGGTGTTCAACATCCCGACCATCATCACCACCGTAGAGACCGAAAGCTTCTCCGGTAATACCTATCCGGAACTGCTGGACGTGTTCCCGGGTCAGGACATCCTGGAGCGTACCTCCATGAACTCCTGGGACGACCAGAAGGTGCGCGATGCGCTGAAGGCCAACGGCAAGAAGAAGGTCGTGGTGGCCGGTCTGTGGACCGAAGTGTGCAACAACAGCTTTGCCCTGTGCGCGATGCTGGAAGGCGACTACGAGATTTATATGGTGGCGGACGCGTCCGGCGGCACCTCCAAAGAAGCCCACGACTATGCGATGCAGCGCATGATCCAGGCGGGCGTGATCCCGGTGACCTGGCAGCAGGTGATGCTGGAGTGGCAGCGCGACTGGGCGCGTAAAGAGACCTACACCGCGGTGATGGACATCGTGCGCGAGCACTCCGGCGCGTACGGTATGGGCGTGGATTACGCCTACACCATGGTGCACAAAGCGCCGTCTCGCCAGAAGAGCGAGCACCGCACCTTAGCGCCGGTCCCGGCTCGCTAAGTCCCGTCGGCGGGCTGGTCCCTCATCCGGCTCGCCGCTGCCTCTTTCTCTGGAGTTCACGATGAGTACTGGGCTGATATCCCTTGCGGCAGGCGTGTTGATTGGCCTGATGTATGCCGTGCTGAAGGTGCGCTCCCCCGCGCCGCCCGCGCTGGCGCTGATTGGCCTGCTGGGGATGCTGGCGGGTGAACAGGCGACGCGCCATCTCTTATCCCGCGACGGCGCGCCTCCTCCTCAGGTGACCGTTCCGCAGGCGGCATCGCAGACGGGAGCGTCATCATGAAAGCATGGATAATTTCGCTGGTGTGCGGCGTGGTTGCTGGGGTAATTTACGCTCTGCTCGACGTCCATTCCCCGGCACCGCCGGTTGTCGCCCTGCTTGGCCTGTTCGGCATGCTGGTGGGCGAACAGCTTATCCCGGTGGGACGACGTTTACTGAGTCGCGAACCGCTCACCCTCGCCTGGTTTCGTCACGAATGCGTACCGAAAATCAGCGGCACGGCGCCCCCTGCGCCCGCGAAGGACCCTCGCGACGTTAAATGACTGGTTAGAGGAATAACAGCATGACGCTGCCGTGGCGCATTGCCATCATTGATGACGAACGTTCCGTCCGCAGCGGGTTGAGTAATCTCCTGGAGTCGGAAGGCTATTCAACCGACACGTTTGATTCGGCAGAGGTATTTCTGAGCCATCCGCTTGCCCTGTCCGGCGCGGCGCTGGTGATCACCGATATCAAGCTCCGGGGCATGAGCGGCCTTGAGCTGTTTGACAAGCTGCGGCTGCTGGCCGTACCGCCTCCGCCCGTGCTCTTTATCTCCGGTCATGCTGATGAAAATATGCAGCGGTACGCTCTCGGTCTGGGCGCCGCTGCTTTTTTGCGTAAGCCGATTAACATCGATATTCTGCTGGATCATATTCAGCGGGAGCTGGCCCGCCGACAATAAGGATCGCGGATGAACGAACACGAGCAGCCTGCATTCTGGCCCGCCCAGGGAAATCTTCACCAGGGGCGGGTTTTTGTCCTTAAAGAGGATGTGATTTTTACCGTGCTGGCGCAGGAGGGCGGAATCGCCTGGATGCACGCGCGACATCCTCATTCCGGCGGCTCGTTCATTATCGCCACCGCGGTCAGCGACGAAGAGGAAGAGCGGGCCACCCGGCTGCTGAAAAACGAGTTTGCGCTGCGTGACGCGCTGCAGGACAGCTGGGCCATTCGCGCCGTCGCGTCCACCCAGTACCGGGGACGCTTCGCGCTGGTGTACGCCCCGTTTTCCTTTGAGCTGCTGGCGCGGCGCGCGGGCAGGGCGATCTCGGGGATCGCGCGCTTTATCGAGCTGGCGATCCAGATCTGCGTTCCTCTGCGCCAGATGCATCTGCAAAACCTGATCCACGGCGATATCAAGCCCGGCAATATTTTTGTTCAGCACGATGCCACCTGCCGTCTGGGCAGCTTTGGCCTTTCATGCAGCCTCTCCGGCGCCTTCGCGCAGACCCGGCTTGCCGTTTCAGGCGGCACGCCAGCGTATATGTCCCCGGAGCACACCTCCCGTACCCAGCGCCCCGTCGATGGCCGCAGCGATCTCTACAGCCTCGGTGTGGTGCTGTATGAACTCCTGACCGGACGCCTGCCGTTTGAACGGGGGGAGGACGATCGGACCAACTGGGCGCACTACCATATTGCCTCGGCGCCGCTGGCCCCGGAAGCGATCCGCCCGGACGTGCCGGGAATGCTGTCGACCATCATCCTGAAGCTGCTGGAGAAGCACCCGGATAACCGCTACCAGACGGTTGACGGGCTGATTGCCGACCTCCGCCGCTGCCAGGCGACGTTGACCGGCGAGGGCGAGATCGTTGCCTTTACCCCCGGCCAGCAGGACCGCACCCCGGCGATTCTTCTGGCGGACTCGCTGTTCGCGACGCATCCGCAGGCGAATGACGTCATTGCCGCGTTTGAGCGGGTGGGGCAGAACCGCGTGCCGGAGCTGGTGACCATCGGCGGGCCGTCGGGGATCGGCAAATCCTCCATCATTGCGACGGCGTTAAAAACGCTCCAGCAGCGTACGGTGCTGCTGGCGGTGGGCAAAGTGGATCAGTTTTCACCGTCATTGCCCTACGGCGTATTAAGCTCTGCATTCCGCCCCCTGACCCTGCACCTGCTGGGCCTGCCAGCAGACGAGGTGGCGAAATGGAAAATCCGTCTTTCTCGCGCCCTGGAAGGACACGAGGCGCTGGCCGTCAGCCTCGTGCCCGAGCTGGGCCTGCTGCTTGAGCGCAAGCCGCGCTTCCCGGCGGATACGTTTTCCATTGATGCCCGGGCGCGCTTCAGCCATATGGTGCTGGCGCTGGTGAAAACCTTTGCCTCGCAGGGCTGCCCGCTGGTGCTGGTGCTCGACGATCTCCAGTGGAGCGACGCCGCCAGCCTACATACGCTCAACTATCTGCTGGTGAACTGCGGCGCGATCCCACTGCTGGTGGTTGTGGCTCACCGCGACATCGGTTCGTTGTCCGAACCCACGCTGCAACAGCAGCTGGCGAGCCTGCCGGAGGCGGCACAGCACGCGAGCGAAATTGTCCCGCAGGCGCTGTCGGTCAAAGCCGTCTCCCGCTGGCTGGGGACGGTATTTCGCACCCGCAGCACGGCGACGACCGACCTCGCCATGCTGATCCATGAAAAGACCGGGGGCAACCCGCTCTTTGTACACGAGTTTTTCCGCCGCATCGTCGATGACGGGCTGGTGGTGCACAACAAATATCAGGACAAGTGGCACTACGATCTGCAGGCGATCCGCGCCCGGCATTACACCGAAAACGTCGTCACCCTGGTGCTGGAGAAGCTGGAAGAGTTGCCCGACGAGACGCGTCGCCTGCTGGGCAGCCTTGCCTGCCTCGGCGGCACGGGCGAAATGGAGATGATCTGCCGCGTGGTCGGTATATCGATGGCGGAAATGCGCTACGCGCTGCATCCGGCGGTCATGGCGCAGCTGATCGTGCTGACGGAAAAAGCGTACTCCTTCACCCACGACCGGGTGCAGGAGGCCGCCTTTGCGCTGCTGGATCGGCATGAGAAAAGCCATCTTCATCTGACCACCGCTAGCCTGCTGGCCGACGCCGCGCGGCAGGCGGCGGGGAACGAGCTGCTCTTTCGCGCCGTACATCACGTCACGGCCGCGCTGGACAGCATCCAGCCAGCCCCGCAGCGCCAGATGTTCCGCGAGCTGAGCCTGCTGGCCGCGCGACGCGCCAAGCGTTCGGGGGATTACCTTTCGGCGCTGAGCTATATCCAGACTGCCCGAGCGCTGGGCAACGCCGGGACGGTGTCAGACTTTATGCTCGATATCGAAGAGGCGGGCTGCGAGTTTGCGCTGGGGCACCTGGAGCGCACCCGCGAGCTGTGTGACGCCATTCTCGGGTGCCCCGGCGGGCTAACCGAAAAGGCGCTGGCGGCCAATCTGCTGGTGGAAGTGTACATTCGCCAGTCGGATAGCCGTCTGGCGCTGGAGGCGGCGCTCTGCTGGCTGGGGGTATTTGGTATTCAGATCGGCCGCTATCCGGAAGATGCAGACTGCGACGAGGCCTGGGAACACTTCTGTAATCGCGCGGGCGACGCGCCGCAAACCCTGTTTGCCCCGCTCTCGCGGATGGATAACCCGGAAACCGAAGCGGTGATGAACCTGCTCTACAGCGCCAGCATTTGCGCCAGCTTCATCTGTCCGCGCCTGCACTTTTTGCTGCTTTGCCGCATGATGCACCTGACGCTCGACCACGGTATTACCGGCGCCTCCACCACGGCGATGGCCTGGTTTGGCGTGCTGATGGGCCACCGCTACGCCGAGTATCGCCTCGGCTTCCAGTACGGCACCCTGGCCCGCGAGCTGGTGAATCGCCACGGCTACGACGCGTTCGAAGCCAAAACCCTGCTGCCGCTCGACCAGCTCAGCGTCTGGACCCAGCCTTTATCGTTTACCATCGAGTGCGCGAAGGCCTGCTTTACCTCGGCGGTGACCCACGGGGATATGACAATGGCCTGCTTTGCGGCCTGCCACCAGGTGATTAACTTCCTCTCCCGGGGCGATCACCTGGACGGGGTGCTGACTAGCATCGATCGCGGCCTGGCGTTCGTGCGTAAAACCCACTTCCAGGACGTGGAGACCATCTTGATGGTCCAGCGCGGCTACGTAGAGTTCCTGCGCACGCCGGTTATCGGCACCTGGACCGCATCGCAGGTGCTGCCGGAGGCGCTGCTTCCCGCGTCGCCGGAGCAGGCGCCGGAGCAGACCTCCACCATGCTGTTCTGGTACTGGCTCTACCGCGGTATGGCGCACTTTACCTGCGGGGAGTATGCCGACGCGCAGGCGGATCTCGAGATGGCGGGGTGGTACGCGTGGTCTGCGCCGGGGCACATCCATCTGCTGGATTACCATCTTTACAGCGCTCTGGCGCTTTCCCGTCAGCTAACGCCGGAGACCTTCTCGGCGAACCACCGCCGCAGCATTCACGCCCATTACGACAAAATCGCCCTCTGGGCGCGCATTAATCCCGGCACGTTCGCGGATAAAGAGGCGCTGATCTACGCCGAAATCGTGCGTCTGGACGGGATGAACAGCATCGCGCTTGAGCAGTATGAGAAGGCGGTCCGGCTCTCCCGCGAGGGCGGATTTAATCCGATTAATGCCCTGGCCCACGAGCTGGCGGGCCGCTTTGCGCTGGCCTGCGGCTACCCAACCGCCTCGGACGCACACTTCCGCGGCGCAATTGCCGCCTGGGGCCGGGCGGGCGCGCAGGCCAAGGTGCGCCAGCTGGAGCAGGATTTCCCGCATCTGCTGGCCTCCGGGCAGGCGAGCGCCTATGACACGGTGGCGTTCGCCCAGAACGAGACCATCCGCGATCTGCAGAGCGTCATCAAAGCCTCCCGCGCGCTGTCGGAAGAGATCAATCTTGAGCGCTTAATCGAAAACCTGATGACGATCCTCCTCGAACGCGCCGGGGCGCAACGCGGCCTGCTGCTTCGCGTGAGCGATAACCTGATCCCGGAGATCGAGGCCAGCGCCTGGACCAGCACCGAAGGCGTGCGGGTGCGGATCCTGAAAGACGTGCCGACGGCGACCGACATGCCCCTGTCGGTGCTGGCGGCGGTGATCCGCACCGGGCAGGAGATCCGCACCGGTAAGCCTGAGGAGTTTCACCCCTTCAGTCAGGATCCCTATCTGGTGACCTCGGGGGCGGCGGTTATGTGCGTCCCGATGTTCAAACAGGCGCGGCTGGTGGGCGTGCTCTACCTGGAAAACCGCCTGATGCCGGAAGTCTTCACCGCCGAGCATTCTCGCGTGGTGAGCCTGCTGGGCGCGCAGGCCGCGGTGTCCCTGGAGACGGCGCGGCTGTACGCCGAGCTGCTGGGGGAGAACATCCAGCGCCGTCGGGTGGAAAAAGAGCTGCGCGCCAGCCAGACCTCGCTGATGCTGGGCGAGCAGATCAGCCACACCGGCAGCTGGCGCTGGGAGCTGGAGCAGGATCTGATGTTTGTCTCGGAGGAGTACGCCCGCATCCTCGGCCTGCCCGAGCAGCAAAAGATGATCTCCATGGCGGAGTTTTTGACCTTCGTCCATGAAGACGACTATGCCCGCATCAGCACCATCGTCACGCAGAGCGTGCGCGAAGGGCTCTCCATGCGCGCGGAGTTTCGGGTCAAGCGTACCGACGGTTCTACGCGCTATATCCTCGGGATTGGCGATCCGGTGGGCGTGGGCAGCGAGGTGAATGAGTATTACGGCATCATCACCGATATCACCAGCCAGCGCGCCGCGGAGGATGCCATGCGGGTGGCGCAGGCTGATCTGGCGAGGGTGTCCCGCGCCACCACCGTCGGGCAGCTGACCTCCTCTATCGCCCATGAGATCAACCAGCCGCTGATGTCGATCGTCTCTAACGCCGGAGCGAGCCTGCGCTGGCTCAGCCGGGAGCCGGCCCGGCTGGATAAAGTGCGGGAAGGGCTGGAAGAGATCGCCGCGGAAGGCGCACGGGCGGGGGAGATCATTCGCAGCATCCAGTCCCTGACGCGCAAGCAGGATCCCACCTTCTCGCGCATCGATCTGCACTATCTGATCCACCATATCATCGCGCTCTCCCGCAGCGAGCTGGAGCAGCGACACATTAGCGTTGATTACCTGTTGAAGGCGCAGGACAGCTTTATCACCGGCGATAGCGTGCAGATCCAGCAGGTGCTGCTTAACCTGGTGATGAACGCCGTTGAGGCGATGGCCGAGGTGAAGGATCGCGCCTGCACCATCACCCTCAGCACCAGCAACGCGGACGGGAAAGCGATCGTTGAGATCGCCGATACCGGGAGCGGCATTGAGCCCGAGCGGCTGGAGCAGATTTTTGACTCGTTCTACTCCACCAAGCCACAGGGGATGGGGATGGGGCTGACCATCAGCGCCAGCATCATTGAGCGCCACTGCGGGAAGCTGAGCGCGCGCCGCCGGGAGCCTTACGGCACGGTGTTTGCCTTTGCGCTGCCGCTGGCGGTACAGGAAGGGTAAACATTACTCCGCAGGCTGGCTTTTGGTCAGGCGCTCAACGGCCCTGACCAGCTCTGCCACGGAGCGCACCTGCATTTTCTCCATTACGCGGCGGCGATGCACTTTCACCGTGATCTCGCTGACGCCCAGCTCGGCGGCAATCTGCTTGTTCAGCATGCCGCTTATCGCCAGCGTGAGCACCTCGTGTTCGCGCGGCGTGAGGGAGAGATGGCGCTGCTTCAGGGCGTAGTGCTCTTTATTGCGCTCGGCGTTGTTTTCCGCCAGCTGCAGCGCGGACTCAATGGCGTCGATAAGCGCGGTGGATTCGACGGGTTTGGTAAGAAATTCGTAAGCGCCGCCTTTAATGGCGCGCACCGACATCGGGATGGTGCCGTGGCCGGTGAGAAAAATAATCGGGATCTCGCGCCCGCTGTCCTTGAGGGCATCTGCTACATCAAAACCGGAGATGGTGGGCATCTGCATATCGAGGACCACGCACGAAGGGAGCTCTTCAAAGCGGTGCTGAAGAAACGCTTCTGCCGATGAAAAGCCGATGGCGTTTAAGTCTGCGGATTCCAGCAGCCCGATCACGGACTGTCTGACTGCGTCATCGTCATCAACCACATACACAATGTGTTCCATTCACCGCCCCGGTGCTGTTTTACATGTCGAGGATGCAAACAGCCCCAGGACTGACGTAAGGGTCTGTTTATGCTGACTTTCATCTTAACACATTAAATATAATTATCATTTAACAATATGATAATCATATGAAGTATAGCGATCCGGGCGGGGGCGATGAAAGAACGAAACGCGTGCAACATGGGCAATGTGCATGAGCTCCCTCGTGATTTGCCGGTGAGGACTTTGATCGGTAAAACAGGCTACACTCTGGTTTTGAGCGCTAAATGCTGAGGACATAACAATGCACTACACACTGAAAGAAAGCGACAAGGAAAAGGCGGAAGGGTCAAACGGCGCGGGCGCTCTGCAGCAAAAACTGCTGGAGTCTCGTTCGATTGTGATTTCCGGTGAGATCAACCAGGAGCTGGCGCAGAAAGTGATCACCCAGATGATCCTGCTGCAAAGCGTCAGCAACGATCCGATCAAGCTGTACATCAACAGCCAGGGCGGTCACGTGGAAGCGGGCGACACCATCCACGACTTCATCAAATTCATCCGCCCGGAAGTGCACGTCATCGGCACCGGCTGGGTGGCGAGCGCCGGGATCACCATCTTCCTGGCCGCGAAAAAAGAGCACCGCTACTCGCTGCCAAATACCCGCTTTATGATCCACCAGCCGCTGGGCGGCGTGCGCGGTCAAGCGACGGATATTGAGATCGAAGCGCGCGAGATCATCCGCATGCTGGATCGCGTGAACAAGCTGATCGCCGACGCCACCGGCCAGCCGCTGGAAAAAGTGAAAAAAGACACCGACCGCAACTTCTGGATGTCCCCGGCGGAAGCGCTGGACTACGGCATCGTGGGTAAACTGATTACCCACTATGACGAGCTGAAGCTGGATTAAGTTTTCGCGGCGTGTTTGTGTCGGGTGGCGGCTTCGCCTTACCCGACCTACACGTGCGGGTTTGACCCATGACAAGTTCCCCCTCTGCCTTCTTGCCTATAATCGCGCCTGTTTCCCTTCTCACTGGTGCTACCCATGGCGTATCAACTGAACCTGAACTGGCCGGAATTTCTTGAGAAATACTGGCAAAAACAACCCGTCGTGCTGAAAAATGCCTTCCCGAACTTTGTCGACCCGATTACCCCGGACGAGCTGGCGGGGCTGGCGATGGAGCCGGAGGTCGATAGCCGTCTGGTGAGCCATTTCAACGGCAAATGGCAGGCCAGCAACGGCCCGTTCGAGCACTTTGACGATCTGGGCGAAACCGGCTGGTCGCTGCTGGCGCAGGCGGTGAACCACTGGCATATGCCCGCGGCGGAACTGGTGCGTCCGTTCCGCGTCCTGCCGGACTGGCGTCTGGATGACCTGATGATCTCCTTCTCCGTGCCGGGTGGTGGCGTGGGTCCGCATATCGATCAGTACGACGTGTTTATCATTCAGGGGATGGGCAGCCGCCGCTGGCGCGTGGGTGACAAGCTGCCGATGCGTCAGTTCTGCCCACATCCGGCGCTGCTGCATGTGGATCCGTTCGAGCCGATCATCGACGAAGACCTGGCCCCGGGCGATATCCTCTACATTCCGCCTGGATTCCCGCACGACGGTTTTACCCATGAAACGGCGCTCAACTACTCCGTCGGCTTCCGCGGGCCGAACGGTCGCGATCTGATCAGCAGCTTCGCCGATTACGCGCTGGAAAACGATCTGGGCGGTGAGCACTACAGCGATCCGGATCTGACCTGCCGCGAACACCCGGGCCGCGTGGAGCAGTACGAGCTCGATCGCATTCGTCAGATGATGATCGACATGATTAGCAAGCCGGATGATTTCACAAAATGGTTCGGCAGCTTTGTCTCCACGCCGCGCCACGAGCTGGATATCGCCGCCGCCGAGCCGCCGTACGCGCCGGAAGAGGTGCTGGACGCGCTGCAGGGCGGCGAAACGCTGTCTCGCCTGAGCGGCCTGCGCGTGCTGAACATCAACGGCAGCTTCTTCATCAACAGCGAACAGCTGGAGACGGTAGACGCGAAGGCGGCGGATGCGCTGTGCCGCTACACCGAGTTGGGCCAGGCCGAGCTGGGTGATGCGCTGAAAAACCCGGCGTTTGTCGAGGAGCTCACCGGGCTGATTAACCAGGGATACTGGTACTTCGACGAGTAGTGCGGCACGGTTTTCTCCCTCTCCCTGTGGGAGAGGGTCGGGGTGAGGGCATCAGGCCGCACTAGCCCTCCTCCATCGCAATCACAATCGCTTCGCCCAGCTTCTTCAGCGCCTCGCGATTTTTGTCCGTCGGCGGCAGCGCCACGTTGATCCGCAGGCAGTTGCGGTACTTCCCGGAGGCGGAAAACAGCGACCCGGCCGCGGCCTGGATCTTCAGCCGACATAGCTGCTTGCTGACGCATACCATGTCGACCTTCTCCGGCAGCTCAATCCACAGCAGGAAGCTCCCCTGCGGGCGCGTGACGCAAATCTCTGCCGGGAAATACTGCCGCACCCAGCAGGTGTAGGTTTCCATATTCTGCTGATAAATCTGGCGCATACGGCGCACGTGGCGATGGTAATGACCGTCGCGAATAAACGCCGCCACCGCCATCTGCGTGCCCGGCACGTTAAACCCGCCGGCGGCGTATTTCATGTGCATCACCCGGTCGTAGTAGCGTCCCGGCACAATCCAGCCGACGCGCAGGCCCGGCGCCACGGTTTTGGTAAACGAGCTGCAAAGGATCACGCGGCCGTCGATATCCATCGAATGAATGGTGCGCGGGCGCGGGTACTCCGCCGCCAGCTCGCCGTAAATGTCATCCTCGACAATCACGATATCGTGCCGCTGGGCGAGGGCCAGCACCTGCTTTTTCCGCGCCTCCGGCATGATAAATCCGAGCGGATTATTGCAGTTGGGCACCAGGATCACCGCCTTGATCGGCCACTGCTCCATTGCCAGCTCTAACGCTTCGATGCTGATCCCGGTCTCGGGATCGGTAGGAATTTCAATTGCCTTGATGTCAAACCCGCGAAGCATCTGCATGGTGCCGTGAAACGACGGAGATTCCACCGCCACGATATCCCCCGGTTTACACACCGAGAGCAGGGCGATAGACAGCGCGCCGTGGCAGCCGTTGGTAATGACAATGTCGCTTGCCGAGACGGTGGAGCCGCCGTCGAGCATCAGGCGGGCGATCTGCTCACGCAGCTCCAGGCGCCCGTCGAGCACGTCATAGCTCAGCATCTCGCCGGGATTATGCTGCGCAATGCGGCTCATCTCGCGCCACAGGGGCTTCAGGCTCGGCTGGTTAATGTCCGGCGAACCGCCGCCAAAGGAGATCATCTCTTTGTCGGCGCGGGCGTCCAGCAGCATCATCACCTCATCCCACTGGGTAACGTCCACAGGGCGCTGCACCGGGCGCGTCATTGCCGGGACGGGCGGCTGGGCTTTGCGCGGCGAGACAAAATAGCCGGAGCGCGGCTGGGGCGTGATCAGCTGGAGGTTTTCGAGGATCTGGTAGGCCTGCTGTATGGTGCTGATGCTCACGCCGTGCTCCTGGCTCAGCGTGCGCACCGACGGCAGACGTTCGCCGCTGCGATACAGCCCTTGCTCAATGCGTTCAGCCAGAAGATTGGCCAGATGTTGGTAGCGTGTCATGCTGTATCCTTTGTTTTCACCATACAGATTATAAAACCAGTACAGATTGCTGCGAAAATTGCCATGCAGATACTGTTTTAGCGGATCTGTATGTTAAAAAAAAGGTGTTTTTGCATCTGTATTGCACGGATGGATTTCCGGGATGATAACCCCACTGACACAGTGAGGAGAGCATCATGGAATTCTACGAGAATCGTTCAAAACGTCCGTTTATTGTGTTCGTCTGGATCGGGAAAACGATCTGCAACTGGTATCGCATCAACCGTACCCGCCGCATATTGAGCCAGATGAGCGACGAGCAGCTCAAGGACGTTGGGTTGTCCCGCAATGATATTTAAACCGTAGGCCGGGTAAGGCGAAGCCGCCACCCGGCGATGTTCAGCGCAACAGCTCAAACGTCTGCCGCTTCGGCCTTTCCAGCAGCGCCACCGCCTCTTCATACGACCGCACGTTGTTATAGCCCATCACCAGCCCGTAGCGCTTCCCGGAACCGCGATACCACTCCGAAAGCGCATTGACCTGCAGCTGCTGTTCCTGCCAGCAGCGCGCCACTTCCCGGTCACGGCTTCCTTTGGTCAGGAACGCCACGATATGCATCCCGCCGTCGTTTTGCTCGGTGAAAAACAGATCGCCATACACCTCGCGCAGGGCGGCAATCATCCAGTCGCGGCGGGTCTGATACAGCGCGCGCATCTTTTTCAGGTGACGGAAAAAGTGCCCTTCGTTGAGAAACGCGGTGAGGATCTTTTGCGTCAGCACCGGCTGGCCGCTGGTGGTGATGTCCGCGCAGTCGGTAAAGGCCCCGACGGTGTTGGCGGGCATGACCACGTAGCCCATGCGCAGCGACGGCATGATGGTTTTGCTGAAGGTGCCCATAAAAATCACCCGGTCGTGATGGTCGAGGCTTTTCAGCGACGGCAGCACCTTGCGGGTGTAGTGAAACTCCCCGTCGTAATCGTCTTCGATAATCCACGCCTCGTTCTGGCTGGCCCAGTCGAGCAGCTGCTGTTTACGCGGCAGGGAGAGCGTGACCGCCAGCGGGCTCTGGTGCGACGGGGTGACGATGGCAAAACGGGCGTCGCGATGGTGACGCAGCAGGTATTCCGTATCGATACCTGAACGGTCGACCGGCACCGTGTGCAGGCGCGGCACGATCCGCTTGAGCAGCTGCTGGCCCATAAAATAGCCAGGATCTTCAAACACCACCTTGTCGCTGCGGCTGGCAAGGGTGTCGAGGATCAGCCGCAGGCTACCGCTGTAGCCGCTGGTGATCAGCACCTGTTCGGCGCTGCAGGACAGCCCGCGCGAGATGTTGAGGTAGCTGGCAATGGCCTGGCGCAGCGGATACCAGCCCAGAACGGGCGGGTTGAGCATCTCCTCCTGACGCATGGCCCGCGTCGCCTGGCCCGCCAGCAGCAGCCACTTTTTATACGGGAAACTGTCGAGAGCGGGGATGCCGGGACGCAGAAACCCCGCCCGCTCGCGCTGGCTGATGAGCGAGGCCGGAAGCGTGCCGGTGGGCTGCTCCGCAGGGGCAGTCTTATCCGGCAACAGTAAGTCCGGGTTAACCCGCGTGCCGCGCGCGCCCTGGCTCACCAGATACCCTTCACCCGTCAGAATGGCGTACGCCGTTTCGACGGTTTTACGCGCCACCTTCAGCTCTTCCGCCAGCACGCGGATGGCTGGCACCCTGTCGCCCGGCTTCAGCACGCCGCGCGTGATGTTGTCGCGATAGCGGGAATAAATCTCGTGATAGCCCGGCTTCATGTCCTACCTCATTTCACGCTTTTTGTATCTTTTTACTATGTCATGAACGGCGTAGATTTGCCCCATCGCATGACACATGCCGTACAAAAAGAGGAAAGACAATGAGCACTCGCGTTAACCACCATAAAGTTACACCTGCCCTCGCCAACGCGCTGTCTGCCCTGAGCATGGAGGTAGCAAAAACCTCCATCGACCCGGCGCTGAAGCACCTGATCGACATTCGGGTGTCGCAGCTGAACGGCTGCACCTTCTGTCTGGATATGCACTCAAAAGAGGCGAAAATCGCCGGCGAGCGCGAGCTGCGCCTGTACCATCTGGCGGCCTGGCGCGAGTCCCCGCTGTTCAGCGCCCGCGAGAAAGCGGCGCTGGCGTTCACCGAAGCGCTGACCCAGATTGGCGTTCACGGTGTCAGCGATGCGCTCTACCGCAGCGTGGCGGAGCACTTCTCGGACGTGGAGATTTCAGAGCTGAACTTCGCCATCGTGGCGATCAACGCCTGGAACCGTCTGGGGATCACCTCCCGCATGGCGCCCGGCGCGCTGGACGCGGCTTACGGACTGAATAAGGCTAACCTGGAATAATCCCGCGCTCGCGGACCATCGCCACCAGCGCCCGCAGCCCTGGCGGGACGTGGCGATGCCCGGGGTAGTACAGGCGCAGCCCGGCAAACGGCTGCGCCCAGTCGTTTAGGACGCTCATCAGTTCTCCACGCTCAAGCTCTTCACGGATATACAGTTCCGGTAAAAATCCCACCCCTAATCCCGCTTTCACGGCGCGGATCGAGGCAAAAAGATCGGACGTCGCAAAGCGCGGCGGCACGGCAAGCGCGTACGTTTCCCCCCGACGCGCCAGCTCCCAGCGGTAGATCCCGCCGTGGGCCATCCGCATGCCGATCCCCTGATGTGAAAGCAGATCGTCCGGCGTCTGCGGAATGCCGTGACGTGCAAAATAGTCCGGCGTGGCGGTGACCAGCTGGCGGATCTCCCCGGTCAGCGGCATGGCAATCATGTCCTGCGGAACGGACTCCTCAAGGCGGATCCCCGCGTCATAGCCTTCGGCGACGATGTCGATCATTCGCGCTTCGCTGACGGTCTCTACGCGCATCTTCGGGTAGCGGATCATAAAGTCGATCAGCAGCTGGTCCAGAAACAGGGTGCCGATATGGTTTGGCACGTTCAGACGCAGCGTGCCGGCGGGTTCTCCGGTGTCGCTGTGGATCTCTTCCCCGGCGAGACGGATCTCCTGCAGGGCCGGGCCGATACGTGCCACGTAGCGCTGTCCGGCGTCGGTGAGCGCCACGCTGCGGGTGGTGCGGTTGAAAAGCCGCGTCTCAAGGCGGCTCTCCAGTCCGGCGATGGCATTGCTTACCGCCGTGGCGGACATCCCCAGCTCCTGCGCCGCGGCGCGAAAGCTGCCGCGCCGCACCACCGCCATCACCACTTCCAGCTCTGTCAGACCTGAACGATGCATAGATTATCCTGAAAATCGAAACAACCCTTGCAGCATAGCGTGGATTATCGCAACGGAGAAGCCGTGCCAGACTGTGCTCACACAGCCTGAGGAGGTTTATATGCACACCATCGAACAGATTTTTATTAACGGCGAGTTTGTTACCCCGCACGGCACCGAGTGGTTTGATTTGTACAACCCGGCGACGGCGCGGGTCATCGGCCAGGTTCTTCTGGCGGATGAGGTCGACGCAGAGCGCGCCATTGCGGCGGCGAAAGCGGCGTTTCCGGCGTGGTCGCAGACCACAAAGCAGGAACGCATCGCGGCGCTGAAGCGCATGCACGCCGCCGTGGCCGCTCGCCACGACGATCTGCTGGAGGCGGTCATTGAAGAGTACGGCGCGCCCGCCTCGCGCTCGGCGTGGATGGCCAGCTATCCGGCGGAGGTGATTGCTCAGGCTATCGAGGCGCTGGAGGCGTTTGAGTTTGTCACCCCCGCAGGTGCCGCAACGGTGCAGATGACGCCGCTCGGCGTGGCCGGGCTGATTACGCCGTGGAACAGCGATGCCGGGTTTATCTGCGGCAAACTGGCGGCCGCGCTCGCCGCGGGCTGCACGGCGGTGATCAAGCCGAGCGAAATGAGCGCCCTGCAAACGCAGATTGTCACTGAAGCGCTGCGCGATGCCGCGCTGCCGCCGGGCGTGTTTAACATCGTCACCGGGCGCGGTGAGACGGTAGGTGAAACCATTAGCCGCCATCCGGACGTGGCAAAAATCTCGTTTACCGGCTCCACGAATACCGGCAAGGCGATCCTGCGCAACGCGGCGGAAAGCTTTAAGCGCGTGACCCTGGAGTTGGGCGGTAAATCGCCGACGATCCTGCTGGATGATGTGGATCTGGCGCAGGCGATCCCGCTGGTGATTCAGGCCGGGTTTATGAACAGCGGGCAGGCGTGCGTGGCCGGGACGCGCATTCTGGTGCCTTACTCGCTCAAGGCGGAGATCGAAACCGGGCTGGCGCAGGCCGTGGCGGCGGTGAACTCCGGCGACCCGCGCAACAGTGCGACTGACGTCGGCCCGATGGTCAGCGAAAGGCAGTGGCAGCGGGTGCAGGGCTATATCCGTAAAGGCCTCGAAGAGGGGGCACGCCTGCTGGCGGGCGGTGAAGGGCGGCCGGAAGGCACGCAGGACGGCTGGTTTGTGCGCCCGACGCTGTTTGCCGACGTGAACAACCGGATGACCGTTGCCCGCGACGAGATCTTCGGCCCGGTGCTGTGCGTAATCCCTTATCAGGACGAGGCGGAGGCGATCGCCATTGCCAACGACACCGACTACGGCCTGAGCGCGATGGTGCTGGGCGGCGATGTGGACCGCGCGCGACGCGTGGCGCAGCAGATTGTTTCCGGTCGCGTGCTGGTGAACACCCTGGCCCATGAACCGAAGGCGCCGTTCGGGGGGTTTAAGCACTCCGGTTTGGGGCGCGAGATGGGCGAGTGGGGAATTCGGGCGTTTATGGAGCCGAGGTCGATTGTGGGATAAAACTTCGCTATTTACCGAAGCATCATGCTTTTCCATCCTGCATTCTCTCCTCAACATCACAACGGAGAGAAAACCATGATCGCAGTCCTTTTCGAAGCCAAAGCCGCGCCTGCCCATCAGGCGCGCTATCTTCAGCTTGCCGCAGAGCTTAAGCCTTTGCTGGCGGACATTGACGGTTTTATTGATATCGAACGGTTCCAGAGCCTGACCACCGACGGCAAAATCCTCTCCCTTTCCTGGTGGCGGGATGAAGAGGCCGTCCGCCGCTGGAAGCAGAACGTCTTTCATCAGGCGGCGCAGGCCGAAGGGCGGGAGTCGATTTTTGCGTACTACCGCATTCGGGTGGCGCAGGTCGTGCGGGAATATACCTCTGAAACCGGAGGGCATGCCGATGTATGACGTTCATGTCATTTTTCGCGATATCCCGGGTGAGCTGGCGCGCTTTGGACAGCTGCTGGGCCGCAACGGCGTGGGGCTGGAGGGCGGTGGCGTATTTGGTACACATGCCCATTTCCTGGTGGAAGACGGGGAAAAAGCGCGACGCGTGCTGCTCGACGCCGGGTTTACCGTGCAGGCGGTGCGAAAGCCGGTGATCAGAAAGCTTAAGCAGGAACGTCCTGGCGAGCTGGGCGAGATAGCGGCGGCGCTGGCGGCACGCGGTGTGTCTATCCTGACTCAGTACAGCGACCATGCGAATCACCTTATTCTGCTGACGGATAATGATAAGCTGGCCGCTGAGATCACCGAACCCTGGGCGGCCCATGCTTAAGACGAGTTTACCCCCTGACAACAGCGCGTTGCTGGAAAAGGCGATTGCCGCGGTGGCGGCGGCAATGGCCGATCCGTCGCGCGTGAAGATGCTCTGCGCACTAATGGACGGACGGGCGTGGACGGCTACCGAACTGAGCGCGGCGGCTGACGTTGCGCCGTCGACCGCCAGCGGGCATCTCGCCCGGCTGCTTGAAGGGCAACTGATTACCTGCCTGTCGCAAGGGCGGCATCGCTATTATCGCCTTGCCGGGCACGACGTGGCGGCGCTGGTGGAGCAGATGATGGGGCTTTCGTGGAGCCGCATTACCCCACCGGAAACCAGCGCGCCGAAAGCCATGCGCGAAGCGCGGACCTGCTATGACCATCTCGCAGGCGCGGTGGCGGTGCAGATTTATGATTTCATGCAGGCGGCAGGCTGGCTGGAGGCTGACGGTTCAGCGCTGACCCTGTACGGCCGGGAGCAGTTCCTGACGCTCGGCATTTCGTTAAGCGCGCATCCGCGCCGGAAGGCCTGCTGCGCCTGCCTGGACTGGAGCGAGCGGCGGTTTCACCTGGGCGGAGAAGCCGGCGCGTTGCTGCTCGACCATCTTGAAAGTAAAGGCTGGATCCAGCGGGTGGCGGGGTATCGGGAGGTGGTGGTGACGGCGTCGGGGAAAAGTGCCGTCAGGAAGCATTTTAGCCGCTAAACGCCGCTGCGGGCTGATGCCCTCACCCCGACCCTCTCCCACAGGGAGAGGGAGAACACCCTTTTCGCAATTCCTGCGCTTTCGCCTCTCGTTTCTTGATAGTTACCCTGATAACTATTATCTTGACCGCGTGTGACGAGAGGTTTCCCCATGAGTGAAGAAGAACTGTTCTGCCGCAGGCCAATGGGCATGCGGATGGCGATGATCGTGCGCCAGTGGCGTGCCGTCATCGACGAGGCCATTCTCGATACCGGGTTAACCCAGTCGAGCTGGACGGTGATGATGCAGCTGCATCAGCTCGGGGATAACGTCTCAATGAGTGAGCTGGCGGAGGTGCAGGGCATTGAACTGCCGCCGCTGATGCGCACCCTGACACAGCTGGAAAAGCAGGGATACCTGCTGCGCGCCGTATCGCCTTATGACAAGCGCATCCGGCTTCTGACGCTGACGCCTGAGGGAAAAGCCCTGTTACAAAGGCTCACTCAGGTGATTGAGACGTATCAGGCGCGCGTATCGCATAACATCGCGCCGGAACATCTCGACATTTTCAGCGCCACGTTGAATCAAATCGCCTGCAATTTGCGGACAATCCGCGAAGAAGATAACAAGACCGAAAAATAATGACCCCTGAACAAAAGTTTGCCCGCTGGGTAAGGGTGAGTATTGCCTCTTTCCTGCTGATGTTTGTCTACTTTATCGTCGCGGATATCTGGATCCCGCTGACGCCGGACTCCACCGTGATGCGCGTGGTGACGCCGGTGTCTCCGCGCGTCTCCGGCTATGTGGCGGCGGTACATGTCCACAACAATAGCCAGGTGAAGAGAGGCGATCTGCTGTTTGAGCTCGATGACACGCCGTTTCGCAATAAGGTGGAAGCGGCGCAAATCGCGCTCGAGCAGGCACGCCTGTCCAACGAACAGCTGGACGCGCAGATCGCCGCCGCGCAGGCCAGCCTGAAAACCGCCGTGCTGACCGCGCGTAACGACAAAGTGACTTTTGATCGCTACCAGAAGCTGAGCACGCTGCAGAACGTCTCGCAGGCGGATCTGGATAAAGTCCGCACGACCTGGCAGAGCAGCGAACAGTCCGTCAGCTCAATTCAGGCCAACATTCAGAACCTGCGTATCCAGCGCGGCGAGCGGGACGAGCACCGCAACGTGACGCTGCAAAAATACCGTAACGCGCTGGATGAAGCAGAGCTGAACCTCGGCTGGACGAAGGTCTACGCCCAGGCGGACGGCACGGTCAGTAACCTGCAGTTGAGCCCCGGCTTCTACGCTTCATCCGGTTCCGCCGCGCTGGCGCTGGTGAACAACCAGACCGACATCGTGGCCGATTTCCGCGAGAAGAGCCTGCGCCATACCCATCAGGGCACCGACGCCGCCGTGGTGTTCGACGCCTTCCCGGGGCACGTTTTCCGCGCCCACGTCACCAGCAGCGACGCGGGGATCCTTGCCGGTCAGGAGGCGGTAAACGGCCAGCTCTCCGAGCCGGAAACCTCCAACCGCTGGGTGCGCGACGCTCAGCGGATGCGCATTCACGTGACGCTGGACGAGGCGCTGCCGAAGCATCTGCCGACCGGCGCCCGCGCGACCGTGCAGCTCTACAACAGCGAGGGGCCGTTTGCGCGCTTCTTCTCCGGGATGCAGATCCACCTGGTGAGCCTGCTTCACTATGTTTATTAGTTCGATGTCTATTACTACCCTGGCGCGGGTGTTTACCCCGCACGGCAACATCGTCTATACGGCAAACGACTTTCGCCAGACCCTGCGCATCGTCTTTGCCGGGATGATTGCGCTCAGCATCTCCAGCTTCTACAACACCAGCTATGGCGTATTTTTCGTGGTCTACCCGATTATGCTGCTGTCGCTGGTGCCGGTGTTTAACCGCCACGTGGCGAAGCAGTTTATCTTCAGCGCATCGCTCAACTGCGTCGAAATGGTGATTATCATCGGCTATCTGGCGCAATGGCCGGTCATCATGACGCTGGTGGTCTTCGCCCTGTACGTGATGCGCTTTCGCTTTATGAGTAAAGGGCCGCTGTTTTTGTTCGGGTCCATGGGCGTGGTGTGCCAGAGCGTGATGCTCAACTTTATGAGCTACCCCACCACCAACTGGCACACGCTGCTGTTTTCCAACATCGAAGCGAGCGTGATGGCGGTGTGCCTGAGCGCGCTGATGAACTATCTTCTGCCGGACGTGGAGCCCCGCAAGCCGCCGCCGCTGATTGAGAAAGACGACGCCCGCGTGCGCCACGAGTCGCTGCTCTCCGGCACCGTCGCGACGCTGATATTCGTCGTTTTTCAGATCAGCGATTTAAGCGATTCGCTTTCGGCGCTGATGGCGGGGATTTTAATCCTGTTCCCGATGCACTATCGCGGTTCGGTGATGAGCTCCATCTGGCGCGTGGTCGGCGTGGTGCTGGGCTGCCTCTATATTCTGGTGGTGCAGCTGATCCTCTACGATCACAGCAGCCATATGCTATTGATGATGCCGCTGATCGGCCTCGGGCTGGCGTTTGGCGCGCGCCTGCACGTGATGGAGAAGGTGGGCGCAGGCGTGGGGTTCTCCAGCATCACCACCATCGGCATTATGTTCGGGCAGAACATGCACCCGGACACTGACCTGGTGTTCAGCGATCTGTACCGCATCACCTCCGTCACCTTTTCGCTGGTGGCGACGCTGACGATGGTCTTTCTGGTGCACCTGATCCTGAACCGCTTCGAGGCGACGCGCTACGTCATTCAGGGCTGATAGCGTATGCCGCCGCTGAAGCTCCAGTCTTCAGCGGCAGTAAACTGGATAACGACCATCACGTCCCCACCATTGATGCCCATCTTCTCATTCAGCTGCGCAGCCAACTGGCGGTAGAGCGCCGCTTTTTGTTCTTCGCTCCTCGGCTTACCGGCCACGATATTGAACAGTATCGCCCCCTCCGTTCTGCCCGGGCTGAGATAGTGCCGATCAACGTATCGATCCCCGGCAGCGAAGCATTCAAAAAAATGAAACCGGTCCTGCGCGGGAACGGCGAAGGTTTCCGTCAGCGCCTGGTGCAGAATGTCCGAAATCTGTTTTTTCTGCATCTCGCTATAGCGGCCACCCGTCATGATGCGAACAAACGGCATTATTGTTTCTCCTCTGCCAGGCAGGTCAGGGCGCTGACGGCTGCCGGCCAGCCTGCGTAAAACGCCAGATGAGTAAACGCTTCGGCAATCTCGTCGTCCGTCACGCCGTTTTTTCGGGCAAAGTCGATATGCCAGGGAAGCTGCGCGGTACGCCCCAGGGCGGCCAGGGCGGCAAGCGTGATCAGGCTGCGATCCCGCGGGGCCAGCTGCGGACGCTGCCAGATATCGCCAAACAGCACCTGCTGGCTGAGTTCCGCCAGCTTAGGGGAGACCTGCGCAAGCGTGTCGCGATTCAGTGTTGTGCTCATTTTTATTCCTCCTGTGGTCTGGAAATCACTCTCGCAGGCTGCCACCATAAATAAAATTGCAATGTTCAGGACCAAATGTCCTGAAAATGAGGATGATATGGATAAACGCTTTTCAGCATTAGACCTGGACGCGCTGCGCAGCTTTGTGGAGGGTATTCAATCCACCAGCTTTGCCGAGGCGGCGGACAGGCTGTGTCGGTCCACCTCTGCGGTCAGCGCCCAGCTAAAAAAGCTGGAGCAGCAGTGCGGCGTGGCGCTCACCGTGAAGCAGGGGCGTACGCTGGCTCTGACCCGGGAGGGTGAAATTCTGCTGAGCTACGCCCGACGCATGCTGGCATTAAATGATGAAGCGCTCCGGGCTATCAGGGGGGAGTTGCTTCAGGGCGAGGTGCGTCTGGGTATGCAGGAGGACTTTGGGGAGTCCGTGATGCCGCAGGTTATCGGCGATTTTCACAGACAACACCCTGAGCTTCGCATGATCGCGCGCGTCGATCGCAACCCGCCGCTGCTGCGGGGCGTGGCGGCAAACGAACTCGATCTGGCGCTGGTCTGGCAGGAAGGACGAGAAGGCGACTATGTGCGAAGCGAGCCGCTAAAGTGGATTTGCCGGTCCAGCGAGGACATTGAGGCACTTCTGCAGCGAGGTGAGCCGCTGCCGCTGGTAATGTTTGACGCCCCCTGCCTCTTGCGAAGCCGGGCTATCGCATCGCTGGATGCCGCAGGTATTCCCTGGCGTATAGCTTTTACCAGCTATAGCCTGAGCGGACTGTGGGCGGGCGTCAGCGCGGGGCTGGGTATCACGCTCCGCACGCGTATTGGCCTGCCCGAGACGTTACAGGTCGACAGCCGCCAGCTGCCAGATACAGGAGAGTTGGGAATAGCGCTGCATCAGGGAAGCGCCTCCGCCAATGCCGCTATTTCCAGCATGAAGGCGCTGATCCTCAGGACGCTCAATGGATAAGCGTCGGGATTTGCGAGAGTAAAAACAGAATCAGGCCAATCGTCCCGCCCACCAGGGTGCCGTTGACGCGGATAAACTGCAGATCCTTGCCAATGTTCAGCTCAATCTGGCGGGACATGTCTTTGGCATCCCAGCTTTTCACCGTGTCGCTGATATGGCGTGTCAGGAACGCGGCAAAATCCGGCGCGAGGCGGTGCGCGGCCTGCTCCAGATGCTCGTTCATTGAGGCCTGCAGGTTCGCATCGTTCGTCAGCGTTTCACCAAACCAAAGCCCGGCGTTGGCGATGCGCTGCTTCACGCGCGAGTCCTCACTCTGCATGTCCGCCTTCAGCCACTGGCGCAGGTCGGCCCACATCTCACCCAGATAGCGGTTAAACGCCTCATCGTTTTTCAGATAGTGCTTGATGTTGTCGGCTTTGGCCGCCATGTCCGGATCGTTTTTCAGGTTGTCAATAAGCTTCAGCGTGGCGCGGTCAAATGCCTGGCGGATCTGGTGCGTGCGGTCATGGCTGATATCGTCCAGCAGCGTGTTCACCGCGTTTGACACCATCTCCGCGCTTTGATCGCCCAGCCACTCGGTGGGCAGCACCATCGCCTTGCGCGGATGCTCGGTCTTGAGCCAGTGGACGATCTGGTCGGCGATAAAGTCCCGCGTGCTTTCCCGCTGAATGAGGGTAATCAGGCGATTGATGATGGCGTCCAGCAGCACCTGATGGCGGTTGTTTTTGGTCATGCTCTCCAGCATCACGGCGCTGGTTTCAGTGAAGTCGACCTTGTCGATGGCCTTATGCACCGCGCGTTTGAGCAGGCGTTGAATGCGCCCGTCGTCGGTCAGCTCGAGAAAACCGCTCATCACCTGCATCAGATGCAGCCCGACGCGCTGGGCGTTGTCGGGCTTGCTGAACCAGGCACCAATCATCTGCGCGGGCTCATAGCGGCGGATCAACGCCACCAGCGACTGGGTATCGAGAAATTTCTCCTGCACAAACTGGCCGAGATTGTCGCCGATCCGGTCTTTATTGCGCGGGATGATCGCCGTATGGCGGGAGATAAAGGGAATCGGCACCCGGCGGAACAGCGCGACGACCGCAAACCAGTCAGCCAGCGCGCCGACCATTGCCGCCTCGGCAATGGCCTTGACGCCGCGCACCCAGAAGGTCTGCGGCAGGAACAGGGTGGTGATAAACGCCGCGGCGGCAACCAGCAGCAGCGCCAGCGCCAGCAGCTTGGCGCGTTTGAGTTCAGCTATTTTTTCCATGGGTTAAGGATAGAGGCAAGTGAACCAAAAGTGCAAAACTGGTGTAAGGGGAGAGACGCATTCTCTGCCTGACACACGGCTTTTATATAAAAATTATATAAATCAAAATTATCTATTATTAATTTTTCTATATTTTTTGTGCTTATTTATTTTCGGACGTAATGTTTTGTGACCGTCGTAGTCATTTTAACGCTCCTGTTAGCCATACGATAAAGGACTATTTATGAAAGGAGACGGTATCGATGACATGGGAGTATAAAGTTTCGACGGGGGTATTGAGCCATAATGGTGTGTTTGTCGCTAACTGCTACAGCGGTGCGGGTGAATCGAAAGATAAGCCAGAGTGTGAAAGTCAACGAAACAGAGGCCCCATTCCCAGAGGTATTTATTTTATTGCCGGGTGGAATAATCATAAAAGTGCTGAGGCCATTATTCTTGAGCCTATAGCGGGGACCAATACCTTTGGTAGGGATCATTTTCAAATTCATGGTGATAAAAAAGGTCAGCCACCAGGCTCTGCATCAGCAGGTTGTATCATTATGAATGGTCAGGACAAGCGTCATATGATTTATGATTCGGGTGATACAATACTGGTGGTGCGATAATGAAGTATATTATGGTGCTATTCTTCTTGTGCTTACCGATGGGTTTATTTGCCAAAAACCACACTCCTGAACAGATCCTGCAAATGATAAACGGCAAAGGCGCCATGTCTGTTGTAGCGGAGCTGGATTCAAATGATACGGGTGAGTCGGAATGGTGGAATCATGTCATACCAGAGATAAGTAAAGGAACTCAGGCATGGTTAGCCGTGGCGAGTGCCCTTGAACCCGGAGTGGACGCCAGTAAGGCTGAAGATTTAAAGGCGGCGCTTTCTGAAGCCATCCCACATAACCCTGAAGGTGTCTTAGCAATCTTAAAAGACGATAAACCGTTACTCACTGTTGAACAAATTTGCGCGTTTGCTAATTTCCCCGAAACGGAGGCAGAAAGTAATAAGCTTTTTGTGGATTCAATCAGGGAGATGTTCAAAATAAAAAGCCCGCAGGGTAAAAGATGTCTCGCCGTTATGATCTCAACTGTTGAACACTCTGTTCCATTCGATAAGGATATGTAAATGGCCATTCCGGGATATATGTCATTAACTGACGATGCGGGTAATAACATAAAAGGCAGCGTGAAAGTTAAAGACCGTGAAAACCAGATTGAGGTTTTAGGGCTCTATCATAACGTAAGCTATAATTATGACCTGCATAATGGCAGAGCATTGAGCAAACGCCAGCATCGTCCCTTTCTGATTGAGAAAGAAATAGATGCCTCCAGTGTTTTTCTCTATAAAGCACTCAGCACGGGCGGTACGTTCAGGAAAGCGACTATCGACCTGTACAGAATCAATGATGCCGGTCAGGAAGAAATCTATTTCACGATAACGCTGGAAGCGGTGAAGGTCGTCACGGTGTTTTCATTAATGCATGACGTGAAAGAGACTTACCATGAAAAACAGGGGCATCTTGAGCTTGTTTTGCTTCGTTATGAAAAGATTACCTGGCATTACTGTGACGGTAACGTTATTCACACGGATGACTGGGATTATCGGTTAGGGGCATAGAAAACGGCTGATAAGATTCTTTCATATCACCCGCCACAGCACCCACCCGCCAAACCCCATCAGCACCACACCCGCCGTGCGCTCAATACACCACAGCGCACGGCTGAGCTTCTGTTGAACCGACGATAGCCCCATCAGCGATACCAGCGCCAGATCCCACGCCAGCACCACCATCACCATCCAGACGCCGCACGTTGCCTGCTGAAGCAGCGTCACGTCCGGCCCCAGCAATGCCGTCATCAGGGCAAGATAGAACAACGCGTTCTTCGGATTAAGCAGCGCCGAGCCGAGCCCCAGCAGGATCTGCTTGCGCAGCGAGGGGCAGCGTTGACGGGTTTCATTCAGCCTCATCGCCTGCGGTTGGCTGCGCACCAGATGCGAGCCGATCCACAGCAGGTACAGCGCCCCGCAAAGCTCTATCAGAGTAAACAGCCATGCAAACTGGCGCAACGCGTTCCAGCCGATAATCACCAGTAAGATTTACAGCCCGTTGCCCGCAGCGATGCCGACGCACAATCCGGTGCTGCCGCGCAGTCGGTAGCGCGCCGCGTAGCCCACCAGCAGGAAAAAGTCCGGACCCGGGCTTAACAGGGCGACAAAATGCGCCAGCGCCAGGGCGAGAAAAGCAGAAGGGAAGAACAGTTCCATAGCAACCTCGGTTAACAATCTGAGGTCAGGCTACGGTGATGCCAACGTTATTTATTGTCTGATATTGATCGGCCCGTCGCGTACTGGCGCGGCGTGGCGGCGGTATAGCTGACGAAGGTCTTATGAAAATGGCTCTGGTCGGCAAAGCCGCTCTGGTAGCCGACGTCGGCGATGTCGTCCCCGGCACGTAGCCGCGCTTTGGCGAACTCCACGCGGGAGATGTTGAGGAAGCTGCCCGGCGTCAGGCCGGTATCCTGCCGGAAGGTGCGGATCAGCGTCTCTTTGCGCAGCGAGAATCGTTGGGCAAGTTCGTCAAGCGAAGGCGGTGCGGCCAGGTCGGCAAGAAACGCCTGCCGCACGTGCTGACTGGTTGAGCGAAGCGCATCTGCGTTTTCCAGGCGGCGGGGCAGGGCTGAAAGCAGCGTGTCCACGGAGGCAGGCGACATCGTCTCAACAATCTCAAGGTAGCGCTTAAAGAGCGTACGGTCGCGAATCACCTGGAGCGCCAGAGGAAGATCGGTGTCGATATAGAGCATATGGTAGCTGCGCGGTTGCCCGGCGACGGGGTTGCAGCTGTGCGGCGCATAGGCCGGGATCACAATGAGGTCCCCGGGGTTAAGGATGTATTCTCTGTCATGACACACGCAGCAGGTCTGGCCTTCCACAATCGCGCCGATGGAGAGCTGCGGGTGACAATGACGTTTATACGCCTGCGTGCTCTGCCACGTGCTGCGCAGCTCAAGGCCTGAGGCGCGGTGAAAAGTCTGCCGGATGTGTCGGGTATCGGTCATATGAACTCCTTCAGGACGTTTTTATACCACGTCAGCGAACCGTCTGGCAGCGCTTCATTAAGAACCTTCCGGATATACCCAACTTTACGTCCACAGCCAGTCATGTTGACTACCCTTAATACCCTAAGCGGTAAAACAAGGAGATTCGACATGGCTTATCAGACAGTAAATCCTGCCACTAACCAGCTCATCAAAGAATACCCCTCACATACCGACGCGGATATTGAAGCGGCCCTGAAGGCGGCCGATGCGCTTTACCATTCGGACTGGGCGAAAGGCGACATCAGCCAGCGCCTGCCGGTGCTGCATAAGCTTGCCGACCTGATCGACGAGCGCACCGAGGATCTGGCGAAAATCGCCAGCCAGGAGATGGGTAAGCTCATCGAACAGAGCCGCGGCGAGGTGAAGCTGTGCGCGCAGATCGCCCGCTATTACGCCGACAATGCGAAGCAGTTCCTGGCCCCGGTGAAGTACGACTCTGAGCTTGGGGAAGCGTGGGTGGAGCATCACCCCATCGGCGTGCTGATGGCCGTTGAGCCGTGGAACTTCCCGTATTATCAGCTGATGCGCGTCCTGGCGCCGAACCTGGCGGCGGGCAACCCGGTGATCGCCAAGCATGCCAGCATTGTGCCGCACTGCGCTGAGACCTTTGCCCATCTGGTGCGCGAGGCGGGCGCACCAGAAGGGGCGTGGACCAACCTGTTTATTTCGTCCGAGCAGGTGGCGAACATCATTGCCGACGATCGCGTGCAGGGCGCCGCATTAACCGGCTCCGAAAAAGCCGGCAGCGTGGTGGCCGCACAAGCGGCGAAGCACATTAAGAAATCCACGCTGGAGCTGGGCGGTAACGACGTCTTCGTGGTGCTGGATGACGCGGATCTGGACAAAGCCGTGAAGACTGGTGTGAATGCGCGCCTCAACAACGCCGGGCAGGTCTGCACCGCGGCGAAGCGCTTTATCCTGCATGAAAAGATTGCGGATGCTTTCCTGAGCAAATTCACCGAAGCGTTTAAGCAGGTGAAGATTGGCGATCCGCTGGACGAAAGCACCACGCTGGGGCCGCTGTCGTCGAAAGATGCGCTTGAAACACTGACCAAACAGGTTAACGAGGCGGTGAAAAGCGGCGCCACGCTGCACTATGGCGGCAAGCCGGTGCAGCGCGACGGGAGTTTCTTCGAGCCGACGATCCTGACGAACATCTCGCGCGACAACCCGGCGTACTTCGAAGAGTTCTTCGGCCCGGTGGCGCAGATATACGTGGTGAAAAACGACGACGAGGCGGTCGCGCTGGCGAACGACTCCCACTACGGCCTGGGCGGGGCGGTATTCAGCCAGGATATCGAGCGCGCGAAGAAAATGGCGTCCCGGATCGAGACCGGGATGGTGTACATCAACTGGCTTACCGATACCGCGCCAGAGCTGCCGTTCGGCGGCGTGAAGCGCTCCGGTTACGGACGCGAGCTGTCGGATCTGGGGATCAAAGAGTTTGTGAACCAGAAGCTGGTGGTGGTGCGTAAGTAAGAGGCCATAAAAAAACCTGCCAGCCGGCAGGTTTTTTTAAGGGGATTATTGCACTTCGATCTTGTCCCAGCCGCTTTTAAACATGCAGCTGTCAACCAGCGTATCCCGGCGATATTCATTCGCGTCTTCAACCGTGTAGCTCGTGGAAATATCCTTTTTCTTTTTCGATTTGTCCGTTTTTTCCGAGCTCGAACCGGTCACCACGTTATCCGGGGGAAGGTCGATCAGTGCCTGCGCTTCGCATTCCGTGAGCTTTTTATTCATTTCCACGTCGCTGACGCCCGGTTTCACCCATTTGTACTGGACGCAGCCGGTGAGCATCAGCGTGAGGCTCAGAACGCAAAGCGCGGTCATGCGGTGTTTCATCAGAAGGTGACTCCACCGCCAACATATGCGCCGTCAATAAGCGTATGGTTCGGACGACCGTCTTTGCCATCAACGCTCACGTGGCGGTAGCCCACTTTCAGGGTCACCGGCGCGATCGGCGTCCAGCTTACGCCGCCGTTGGCTTCCACGTAGTTTTTCACGCTGTTGTTCAGCCCTTCTGGCGCCACGTAGCCTTCACCGTACACGTGGATGCTGTCGGTCAGGGCAACGTTTACGCCGCCGCCGATCGGGAACGCCACGCCGTTATCGCCTTTTTTCGGGCCGATGTAGATGGCTTTGGCACCCGCATTCAGCATTACCGGGCCTACTTCCAGGTTGTAGCCTGCGCCCACGCCGCCGGTCTGGGTACCGTCATCGGTGTTTTTAAGCCAGTTGCTTTCGGCATACAGGCCGGATGAGGATTTCCCCATTTCCAGGTTGAGGTTGGTAAAGTTTTTACCCTGCTCAATGCTGCCACCCATTGCCAGAGCGGAACCCGAGAGGGCGGTCAGAGCAGAAAGAAGAAGGATATTCAGTTTTTTCATGTTTTATGCCTCGTCATTAAATTCATCTGGGGGCACCTTAACAAGCGATTTTTATGACTGCAAATGTGATGAAAGTCGCTGTTTTATGCTGATATTGTTAAGTTTTTTATAGAAGTTGTTGCAATGCTGTTTGATTGCCGGGGTGTCAACGGGTGATGTTTTGGTGTTTAGGAACCGTTTAATTTTTTGACTAAACATAAACTGAACGAAGAAGGGATAGTGATTAGAGGTGAATTAATTGAGTTTCTAATAATTTCCAAAAGTATTTCAGTTGTCACACAATACAACACAACCTTACATTTCCGGGCATTGAATATACGTTCACTCGCCCATGCCGGTTGCCTTTCCATGTCATTTTTCTGACACGTTTATTCTTTACGTTGTTGGCTTCACTAACTGGATGCTAACAATATGAAAAGAAAAATTATTCCTGTGTTTATCGGTTGTGCGCTCTCTTTCTCTGGCCTGGCGGCACAGCCTACCGCTGAGCGCTATGTCGTCAGCTTCCCTGACGGCTCCCATGTGAAATACAGCGGCGCGTTTGCCGATGCGTTCCCGAACGGTCTCCCGGTGGGGATTGGCTCTGGCCTGCTGTTTACGGGCAAGCAGGACGATGCCCTGACGTTTGCGACCGTGACCGATCGCGGTCCCAACGCCGATGCGCCAAAAATGGGTAAAAACGAAGCCAAAATATTTGTCACGCCAGATTTCGCGCCGCTGCTGATGACCATCCGCGTCCAGAACGGCAAAGCAGAGGCAACGGATGCCCGTCCGCTGCATGACGATAAAGGCGAGATTAACGGTCTGCCGCTGCAAAGCGGCGTGATTGGTTCCACCAATGAAGTGGCGTTCAGCGATACCTTAAAGACGCTCAAGGGTGACAACCGCGGACTGGATACGGAAGGCATCACGCCGGACGGCAAAGGCGGCTACTGGCTGTGCGACGAGTACGGCCCGTTCCTGATTAACGTCGACAGCAAAGGCAAGATCCTCGCGATCCACGGGCCGCAGGCCGCGGAAGGGGAAAAATCCATCGCGGGCGGTCTGCCAAACGTTATTAAATGGCGTCAGGCAAACCGGGGCTTTGAAGGGCTGACCCGCATGCCGGACGGACGCATTATCGCCGCCGTGCAAAGCACGCTGGATATCGACGGGAAGAGCAAAAAACAGGCGCTGTTTACGCGTCTGGTGAGCTTCGATCCGGCGACCGGCAAAACCGCGATGTACGGTTACCCCATCGACAGCGCGGCCTACGATAAAAACAGCGACGCCAAAATCGGCGACATCGTGGCGCTCGATAATCAGCACATCCTGCTGATTGAGCAGGGAAGCGATAAAAACGACGGGATGCGTAACCTGATTTACAAGGTGGATCTCAGCAAGGCGAGCGATCTTTCCGCCTTTGACAAGCCGGGCGAGTACCCGGAGTTTGATGATGAGAAAACCCTGGCGCAGCGCGGGATTACCCTTGCAGCAAAAACGCAGGTCGTCGATCTCCGCGCGCTGGGCTGGCAGCAGGAGAAGGCCGAAGGGCTGGCGCTTATCGACAGCAAAACGCTTGCGGTGGCGAACGATAACGACTTTGGCGTGAAGGTGGCGATGCAAAACCCGGTCGAGGGCAAAAAGCTCAAGGATTATCGGGTGAACGCGGAAGGCAAGCTGACGCTGGATGATAAGCCGGTGGAAACCACGCTCAGCGTGAAGCCGCTGAAGAAGCCGGAGTCCGACAGCGAGCTGTGGATTGTGACGCTGCCGGAGGCGGTGAAATAAGTTTTCTACTTACCCTCTCCCCACAGACTGAGGAATCTCCAGTAATTTTTTTTACTGAAAGCGACGAGAGTAGTTACAAAAATGACGGGCTTATAGCGACGACCTGGTCCGGCTGTAAATCGCTGAGGCGTTTCCTGCAGGCCGGGGCGAGGCGCAGGGATGCGCCGAGAAGGCGGGCTTTACAGGGATGTTACCTCCGCCCTCTCCCTCAAGGGAGAGGGGGCCGTCTGTGCAGGCAATATTTTGTGGGGATCCCTCAGCCCCACAGAGGAGAGGGGATGCATGGCGGCTATTTCTTCAGACCCGCAAACGCCGCCCGAATCTCCTCTTCCGGCAGCTGTATACCAATAAACACCATCACGCTGCGCGGTACTTCATCGCCCCACGGTCTGTCCCAGTCGGCGCTGTACAGGCGCTGAACGCCCTGGAACAGCAGGCGGTTGGGTTCGCCGTCAATCCACAGCATCCCTTTGTAGCGCAGCAGCTTGTCGGCAAACGACAGCAGCAGGTTCTCCATCACGCGCGAAACCTCGCTGATGTCCACCGGGTAGTCCAGTTCCACCACAATCGACGCCACGTCGTTTTGCTTGTCTCCCATAAAGTGGAAGCGCGGTTTCGCGGTGACGTTCTCTTCCAGCATAAAGCCGTTGGTGTTGAACAGCTGAGACAGGTCGATATCACCGTGCGTCACCGTGTAAATTGGCGCGCGGGAGTTGATGCGCGTCAGGCGCTCGCGAAGCTTAACGCTTTCGCCCGTCACGTCGGTTTTGGTCAGCAGGATGCGGTCGGCGTAGCCCACCTGAGACTGGGCGATGGTGAACTGATTCATCTGCTCATCGGCGTGGACCGCATCGACCAGGGCAATGACGCCGTCCAGCAGATAGCGCTGGCAAAGGATCTCATGAGAGAAAAAGGTCTGAATAATCGGGCCGGGGTCGGCCATGCCGGTGCACTCGATCACCAGGCGGTCAAAGTCGATTTCACCGCGATCGCGGCTGTCGAGCAGGTCCAGCAGGGCGTCTTCCAGCTCGTTAGAGCGGGTGCAGCAGATACAGCCGTTGGTCAGGGTTTTGATCTGCGTGGCGCGATCGCCAATCAGCTGGTCGTCTACGGAGGCTTCGCCAAATTCGTTTTCGATGACGGCGATTTTAAAGCCGTGCTGTTCATTCAGGATGTGGCGCAGCAGGGTGGTTTTACCGGCGCCGAGGAAACCGGTCAGCAGGGTAACGGCAATCGGGGTCATGGTCTCTCCTTTAGCAGCAGCGGACGCCGCCTTCTCCACTTCCGCCGTAGCGCGCTTCCTGACGCTCGCGGAAGAATTCGGTGTAGGTCATGTACGGCTTATCCGGATGGTTGGTCTTCATATGCTCAACGTAGTTGTCATAGTCCGGAATGCCAATCAGCATTTTCGCCGCCTGACCGAGGTATTTTTTTGCTTCGCCTAAGTTACCAAACATAACGGGTCCTGATAAGAAAAAGCCCGGTGGCGCGCAGCGATCCGGGCCTACAGTTACATGCTGGATTAATGGTGTGAAGAGGTCTTCACGCCGCCTTCCGGCACCGGCACGTACGGGGTTTCTTTGTCCGTACGGCCTTCAGCGTTACGCACTTTCAACCAGGTTTTGATGCCGTAGAAGATAATGCTGTACACCACCACCAGGAACAGAATGCTCAGACCCGCGTTGGTGTAGTTGTTCACCACGATATGGTTCATGTTGGCAATCTGCTGGGCAGTCAGGTCTGCGCCGCCTGCGGCAATCTTCTCTTTGTACTGGTTAGCCATGAAGAAGAAGCCTTCCAGCTGCGGGTTGGCGCTGAACAGCTTCAGGCCAAGCGCCCAGGTGGTGCAGAGCAGCAGCCACAGCGCAGGAACAACCGTTACCCAGATGTATTTGGTGCGTTTCATCTTCACGAGGACCACGGTGCCGAGCACCAGCGCCACGGCAGCCAGCATCTGGTTAGAGATACCGAACAGCGGCCACAGGCTCTTCACGCCGCCCAGTGGGTCGACAACGCCCTGATACAGCAGGTAGCCCCACAGGCCGACGCAGCCCGCCGTACCCAGGATGCCCGCTACCAGAGAGTCGGTTTTCTTCAGGAACGGCACGAAGTTACCGAGCAAATCCTGCAGCATGAAGCGGCCTGCACGGGTACCGGCGTCCAGCGCGGTCAGGATGAACAGCGCTTCGAACAGAATACCGAAGTGGTACCAGAAGCCCATGTCCGCCCACGGCAGCACTTTGTGGAACACGTGTGCGATACCGACAGCCAGTGTAGGAGCGCCACCTGCGCGGTTCAGCACGGACGGTTCGCCGATGTCCTTCGCGGTCTGCATGATCTGCTCAGGCGAAATCACGAAGCCCCAGGAGCTGACGGTCGCCGCCGCGTGTGCGCTGGCGTCTTTCAGCTGCGCCATAATCAGCGCCGCGTTGTCGCCGCCCATCTCGTGCAGGTTAGGCATAGTAATGCCGAGACCCGCCGGCGGGGTGTTCATCGCGAAGTACAGACCCGGTTCTATGATGGACGCGGCAACCAGCGCCATGATCGCCACGAAGGACTCCATCAGCATCGCGCCGTAGCCGATCAAACGTGCGTCTTTCTCGTTCGCCAGCAGCTTAGGCGTGGTACCGGAGGAGATCAGGGCGTGGAAGCCGGAGACCGCACCGCAGGCAATGGTGATGAACAGGAACGGGAACAGGGCGCCTTTCCACAGCGGGCCGGTACCGTCGATGTACTGCGTTACCGCCGGCATTTTCAGATCCGGGTTAATCACCAGAATGCCGATCGCCAGACCGACGATAACGCCGATTTTCAGGAAGGTCGCCAGGTAGTCGCGCGGGGCCAGAATCAGCCAGACCGGCAGCAGCGCGGAGATAAACGCATAGCCAATCAGCGCGAAGGTAATGGTGGTGTCCTTGAAGGTCAGCGCCGGGCCCCAGTACGGGTCGTGCGCAATCACGCCGCCGAAGTAGATGGAGGCCACCAGCAGCACGATACCGATCACCGACACCTCACCCACGCGTCCCGGTCTCAGGAAGCGCATGTAGATACCCATGAACAGCGCAATCGGCACGGTTGAGCAGACGGTGAAGACACCCCACGGGCTTTCGGCCAGCGCTTTCACCACGATCAGGGCCAGCACCGCGAGGATGATGATCATAATCAGGAAGCAGCCGAACAGGGCGATAGTCCCCGGCACGCGGCCCATCTCTTCTTTGACCATCTCACCCAGAGAGGCGCCGTTACGGCGAGAAGAGATAAACAGCACCATAAAGTCCTGCACCGCACCCGCCAGCACTACGCCAGCGAGCAGCCACAGGGTACCCGGCAGGTAGCCCATCTGCGCGGCCAGCACCGGGCCCACCAGCGGGCCTGCACCGGCGATAGCGGCAAAGTGGTGACCAAACAGCACGTAGCGGTTGGTTGGCACGTAGTTCAGGCCGTCATTGTTAATGACCGCCGGGGTGGCGCGCGTCGGGTCGAGCTTCATGACCTTCTGCGCGATGTACAAGCTGTAGTAGCGATAAGCAACAAGATAGACGGAAACGGACGCGACCACGATCCACAGGGCGCTTACGTGTTCGCCCCGGCGTAATGCGACAACCGCCAGACAAAAAGCGCCGAGGATCCCGAGTAAGGCCCAGGGCACGTGCTTCAGTAGTTTTTTAGTATCCATAGTAAGACCTGGTTTTTTATGTAAAGAAAAAAGGGTCAGGGTTCGTTGTGAGGAGGTATTGATTAATGCTGGAGCGATCGTGCCAGATCCTCGCGCGTGTAAAGGACGGTAAATGAATGAGTGGTTGAAAGTGACAGGTGAGCGGTCAAAGGCGGCGACGAGCGGTTCCGGCTCGCCGCCAGGGGGCGAAATTATGTGATTGAGATCACTTGATTATTCGGGTTGCGCTCCACCGCCAGATAGTGCTCCAGCGTTCCGAGCAGTTTTTCCTTCAGCCAGTTCGGCTCCAGAATCTGAATATGAGGCAGCCAGTAGAACAGCAGCGGCAGGATCTGGTTCTCGTGGGCCGCCTGGCAGCGCAGCGTGACGCCGCCCTGTTGCTCCGCCAGCAGCTCTTGTTCTGGCAGAAGATCGCGACGCAGGAAGTAATGTGAAATATTATCTTTGATGAATATTTTCACCGCGAAAGTATTTTCAGAGACCCAGGGGTCGAGGCTTTTTTCCAGCAGCGCAAGGACATTTTCTTCCGGGGTGAAGGTCGTTTTCTGAATATCAAACCAGCTAATCTGACTCAATGAGAAGGATTTCAGGCGGCTATTTTCGGTGGCTTGTAAATACCATATATTTTTTTTGTTAATGAGTTTATAGGGATTAATCAGACGGGTTTTCCCCTTATAAACAATCTGACAAACATTATGGTTTTTAATCGATCTCTCGATTTTCGTTAAATGACGGCGAATATCACGTTGTACCGTGTGTTCGGCTTCATTCGCAAGAATAAGAATATGGTTTTCGTCAACGCGCGTTTCAAGATTCTGCCAGAATTCCGTATTTCTTTCAGGGAAAAAGCTGTCAGCATTCAGGAAGTTAGCAAGAGTGTGATGTAAGCCTTGTCCACCGGGCGATTGTGCCGAATGGATCAGTCGATATAGCCCGTTACCGGTATGTTCAACAATGGGAGAGAGGGCATTTAAATCCCGGTAGACGGTGCGCTCGGTAATTTTGAATTTCTCCATTAGCGCACTGCGGTTTACCACACCGTTTAAATGTAGCTCAACCAGAATATCGACCAGACGTTCAGCCGAGCGGCTCCGCGTCGTTTTAGCCATAAGGTCATCCTGTATATTTAGGTATGCGCTGAATGATGCGGGTGCACTGACACAGAATGTCAGTATTCAGGCACAGAAAATTTCTCTTATGGTTATATAACGGCGTGATTTAGCGGAAACCTTAGGAGTTTTTGTAGAAAGCGGCGCTGGCCGGAAAAAAAAGGCCAGCGCGAGGGGGATTACAAGGCGGCTTCCGCCTCCAGCATAACCGGGTGGAAACGGCGCCTGAAGTAGATCAGGCCGTGTCCTGCGTCACTCAGAATGATGTTTTTAATTTCAACAAGGTAGACAAGATGCGTGCCGATGGTTTGCACCTGGCTAATCTCGCCTTCAAGGCTGGCCAGCGCGCCCTTGAGTACCGGCTGCGCCAGCGGGCCTTTTTGCCAGCAGGAGAGGGCAAAGCGCTCCTCCATCGTTATTCCGGTCATCCCGGCGAAATGACGAGCCATGATCTCCTGCTCGTGGTTCAGCACGTTAACGCACAGCCTGCCGTTACCCTGAAATACCGGATTCATGGCGCTGTTGGCGTTGATGCACACCATCACTGATGGCGGGGTGTCGGTCACCGAGCAGACGGCGGTAGCGGTGATGCCGCAGCGTCCGGCCTCACCCTCGGTGGTGATCACATTGACCGCCGCCGACAGGCTACTCATTGCGTCGCGAAAACGCAGGCGTTGTTCATCTGAATGCATTGCAACCTCCCGCTGCGCTATTTCAGCAGCTTGTCGAGCATGTTGATATCGCTGTTGTTGTGCAGGTGCGGTACGGTCCAGCCGTGCTGATCGTATTCGGACATGCAGCGGTCGACCATCGCCATCATCTTGTCCATGTTGCCGGAGCTCTGCGCCTGGCGCAGACACTGCAGGCGGATCTCATCCTGGCTGCCGGAGTAGTTAATTTCGTACAGCTCGTGACGACCGCCAAACTCGCTGCCGATGGCATCCCACATCAGTTTCAAAATCTTGATGCGTTCGACGTGATCCATGCCGTTGGAGCCGCGCACGTATTTCGCCAGATACTGGTCGATCTGCGGGTTGTTCAGATCCCGGGCGCTGGACGGCAGGTAGATCAGCCCGGAGGTGACGTTACGCTCGATGATGTTCTTGATCTTGGCGTAGGCCATCGGGGCCATCACGCGGTAGGTCTGCAGGGCGGCGTGATCCGGCAGATACGCACCGTTGACCCACGGTGTGGCTTCGGAACACATGGAGTCGCTCAGCGCCCAGAACATGTTGCGCCAGGCCACCACTTCGCCGAGATCCGCCTGCACGCCGCGGAACTCCAGGGTACCGGTGCACTCCAGGGATTTCTTCAGCAGGGCGGTGATAAAGTCGAGCTTCACCGCCAGACGCACGCAGGCCTGCAGCGGGTACATGCGGGCGAAACCGCCTTCCATCGTCCAGCGACGGCAGCGGTCGAAATCGCGGTAGATCAGCACGTTTTCCCACGGGATCAGCACGTGATCCATCACCAGGATGGCGTCGTTCTCGTCAAAGCGGCTGGAGAGCGGATAGTCGTACGGGGATCCGGTTGCGCCTGCCACCATCTCGTAGGAGGCGCGGGAGATCAGCTTCACGCCCTCGGCATCCATCGGCGCGACGAACATCAGCGCGAAGTCCGGGTTTTCGCCCATCACCTGCGCGGAACCGAAGCCGATCATGTTGTAGTGGGTCAGGGCGGAGTTGGTTGCCACCACTTTCGCGCCGCTGACGATAATCCCGGCGTCGGTCTCTTTCTCCAGCTTGATGTAGACGTCTTTTACCTCGTCCGCTGGCTTGTGGCGGTCGATCGGCGGGTTAACGATGGCGTGGTTGAAGTACAGGCCGGTTTCCTGAATGCGGGTGTACCAGTTCCGGGCGTTCTGCTCGAACTGGCCGTAGAAGGCCGGGTTGGCGCCCAGCGCGCAGCCGAACGCGGCTTTATAGTCCGGCGTGCGGCCCATCCAGCCGTAGCTCAGGCGCGACCACTCGGCGATGGCGTCGCGCTGCTGGCGCAGGTCGTCGGCACTTTTCGCCACGCGGAAGAATTTATGGGTGTAGCCGCCGCTGCCGGTGTCGGTGCCCCAGCAGAGCGTGTCCTGCATGTCCGGCTTGTGCAGCGCGTCGTACATCTGCGCGATGGAGGCTGCCGCATTGCGAAACGCCGGATGGGTGGTGACGTCTTTGACGCGCTCGCCGTAGATATAAATCTCACGACCGTCCTGCAGGCTTTTTAAATACTCTTCGCCGGTTAACGGGCGTTTGGCATCAGCGCGGAACTCTTCAGGCTTCATAGGGGACCTCGTATCGGAATAGGGTTGTTAAATTTATGTTTTGTTTTTGTTGTTTAATTGAAGCCTGAGAGGGACGTAACGTGAAGGGACGATTGGGACAACGACGGGTACTTTTCGGGTGGGATGTGGTTTTGTGATCTGTGCGGCTTTTCGGCGGGTGGCGCTGCGCTTACCCGCCCTACGAACCGTGATGCGTTCAGGAAACCGGTACTTTCTGCGCCCGATACGCGCTCGGCGAGCACCCCACTAAGCGGTTAAAAAATCGGGCGAAATAGGCCGGATCTTTGAACCCCAGCTGCCAGGCAATCTCGCTGACGGTGCTGTCGGAGAAGAGCAGCAGGCGCCTGGCCTCCCGCAGCTGGCGGTCGAAGATCAGGCGTTTTGGCGGGCGGTTGGCGAAGCGGCGGCAGATATCGGTCAGGCGAGATTCGGTCAGGTGCAGCTCGCTGGCGTATTCCGGCACCGTCCAGTGCTGGTGGTAGTGGGTGTCGATCAGCTGGGTAAAGCGCTGGAACAGCTTCAGCTCGCCGCGCATGCCGCCTGAGGCGTGGTCGTCGAGCTTCGCGTTGCGCAGCAGCAGGGTAAACACCGCCTGCGCCAGCAGGACCAGGGTATGCTCGCGCCCGGGCAGCTGCTCCGTGGATTCCCGGGCAATCAGCTGCCAGTAGTGCTTCAGCGCCGCCAGCTCGTCCGGCCTGTCGGAAAGCGAAAGGCAGATCCCCGGCAGGCCGAACGCCTCCCGCGTGCCGGGGTAAAGCACCTCCAGCAGCGGCCAGATCAGATCCTCGCGCACCGTCAGCACGTGCCCGTCGCTGTCGGATTCGGTGATAAACGCGTGCGGTACCGACGGCGGCGTGAGGACGAACAGCGGGGCCTGCACCGAGTAGCGGTGATCGTCGAGCTGGAGCTCAATCTGCCCGGTATCGAGAAAGTGCATCTGAAAATACTGGTCGTGACGATGCGCCTGCATGTCGCGGCCAAAAAAGGCCGCCATGCGGGCGAACGACTGGTAGTGCACATCGTCGGTGCCCAGACTTTCGTCGTACTCCTTGCTGATATCAATGTTGGCGATAGGGCTGTGGCACATGACCGTTCCTCTGTTGATCCCGCTGCGTCATCGGAATGCGCGTCAGCACCAGCGCGCCGACCACCAGCAGCCCGGCCACGAACCACAGCCCGGAGCTGAAGCTGCCGGTCGCGTCGCGCAGGATCCCAATCAGCAATGGGCTGACGGCGGATCCGACGTTGCCGATGGCGTTGATCACCGCCAGCGCCACCGCGCGGGACTGCAGGCTAATAACCCGATCCGGCGTGGTCCAGAATATCGCCATGGCGGTAAACGATCCGGTTGAGGCCATGATGATGCCAAGCAGCTGGATCAGGCTGTGATCCGTCGCGGAGGCCAGCATCCATCCCGCCGCGGCGAACAGGTACGGCAGGATGGTGTGCTTTTTTCGCTCTTTCAGCCTGTCGGAGCGGCGGCTCCACCAGATCATCCCGAGGATGGTGCAGAACTGCGGGATCGCCGCCAGCAGGCCGATGACGATGTTGCTGCTTCCCGTGTTGAAGCTTTGCAGGATCTGCGGCGTCCAGATGTTGATCGCGCTCAGCGTGTTGGTCAGGCAGAAGTAGGCCAGCGTGTAGAGCAGCACCGCCGGGGTCAGCACTTCGCGCAGGGTAGAGCGTGCCGAGGCAGGCTGCGTTACGGCCAGCTCCTGCTCGCGGGCGATCATCGTTTTCAGCGCCTGTTTTTCGTCGTCATCCAGCCAGGTGGCCTGGTCCGGCGTGTCGTTGAGGTAAAACCAGGTCACCACGCCGAGCACCACCGACGGTAGCCCCTCCAGCAGGAACAGCCACTGCCAGCCCTTGAGGTTCCATAGCCCGTCCATCGCCAGAATGTACCCGGAGAGGATCGAACCGAGCATCATGGTCACCGGCATGGCGATCATAAACAGCGCGTTTGCGCGGGCGCGGTGATACGCCGGGAACCACCAGGTGAGATAGACCAGGATCCCCGGCAGGAAGCCGGCTTCGGCAATGCCCACCAGCATGCGCAGGACGTAGAGCGTTTCAGGGCTGGTGGCGAACATGGTGCAGGTGGAGGCGATGCCCCACACCACCATGATCCCGGCGATCCAGCGCCGCGCGCCGATCTTCGCCAGCATGATGTTGCTCGGGATCCCGCACAGCACGTAGGTGACGTAAAACAGCGTCGCGGCCAGGCCAAACATGGTTGACGTGAGGCCCAGATCTTTGCCCATCGTCAGCCCGGCAAAGCCGATGTTGATGCGATCGAGAAACGAAAAGACAAACAGGATAAAGAGAAAGACGATCAGGCGTCGGAACAGCTTGTGAATGGCGCGATGTTCAACAGCTTTATTATCATGGGTTTGCAGGGTAGAGGTCGTCATGGTGCGCTCCAGATCTTACGTTTAGTAGACGGATTTATTGTTATTAACTGACGTAACCGGTTGTTCGATAAAACGTGCCGCCAGCGCTTCCGCGCCGCGGGCGAGCAGGGTGGTGTCGACGCCGACGGCGACAAACAGCGCGCCGAGTTCGAGGTAGCGTTTAGCCAGCTGCTCGTTCGCCATCAGGATGCCGGGGGCCTTACCGGCAGCGCGTATCTGCGCGATCGCCTGCTCGATGGCGGCCTGCACTTCCGGGTGCTGCGGGTTGCCGGCAAAGCCCATGTCGGCGCTCAGATCCGCCGGGCCGATAAACACGCCGTCGACGCCTTCCACGTCCAGGATCTGCGGCAGGTTTTTCAGGGCCTCGCGGGTTTCGATCTGCACCAGCACGCACATGGCGTCGTTGGCCTGCTGCAGGTAGTCCGGGATGCGGTTCCAGCGCGACGCCCGCGCCAGGGCGCTGCCGACGCCGCGAATGCCCGCAGGCGGGTAGCGGGTGGCACGTACCGCCAGCCGCGCTTCGTCGGCGTTTTGCACCATCGGCACCAGCAGGGTTTGCGCACCCACGTCCAGCAGCTGTTTGATTTGCACCGGGTCGTTCCACGACGGGCGCACCACCGGCTGGCTCGGATAAGGGGCGATAGCCTGCAGCTGGGTTAAGACGGTCTGCACGCTGTTCGGCGCGTGTTCGCCGTCGATCAGCAGCCAGTCGAAGCCTGCTCCGGCCAGCAGTTCGGCGCTGTAGCTGCTGGTCAGCCCCAGCCATAACCCAATTTGCGGACGGCCTGCTTTCAGCGCCGCTTTAAATGCGTTTTGCATCGTGCTCTCCTAGACAAAGCGGCAGCTGATGGAGCCCATGTTGCCGTAGTCGACGTGGAAGGTGTCGCCTCTGCTGGCGGGCACCGGGCGGGTAAACGAGCCGCCGAGAACGATCTGGCCAGGCTCAAGCTGCACGTCGTACGGCGCAAGCTTGTTGGCCAGCCACGCCACGCCGTTGGCCGGGTGGTTCAGGACGCCTGCGGCCACGCCGGTCTCTTCGATCACGCCGTTGCGGTAGAGCAGGGCGGAGATCCAGCGCAGGTCCAGCTCGTCGGGCTTAATCGGGCGGCCGCCGAGGATCACGCCCGCGTTGGCGGCGTTATCGGAGATGGTGTCGAAGACCTTGCGCGGACGCTGGGTCTCCGGGTCGACGTTGTGGCAGCGGGCGTCGATCAGCTCCAGCGCGGGGATGACGTAATCCGTGGCGTTGTAGACGTCGAAGATCGTGCAGTTCGGGCCGCGCAGCGGTTTTGCCAGTACGAAGGCCAGCTCCACTTCAATGCGCGGGACGATGAAGCGATCGACGGGAATGTCGCTGCCGTCATGGAAGAACATGTCGTCCAGCAGCGCACCGTAGTCCGGCTCGCTGATTTGCGAGCTGGCCTGCATCGCTTTGGAGGTGAGGCCGATCTTGTGGCCCTTCAGCACGCGGCCTTCGGCGATCTTCAGGCTGACCCATTCGCGCTGGACGGCGTAGGCGTCGTCGATGGTGATCGTCGGGTAGTCGAGGGAGATCTGACGGATCTGCTCCCGGGACTGTTCCGCCTGATGCAGACGATGGGCGATCAGGGTATGGGTATGTTTGTCGAGCATGGCGATATCCTGTTTTATGTTTTTTCTCCCTCTCCCTGTGGGAGAGGGGACAGACCGTGCGGTATTACTTAAACAACGCGTGCACGTTGTTCTGTTTGTAATTAAGCGTCGGGTGCAGTTCGTCGAGCTCAAACGACAGCGCCAGGTAGCGGCTCGCCATCAGTTCCGCAAAGTGCGCTTTGATCAGCCCAAATAGCATCTCCCCCACGGCTTCCCGGCTCTCCAGGCTGCGCCCCGCGCCAATCTTCAGCGTCATATGGACAAAGGCGTAATCGTGCTTGCCGTCGGCCATCTGCCAGGTGTCTAGCCAGTGGGCGCGGCTGCGGATACCGCCGAGCGGGAAGATGCCCGTGGCGGCGAGCGCCTCGTTCACTTTGGCGAACAGCCCCGGCAGGTCGGCCTGCTGGCGGATGTTGTCGGTACATTCAGCAATAAAGTGCGGCATGGTGGCTCCTTACGCGGGCAGGGGGAAAACGGCGTTGACCTGGCCGGTGCCGGAGCTGGCGAACAGCTCGGTGAGAAACTCCACCTTGCCGTCGTATTTGTCCCAGCCGAGCATGCCCAGCAGCATCACCGTGTCGTGCATGTTGCCCTCGCCGTAGCAGTAGTCGGCGTACTCCGGCAGCATGCTGCAAAACTCCTTAAATTGACCCTCGCGCCACAGCTTCACCACGCGCTCGTCCATCTGGCGGTCGAACTCGCGGGTATAGCTGTTCATCCCTTCTTCCGCGCGCTGGTCGTCGATAAAGCGGTGCGACAGCGAGCCGCTGGCGAGGACCGCCACGGTGCCGTCGTATTTTTCGATGGCGCTGACGATGGCTTCGCCCAGCCTGCGGCTGTCGGCGAAGTCGTGAACCGTGCAGAACGCCGAGATGGAGATCACTTTGAAGTGCTTATCCGCGTTCATGTAGCGCATCGGCACCAGCGTGCCGTACTCCAGCTTGAGGCTCGGGATGTTGTGCGCTTTGGCACGCACGCCGAGCTTCACCGCCTCGTCGGCAATCAGCTGGCCGAGTGCCGGGTTGCCGTCGTAGTCGTAGGTCATGTCGCGGATAAAGTGCGGCAGCTCGTTGCTGGTGTAGACGCCTGAAAAATGGTCCGCACAGTTGATGTGGTAGGCGCTATTCACCAGCCAGTGGGTATCGAACACGATGATGGTGTCCACGCCCAGCTCCCGGCAGCGCTTGCTGATCTCTTTGTGTCCGTCGATGGCCGACTGGCGGCAGCCGTGGTTTTTGCCCGGCAGCTCGGAAAGGTACATCGACGGCACGTGGGTGATTTTCGCTGCTAACGCTAATTTACCCATTTTCAGATCCCCCACTTTGGAATCGGATGGTCGCCCATGGAGATGCAGACGTTCTTCATCTCCGCGAACACTTCGAAGCTGTACTCGCCCCCCTCGCGGCCGGTGCCGGAGGCCTTCACGCCGCCAAACGGCTGGCGCAGATCGCGCACGTTCTGAGTGTTGACGAACACCATGCCTGCTTCGATATTGCGCGCCAGGCGCAGCACCTTGCTGACGTCCTGGGTCCAGATGTACGACGCCAGGCCGTACTCCACGTCGTTGGCCAGGCGCAGCCCTTCCGCTTCGTCCTTGAACGGCAGCAGGCAGGCCACCGGCCCGAAGATCTCCTCCTGCGCCACGCGCATGCGGTTATCAACATCCGCCAGCACGGTCGGGCGCAGGAAGTTGCCGCCTTTCAGGTGTGCAGGCAGGTCGGTCGGTTTGTCCGGGCCGCCCGCCAGCAGGGTTGCGCCTTCCTCGATGCCGAGGCGGATATAGCCGGAGACTTTTTCCCAGTGCTGCTGGCTGATGAGCGCGCCAATCTGGGTGGTCGGATCGGTCGGGTCGCCCACGCGCAGGCGGTTGGCGCGCTCGGCAAAGCGCTTGACGAATTCCGGGTAGATGCTCTGCTGGATAAAGATGCGCGAGCCCGCGGTGCAGCGCTCGCCGTTGATGGAGAAGATGGTGAACAGGGCGGCGTCCAGCGCGCGCTCGATGTCGGCATCCTCAAAAATCAGTACCGGGGATTTGCCGCCCAGCTCCATGGAGTATTTCTTCAGCCCGGCATTTTTCATGATGTTGCGCCCGGTGGCGGTGCCGCCGGTGAAGGAGACCGCGCGCACGTCGTGATGGCGCACCAGCGCGTCGCCTGCCGTCGCGCCGTAGCCCTGCACCACGTTCAGCACGCCCGCCGGAATCCCCGCTTCGAGGGCCAGCTCGCCCAGACGGTCGGCGGTCAGCGGGGAGAGCTCGGACATCTTCAGCACCGCGGTGTTGCCCAACGCCAGGCAGGGTGCGACCTTCCAGGTGGCGGTCATAAACGGCACGTTCCACGGCGACACCAGCGCGCAGACGCCCACCGGCTGCACCAGGGTGTAGTTGAGCATCTTGTCGTCGACCGGATAGGTTTTGCCGTTCATCTGCTGGCACACCTCGGCGAAGAACTCGAAGTTGTGCGAGGCGCGCGGGATCAGCACGTTTTTGGTCTGGTGGATCGGCAGCCCGGTATCGGCGGTTTCCATGGCGGCAATCTCGGGCACGTTCTGGTCGATCAGGTCACCCAGACGACGCATCAGGCGCGCGCGCTCCTTCATCGGCAGGTTGGCCCACTTCGGGAACGCCTCTTTGGCGGCGGCAACGGCCTGGTGAATTTCAGCTTCACCGCCGGAGGCAACTTCTGCCAGGAGCTCGCCGGAGGCCGGGTTAGTAGTGTGGAAGTAGTCGCTGCCCGCGACGTTTTTACCGTTGATCCAGTGGTTAATCTTTTTCATTTTGCCGTCTCCTCACTCACAATTCGGTTCACCAGGCGTCCAACGCCTTCCACTTCCACCACCACCTCATCGCCCGGCACCACGTCGGAGAGCCCCTTCGGCGTGCCGGTGGCAATCATGTCGCCCGGCTGCAGGGTCATAAAGTCGCTCAGGTACGCAATCAGGTACGGGATGCTGAAGATCAGATCCGCCGTGGTGCCTTCCTGACGCAGCCCGCCGTTAACGAAGGTGCGCAGGGCGAGGTTGTGCGGGTCGGGAATGGCTGCTTTTGGCACGATGTTTGGGGAAATGGGGGTCAGCCCGTCGCGGCTTTTCACCCGCAGGTTCGGGCGGTAGTAATTTTCCAGGTAGTCGCGGATGGCGTAGTCGTTGCAGACCGTGTAGCCCGCAACATAGTCCATCGCCTCGTCTTCGCTGACCTTACGCGCGGTTTTACCGATGACCACCACCAGCTCCGCTTCGTAATGCATGTATTCGATGTTGTTCGGGCGCACCGACGTCTGGTTGTCGCCGTTGAAGGTGTTTGGCGCTTTGATAAAGACCAGCGGCTCGGTAGGCGGCTTGAAGTCCAGCTCGCTGGCGTGGTCGGCATAGTTCAGACCGAGGGCAAACAGCGTGGCGTGCGGCGGCGTGCGGTGTGTGTTAGCAACGTCGCGTTCATCCACCACCGGGTTTTCCAGCGGCGGAAAGCCCTCCGCCAGAATACGCACGCGATCGCCCGGGCGGATCTCAACGCGGCTGTGAGGGGTACCGAGCAGGATCGCATCGCCGGGATTGAGGGTGGCGAACTCGCTCAGGGCGCTCAGCAGTTCGGCAGCGTTACGCTGAAGATCGGTGGTGTTCCAGTGGTCCGCTTCGCGGCCGTTGATCTCGGTGATGATGGTCAGGTTATCTACGTTATCAACGGCGACAAGTTCGCCGAGCGGGCAGAATCCATCACGACATTTGGCCTTGATGGCCGGGCGATAGAAGCTCTCTTCCGGCAGGCTCACCTCGTTGGCGAGCGCGTATCCCGCAATATATTCCGCAGCGTCCTCCACGCGTACCTTGCTGGCGGTTTTACCCACGACCAGCGCCACCGTGGCGCCGCTGAGCACCTTTTCCCCCTGCGGGAACGGAATGGGTTCGCCCGCACGAATCACGGTGTTATGGGGTTTGATAAACCACACGGCTGTTTTCGGCGGCGTGTTGTAGGGGGCTTTTTCAAATGCCTCACGCCAGGCTTCACGCTGGCTTTGATGGTTGAGGGCGACGGCAAAAACGGTACCTTTCATTCACATACTCCTCAGGCCGGATGTCCTGTTTGTATTTCATTAATATGTTAATGATCTGGTTTTATGCTTTTGCTGCTCATTTCGCAATCAGAAGTGAAAAATTTGTGATATGAATAACAATAAATTTACATATTGAGTTTTATATATATTAAAATCAGTGTGTTAATAAAATTGATGGGTTTCTGTTAGACTTTTTGAGGGAAAACGTGTTGTTTATAAAAACATCTTTTAGTGATTGTTTACTTGTTAATGATGTGAAGGGAAGAGGCTATGCATGATTCATTAACCATCGCGCTGCTGCAGGCGCGGGAAGCGGCGATGTCCTACTTCCGCCCGATCGTGAAGCGCCATAATCTGACCGAGCAGCAGTGGCGCATTGTGCGCGTGCTGGCTGAACATCCGTCGATGGATTTTCACGATCTGGCGTTTCGCACCTGCATTTTGCGCCCGAGCCTGACCGGTATTCTGACGCGCATGGAGCGTGACGGCCTGGTGCTGCGCCTAAAGCCGGTGAACGACCAGCGCAAGCTGTACGTGTCGCTGACCAGAGAGGGGAATGCGCTGTATGAACACGCTCAGGCGCAGGTCGAAGAGGCGTATCAGCAGATTGAGGCGGAATATACGCCGGAGAAGATGAAACAGCTGACGGCGCTGCTGGAAGAGTTTATTGAACTCGGAAACCGGCATAACGCAGCGCGGGAAGAAGAGTAAAAACCCCAAATTCCAGGATGATTTTCGTAAAGTTTTCCCTTTCCAGGCCGAAAATTCTGTATCTGCCTGAGGAAAGAGAAAACATGTTAAACCGTATCAAGATTGTCACCAGCTTAATGCTGGTTTTAGCGATATTTGGCCTTTTACAACTCACGTCCGGTGGTCTTTTCTTTAATGCTCTGAAGAATGACAAAGAGAATTTCACCGTCCTGCAAACCATTCGCCAGCAACAGTCCACGCTGAACGCCAGCTGGGTGGCATTGCTGCAAACCCGTAACACCCTGAACCGCGCGGGTATCCGCTACATGATGGATCAGAGCAATATCGGCAGCGGCGCGACCGTTAACGATTTGATGCAAATCGCGTCTACGTCTCTGAAACAGGCGGAAAAAAACTGGGCTGCCTACGAAGCCCTGCCGCGCGATCCGCGTCAAAACGACGCGGAAGCGATGGAGATCAAGCGTAACTATGATATTTACCACGGCGCGCTGGCGGAGCTGATCCAGCTGCTGGGCGCGGGCAAAATCAACGCCTTCTTCGACCAGCCGACCCAGAGCTATCAGGACGGTTTTGAGAAGCAGTACGTGAGCTACCTGCAGCAGAACGACAAGCTGTACCAGATGGCGGTCGAAGACAGCAACAGCTCCTTCAGCCAGGCTATCTGGGTGCTGATCAGCGTCCTGATTGCCGTGCTGGTGGTGATCGTGGCCGTCTGGCTCAACATCAAGCAGACGCTGATCTCCCCGCTGAATCGTCTGATCGACAACATTCGCCATATCGCCAGCGGCGACCTGGTGAAGCGTATTGAGGTTCAGGGCACCAACGAGATGGGTGAACTGGCCGACTCGCTGCGCCATATGCAGGGTGAGCTGGTGCGTACCGTCGGCGACGTGCGTAACGGCGCGAACGCGATCTACAGCGGCGCGAGCGAAATTGCGATGGGCAATAACGACCTCTCCTCCCGTACTGAGCAGCAGGCCGCTTCCCTGGAAGAGACCGCTGCCAGCATGGAGCAGCTGACGGCGACCGTTAAGCAGAACGCCGAGAACGCCCGTCAGGCGAGCCATCTTGCCCTGAGCGCCTCCGAAACCGCGCAGAAAGGCGGCAAAGTGGTGGATAACGTGGTGCAGACCATGCGCGATATCGCGGGCAGCTCGCAGAAAATTGCCGACATTATCAGCGTGATCGACGGCATTGCTTTCCAGACCAACATCCTGGCACTGAACGCGGCGGTAGAAGCGGCGCGTGCGGGCGAGCAGGGCCGTGGCTTTGCGGTGGTGGCCGGTGAAGTGCGTAACCTGGCCCAGCGCAGTGCCCAGGCGGCTCGTGAAATCAAGAGCCTGATTGAAGACTCCGTGGGTCGCGTGGAAGTGGGTTCAACGCTGGTAGAAAGCGCCGGTGAAACCATGGGTGAGATCGTGAACGCGGTGACCCGCGTAACGGACATCATGGGTGAAATCGCCTCTGCGTCTGACGAGCAGAGCCGCGGTATCGACCAGGTGGGTCTGGCGGTAGCTGAGATGGATCGCGTGACCCAGCAGAACGCCTCGCTGGTTGAAGAGTCTGCCGCGGCTGCGGCCGCACTGGAAGAGCAGGCGAGCCGCCTGACTCAGGCCGTGGCGGTGTTCCGCATTCAGCAGGAGCAGATGAAAGCGCGCGAATTCGCTGCGGCTAAAGCGGTTTCCACGCCGGTGATGGCGCGTAAAACCGCGACGGTCGATTCAGGCGATAACTGGGAAACGTTCTAACTCTGTGCGTTGTGCCGGGTGACGGCTGCGCCTTACCCGGCCTACGGTTCAGGGTTTTGTAGGCCCGGTAAGCGCAGTGCCACCGGGCGATATTACAGAGGCAGGCGCATGGCGCAGCGCGTTTCATACGCGAAACCGTGCGCTGTCTCTTCTTCCCTTTTCTGACGCAGTTCAGGCGTCAGCGTCGTCATTTTTTTAAACCCTAGCTTTGCATAGAACGGCGCGTTCCACGGTACGTCCCGGAACGTCGTCAACGTCAGCGACGTCAGCGCCAGCGTGCGGGCATGGTCAGCCGCACAGGCGATAAGCTGCCGGCCAATCCCTTTTCCCTGCCAGTTCAGATCGACCGAAAGCTCCACGATAAACAGCGACGAAGAGTGCGCTTCGGTGAGGATAAACCCCACGGGGCGGTCGTTCACCCGCGCCAGCCAGCTTAGCCCACGTTCGACATACTCAAGGTGCTTCTCAGCAGAAATGACTTCACCGTCGGCAAGCCAGGCGAGCTCCGGGTCTTCACGAAAGCGCTCGCCCGCCGCGCGTTCAATGGCGGGCAGGGCGGCAACGTCGCCGGGACGTGTGGGTCGAAGGGTGATGTTAAGGTCGACCATTAGCCTGCTCGACTCACAATTTTAATTTCGACCATGCCAATTCCGAGCTCGCGCGGTGAATGGCCAAGAATATTCCCTTCATTGGTGGACTGCGGATCCGGCGGGACGATCACCAGGGTATTGCTGCGCGAAGGATTCTCAAAATGCAGCGTATGCGTGCTCACGTCGTTCCCGAGCGTCAGCGTCTGCTCCCGATCGCCCACGCGCACCGGTACGGGCTTGTTAGCGTTAGGGCCATACGCTCTGGCGGTGATCACCAGGTCGAACTGTTCCGGCAGCGGATGGGTGTACTCAATTTTCACCTCATTGCCCAGCTGCGCGTTTGACCAGCGTCCCCAGGACTCCGGCCGCGAGATGCCGCTAAACTGCTTCACTTCTTCCGGCGCGCCGGCCACGTTAAAGATAAAGCTGTCCGCTTTGTAGCGAATATCGTTGTCGCTGATTTTCAGCATGTCGATGTTGTGCTGATAGCGCGCCGTATCAATTACCGTATCTTTAAACGCGGTTTTGCCTTTCCACTGGGCTTTATCCACGTGCTGTACGGTTTGCTCCCCGCCAAGCTGACCCTGAGAGACGCACCAGTCGGTAGAGAGCGCCAGCGGCTGCGACCAGAGCTGGCCCATCTTGTAACATCTGTCGACCCAGACGAAATTATCGCGTGGCGCAAAATCGGCCAGCTGATAGCGCAGCGGCGCGGAATATTCGCTTTCCGGCAGGGGCTCAACGCGTCCCTCCGACACGCGCACCAGCAGCGGCAGACGGAAGTTGCTGCCCGAGAAGGCAATGGTGTTTTTATCCCGATCGACGGTGAAGTCCTTCATCTCTTTCGGGAAGTTCCACAGGCGGATGATGTCGGGCTTCCAGGCAAGGATTTTTTCCTTCATGTTGAGGAACACTTCCGACAGGGATTGCCCCGACAGCGTGCTCCGGCCCAGGCCAATAAAGTTGTCACCGCCCAGGATGTCCAGCACGGTGGCGCCGTTATCCATGGAGTTGCGTTTGGTGGCGATCTCCTCCTGCTGCGGCTGGTCGCCGCGCAGGACGAAGAACAGATTGCTGCGATCCTGCTTGTTGAGCTGATCCCAGGCGCTGTTTTTCATCGCCAGATGGTCAGACGAAACGACGATGACGGTGTTTTTAAACCAGGGTGAGGCTTTGATTTTCTCGACCAGCGCGGCAATGTGCTCCTGACTGCAGGTGACGGCGCTGAACGATTTATTGTTTTTACCATCAATGTCATAGCTTTTGCGCTTGCAGGTGCGCGAGACAAACCCGTCCGGATGGTGGGTGTCCACCGTCAGCGCAAAGAGAGAGAAACGCTTGCCCGCGCGGGACAGCTCCTCGAATTTCTTCCAGGTTTCGTCGAGTACCGTATCGTCATAGAAGCCCCAGTCGTTGCGGTAGTTTGGGTCGGCAACCGTCGTTTTTAACTCTTCTGAGCCATACAGGTGATCAAAACCGTGGGATTTCAGGAACACATCTTTTCCGGCGAAGCGCAGGTTTGCCCCCTGCACAAAATAGTTTTCGTAACCGGAGTTTTTCAGGATATCGCCGAGGCAAATATTCTGCGGGAAGAAGGTCGACATGGAGGCTGAGGCGTTACCTTCAAAAGGCGCGAACAGCGGGATACCGCACTGGGAGGCAACCATCCCGGCAATCGTGTAATCCGTACCGGGCAGCTGCATGGTGTGGCTGAAATCAAGACCTTCATTTTTCAGCGCACCCAGGTCCGGCGTCAGGTCAGGGAACGCATCGTTATCAAAGTACGTGCGTTCCAGGCTTTCACCGTAGATGTAGACCAGGTTGAGCTTCGGGTTGGCGATCGTTTTCGACGGCTCTTTGTAGTAAGCCACGAAATCCGGATCGCCGTCGCGCGACTGGGATTTCACCAGCTCGGTGATCTGATGGAACGCCGGGCTGGCGTCGACGGAGGCCAGCGCCAGGAATAACGCCAGCAGGCTGTAGCCATGATGGTGTGGATGATGGCGACGTCGACGCAGCACCCAGGCCAGCGCGCCAAAAATGGTGACCAGCGCGACGACAAGGCCGAGCCCCGGAAGAATGTACTTGCTGACCCCCGCGCCCGTCAGGCTGTTTGTCAGCGTGTAGAGCACCGCATCGTTAATGCCGTCACCGGTAAAGTAATCGCTGGCGTATAAGGTAATGTTTAAAATAATAAAAATGCCGAGCACAACCAGCGTGGCGATAAACCACCAGGTGTGACGGCCGGCTTTGCAGGCGTAAACGCCGACAGAAGCCAGAAAAAGGATAAGAGACATGAATTCAGACAACAGCATATCCTCGTGACGCCAGATGCTTCGCTGGCTAACTGTTTATTTTTTGGGTCATACAATGTAATTGCGATGTCGTTAAGCTGCAATTTTAGTGTCACGAAAGTGTGCTGTTGTTAGGATTTGGTTTAGAAAATCGTTTTTATGAAGGTGTGCACATCCTGACAAACGGACGCTGAGACGGTGGCAGGTGGGAAAAACGCTCATTTAGCGCCGCGCTGCAAGACTATCGCATTAAACGCGGCGTGTTGTGGCAGAAAATGGGGTGGATCAGGAGATGAAATTAACGCCTTGTTTCAGCACCAGATCGCAGGCTTTGGTTTTCACCTGTTTGGCCAGAGAGGAGTTGCCGAGGGTGCTCAGGTTAAGCTGCTGACCGTTCTGCGCGTTAAGCAGGCCCTGAATGCCGTCCATATAGTTGGTGTCCGCTTTTTGCTCCTGGGTATCCAGACCCAGTTTACCCAGCACCTGGTTTTTCACGTTTTGCGCATCGGTCACGGAGGCCAGTTTTTGCTTCGCGCAATATTCCAGAATCCCCGCCGCGTTGTTCATCGTGCCCGCGCTCAGGCTCTGACCGCTGTTGCCCAGCAGGCTGGTGAGGGAAGAGGCGGAGAGTCCGCCCTGCGTGCTGCTGCTCTCTTTGGTCAGCTCGTTTGCTGCGCTTGACAGGGACTCCTGCCAGGACGCCGCTTGCGCTGCGCCGGTCACCAGCAGCGCGCCTAAAAGGGTGCTGACAATCATCTGTTTTTTCATCATGGCTCTCTCAAAAAGGTCCGTTTTGGGCCGAAGGGGTTCCAGTATATACCTGCGACCTGTCGGCGATTCCTGGAACTGTCTTAATACTCTTTGCCGGTGACGCGGCTGCGGTAACTTTCCCAGTCGAAGATGACATACAGGCTGTTACCCAGCTTCATGCGGTCCATGACGCGTTCCCCCAGCAGGCGGGTCATCTCGTCAATATTGTGGTTCGTCAGCATGCCGGTGGGGCGCTTGGACGAGGAGCGGCGATCGACAATCTGGTTGATGATCACTTTTTCATAGCGCGATTCCGTCTGAACGCCAATCTCGTCGATGACCAGCAGGTCGACATTACTCAGATCGTTAAGCAGCTGTTCTTCGCTGGTTTCGCGGTTGCTGAAGGTGTCTTTCATCGCAGACATGATATCGGCCACGGTGATGATAAGAACCGATTTACCGCGCAGAAGCAGCTCGTTGCAGATAGCGGCAGCAAGGTGATTTTTTCCGGTGCCCGGCTTGCCGCTAAAGATGAAGCTGGCGATATTGCCGTCGAATTCATCCACGTACTGCCGCGCTGCGGCCAGCGCGTTCATCTGCCCGGTGGTCTCAATTTTATAGTTATCGAACGAGCAGTTCTGGTGCAGGGGACGGATACCGGAACGGTTAAAGGTGCGCTGCATTTTCATCGCCCGGTTTTCGCGGGCGAGCGCGGCGGCGCGGATCTCACCTTGCTCTTTTTGCCATGCCAGCAGCTCTTCACCGGTGGTGAAAGCGGGCTTCACGTTGGCAGGCATCATTTTTTGCAGACGTTTCATCAGGTCGCCGACGTTCTTCATTTCGCACCTCGGAATCCGCTGGGGATCTGTTTATCCGGTTCTGAAAACGCATTGATATCACGTTTTGGCTGGCCGTTGTTGCCGGCGCGGGTAATCTGGAGATGACGCGCGAGCTTTTGCTGCCACTGAATGTGGGTGAACACTTTCCCTTCTGCCTGCCACCAGGCGGTAAACGCGGCGAGTTCTTCCGCGGTGGCGGGTTGGGTTAACGCAATGCCCCACAGCGCGGCCTGCCGCTGGAAATCCACATCCGGTTGCCAGCCCGCATAGAGGGCAAATTTGCCCATCGGAACGGTCACGGGAACGTTAACCGGTTCATCAAAGAACTGGCTATCCAGCGTGACATCGCTCGCCGGGCGTGACACTTGTGCTTCGATCTCCAGAAGCTGTGCCAGACGTTCCGGTGTGATTGCGTAAAACGCCGGCGCGTTGTCGGCAAAAACCGCAACCGTGCCGCCTTCGGCGTGAGTCAACACGCCGCGTGGGTCGCGCATAAAGGCATCAATGCCAGCAATGCTGGTGGTCAGAAGTCTGGAGGACATAACGCTTACTCTACTGATTACTACGGGCGTGATATGGACTTATGGTAGCACAGAGAGGGGAAAGGAAAGGAGGGGTAAAGTGCGGGCTGATGCCCTCACCCTGACCCTCTCCCACTGGGAGAGGGAACAGAAGGGATTACGCGATGATGTTCAGCGTCACGTCAATGTTGCCGCGGGTCGCGTTAGAGTACGGGCAAACAATGTGCGCCGCATCGACCAGCTTTTTGGCTTCCGCAGGATCCATACCTTCAACGTGGATGTTCAGTTTCGCTTCGATACCAAAACCGGTTGGCAGTGGGCCAATGCCGACTTCGCCTTCAATAAAGGCATCTTTAGGTAGGGTAAATTTGTCGCGTGCGGCCACAAACTTCATCGCGCCCAGGAAGCAGGCAGAGTAGCCGGCAGCAAACAGCTGCTCAGGGTTCGTCACGTCTCCCCCCATGCCGCCCATCTCTTTTGGCACACCCAGTTTGACGTCCAGTACGCCATCGGAGGAGGTGGCTCGGCCGTCACGGCCTCCGGTGGCTTTTGCTTTGGCGGTATAAACAACTTTTTCTAAAGACATGGCAGGTTCCTCATCTTGTTTAATGTGCACTATTAAATAGCGTGCGATATATATGGGTAATAATCACGCGTAAAGTATAGCTTTACGCGCGGTGTAGCTGTTGTCGCAAAAGTTCGAGCTGCTGTTTGAGCGCCAGCAGGGTGTCGGTATCACACTGCGCTGCGCAACCCACCGCATGGGGGATACCCAATGCCTGCTGCTGCAGTTCACGTCCCGCTTCACTCAGGGTGACGGCGACCTGGCGTTCATCTTTGCGTGAACGGTGGCGGTTGATGAGCCCGGCGCTTTCCAGACGCTTCAACAGCGGCGTCAGAGTTGCAGAGTCCAGAAACAGCCGTTCACCGATGTCCGACACCGTCATATCATCCTGCTCCCACAGCACCAGCATCACCAGATATTGCGGGTAGGTGAGGTTCAGCGGTGCCAGCAGCTGCCGGTACAGCTTGTTAAGCGCCAGGTTTGCCGAATAGAGGGCAAAGCAGAGCTGGTTATCCAGCTTGAGCGCAGCGGTTGCGTCGTTCGTTTTCGCGTTCATGAGATGAATATAGATAGTGCACGATTTAATTGCAAGCAATTTTATGGGCAAGTATAGCGGAGCGCCACCTGAACGGCCATTTTGCGGTAGTGCTGGCGCTGAGCCTGCTCGTTTGCGCTTTCTTCAAACAACAGCGTAAAGGTGTAGCTGTTGGCAACGTAGTGAAAGCTGAAGCTGCTTATCAGACGATGAAGATCGCGGGCGTCTACCGTCTCACTGAAGAGCTGTTTTTCTTTGCCCCGGCGCAGGATCTCCTCCAGCAGGTCGAGCGCGCTGCGGTTGACCTGGCGGAGATAGCTCGACTGCTGCATAAAGCGGCCGCGCTGCATGTTTTCCATGCAGATAATCCGGATGTAGTCAGGGTGGTCGGCATGGTAGTCAAAGGTGGCTTCAACCAGATTGACCAGCGCTTCGACCGGGGGCATTCCCGTCAGGCTTAGCGCTTTTTCACTGGCGCGAATCTGGGTGTAAACATGTTCCAGAACCAGGAGATAGAGGTTCTCTTTATTCTTGAAATGGTAAACCACCATGCGTTTGGTGGTGCCCGCTTTCTCTGCGATCTGCTCCATCCGTGCACCGTTCAATCCGTACTCGGCAAAAAGCGCGATGGCGCTCTGAAAGATTTTCTCTTTCAGGCTGGATTCTTCACTGTGCTCGGGGTGTTCGCTGCCAGGGTTAGCCACATCCTTTCCTTATTTTCACCAAACGGACCAGAAGGATTATCTCCACGGCAGCGAAATAACACAAATATCAAACGCGTGGGCGTTTGCGGTACAGCCACAGTCCGGGGATCGACAGCCCGATAGAGAGCGCGCCGACGATGGATGACGCCTTAAGGAAGTTGCTCAGGAGGAGGATCATCTGAGGCTCGGTGTAGCCGAAATGGCTGATTTTCACTGCGGAAATCATCGCCGTATACGCAGATATGCCTGGGAACATCGGGATCACCGCGGCAACGGTGAACACTTTGGGATGCGCCAGATACCAGCGCGACCACTGGATGCCGATACTGCCGACCAGCATGGAAGCGATGAACGTTGACCATTCGATGTTAAAACCCGCCGTCATCATCACCATTCGCGAGCCATGGCCAATCGCACCCAGCAGCGCGCACCACGGCAGCGCGCGTTGCGGTACGTTAAATACCATCGCAAAGCCAACGGCAGGGATGGCGGCCAGAAGCATGTCCTGTGCCAGCGCCAGCAGAAAATCTATCACGCCCATCCGCGTAACCCCCAGAGAGTCATGGCCATGACCACGCCGATGCAGGTCGCCAGCGTCAGCAGGCTGGCGATAGCCCAGCGTGCCAGACCGGTATTGATATGCCCTTTAAACATGTCGGCGACGGCGTTGATCAGCGGAAAGCCCGGGACCAGCAGAAGCACGCTGGCGGCCATGGCAACGGTTGGGGTGTTGGCAAACTGCGGCAGGCGCAGAAGCAGGCCGGAAACCGTGGTGGCGACAAACGCGGTAATGCAGAAGTTAATTTGCGGGTGCAGCTGCCGGTGCGTGAGCAACTGGCGAACATACATGGCGATACTGCTGGCAAAAAAGGTGACGAGCGCGCCGTCCCAGCCGCCTTTATTGAGCTTACAAAAGCAGGCGCACGAGAGCCCTACCATTAACACGACGAGCCAGCGCGGATAACGTAATGGCTTGATCTGGTTGAACCGTTTTTCAATTTCATGAAGATCGAGAAGCTTGTGTTCAGCAAGGATGACGATGTGCTGCACTTCGGTCACGACGTGCATGTTAATACCGCGGTCATGGTTTTTGCGGGTGGAGGTCAGGCACTGACCGTCTTTGATCGTGGTCAGCACAATGGCGTTAGATGAGATTGCGCTTTCAACGCTATCCATACCCAGCGCCACTCCCAGCCGGGTTGAAAGCTCCTCAACCAGCGCGCTTTCCGCGCCGTGCTGGAGCAGAAAAAGACCGCACTTTATACATAGCCGCGTGATAGCACGCTGCGTTGACCGATCTGCCTGCATGTATTGTCCTGAAAAAGATGGATAGGTTGCCGGTTAGCCCGTAGTGAGTACTTTTAGCACAAAGTGCAGTCCCTCTTGCTGTGGGCCAGATCAAGGTTTATGCAAACAGTTTCAGCCCGTATCACGAAAGGGGAGTTGGATTAATTTATCAATGCGGTGAATTATAAATATAAAAATATAGAATATTTGTATTTAGTTATTCTAATTTTATATTGTCGTTATTTTAATGGCTCCGCAATTAAATTTATTTGCGCTTTATGAGATATTACCGTTGTTTTAGGCATTTCTTATACTAAGAACATATCTCATCTTCTGCTTGTATTAATCAGTTTTACACTCAGGGACGAAAATACTCATACATTGGTGCGTTTTAACGTTACTCATCAAATGAAGAATGGACACGGAGGGTCTATGTTGTCATTGCATGGTAAGTATGGCGTTGTCATTAGCCGGATGCCCGTGATGCAAAACGGGTTAGGGGGCGTGATGGCACGCCATTTCCCGGATTTTGAATTGACCTATTGTCGTTCATTGCAGGAGTTAACACTGCTCCAGCTACGCCGCGCAGATGTCATTATTGCCGATATTTCAGGTGAATATAGAAATCCTCGGGGAACCCTCGAAGAGTATTACGGTTTATTGAACCAATACCGGGACATTCACTGGATCTTTTTAGTCTCGCGGCCGCTTTACCCTATTGCGGTTGAGTTGCTTATGCGCCCGGAAAGCACGTTGCTGTCTGATATGGAGCCCATTGAAGGCGTGGTTAACGCGATTCGGGCAGGTAGCGAGCGGGCAGAGCGGATAAGCCAGACGTTATTAACCCCGGAGCCTCAAAGTACGGAGGATGAAGACGAACACGTTATCGCACTCACGCACTCCGAACGCAAGGTACTGCGTCTGTTAGGTAAAGGATGGGGGATTAACCAAATCGCCACATTGCTGAAGAAGAGCAATAAAACCATCAGTGCGCAGAAAAACAGTGCGATGCGGCGGCTATCTTTACGTAGTAATGCCGATATGTACGCCTGGATCAACAGTACACAGGGAATGAGAGAGCTGAATTTGATGTCAGCCTATGGAGAGTTTGAGGAATGGAAAAAACCGATTCAACACGACATATCGCCATCGTCGAAAATTGCACGATGAGTGCTGTTGGGCTACAGCATTTTTTTGCGATGCCCGGTCTGAATCACTATCAGCTGCATCTGTTTAGCGAATTTGACAGCTTCAAGAGAGCACTTCAGCACGTCAATTTTTTCTCGCTGATCTATTCACTTTCCGATGCACGAGAGGAGCGCCGTAACTGCCTGGCGCACCTGCGGGAGCTCGCGTTTACGCATGGTCATATCCAGCGCATTATCCTGGTTGCTGATGAGACGGAAGCACGGTTAGTTAGCCATCTTTCACCGTCACGCCTTCACGGTGTGGTCAGTAAATCGCTGTCGCTTGAGCACCTGCAGCAGGAACTTATGGTGTTGTTGAGTGAAACGCTACGCATCAATGACAATATGATGAATCACTGGTACCGGAGCCAAAACAGAATGTTAAGCCCAACGGAACGGGCAATATTGCGTTATATGTCTTGCGGCTATTCTATTCCTCAAATCGCGGCACAGCTTGAACGCAATATTAAGACCATCCGGGCGCATAAGTTTAATGCGATGGTGAAGCTGGGGGTGAGCTCTGACGTCGGGTTGCTCGATGCAGCGGATATTATTACTCACCTTCCGGCAAGAGAACCGCGAAGTTCGGCACTCAGCAAGCCGACCTTTTTATAGCCAGCCCGCTGCGCGCCAGACAGGCTCTGGCGCATCAATCAGATGCAAACGTCAACCCACTTTGCGGAAGTCAGCTCTGCCATTCTGTCAGGTGAAATACGCACGGCACTATGAATTGCGCCTGCGGCGGGCAGGACTTCGGCGTACTGCTTTAATGAGATATCGCAGTAAACCGCGAGCGGATTTTCCAGCCCGAACGGGCACACGCCGCCAACGGGATGACCGGTGATGGTCACCACTTCATCACTGCTGAGCATGCGCGCTTTCGCACCAAACGTGTCTTTCAGCTTTTTGTTATCCAGGCGCGCATCGCCTTTCGCCACCACCAGAATCACCTCATTTTTAACCTTGAGTGACAGGGTCTTGGCGATTTGTCCCGGTTCAACACGATGGGCGGCAGCAGCCAACGCAACGGTAGCGGTACTCTGGCTAAGTTCAATTACGTCTATATCCGGCGCGTTGTCGGCAAAAAACTGCTGTACAGACTGCAAACTCATTGTTTCCTCCTGACAAATATCCTGCGTAATCTGTCATAAGAATTTATGCTCTGTAAATATCTCTTAAGTAACAAATATCCCGAACGGCTGATTTCTGGATCCTCTTCACATTCACAGAAACCGGTTACAGTAACCGGTTGCAGAGCGTGATGCGTCGATTAATACTGAGTACGTAACGTCCCCTGTATCCAATAATAAGAGCCAAATATGAAACCATTTCGTCTGAGCAGTACCACTGGTACACAAGCCAGCAAGGTTGTGAAGCTGATTTATGGAACAACGTGCGGCGCGAAAGTGCCCGTAACAAACGTCTGACAGGAGATCTGCCATGTCTGCCAACCATGCTGCGTTTAACCTGATATTCCGTTTCGTTGAAAATTACGTGAGCCCGATTGCCGGGCGGATCTCTTCCCAGCGTCATGTCATGGCTATTCGTGATGGGTTTATCTCCGCGATGCCATTTATGATTGTGGGTTCATTTTTGTTAGTGTTCGCTTACCCACCTTTTTCGCCTGATACCACGTGGGGTTTCGCCCGCGCCTGGCTGGATATGGCGAAGCAGTTTGAAGGCCAAATCCTGACGCCGTTTGATATGACGATGGGCATTATGTCCATTTATATCTGTGCGGCCATTGCCTATAACCTTGGCAAACACTATGTCAAATCGCACCAGTTAGACCCGTTCATGTGTGCCATGCTGTCGCTGATGGCGTTTCTGCTGGTCGCGGCACCGAAAACCAAAGGTACGCTTCCTGTCGACAGTCTGGGGGGAACGGGGATTTTTACCGCGATTCTGGTGGCGATTTACTGCGTTGAAATGATGCGTTTCCTCAAAGCGCATAACATCGGCATTCGCCTGCCGGACCAGGTTCCTCCGATGATCAAAAACTCTTTTGATCTGCTGATCCCGGTGCTGGTGGTGGTGTTAACGCTCTATCCTCTGAGCCTGGTCATTCAGTCTCAGTTTGGCATGCTGATCCCGCAGGCCATTATGTCGGTCTTTAAACCGCTGGTTTCCGCGGCGGATTCACTGCCTGCGATCCTGCTGGCGGTGTTGATTGGTCATCTGCTGTGGTTCGCCGGGATCCACGGCGCAGCCATCGTATCCGGAATGTTGCAGATGTTCTGGCTGACTAACCTGGGCGCTAACCAGACCGCACTGGCCGCCAGCCAGCCTCTGCCGCATATTTTTATGGAGGCGTTCTGGACGTTCTTTATCGTGATTGGCGGATCGGGCGCGACGATGGGGCTGGTGATTTGCTATCTGCGCAGTCGTTCAGCGCATTTACGCTCTATCGGGCGTTTGAGCGTGGTGCCCAGCTTCTTTAACATCAACGAACCTGTCATTTTCGGTACACCAATCGTGATGAACCCGGTGTTCTTTATTCCGTTCCTGCTGGCACCGATGGTTAACGCCGTGCTGGCGTGGGCGGCGATGACGTTTGATTTGATTGGGCGCGTCATCTCGGTCGTTCCCTGGACGGCACCGGCGCCGATAGGGGCAGCATGGGCTCTGGGCTGGGACTTCCGCGCGGCTATTCTGGTTGTGGTTCTGGCCTGCGTATCGGCGATCATCTACTTCCCGTTCTTCAAAGTGTATGAGAAGCAGCTGCTGGAGCAGGAAGCGGAAGAAGCGCAGCGTAATGCTGAAGAGGACAATCAGCAGGTGGCTTAGGTAAAAGCAAAACGGCAACGCAGGTTGCCGTTTTTTGTGTTTGTTCCCTCTCCCCGTGGGCTGAGGAATCCCCACAAAATAATGCCTGCACGGACGACCCCCTCTCCCTTGAGGGAGAGGGCTGGGGTGAGGGGGAACATACGGCTGTGGTGGTCATTCCGTTCACTTTATGTTTCTTGCTACTCTGTAAGGACATGACCGGTGAACGTGCCATGGCGGCTCAATCGCCGCCGCCCTGGCGACCCGGGCTCCCGGCGGTAAATCGCCGCTTCGCGGTCCCCTCAGCTTATTCCTTCAGGCTATCGGGTCGGGCATGAGCCTGCATCCCTGCAGGCCACGCCCTCTCGGCGCATCCCTGCGCCTCGCCCCGGCCTTACGGAAACGCTTCGGCGATTTACAGCCGGACCAGGGCGTCGCTGTAAGTTATTAATTTTTTTGAAGCAACGTTCATCGCTTCAGGTAAAAAAATTACTGGGGATTCCTCAGTCCTGTGGGAGAGGGTCAGGGTGAGGGCATCAGGCCGGGCAATTCACTGCTCTACTTCAGCGTGCAATCCCCGCACTGCTTAACGTCCGGCAGGCGATAGCGCTGGCAGCAGGTGCGACGAACCAGAAGCCCATCACGGAGCACGACGGTTCGGAACAACGGGTTGTCACGGCCATCGGAAAGCTGTTTTGCAAAGAAGCAGGACTGACGCAGGGCGTCAACGTTCTCATCACCGAGAAGCGGCTTCATTTCCGTTAAATACCAGTGGATTAAATAGCCCGTATTGCTCCAGATAAGCTTCCCGTTAATCTCTCCCGTCGCTTCCAGCGCTTCCACCACCGGGATCAGGGCCTGAGTGATAAGCTGTTCCATACGCTCCTGAGCCGTCAGGCGTTCCGCATTCTGGTCTTCGTGAAGATCAATCCAGAAGCAGGCTGCACGCCCGGTTTCGTGAAACTCGACGTGGAAATTATCCGGCGAGAGTTCCAGCATGCTCTTCTGTGTTAAGAGCGCCAGCATGAGGGGAGGCACCATCAGCCCGATATACCACTGTGCCCAGAGTGAGAGCAGGGGTTTATATTCCCGCGTAAGGGTGGGCTGATTGCGATAGATATGGTCGGAATAGGTGGCCAGCAGCGATTGCATTTTTGCCGGTTGGCGCCACTCTGAGAGCGTCATGGCGTGGTTCGGGGGGGCTTCATCAAGCCGGATAAAGTCCAGCAGGTGGGCGCGCGTTTCCGCAATCTTATCCCGTATGGCATCCGCAAGCGAAGCATTCCCGCTGGTGAGGGGCGCTCGCCAGAGGAGGGGTTCGACGATGTGTGCGGTATGCGTGGCCATAGTATAGATAGAAATCTAAATGATAATGATTGCCAATCCTAACTATTGCTCATACCAATGGCAAGACTTTTGTCCTGGTGACATCGCCGTGATGTTTACGCCGTCTGAATCTCTTCACTCAACAGAATGTTGTTGCGCCCCATATGCTTTGCTTCGTAGAGGGCTTTGTCCGCTTTTTCCAGCGCGCCTTCCACGTCTTCATCCTCGAAAATGGCAATACCAATGCTGATGGTGACGTTTGTCGCAACGCTTTCGTTAAACAGATGCGGGATTTTCAAATCGTAGACTTTCTGACGGATCCGCTCGGCTGTCTGGCGGGCATGTTCGAGTGAAATGTTGGTCAGCAGCACCATAAACTCTTCCCCACCAAAACGCGCCACAATATCGCGAGAACGCACGGCATCGCGGATTGCCGCAGAGACGCGCTTCAGCGCCTGGTCGCCCATCATATGGCCGTAATGGTCGTTATAGGCTTTGAAGTGGTCGATATCCATCAGCAGGACAAAGTGCTCACCATTCTCTACCGTGGGCAAATTCTCCAGACGGCTTTGCAGACCGCGACGATTATAGAGCCCGGTAAGCGGGTCCATCATGCTGAGATCGGTAAGGGTTTCTCGTTCCTCCAGAAGGCGAGAAAGGAGCTCCTGAGCAAAACGGTCGTTGCGTCTTTGCAAAATGTTATGAATAGCAATTGCCACCACAGGAAGTGCGAAAGAATAGGTCATTCGCAGCCATATATCGTGATCGCTTAACCACAGGCAGACAATAAAGGTGGGCAATGAATGCAGCGTAAAGGCTTTGATATTACTGGCGAACGCCAGCGTGCCGATAAAAAGCACCGTTAAAAGGGCGATTAACAAATACGTCGCATGATCGTGGGTAATTAAGGCGAATTTGGAGACAATTTGCCAGGCCCACAAAATACCGAAGATCCCTGAAACGACAGGAATATTTATCTTCCGCGCGCGCTTTCTCCAGTGCCAGACGAACAGGCCGGTACTGATGGAGAATATAGCAATCAGAGGGGCGGAAAACAGTCGTACAGAATTGAGCGGGTTTGTTACCGAGAACACTGCCGATGTTGCGTTCAGAAATAAAAATAAACGTAACGATAATTGATATTTTCTGTGAACCAAAGACCGCCAGGATTGTGATGTCATAGTCGTGTATTTTTATTAAAATTTAATTAAAACAAATAAATAGATGTCGTTTCGCAATTAAATATGCAAAAAGCTCAAAGAGTAATTATCAGAAAATCTTTAGACGTTGTTAACAGGTGCGCAATTTATCACCTTAGGCAATTCCTGTCATTACGGGAAAGGTAAAGGTCGATGGATTTTGATTCATTCAGCTGACAAATGATAATCCTTGTCATATGATATTGGTTATCATTATCGTTGTGAGAGGGCAGATCATGTTGAACAGGGCGCTGGGAAGTTGTTGGGGGGTATTGCTACCGGGAGCCATTCTCTGCGGTTTGACGTTTGCCGATCTCTCTCTCGATACCTGGAAAGCCATCATTGTATCAGGACTGTTAGTCACGTCAGGCATGATCTGGCATAAGCAACTACGTCACTTTGTTTTACTGCCATCCTGCGTAGCACTGGTCAGTGGAATTCTGGTGATACTGATGAGTTTGAAATAACAGGGAAAAGAAGATATTCAGAGGGGTTGTAAGATAATTGGTGCGAGGGGGGGGACTCGAACCCCCACATCCTAAGGACACTAACACCTGAAGCTAGCGCGTCTACCAATTCCGCCACCTTCGCACAGTCATCTTACTATTTACATCATTACTATGTTGATATCGCCTCGTTGGTGCGAGGGGGGGGACTCGAACCCCCACATCCGTAAGGACACTAACACCTGAAGCTAGCGCGTCTACCAATTCCGCCACCTTCGCCCAGTGCGAGCAATATCATCGTGATTTATGGTGCGAGGGGGGGGACTCGAACCCCCACATCCGTAAGGACACTAACACCTGAAGCTAGCGCGTCTACCAATTCCGCCACCTTCGCATACCATCGATACTGTAAAAGTATCGTAACCACGGAGGCGCATTCTAGATGTTTTCAGCTTTACGTCAACTGAAAAGTGCGCACCTTTTATTGATTGCTGCAAAAATGGCCGGAACTGAGACGCCTGCTTGCCGGATAGTGATTGCGCTTATCCGGCCTGCAGGATTGAGATTACTTTTTGGCCTGGCGCGTCATCACGGTACGATAGACCTTAAAGCGGCCGGTCTGGGCGATCACTTCGTGGAAGCCAAAGGTTTCGTCCAGCACTTTCGGGTACGCCAGGAAGGCGTTCGCAACGATACGCAGCTCGCCGCCGCTGTTAAGGTGACGGGTTGCGCCACGGATCAGCGTTTGTGCCGCTTCAAGGCTGGTTTCCATACCGTCGTGGAACGGCGGGTTGGAGATGATCATGTCGAAGCGACCGGTGACGTCAGAGAAGACGTTGCTGGCAATCACCTCGCCTTCAATGCCGTTTGCGGCAAGCGTTGCGCGGCTGGCCTCAACCGCCGGGGCGCTAACGTCACACAGGGTTAAGCGCACCTTTGGCGAATGGCTGGCGAGCACGGTAGAGAGCACGCCCGCGCCGCAGCCCACGTCCAGCACTTTGCCTTTGGTGTGCGGCGTCAGAGTGGAGAGCAGCAGCTTGCTGCCCGTATCCAGCGCGTCACGGCTGAACACGCCCGGCAGGGTTTTGATGGTCAAGCCGTCAAGCTGGTATTCGTCCCAGTAAGCCTGCGCATCAAACGTTGTCTGTTTTTCCAGTCGTCCGTGGTACAGACCACAGCGGCGAGCGCTGTCGACTTTATTCAGCGGCGCGTAGTCTTCCAGCATCTGTTCAGCGCTACGCACGCCGCTGCGGTTCTCTCCTACCACGAAAATATCGCAGCCGACCGGCAGCAGGGAGAGCAGGTTCATCAGCTGGAACTGGGCTTCCGGTTTATTCTTCGGCCAGTAGTAAATCAGCGTATCGCAGTCGGCGATATCGCTCTGCTCCGCCACCAGGCTAAAGCGCGCGCGCTCGCCCATCTGACGGCTCAGCACCTGCCAGTGGTGGTAATATTGGGTGTGGGCACGGCTTTCAGCACAGTCGAAACGCGCGGGCAGGTCATCCTGCATATCTCCGGCAAACAGAATACGGCTTTCTTCGAAATCATCACTGTGACGCAGCAAGACTTCACTTGCCGGGGTAAATGCAGACATGAATTGTTCCTCAATAAACTCAGGCGGGGATTATAGTAGGTAGATGGCGCACTTTCGACACATTTGCTATATTTGCGCGCCTGAGAGACAGGAGTTTTCCCTATGACATCCCGACGAGACTGGCAGTTGCAGCAGCTGGGCATTACCCAGTGGGCTTTGCGTCGCCCGACGGCGTTGCAGGGCGAAATCGCCATCTCCATCCCGGCGCACGTTCGCCTGGTGATGGTGGCGGAAGAACTGCCTGCCCTGAATGAACCCCTGATCGATGATGTCCTTCGCAGCCTGAAGCTGACGGCCGACCAGGTTTTACCGCTGACGCCAGAGCGTGTCGCGATGCTGCCTCCTGATAGCCGCTGTAACAGCTGGCGTATCGGAGAGACAAACGAGATCCCCCTCCAGGGGAGCCAGATCTGCTCGCCAGCGCTGGACGAACTGAAAGCCAACCCAAAAGCGCGCAGCGCGCTGTGGCAACAAATCTGCGAATATGAACACGATTTCTTCCCTCACGACGCCTGACCTGACCACAGCGTTTGCGATTGAAACACGCGCCCACGCGTTTCCGTGGAGCGAAAAAACCTTCGCCAGCAATCAGGGCGAACGGTATCTGAACTACCGCCTGGACGTTGACGGCACCATGGCCGCTTTCGCGATCACACAGGTTGTTCTTGATGAGGCGACGCTGTTTAATATCGCGGTTGATCCCGCGTTTCAGCGTCGTGGGCTGGGAAGAGAACTGCTTGAGCACCTCATCCGTGAGCTCGAAACCCGTGACGTTTTCACCCTGTGGCTGGAGGTGCGCGCGTCGAATGTCGCCGCCATCGCGCTCTATGAAAGCTTAGGCTTTAACGAGGCGACAATCCGCCGTAACTACTACCCCACCGCAGAGGGACGTGAAGACGCCATCATAATGGCTCTGCCGATTGGATAATAAAAAATAAGGTTGTAACGATGAAATGGGACTGGATTTTCTTTGATGCCGACGAAACGCTATTTACGTTCGATTCGTTCGGCGGCCTGCAGCGGATGTTTCTCGACTATAGCGTGACCTTCACCGCTGAAGATTTTCAGGACTATCAGGCGGTAAACAAGCCGCTGTGGGTGGATTACCAGAACGGTGCCATCACCGCGTTACAGCTTCAGCACCAGCGCTTTGACGTCTGGGCGGAACGTTTAAAGGTCAGTCCGGGGACGCTGAACGAGGCGTTTCTGAACGCGATGGCGGATATCTGCGCGCCACTGCCGGGCGCGGTTTCCCTGCTGAACGCGTTGAAAGGCAAGGTCAAACTGGGGATCATCACCAACGGCTTTACCGCCCTGCAGCAGATCCGCCTCGAGCGCACCGGCCTGCGCGATCATTTCGACGCGCTGGTGATCTCGGAAGAGGTGGGTGTACCTAAACCGGATCCGCGAATTTTCGATTATGCGCTGGCGCAGGCCGGTAATCCCGACCGCGATCGCGTCCTGATGGTGGGGGATACGGCAGAGTCAGATATTCTGGGCGGCATGAAGGCCGGTTTGTCGACCGTCTGGCTCAACGCGCATGGCCGCGTTAAGCCTGAAGGCATCGAGCCGACCTGGACCGTGACGTCGTTGAACGAACTGGAGCAACTCCTGTGTAAACAATGATTGCCTGCCCCCCGTTGATGGGTAAAATAGCCGCAATTTTGTATTCCATGATGCGTGGCGTGCTGCCGCGCTTATAAAAGAAGATTTAATTATGACGTTGTCTCCTTATCTGCAAGAGGTGGCCAAGCGCCGCACTTTTGCCATTATCTCGCACCCGGATGCCGGTAAAACGACCATCACTGAGAAGGTGTTGCTGTTCGGACAGGCGATCCAGACTGCGGGTACCGTTAAAGGCCGTGGCTCCAGCCAGCATGCAAAATCTGACTGGATGGAGATGGAAAAGCAGCGTGGTATTTCGATTACCACCTCCGTGATGCAGTTCCCGTATCACGACTGCCTGGTGAACCTGCTGGACACCCCGGGTCACGAAGACTTCTCCGAAGATACCTACCGTACCCTGACGGCGGTGGACTGCTGTCTGATGGTGATCGACGCCGCGAAAGGTGTAGAAGACCGTACCCGTAAGCTGATGGAAGTCACCCGTCTGCGCGATACGCCGATCCTCACCTTTATGAACAAACTCGACCGTGACATCCGCGATCCGATGGAAGTGATGGATGAAGTGGAAAACGAGCTGAAGATCGCCTGTGCGCCAATCACCTGGCCAATCGGCTGCGGTAAGCTGTTCAAAGGGGTTTATCACCTCTATAAAGACGAAACTTACCTGTATCAGACCGGTAAAGGCCACACCATTCAGGAAGTGCGCATTGTTAAAGGTCTGGACAACCCGGATCTGGACGCGGCGGTCGGGGAAGAGCTGGCCGCGCAGCTGCGCGACGAGCTGGAGCTGGTGAAGGGCGCGTCTCACGAGTTCGACAAAGAGCTGTTCCTGAGCGGCGAAATTACCCCGGTCTTCTTCGGTACCGCACTGGGTAACTTCGGCGTTGACCACATGCTCGACGGTCTGGTGGAGTGGGCGCCGCAGCCGATGCCGCGCAAAACCGACACCCGTGAAGTGGAAGCAAAAGAAGAGAAGTTCACCGGCTTCGTATTTAAGATTCAGGCCAACATGGATCCGAAACACCGTGACCGCGTGGCCTTTATGCGCGTGGTGTCCGGTAAATATGAAAAGGGCATGAAGCTGCGCCAGGTGCGTACCGGGAAAGATGTGGTCATCTCCGATGCGCTGACCTTTATGGCGGGCGACCGTTCGCACGTTGAAGAGGCCTATCCGGGCGACATCATCGGTCTGCACAACCACGGCACTATTCAGATCGGCGACACCTTCACGCAGGGTGAAATGATGAAGTTCACCGGCATTCCGAACTTCGCACCGGAACTGTTCCGTCGCATTCGTCTGCGCGATCCGCTTAAGCAGAAACAGCTGCTGAAAGGCCTGGTTCAGCTCTCCGAAGAGGGCGCCGTGCAGGTCTTCCGCCCGATTGCGAACAACGATCTGATCGTTGGTGCGGTCGGCGTGCTGCAGTTTGACGTGGTCGTTGCGCGCCTGAAGAGCGAATACAACGTAGAAGCGATTTACGAGTCGGTGAACGTCGCGACCGCGCGCTGGGTTGAGTGTTCTGACGTGAAGAAATTCGAAGAGTTTAAGCGTAAGAATGAAGTTCAGCTGGCGCTGGATGGCGGCGATAACCTGACCTATATCGCGCCAACCATGGTGAACCTGAACCTGACGCAGGAACGTTATCCTGACGTTCAGTTCCGTAAAACCCGCGAGCACTAATCCCCTCTCAGAGCACGGCTGCCGCCGTGCTCTTCTTTAATTCCTGTCTTATTAATCCCTTGCGGAATGTTCTTAATTCAACGCAATTTCACGCTATTCGCGCGTTTTTTACCCAATTCTGAAAGCGGCTCTGTGAGAGTGATCTATATTTAACTCAGTGTTTAACACCGGGCGTGGATAAATTAACTGTTCAATGCATGACTTTAGGTTATCCATTTTGCCCGTGTGTTTATTCGCAATATATATCACTACTAAGGAAGTGCGTAGCCCGAATAACGGGTCAACACAGGAATAGATCGATGAATATGACAAGACTGAAGATTTCTAAAACTCTGCTGGCTGTAACCCTGGGTAGCGTTCTGGTGAGCGGCTCCGCCCTCGCGGAAAGCAGCACCATGGATAAAGCACAATCCACGGCCGATAACGCAGGGCAAAAAATCGATAGCTCTATGAATAAAGTCGGCAACTTCATGGATGACAGCTCAATCACAGCAAAAGTGAAAGCCGCACTGGTGGATGATGAAGCCATTAAGAGCACCGATATTTCCGTTAAGACCGACAAGAAAGTGGTCACGCTGAGCGGCTTTGTTGAAAGCCAGGCTCAGGCAGAACAGGCGGTGAAAGTCGCGAAAGGCGTCGAAGGTGTTGCCTCCGTCAGCGATAAGCTGCACGTACGTGACGGCAAAAACGCGTCGGTGAAAGGTTACGCCGGTGATGCCGCCACCACCAGCGAAATCAAAGCTAAACTTTTAGCAGATGACATCGTGCCGTCCCGTAAGGTGAAAGTAGAAACCACCGATGGTGTGGTTCAGCTTTCCGGTACGGTAGATTCGCAGGCGCAAAGTGAACGTGCCGAGTCCATTGCGAAAGCGATAGATGGTGTTAAAAGCGTTAAAAACGATCTGAAAACGAAGTAAATCTGGACCATTCGCCCGCCTGGCTAACACCTGCGGGCGATATAAGAACGACTCTGGAAAAACGCCGGTGAGTGACCTGAGCGCTCACGTTTAGCGGCCGACATTAACTATGGTAAAGGAGAAGCTTATGTTTCGTTGGGGCATTATATTTCTGGTTATCGCGTTAATTGCCGCCGCATTGGGCTTTGGTGGACTGGCAGGTACAGCGGCATGGGCAGCTAAAATTGTCTTCGTTGTGGGTATTATTCTGTTCCTGGTCAGCCTGTTTACGGGTCGTAGACGTCCGTAGCAAACGCAATATTCCTTCAACAAAAAAAAGCCAGTCGCTGTGACTGGCTTTTTCTTATTTGCGTAACAGGTCGGGTGCGTTACTGTGGTGTTATAAAATAATCAAAACAGGAAAGCAGAGGTGGGGCAACGAATTCCCGTTACGCTCGGCAATATTGCGCCGCTGACGTTAAAACCGTTTCGCGCAGGTCAACTCGCGCTGGTCTGCGAAGGTGGAGGACAGCGCGGCATTTTCACCGCCGGCGTGCTGGACGAATTTATGCGCGCGCAGTTCAACCCGTTTGACCTCTACTTCGGTACCTCTGCCGGGGCGCAGAACCTTTCTGCCTATGTTTGTAACCAGCCCGGCTATGCGCGAAAGGTCATCATGCGCTACACCACGGCGAAAGAGTTTTTTAATCCGGTGCGCTTTGTGCGCGGCGGTAACCTGATCGATCTCGACTGGCTGCTGGAGTCGACCTCCAGCCAGATGCCGCTGGCCATGGACACCGCGGCCCGTCTGTTTGATAGCGGCAAAGAATTCTGGATGTGCGCCAGCCGGGGGGATGATTATTCGCCGGGCTATTTTTCGCCTCAGAAGGAGAACTGGCTGGACATCATCCGCGCCTCCAGCGCGATCCCCGGTTTTTATCGTACCGGTGCGCTGCTGGACGGCATTAGCTATCTGGACGGGGGGATCAGTGACGCGGTACCGGTGCAGGAAGCCGCCCGTCGCGGGGCGAAAACCATTGTGGTGATCCGTACCGTACCGTCGCAAATGTATTACACGCCGCAGTGGTTTAAACGGATGGAGCGCTGGTTGGGCGACAGCAGCCTGCAGCCGCTGGTGAACATCGCGAAGCAGCATGAAACCACCTACGGCGCGATGCAGCGCTTCATTGAAAAACCGCCGGGTAAGCTGCGTATTTTTGAAATCTATCCGCCTAAGCCGCTGCTGAGCATGGCCCTGGGCAGCCGCGTCCCTGCGCTGCGCATGGATTACAAAACGGGGCGGCTGTGCGGGCGCTACTTCCTGGCAACGGTGGGGAAAATGCTGGCGGAGCAACCGCCGCTTCATCGCCATAAACGCATTATTACGCCGCCTGCGATTGTCGCCAACGATGCCCTGACGATGCCGCTGGTGGACATCCCGCAGGCGAATGACGCTTTACTGGATAACGAGGATCTGGCGTGACGCACCGCTTTGTCGATACCCACTGCCACTTTGATTTCCCGCCGTTTACGGGGGAGGAAGCGCAAAGCATTGCGAAAGCGGCTGACGCAGGCGTTCAGGCCATCATTGTGCCGTCAGTGGAAGCGGCGTACTTTTCCCGCGTGCTGGATCTTTCTGCGCGGCACCCCGCGCTCTATGCGGCGCTCGGCCTGCATCCGATCGTGATTGAGCGGCATCGTGATGAGCACATAGAGAGACTTGATGAGATAGTGCAGACCGCAGGCGACAAGCTTGTCGCCATCGGGGAGATCGGCCTCGATCTTTATCGCGAGAACCCGCAGTTTGAGCGCCAGCAGACGATCCTCGACGCGCAGCTCAGGCTGGCGAAGCGTCACGATCTGCCGGTGATCCTCCATTCAAGACGCACGCACGATAAGCTGGCGATGCACCTGAAGCGCATCGATCTGCCGCGCAGGGGCGTCGTGCACGGTTTCTCCGGCAGCCTGCAGCAGGCGCAGCGTTTTATTGAGCTGGGCTATAAAATCGGCGTCGGTGGCACCATCACCTATCCGCGCGCCAGTAAAACCCGGGACGTGATGGCACAGCTGCCGCTGTCGGCGCTGCTGCTGGAAACCGACGCGCCGGATATGCCGCTGAATGGTTTTCAGGGTCAGCCGAATCGCCCGGAACAGGCGGCGCGCGTGTTCACCACCCTGTGTGAACTGCGACAGGAGCCGGAAGAGGTGATTGCCGATGCGCTGCTGGAAAATACGCGTTCGGTATTTGGTATCACGCTATAGGTAAAGCGCCGGGCGGATCACCGTTATCTTCTGTTTTTCCAGCGCCCGCGCCAGCGATTCAACGTCCTCGGGCGTGGCGCTGCGCCATGATCCCGCCTCACCGTACACGCCATGCCCATGAAACGCGTTAATACGCACCGGAATATTCCCCAGCCCGTGGATAAACGTTGTCAGCGGTTTCAGATGTTCCAGATAATCACATTGCTCTGGGATCACCAGGAGCCTCAATTCAGTCAGCCGTTGATGCTGTGCCAGCCAGCGAATACTCTGTTTAATCTGCGGGTTTTCGCGCCCGGTCAGAAAACGGTGATGCTCATTGTCCCACGCCTTCAGATCCAGCATCGCGCCATCCAGTACCGGCAGCAGCTTTTGCCAGCCGGTTTCGCTTAACAGACCGTTGCTGTCGACCAGACAGGTGAGGTGGCGCAGGGCAGGATCGGCTTTGATCGCGGTGAACAGGGCGATCAAAAACGGTAATTGCGTTGTGGCTTCACCGCCGCTGACGGTGATCCCTTCGATAAACGGTGCGGATTTGCGGACCTGAGCGAGGATCTCTTCCACGCTGAAGCGGTGCGCCATAGGCGTTGCCTGATGCTGACACAAATGCAGACAGGTGTCGCACTGCTGGCAGTCGCTCTCCTGCCACCAGACGCGCCCGGCCTGAATGGTCAGCGCATCGTGCGGACAGTGGGGCACACAGTCCCCGCAGTCGTTGCAGCGGCCAATCGTCCACGGGTTGTGGCAGGTTTTACAGCGCAGGTTGCAGCCCTGCAGGAACAGGGCCAGGCGGCTGCCCGGCCCGTCCACGCAGGAAAAAGGAATGACCTGACTAACTAAAGCGCATCTGCTGTTCATGGCTAATTACGCGCGGCTGACGTTCCAGAATGCGGGTATTGCGTGCGGCTTCTTCCCCCAGCCACGTGGTGTTCGTTCTCGACCCTGCTTCCCGGTATTTCTCCAGATCCGATAGCCGCACCATATACCCGGTGACGCGCACCAGATCGTTACCCGCCACGTTGGCGGTAAACTCGCGCATACCCGCCCTGAACGCGCCCAGGCACAGCTGAACCACCGCCTGCGGGTTGCGTTTTACCGTCTCATCCAGCGTCAGGATATCGCTTATCCCGGAAGAGTAGTGCTTGTGATGGGGAGCTACCGCCAGCAGGTGGCTGATGGGATCCGGCTCGTCGCCGTAGGGCAGGCGCGCGCCCGGCGTGGTGCCGGAGTCGGAGCTGATCCCCGACTGCGCGTGAAGCATCGCGCGCTGCTTCCAGCCGTGCTTCACCGGCGTGTTTTCGACAAACGCCGCAAGCTGTTCGCTGATGCGATAGCCCAGCGCGTTGGCCTGCTCATCTTTGCCGTAACGTCCCGCGATGCCAGCTTTCTCACAGAGCACGTTTACCGCTTCCGCCAGTCCGTACATGCCAAACATCGGCACAAACCGATCGGCATCAATCAGCCCCTCTTTTACCAGGAAGCTATTCTCAAAGAAGCCAGATTGCTCGTACAGGAAACCACAGCGTGCATCGATGATGGCCATTTGCTGCTGGCAATAGTGCGGGAGCGTGCGGGTGAAGAAGTCTTCAATGGACGTGCTGCATTCAGCAATGGCTTTGAGGTTAAGGCGCACCAGGGTGCTGCCACCGCCAGCCAGAGGCAGGGAGTTGTAACAGCTCACCACGCCATAACGACCTTTTGTGAAAATTTTATCATTCACCGGGCCATTAGAAATGTGCGGTTTACTGCATTCACATATGTTTTTTGCCACCTCAAGCAGCAAATCGTCCGGGGTGATCTCTGGATCATAAATAAAGGTCAGGTTCGGCGCGACCTGCTGCAGCTCTGCGTCGGCACGCAGAATGGCACGGGTGATGGGCGTATCTTCCGGTCCGATATTGGCATGCATAAAGGCATCCGGCAGCGTACGGTCAAGATAGCGCCAGAAACGTTTTATTCGGCTATTGATTTCTTCTTGTGTTAGAATTCTAACATATGGTTGCAGCAGCGCATCAAGCTGGCCGAGATAGACCGGCATCGATGTGACGGACGGAACATGGTGGTAAAGGATGGTTAGCAGCGAGAGGGCATCGTCGAGATCTTTTGCCCCTTCCAGCTCCAGCCATTCTGAACCGTTAGCCAGAAATTTTGCGTAATCCGGCAGAACGTAACGGGGTTTGTAAGGCGCATGGCCTTCGAACATGTCGCAGATAAACCCCTCGTCCAGCGCGGCGCGCGCAGCTTCAGGAAGTGCCGGATACGGCAGGTTGTTTTCCGCTTCCAGCGCCAGAAAATGACGTTTTTGTTCCGCGGATAACACCGGGCTTGTCACAATCTGCTGGCAACGTTGCTGCAGGGCGTCGAGGCTGGAGTGGGGCATATTCGCTTCCTTGAATGTTCTGCGGATGATGAACGGATTGTAGAAAGCCTGCCTGTTGGCGCTTTTGATCCCACAGGGGGTATTGCTGCTTTAGTCGGCAATTTGCGCACTAAAGTTTGAAGAAGATCTCATTACAGTAATGCAAATTAGTACGCAGTTTTCATTAACTGTGATGAATGTCGAAGTGTGGATGCGGGTGGATGTTAGAATACTCACAGACCCGCAAGGTAAAATTTATACGGCACTGCCGTTGGAGATTGTTATGACCGATTTAACTGCAAGCAGCCTGCGCGCGTTGAAACTGATGGACCTGACTACCCTGAACGATGACGACACCAATGAGAAAGTCATCGCCCTGTGCCATCAGGCGAAAACGCCAGTGGGTAACACCGCAGCCGTTTGTATCTACCCGCGCTTTATCCCGATTGCCCGTAAGACGCTGAAAGAGCAGGGCACGCCGGACGTGCGCATTGCAACCGTGACTAACTTCCCGCACGGCAACGACGATATCGAGATTGCGCTGGCAGAAACCCGCGCGGCGATTGCTTACGGTGCAGACGAAGTTGACGTGGTGTTCCCATACCGCGCGCTGATCGCCGGCAACGAGCAGGTCGGTTTTGACCTGGTGAAGGCCTGTAAAGACGCGTGTGCGGCGGCAAACGTGCTGCTTAAAGTGATCATCGAAACCGGCGAGCTGAAAGAAGAGGCGCTGATTCGTAAGGCATCTGAAATCTCCATCAAAGCCGGTGCGGATTTCATTAAAACCTCTACCGGTAAAGTGCCGGTTAACGCCACCCCGGAAAGCGCGCGCATCATGATGGAAGTGATCCGCGACATGGGCGTGTCCAAAACCGTTGGTTTCAAACCTGCGGGCGGCGTGCGTACCGCCGAAGACGCGCAGCAGTTCCTGGCGATTGCTGACGAACTGTTCGGCGCCGACTGGGCCGATTCCCGTCACTACCGTTTCGGTGCGTCCAGCCTGCTGGCTAGCCTGCTGAAGGCGCTGGGTCACGGCGACGGTAAGAGCGCAAGCAGCTACTGATTGCCAGACAACGCCGGATGACGCTTCGCTTATCCGGCCTACAGGATCGTAGGGCGGGTAAGCGTAGCGCCACCCGCCACAACTCCCCCGATTCCGCATGGAGGTTACCGTGTTTCTCGCACAAGAAATTATTCGTAAAAAACGTGATGGTCATGCATTAAGCGACGAAGAGATCCGCTTCTTCATTAACGGCATTCGTGATAACACCGTCTCAGAAGGGCAGATTGCGGCTCTGGCGATGACCATTTTCTTCCACGATATGTCGATGCCTGAGCGCGTGTCGCTGACCATGGCGATGCGAGATTCAGGAACCGTTCTGGACTGGAAAAGCCTCAACCTTAACGGCCCGATTGTGGATAAACACTCCACCGGCGGCGTGGGCGACGTAACGTCTCTGATGCTCGGCCCAATGGTGGCAGCCTGTGGCGGTTACATCCCGATGATCTCCGGACGCGGCCTGGGCCACACTGGCGGTACGCTCGACAAACTGGAAGCCATTCCGGGCTTCGATATCTTCCCGGATGACAACCGCTTCCGCGACATTATTAAAGACGTTGGTGTGGCGATTATCGGCCAGACCAGCTCTCTTGCTCCGGCAGACAAGCGTTTCTACGCGACCCGCGACATCACCGCGACCGTTGACTCCATCCCGCTGATCACCGCCTCTATCCTGGCGAAGAAGCTGGCAGAAGGGCTGGACGCGCTGGTGATGGACGTGAAGGTAGGCAGCGGCGCGTTTATGCCAACCTATGAACTCTCTGAGGCGCTGGCCGAAGCGATCGTTGGCGTCTCCAACGGCGCGGGCGTGCGCACTACCGCACTGCTCACCGATATGAACCAGGTGCTGGCCTCCAGCGCCGGTAACGCGGTCGAAGTGCGTGAGGCGGTACAGTTCCTCACCGGCGAATACCGTAACCCGCGCCTGTTCGACGTCACCATGGCGCTGTGCGTTGAGATGTTAATCTCCGGCAAGCTCGCCAAAGACGACGCCGACGCCCGCGCGAAGCTGCAGGCGGTGCTGGACAACGGCAAAGCGGCGGAGATCTTCGGCCGCATGGTCGCGGCGCAGAAAGGCCCGACCGACTTTGTCGAAGACTACGCGAAATACCTGCCAACCGCGACGCTCAGCAAAGCGGTGTATGCCGATAGCGAAGGGTTTGTTTCTGCGATGGACACCCGTGCCCTCGGCATGGCGGTGGTCTCGATGGGCGGCGGCCGTCGTCAGGCATCGGACACCATTGATTACAGCGTCGGCTTTACCGATATGGCCCGTCTGGGCGACAGCGTTGACGGCCAACGTCCGCTGGCGGTGATCCACGCCAAAGACGAAGCCAGCTGGCAGGAAGCGGCGAAAGCGGTGAAGGCGGCCATCACGCTTGACGATAAAGCACCGGAAACCACACCGACTGTCTATCGCCGTATCACCGAATAGCGGTATACTGATCTGATCGATAATTTTTGAAGCACTACGTACGGAGAACAATTATGAAACGTGCATTTATTATGGTGCTGGACTCATTCGGCATCGGCGCAACCGAAGATGCAGAACGTTTTGGTGACGTGGGTTCCGATACCATGGGTCACATCGCGGAAGCCTGTGCGAAAGGCGAAGCGGACAACGGTCGTAAAGGCCCTCTGACTCTACCCAACCTGACCCGCCTTGGTCTGGTGAAAGCGCATGAAGGCTCTACCGGTAAAATCGCAGCCGGTATGGACGGCAACGCGGAAGTCGTGGGCGCCTACGGCTGGGCGCACGAGCTTTCCTCCGGTAAAGACACCCCGTCTGGCCACTGGGAAATCGCCGGTGTGCCGGTGCTGTTCGACTGGGGCTACTTCTCCGATCACGAGAACAGCTTCCCGCAGGAGCTGCTCGATAAGCTGGTGAAGCGTGCCAACCTGCCGGGCTACCTCGGTAACTGCCACTCTTCCGGTACCGTGATTCTGGACCAGCTCGGCGAAGAGCATATGAAAACCGGCAAGCCGATTTTCTACACCTCTGCTGACTCCGTGTTCCAGATTGCCTGCCACGAAGAGACGTTTGGCCTGGATAAACTCTACGAGCTGTGCGAAATCGCACGCGAAGAGCTGACCGAAGGCGGCTACAACATTGGCCGCGTGATCGCGCGTCCGTTTATCGGCGACAAAGCGGGTAACTTCCAGCGTACCGGTAACCGTCACGACCTGGCCGTTGAGCCGCCAGCGCCAACCGTGCTGCAGAAGCTGGTCGATGAGAAAGACGGTCACGTGGTGTCCGTGGGTAAAATCGCGGATATCTACGCCAACTGCGGCATCACCAAAAAAGTGAAAGCCACCGGTCTGGATGCGCTGTTCGATGCCACCATCAAAGAGATGAAAGAAGCGGGCGACAAGACCATTGTCTTCACCAACTTCGTGGACTTCGACTCCTCCTGGGGTCACCGTCGCGACGTCGCGGGTTATGCTGCGGGTCTTGAACTGTTCGACCGCCGTCTGCCGGAGCTGATGGAGCTGGTGGGTGAAGATGACATTCTGATCCTGACCGCGGACCACGGCTGTGACCCAACCTGGACCGGTACCGACCACACCCGTGAGCACATTCCGGTGCTGGTGTACGGCCCGAAAGTGAAGCCGGGCTCGCTCGGTCACCGTGAAACCTTCGCGGACATCGGCCAGACTATTGCGAAATACTTTGGTACGTCTGACATGGAATATGGCAAGGCCATGTTCTGAATCATGTAGGGTGCGGTCTGATGCCCTCACCCCGGCCCTCTCCCACAGGGAGAGGGTGAAAAGAATAAACAATGTAAAAGGAACTGAAGATGGCAACTCCTCACATTAATGCAGAAATGGGTGATTTCGCTGACGTCGTATTGATGCCGGGCGACCCGCTGCGCGCGAAGCACATTGCAGAAACTTTCCTGGAAGACGTGCGTGAAGTGAACAACGTTCGCGGCATGCTGGGCTTCACCGGTACCTATAAAGGCCGCAAAATCTCCGTCATGGGCCACGGTATGGGTATCCCATCCTGCTCTATCTACACCAAAGAGCTGATCACCGACTTCGGCGTGAAGAAAATCATCCGCGTGGGCTCCTGTGGCGCGGTGCGTATGGACGTTAAGCTGCGCGACGTGGTTATCGGCATGGGTGCCTGCACCGATTCCAAAGTAAACCGCATGCGTTTCAAAGACCATGACTTCGCGGCAATCGCTGACTTCGGCATGGTGCGTGACGCGGTTGACGCGGCAAAAGCGCTGGGCGTTGACGCGCGCGTGGGTAACCTCTTCTCTGCTGACCTGTTCTATGCACCAGACGGCGGTGAGATGTTCGACGTGATGGAAAAATACGGCATCCTGGGCGTGGAAATGGAAGCGGCGGGCATCTACGGCGTTGCGGCGGAGTTTGGTGCGAAAGCGCTCACCATCTGCACCGTATCCGACCATATCCGTACCCACGAGCAGACCACCGCTGCCGAGCGTCAGACGACCTTCAACGACATGATCAAAATCGCGCTGGAATCCGTTCTGCTGGGCGATAAAGAGTAATTCTGTCTCTTCCCTCCCTCTCCCTGTGGGAGAGGGCCGGGGTGAGGGCACCAAACCGCACTTAACGTACGGCCTGCGCAATCCATGCTGACAAATCCCTTAACTCTTTTTCCTGCTCCGGGAAATCCCCAATCAACGCGTCGCATTCCAGCTGCAGCATATCCGCCCGGTATAAACAGCCCTGCAAACGTGCCGCCAGCGCCTCTAACGGTGCCGGATTCAGGCTATCGGTAAACACCTGCGTGCGGGTGATATGGCCTTTCTCCACATCAAAATGCAGCTCCACGCCGCCCCAGGTAAAACGCTCATCCAGCAGATGGGAAAACGCAGGAGCCTGGCCGAAGTTCCACTCCCAGCTGCTCTGGCGGGCGAAGGTTTCCGCAAAGTTGGGCAGGTCCGGGGTTTTGTCAGGAGAGATCACTTCGGCTTTCACGCGCTCGCCGTAATGTTCAAAGAACGCGTCACGGATCGCATCGCAAATCTGCTCGTGCGTAATTCCCGGCAGCAGCTCCACCAAATTCGCCACGCGCCCGCGCACGGAGGTAATCCCCTTAGCCTGGAGCTTTTTCTTGTCCGGATTCAGGTAGTTCGCCAGACGGCTCAGATCGGCATTCAGCAACAGGGTGCCGTGGTGGAACCCGCGATCCATCGTTTCGCGGTAGGCGGAGCCGGAGACCTTCCGGTCGCCCTCGGGGGTTTTGACCACCAGATCGTTACGTCCGGAAGCTTCAGCCTTCACGCCGAGTGAATTCAGCGCATTGAGGACAATGGAAGTAGAGATGGTTTTGTCGTACTCCGGTTTTCCTGCCATAAAGGTAAAGCAGGTATTGCCCAGATCGTGGAACACCGCGCCGCCGCCGCTGCTCCGGCGCGCCAGGCGGACGTTGTCCTCTTCCATACGCCGGGTGTTGCACTCTTTCCATGGGTTTTGCGCACGACCAATGACCACCGTATCGGCGTTACGCCAGAGAAACAGTACGCGCTGGGTGGCGGGCATCTGGCGGAAGATGCACTCTTCTACCGCGAGATTAAACCAGGGATCGTAAGAGTCAGAGATAAGCAGGCGTAACGTCGTCATGGCAAAGTTCCTTTTCCGAATCGTTCGCCTACTTTATCACTATTCTTTCTTCTCGCTCTCTTCGTCTTCAGGGACGGATTTGCTGGCGGTCAGCAGGAACGGGGATTGCTGCCAGCGCGAGCGCTTGCCCCGAAGCAGGGTGCGCGCCAGCACAACGCCGATGGCGAGTGAAAGCAGCAGCATCAGGCGCAGAATATTGGTGGTATTATCGACCTGTTTGGCTTCAGTGGGCAGGGTGTGGGTATCGAGAGTCAGGCGCAGATAGCCCAGCGGACCATTCTTTCCCTGAATAGGTTCGACGATCTGCTGGTTAAAATAACCCCCGGCTTTTTTACCGTCCAGCGCCAGCCTGTCGCGCACGTCGACGTGCTCGCCCGCGCGGGCAATCAGGTTGCCTTGCTCATCATAGACGCCGGCATCAAGAATGCGGCTGTTCTCCGTGAGCTGGCGTAAAACCTGGCCTATCCGCTTATCGTCCGGCGTTTCAGTCCGCATGGACGGCGCGACGTTGAGCGTCACCTGGCGTGCCAGCGTGCGGGCCAGCTCTTCAAACTGAGGGTTGCGTTGCCGTTGATGGTTCTGGCTAAACCAGGATGCCCCTTGCATCAGCACCACTAACAGTGCGAGACAGGAGAGGACAATCACGGCGCGATGGAGCCGGAATTTCAGTTTTGCGCGAGCCATATTCCACCTGCTGAAAATTTACGGCTTAATGTTGCCAGAAGTGATGGTTACAGGGTAGCCTCATGCGTTATTTTCCCTCTGCAACCTTCTGGCGCGAACGAAACTACAGGAGCTTTAATGCCGAACATTACCTGGTGTGACCTGCCAACGGATGTCTCTTTATGGCCAGGATTGCCGCTCTCTTTAAGTGGCGATGAGGTGATGCCTCTGGATTACCACGCCGGTCGTAGCGGCTGGCTCCTCTACGGACGCGGTCTGGATAAGCAACGCCTGACCCAGTATCAAAGCAAGCTGGGTGCGGCGATGGTCATCGTCGCCGCCTGGTGCGTGGAAGACTACCAGGTTATTCGCCTGGCGGGCTCTCTGACGCAGCGCGCAACGCGTCTGGCGCATGACGCCGGGCTGGACGTCGCGCCGCTGGGTAAAATTCCGCATCTGAAAACGCCGGGCCTGCTGGTGATGGACATGGACTCTACCGCCATTCAGATCGAGTGTATCGACGAAATTGCAAAGCTGGCGGGCAGCGGCGAGCTGGTAGCGGAAGTGACCGAGCGTGCGATGCGCGGCGAGCTGGACTTCACCGCCAGCCTGAGACAGCGCGTGGCGACCCTGAAAGGGGCCGATGCCAACATTCTGCGCCAGGTGCGCGACGTGCTGCCGCTGATGCCAGGGCTGACGCAGCTGGTGCTGAAGCTGCAGTCGCTGGGCTGGAAAGTGGCGATCGCCTCCGGTGGCTTCACCTTCTTCGCGGATTATCTGCGGGAAAAATTGCATCTGACCACCGTGGTGGCCAACGAGCTGGAGATCATGGACGGCAAGCTGACCGGCCAGGTGATCGGCGATATTGTGGATGCCCAGTACAAAGCCAATACGCTGACGCGTCTGGCGGAAAAATATGAAATTCCGGTTGTCCAGACCGTCGCGATCGGGGATGGCGCTAACGACCTGCCGATGATCAAAGCGGCCGGCCTGGGCATTGCCTACCATGCCAAGCCAAAAGTGAATGAAAAGACGGAAGTGACTATCCGTCACGCTGACCTGATGGGGGTGTTCTGCATTCTCTCCGGCAGCCTTAATCAGAAATAACGGCCTGCTTTGTAGGCCGGGTAAGCGTAAGCGCCACCCGGCTCGCAGGCCGCACAGAAATAACGAGGTAAACCGTGGCGAAAGCTCCAAAACGCGCATTTGTCTGTAACGAATGTGGTGCGGATTATCCGCGCTGGCAGGGGCAATGCAGCGCCTGCCATGCCTGGAACACCATCACCGAAGTGCGTGGTGTGGCGGCTTCGCCGAGCGTGGCGCGCAATGAACGCCTGAGCGGCTACGCGGGCAATGCGGGCGTAGCGAAAGTCCAGAAGCTCTCGGACATCAGCCTCGAAGAGCTGCCGCGCTTCTCCACCGGGTTTAAAGAGTTTGACCGCGTGCTCGGCGGCGGCGTAGTGCCGGGCAGCGCGATTCTTATCGGCGGTAATCCGGGCGCGGGCAAGTCAACCCTGCTGCTGCAAACGCTCTGCAAGCTCGCCGAACAGATGAAAACCCTGTACGTCACGGGGGAAGAGTCCCTGCAGCAGGTGGCGATGCGCGCGCACCGTCTGGGCCTGCCGACCGGTAATCTGAACATGCTGTCGGAAACCAGCATCGAGCAGATCTGCATGATCGCCGAAGAAGAGCAGCCGAAGCTGATGGTGATCGACTCCATCCAGGTGATGCACATGGCGGACATCCAGTCCTCGCCGGGCAGCGTCGCGCAGGTGCGTGAAACCGCGGCCTACCTGACGCGCTTTGCCAAAACGCGCGGCGTGGCGATTGTGATGGTCGGCCACGTGACCAAAGACGGCTCGCTGGCCGGGCCGAAGGTGCTTGAACACTGTATCGACTGCTCCGTGATGCTCGACGGCGACGCGGACTCCCGCTTCCGTACCCTGCGCAGCCATAAAAACCGCTTTGGGGCGGTGAACGAACTGGGCGTGTTTGCCATGACCGAGCAGGGGCTGCGCGAAGTCAGCAACCCGTCGGCCATCTTCCTGAGCCGTGGCGATGAGATCACCTCCGGCAGCTCGGTGATGGTGCTATGGGAAGGGACGCGCCCGCTGCTTGTCGAAATTCAGGCGCTGGTGGACGTGTCGATGATGGGCAACCCGCGGCGCGTGGCGGTCGGTCTGGAACAGAACCGTCTGGCGATCCTGCTGGCGGTGCTGCACCGTCACGGCGGGCTGCAGATGGCGGATCAGGACGTCTTCGTGAACGTGGTCGGCGGCGTCAAAGTCACTGAGACCAGCGCAGACCTGGCGCTGCTGCTGGCGATGGTCTCCAGCCTGCGCGACAGACCGCTGCCGCAGGATCTGGTGGTGTTTGGTGAAGTGGGGCTGGCCGGGGAAATCCGCCCGGTGCCCAGCGGCCAGGAGCGTATCTCCGAGGCGGCGAAACACGGTTTCCGTCGCGCGATCGTTCCCGCCGCCAACGTGCCGAAAAAAATCCCGGAAGGGATGCAGGTTTTTGGCGTGAAGAAACTCGCAGATGCGTTAAATGTCTTTGACGACTTATAATTACGTATTCGATTTTGCAGGAGGCACCGTAATTTATGTCATCATTTGACTACATCAAGACCGCTATCCGCCAGAAGGGCTGCACGCTGCAGCAGGTGGCAGACGCCAGCGGCATGACCAAAGGCTACCTGAGCCAACTGCTGAACGCCAAAATCAAAAGCCCCAGCGCGCAGAAGCTCGAAGCGCTGCACCGCTTTCTGGGGCTGGAATTCCCGCGTATGCAAAAGAACATCGGCGTGGTGTTCGGCAAGTTTTACCCGCTGCATACCGGGCATATCTATCTGATCCAGCGCGCCTGTAGTCAGGTGGACGAGCTGCACATCATCATGGGCTATGACGAAACCCGCGACCGTCAGCTGTTTGAAGAGAGCGCCATGTCGCAGCAGCCGACCGTGCCGGACCGCCTGCGCTGGCTGCTTCAGACCTTCAAGTACCAGAAAAACATTCGTATTCATGCCTTCAACGAAGAAGGTATGGAGCCGTACCCGCACGGCTGGGACGTATGGAGCAACGGCATCAAAGCGTTTATGGAAGAGAAGGGCATTGCGCCTAACTGGATCTACACCTCTGAAGAGTCCGATGCGCCGCAGTTCCGCGAGCATTTGGGCATCGAGACGGTACTGATCGATCCGAAGCGCACCTTCATGAACATCAGCGGAGCGCAGATCCGCGAAAACCCGTTCCGCTACTGGGATTACATCCCGACCGAGGTGAAGCCGTTCTTTGTGCGCACGGTAGCTATTCTGGGCGGCGAGTCGAGCGGGAAATCAACGCTGGTCAACAAGCTGGCGAACATCTTCAATACCACCAGCGCGTGGGAGTACGGGCGCGACTATGTCTTTTCCCATCTGGGCGGTGATGAGATGGCGCTGCAGTATTCCGACTACGATAAAATCGCGCTCGGTCATGCCCAGTACATTGATTTCGCGGTGAAATACGCCAACAAGGTGGCGTTTATCGATACCGATTTCGTCACCACGCAGGCGTTCTGTAAAAAATACGAAGGGCGCGAGCACCCGTTCGTACAGGCGCTAATTGACGAATACCGTTTTGACCTGGTGATCCTGCTGGAGAACAACACCCCGTGGGTGGCCGACGGCATGCGCAGCCTCGGCAGCTCCGTGGACCGGCGGGAGTTCCAGTCCATGCTGGTGGAGATGCTCAACGAAAACAACGTTGAGTTTGTGCACGTGGAAGAGTCGGACTACGACTCCCGTTTCCTGCGCTGCGTCGAGCTGGTGAAGGAGATGATGGGAGAGCAGGGGTAAGCGTTAACCTCCCTCTCCCTGTGGGAGAGGGCCGGGGTGAGGGCATCAGGCCACTCAATACTCAACCACCACTTTCCCGCGCATATGCCCGTCCAGCACCTTACGGTGCGCCTCGGTAATGCTTTCCACGCTCAGCCCGTGCAGCGTTTCACTTAGCGAGCTTTCCACCATGCCGTTATCCACCAGCTTCGCCACCTCATTGAGGATCTCACCCTGACGCGCCATATCAGCGGTCTGGTACATGCTGCGGGTGTACATAAATTCCCAGTGCAGCGCGGCGGATTTCGACTTCAGCTTGTCCTGGTTCAGCGGACGTTCATTCTCGACGATAGAACAGATATGCCCCTGAGGCGCAATCAGTTCGCTGACCGCATCCCAGTGTCCGTCGGTATCGTTGAGGATGAAAATATAATCCACAAAGGTCAGCCCGTGTTTCGCCAGTTCGCCTTTCAGATCGCGGTAGTTCACCACCACATCTGCACCGCGATCGCGGCACCACTGGGCGGAATCTTCACGCGACGCGGTTGCGATGATTTTCACCTTGCTGTTGTGCTTCGCGAACGGGATCGCCAGCGATCCCACCCCGCCAGCACCGCCGATGATCAGCAGGGTCTTGTCCGCACCGGCATCCTGAATGTTCAGCCGTTCAAACAGTCCTTCCCACGCGGTGAGTGCGGTCAACGGTAGCGCAGCGGCAGCCGCCCAGCCGAGGCTTGCCGGTTTGTGCCCGACAATGCGGGCGTCGATCAGCTGATGCGTGGTATTGCTGCCCGGACGGGTGATGTCGCCCGCGTACCACACTTCATCTCCCGGCTTGAATCCGGTCACGCCCGTCCCAACGGCTTTGACGATCCCGCTGGCATCCCATCCCAGCACGCGCGGTGCGTTCAGCCCGCTTTTAGCAATGCCCGCGTGGACTTTGGTATCGACCGGGTTAACGGAGACGGCCTTCACCTCCACCAGCAGATCGTGCTCGCCGGGCTGTGGCATCGGCGGGGTGATTTCAATGAAGGTAGAGGGATTTTCAGGGTTAACGGCGATGGCTTTCACTGACATGGTGTGCTCCTCAATGGCATGCGTTTTGTTGAGGCTAGTCTATTAAGTGGCCAGTTGCATGATAAGATGGACAATCAAGAACTCAGCGTTCGTACAGGATGAACAATCATGTTTAAGCAGCTGCAGGATATGGCGCTGTTCGCGCTGGTGGCGGAGATGGGCAGCTTTACCGCTGCGGCGCAGAAGGCGGAACTGCCGAAATCCAGCGTCAGCCAGCGTATTAGCCAGCTGGAGCAGCAGGTGGGTATCCGCCTGCTCAACCGCACCACGCGCAGGATCAGCCTCACGTTTGCGGGCGAGCACTATCTGGTGCACTGCCGCGAAATGCTGGCGGCCAGCGAGCGGGCGGAGTACGCCATTCAGCGCCTGCGCGAAAACCCGAGCGGGCGGCTGCGCATCACCTGTCCGGCTGGGATTGGGGCGACGCTGCTGGCACACATGAATGCAGAGTTCCAGCTTCGCTATCCTGAGGTTTCGCTGGACGTGTCGATCTCTGATGACGTGGTGGACCTGGTCGAGGCCGGGTTTGACGTGGCGCTGCGTACCGGCAAGCCGCAGGACTCCTCCCTGATTGGCCGCATGATCGGGCACTGCCCGCGCTACATGCTGGCTTCGCCGGACTATCTGGCGCGCCGGGCGCCGCTGACGCATCCCCGTCAGTTGGTGGAGCACCGCAGCATTACGCATCGGGCTTGGTCAGAGTGGCTTCTGCGAAGCGAGAGCGAGGATTACCGCTACCTGCCGGATAACGCGCACATGACCGATAACCTGGTATACGCCCGCGAATGTGCGATTGCCGGTGCGGGGGTTACGCTGCTTCCTGCATTTCTACTGGAAGATAAAGTTGAAAAGGGCGCGCTGGTGCAGGTGCTGCCGGAGTGGAATGTTGAAGGTAACGATCTGTGGCTGGCGTACCCAAGCCGCAAGCTGAATTCACCCGCGCTGATGAGCTATATCGACTTTGCAATGCAGTTTGATGAGGTGAAGCGGTATTACGTGGGTGGGTGATTTTGTGCGGCCTGATGCCCTCACCCTGGCCCTCTCCCACGGGGAGAGGGTACAAACATAAAAAACGGCAACCGAAGTTGCCGTTTTGCTTTTATTTCGCAATACGCTTGTACTTAATACGCTTCGGCTCCAGCGCGTCGGCGCCCAGCGTGCGTTTCTTGTACTCTTCGTATTCGGTGAAGTTACCTTCGAAGAACTCCACTTTACCTTCGTCCTGGTAGTCCAGGATGTGGGTCGCGATACGGTCCAGGAACCAGCGGTCGTGCGAGATAACCATCGCGCAGCCCGGGAACTCCAGCAGGGCGTTTTCCAGCGCGCGCAGGGTTTCGATATCCAGGTCGTTGGTTGGTTCATCGAGCAGCAGAACGTTACCGCCCACCTGTAGCAGCTTCGCCAGGTGCAGACGACCGCGCTCACCGCCGGACAGCTCGCCCACGCGTTTGCCCTGATCGGTGCCTTTAAAGTTAAAGCGACCAACGTAGGCGCGGCTTGGCATCTCGGTGTTGCCGATACGCATGATATCCAGACCGCCGGAGACTTCTTCCCACACGGTTTTGCTGTTATCCATCGCGTCACGGAACTGGTCAACTGAGGCCAGCTTCACGGTTTCACCCAGGGTGATTGAGCCGCTATCAGGCTGTTCCTGACCGGACATCATGCGGAACAGGGTTGATTTACCCGCGCCGTTCGGACCGATGATCCCGACGATAGCGCCTTTCGGTACGGAGAAGGTCAGGTCGTCGATCAGCAGGCGGTCGCCGTAAGACTTACGCAGGTTGCTGACTTCAACCACTTTATCCCCCAGACGTGCTCCAGGTGGAATAAACAGTTCGTTGGTTTCGTTACGTTTCTGGTATTCGGTGTTGTTCAGCTCTTCGAAGCGTGCCAGACGGGCTTTGCCCTTAGACTGACGGCCTTTCGCGCCCTGACGCACCCACTCCAGCTCTTTCTCGATAGACTTACGACGGGCCGCTTCCTGAGACGCTTCCTGAGCCAGACGCTGATCTTTCTGCTCCAGCCAGGAGGAGTAGTTGCCTTCCCACGGAATACCTTCGCCGCGGTCCAGCTCCAGGATCCAGCCGGCGACGTTGTCGAGGAAGTAACGGTCGTGGGTGATCGCCACAACGGTGCCTTCGAAGTCGTGCAGGAAGCGTTCCAGCCACGCCACGGATTCCGCATCCAGGTGGTTGGTTGGTTCGTCGAGCAGCAGCATGTCTGGTTTTTCCAGCAGCAGGCGGCACAGCGCCACGCGGCGGCGTTCACCCCCGGAGAGGTTCGCGATTTTCGCATCCCAGTCCGGCAGACGCAGGGCATCAGCCGCGCGCTCCAGCTGCACGTTCAGGTTGTGACCGTCGTGCGCCTGGATAATCTCTTCATACTTGCCCTGCTGTGCAGCCAGCTTGTCGAAGTCCGCATCCGGCTCGGCGTATTTGGCATACACTTCATCCAGACCTTTCAGGGCGTTAACCACTTCGGAAACCGCTTCTTCAACGGACTCACGCACGGTGTGTTCCGGATTCAGCTGAGGTTCCTGCGGCAAGTAGCCGATCTTGATGCCAGGCTGCGGACGGGCTTCACCTTCGATGTCTGTATCAATGCCGGCCATGATGCGCAGCAGGGTGGACTTACCGGCACCGTTGAGACCCAGAACACCGATTTTTGCGCCCGGGAAGAAGCTCAGCGAGATATTTTTAAGAATATGACGTTTCGGCGGGACAACTTTGCCGACACGATGCATGGTATAAACGAATTGAGCCACGTTGGACTTCGCCTCTTTTATCGTAATGAGAAGGAATTTCAGCCTCGAAGTGTAGCCTTTTTCACGGCCTAATCCCAGCCAGGAACGTCGGGAGTGTTAAAACGCGCAAGAAAGGTAAAAAAGTGTCCATGACGTGGCGCGTTGAAGGATGCCTGGTTAGCATAAGTTGATTAGACTTTGACGTGGCAAGACGCTGCAATTGACGAAAAAACAATGAGGAAGAGCTTGTGGAAAAAGCCAAACGGGTGGTCTGGCGTCTGCTGGCTGCCAGCGTATGCGTAATGGCGGTAAGCCAGGCGGTGCATGCCGATTCACTGGATGAACAACGTAATCGCTACGCCCAGATTAAACAGGCGTGGGACAACAAGCAGATGGATACCGTGCAGGCGCTAATGCCGACGCTAAAGGATTATCCGCTGTATCCGTATCTGGAGTATCGCCAGATCACGGACGATCTGATGAACCAGCCTACCGTCACCGTGAATAACTTCATTCAGGCGAACCCGACCCTGCCGCCAGCCCGAAATCTCCAGTCTCGTTTTGTGAATGAGCTGGCGCGTCGCGAAGACTGGCGTGGACTGCTGGCGTTTAGTCCTGAAAAGCCGAACGCCACCGAAGCCCAGTGTAACTACTACTACGCGAAATGGGCGACCGGCCAGCAGGAAGAGGCCTGGGCCGGGGCGAAAGAGCTCTGGCTGACCGGGAAAAATCAGCCGAACGCCTGTGATTCCCTGTTCGGCGCGTGGCGCGCATCTGGTAAACAGGACCCGCTGTCCTACCTTGAGCGCATCCGCCTGGCGATGAAGGCAGGCAACACGCGGCTGGTGACCACGCTGGCGGGGCAGATGCCGTCCGATTACCAGACGATCTCCACGGCGGTTATCTCGCTGGCAAACGATCCCAACAGCGTCCTGACCTTTGCCCGCAGTACGGGCGCGACCGATTTTACCCGCCAGATGGCGGCGGTGGCCTTTGCCAGCGTGGCGCGTGACGACGTGGAAAACGCGCGGCTGATGATCCCGCAGCTGGTGCAGGCGCAGCAGCTTAATGAAGAGCAAACCCAGGAGCTGCGCGATATCGTGGCGTGGCGACTAATGGGCACTGATGTGACCGACGAGCAGGCGCGCTGGCGAGACGATGCCATTATGCGGTCGAACTCCACGTCGCTGGTGGAGCGCCGCGTGCGCATGGCGCTGGGTACGGGCGATCGTCGCGGGCTCAATACCTGGCTCGCGCGGTTGCCAATGGAGGCCAAAGAGAAAGACGAATGGCGCTACTGGCAGGCCGATCTGCTGATGGAGCGCGGTCGTGATGATGAAGCCAAAGAAATTCTCCATACGTTGATGCAGCAGCGCGGGTTCTACCCGATGGCGGCCGCGCAGCGCCTGGGCGAGGAGTACACCTTCCGCATTGATAAGGCGCCCGCTAACGCGAACCCGGCGCTGACGCAGGGGCCAGAAATGGCGCGCGTTCGCGAGCTGATGTACTGGAATATGGATAACACCGCGCGCAGCGAGTGGGCGAATCTGGTGACCAGCCGCACCACCGACGAAAAAGCCCAGCTTGCTCGCTATGCCTTTGATAATCACTGGTGGGATCTCAGCGTGCAGGCGACGATCGCCGGCAAGCTCTGGGATCATCTGGAAGAGCGTTTCCCGCTGGCGTACAAAGATCTCTTCGATCGCTATACCAGCGGCAAAGATATCCCGCAAAGCTACGCGATGGCGATTGCCCGTCAGGAGAGCGCATGGAACCCGAAAGTCCGTTCCCCGGTGGGCGCCAGCGGCCTGATGCAGATTATGCCGGGCACGGCGACGCACACGGTGAAGATGTTTAATATCCCTGGGTACAGCAGCCCGTCACAGCTTCTCGATCCGGATACCAACATCAACATCGGTACCAGCTACCTGCAGTACGTGTATCAGCAGTTTGGCAATAACCGCATCTTCTCGTCGGCGGCGTATAACGCGGGGCCTGGACGCGTGCGCACCTGGCTCGGCAACAGCGCCGGACGCATCGACGCCGTGGCGTTTGTCGAGAGCATCCCGTTCTCGGAAACGCGCGGCTACGTGAAGAACGTGCTGGCCTATGACGCCTACTATCGCTACTTCATGGGGCAGAAAGATACCCTGATGAGCGATGCCGAGTGGCAGAGGCGTTACTGATCGGCGTGGGTTGTGTTATGCTGTACTCGCTAATGAGTACAAGAGGCAGCATAACATGACCCAGCATTCCCCGTATTCCTCGGCAATGGCCGAACAACGTCATCAGGAGTGGCTTCGTTTTGTGGAGCTGCTTCGCCAGTCTTACGAACAGGATCTGCATTTACCCCTGATGCAGCTGATGCTCACGCCGGACGAGCGCGAGGCGCTGGGCACGCGCGTGCGGATCATTGAAGAGCTGCTGCGCGGCGAGATGAGCCAGCGCGAGCTGAAGAATGAGCTCGGCGCGGGCATTGCAACGATCACCCGCGGCTCGAACAGCCTGAAGTCGGCGCCGGTTGAGCTGCGCCAGTGGCTCGAGTCAGTCTTATTAAGCGATCAACGATAAATCGCGTTATGGAACGGGCTTAACGCTAAAATCACCGCCTGGTGGTAAACGCCTGAACGCGTCAGCGCGCCTGCGGTAAAGACGCCAATCGCCCCTTCTTTACGACCAATCTCATCGATGCCGGTGTACTGCGACATTACCGGCCCGAGCGCTTCACCCGCACGGACTTTTTCCAGAATGATCTCCGGCAGCGGAAGGGTGGCCGAACGCGCTTCACCGCGCTGTTCACGGCTTTCGATCACCACCCAGCTAAAAGTTGCGCCTTCGTCGATACCGGCTTCAATCGCTACCCAAAAGTCAGCATTCGGTGCCGCGGCCTTAGCGTTTGCCACGCGATTTCGTGCGCCAGCGCGCGTTTCCTCGCTGCCAAACGGCTGTTCAGGCACGCCACTCTCGACGCCGATGGCCTCAATATGGCAGGATCCTGCGCCGAAGATCTCGTCAAATGCCCTTAGAATTGCCTGAATTTTGGCAGGATTAGTGGTAGCAGAGACAACATGGTGCATAATTAAGCTCGATTCAAAAAAAACTCATCGCAGTATAACGGAAAAAAAGCATGTTACAGGTATACCTTGTTCGCCACGGTGAAACGCAGTGGAACGCCGAGCGACGTATTCAAGGCCAGTCAGACAGTCCTCTCACTGAGAAGGGTGTGCAGCAAGCGTGGCAGGTGGCGGAACGCGCCAGAACGCTGGGCATAACCCACGTGATTACCAGCGATTTAGGTCGCACACAGCAGACGGCGCGCATCATCGCGGACGCCTGCGGCTGTGACGTCATGCTTGAGCCGCGCCTGCGCGAGCTGGATATGGGCGTGCTGGAAAAACGCCATATCGATACGCTGACGGAAACGGAAGAGGGCTGGCGCCGCACGCTGGTGAACGGTACCGAAGATGGCCGTATTCCTGAGGGCGAGTCCATGCAGGAGCTCAGCGAACGTATGCATGCCGCACTGGCGGAATGCCTGAAGCTCCCGGCAGGAAGCCGTCCGCTGCTGGTGAGTCACGGGATTGCGTTGGGTTGCCTGGTGAGCACCATTCTGGGGTTACCGGCTTACGCCGAGCGCCGTTTGCGTCTGCGCAACTGCTCCATTTCCCGGATTGATTATCAGGAAAGCGCGTGGCTGGCGTCAGGTTGGGTCGTGGAGATGGCAGGGGACATTTCGCATCTCGATGCCCCTGCGCTTGACGAACTGCAGCGTTAACGGCGTATCGGAATCAAGAATTCCATACGCAGATTGATTGGGCCTTCTTCCGGTTTGGCATCCTGCGCCGGGTAGTAGCGCTCAATGTCCTGACCTTTACGGCGATTCAGATTCAGCATCGGCATGCAGGTTCCGTAAACGGTCAGGATGAACTCCTGAACTCCCGTTCCCAGCCCTTCATAGGCGAACATCACGTATTCGCCGCCTTCCAGCACGACAGGCTTAGAACCCTGAATGTAGCCATTGGCCATATCCGGCGTCAGCGCGGTGGTGTAGAACACCTCCTGCTCGTCGTCTTTTTCCTGGCTCGGGTGCGTTTCGTTGAGACCATACAGAATTGGCGGGATCGCCGGCGCGTGGCTCAGGAAGTCGCGCCAGAACTGGACGCGCATCTGATGACGGAACTCGGAAATCTGCTCCAGTGAACAGGAGTAGCTCTGCGTTGTGCCGATCAGATGGGTTTCTGGCAGGGTAATAATTTCATACTTCGGCATCGCGAACTCGCCCAGACGCAGCGGCGGACGCATGCCAAACGAGCTCCAGTCAGGCGAGCGACGATAAAGCGCTGGCGTCAACGAGAACTGTTTTTTAAAGGCGCGGGTGAAGGTCTGCTGCGAATCGAAACGATATTGCAGGGCAATATCCAGAATCGGCCGCGCCGTCAGGCGCAGTGCCACAGCAGATTTTGATAAACGACGCGCGCGAATATAGGCCCCGATAGCATGACCGGTGACATCCTTGAACATCCTTTGCAGATGCCACTTGGAATAGCCTGCTTTAGCCGCCACATTATCCAGTGACAAAGGCTGGTCGAGATGACCTTCCAGCCAGGTGAGCAGGTCGCGAATAATTCCAGCCTGATCCATATACTATCCTTATCCTTAAAACAGCAGGTGCCTGATAACAGGTTAGCGGATAATAGCATTTTTTGATGTTTTAGCATTCAGTGTTTTTTTTGCGCATTCATGCTTTTTAGAGCACATTACAGGCAGATATATTCTAATCCTGTGATCTTGCTACATTTTTATCTAAAGTGTTGAATAATTGCTCAATGTAATTTTAAAGAATGGTAACAATATGAAATACAAGACTTTGATCTTCACCGCGTTGATGCTGATGGTCGGGCGCGCGGCGCAGGCTGAGCAGATTGGCTCCGTCGATACCGTGTTCAAAATGTTTGGCCCGGACCACAAAATCGTGGTGGAGGCGTTTGACGATCCGGACGTGAAAAACGTCACCTGCTATGTCAGCCGCGCGAAAACGGGCGGTATCAAAGGCGGGCTGGGACTGGCGGAAGACACCTCCGATGCGGCGATTTCGTGTCAGCAGGTGGGGCCGGTTGAGCTAAGCGATAAAATTAAAAACGGCAAAGCGCAGGGCGACGTGGTATTCCAGAAACGGACCTCGCTGGTGTTTAAAAAGCTGCAGGTGGTGCGTTTTTATGATGCCAAACGCAATACGCTGGCTTACCTCGCCTATTCCGATAAAGTGGTGGAAGGCTCACCGAAAAACGCGATCAGCGCGGTGCCAATTATGCCTTGGCAGTAATTCAGGGACGAATCATGCAACAACCTGTGGTCTGGCTGGTTGAAGACGAAACCAGTATCGCCGATACGCTGATCTACATGCTTCAGCAGGAAGGATTCGCGGTAAAGGCGTTTGAACGCGGTTTACCCGTGCTGGAGGAGGCTCGGCGGCAGGTTCCGGCGCTTGCCATTCTGGACGTCGGGCTGCCGGACATCAGTGGATTTGAGCTTTGTCGCCAGCTACTGGCGCAGCATCCCTCACTGCCCGTGCTGTTTCTGACGGCGCGCAGTGATGAGGTAGACAAGCTGCTTGGTCTGGAAATGGGCGCTGATGACTACGTTGCGAAACCTTTCTCCCCTCGTGAAGTCTGCGCCCGGGTGCGGACGATTTTGAGGCGCATGCAAAAATCCGCCGCACCGTCAGAAACGTTGCGTATCGGGCAGTTTGAACTGAACGAACCTGCCGCGCGGATCAGCTGGTGCGGGGAAGCACTGCCCCTGACCCGCTACGAATTCTTGCTGCTCAAAACCTTGTTACAGGCACCCGGGCGGGTCTTTTCGCGTCAGCAGCTCATGGACAAGGTATGGGGTGAAGACGGCGACAGCTTCGATCGTACCGTGGACACCCACATCAAAACCCTGCGCGCCAAGCTGCGTGCGGTGAACGAAGAACTGTCACCCATCAGCACCCATCGCGGTATGGGCTACAGTCTGGGCCTTTACTGATGCGCATTGGGATGCGGCTATTGCTGGGATACTTCCTGATCGTGGCCATCGCCGCGTGGTTTGTGCTGTCGATCTTTGTTCAGGAAGTAAAGCCCGGCGTGCGTAGGGCAACCGAGGGCACGTTAATCGATACCGCGACCCTGTTGGCCGAAATCGGACGTGATGATTTGCTTTCGGGTCATGCGCAGCAGGGCAAGCTGGCACAGGCCTTTTCCCAGCTTCATCAGCGCCCCTTCCGCGCCAATATCGGCGGGATCCATAAAGTGCGTAACGAGTATCACGTCTACATGACCGATGCGCAGGGCCGAGTCGTGTTTGATTCCGCCGGTCTGGCCGTGGGGCAAGATTACTCGCGCTGGAACGATGTCTGGCTGACGCTTCGCGGCGAATACGGCGCGCGCAGTACCCAGAGCCATCCCGACGATCCGGAGAGCACGGTGATGTATGTTGCCGCGCCGGTTGTGGATCAGGGCAAGATTATCGGCGTGCTGTCGGTGGGGAAACCGAACAGCGCGATGGCGCCGGTGATTCACCGCAGCGAGCGACGGATACTGTGGGCTGGCGGGGCGCTGCTCGGCATTGCCCTGCTGATTGGCCTCGTCGTGGCATGGTGGATCAATCGATCTATCGGTACGTTATCGCGCTATGCCGACTCGGTGACCACGGATACACCTCTCCCGCTGCCTAATCCTGGCAGCAGCGAACTGCACAAGCTGGCCCAGGCGCTGGAAAATATGCGCATTCGCCTTGAAGGGAAAAACTACATTGAACGCTATGTCCATGCGTTGACCCACGAGCTGAAAAGCCCGATTGCCGCCATACGCGGCGCGGCAGAAATTCTCTCCGAGCAGCCGCCGCCGCAGGTTGCCGCGCGGTTTATCGATAATATTCTGGTGCAAAATGCGCGCATGCAGTCGCTGGTTGAAAAGCTGCTCACTCAGGCGCGGCTTGAAAATCGTGTCGAGATTACGCCTGAAGCTGTCAGCGTTGACTCGCTCTTCACTCGGCTTGCAGACGCGCGAGCGACGCTGTTGGCAGCGAAAGAAATTGTGCTGACCCTTCAGCCGACATCGCTTTATGTGGCGGGCGATCCCGACCTTCTCGAACAGGCGCTCGGCAATTTGCTGGATAACGCTATCGATTTCACCCCGCAGGGTGGCGCCATTGCGCTGGCGGCCCGGGAAGATCGCAGGCAGGTAGAGCTGATCGTCACCGACAGCGGAAGCGGGATCCCGGATTACGCGCTGGAGCGTATTTTTGAGCGCTTTTATTCCCTTCCGCGCGAGAACGGGTTAAAGAGCAGCGGGCTCGGGCTGGCGTTTGTTCAGGAGGTGGCGCGTCTGCATCAGGGAGAGATTACATTGCGTAATCGTGATGAAGGTGGCGTGATGGCCACGCTGACACTTCACCGTCCCTTCACATAACTTCAAACTGACCCCACACAGCCTGGTTACGCTCTCCTCATCACAAAGGAGACGTAATGATGAAATCCCCCCTGTTCTGGAAAGTCAGCACCCTGCTGGGGTGCATCCTGCTGCTGTTAGTCCCGCTTTTTATGGTCAGTAACCTGATATCAGAGCGGGAGAGCTACCGCAACGATGTCGAAAATACGCTTCGTCAGAGTACCAGCGGACCGCAAAAGCTGGTCGGTCCGATGATTGCGATTCCGATGACGGAGATCTTTTACAAGATAGAGGATGAGAAGAAGGTCGAGTACAAGAAAAGCTATATGCACTTCATTCTGCCGGAATCTCTGGTTGTGGAAGGGAACCAGCGCGTGGAGTCCCGCAATATTGGCATCTATGACGGGCAAATCTGGAACACTGACCTGAAGATCAAAGCGCAGTTTAATACCGACGAGCTGAAGCAGCTGAAAGGGGAAACGATCGCGACAGGGCAGCCGTTTATCGTGACGGGCGTTGGCGACGCGCGGGGCATTGGCACGGTCAGTATCTCTAAAATCAATGGTGAGACGCTAAGCGTGGAACCCGGTTCAGGCGTCTACGGGGCGCTTGCGGGGATCCACATCCCGCTGACCGACAAAGCGCTGGAAGCCAAAACGTTTACGCTTGAGATGTCCCTCAGTCTGGCGGGAACCGGCAGTTTTGCGGTGGTACCGGTAGGGCGTAATAGCGAAATGATGCTCACCAGCAACTGGCCGCATCCGGGTTTTATGGGCGATTATCTCCCTGTTAAGCATCAGATTGGCGAGTCTGGTTTCCAGGCGAACTGGCAGAGCAGCTGGTTTGCAAATAACCTTGAGAGCTGGTTCTACGACAAGGAGTCGCCGGAGTGGGAGGCGCTCCCGGCCTTTAGCGTTACGGTAGCCACGCCTGCCGATCAGTATCAACTGACTGACCGTGCGATCAAGTACGCCATTTTGCTGATTGCGCTGACGTTTATGGCCTTCTTTGTCTTCGAAACCTTAACCGGATTACGCCTTCACCCGATGCAGTATCTGCTGGTGGGGCTGTCGCTGGTCCTGTTCTATCTGGTGCTGCTGGCGCTGTCTGAACACGTCGGGTTTACGCCCGCCTGGGTTGTTGCAAGTCTGGTTGGTGCAGCGATGAACGTAATGTACCTGCAGGCCGTGATGAAAAGCTGGAAGCGCAGCGGGCTGTTTGTACTGGCACTACTCGGGCTGGATGTCGTGATGTGGTTCCTGCTGCGCTCGGAGGACAGCGCGCTGCTGTTGGGGTCAGCGGTTCTCGCGCTGGCGCTGTTTGCCGTGATGTACCTGACCCGGCATTTCGACTGGTACTCGCTCTCTCAGCCAAAGCGGCCTGAACCTCCGGCAGAGCCTGATAACGACACGATGCGGATCTGGAAATAAAAAAAACGGCGCAAATGCGCCGTTTTTTAATGCGTTAACTGCGGGATTACTCCTGCAGGTCACCACAGAAACGGTACCCTTCGCCGTGGATCGTGGCGATGATTTCCGGCGTATCTGGCGTAGATTCGAAGTGCTTACGAATACGACGGATGGTGACGTCTACGGTACGGTCGTGCGGCTTCAGCTCGCGACCGGTCATTTTCTTCAGCAGCTCTGCACGGGACTGGATCTTGCCCGGGTTTTCACAGAAGTGCAGCATCGCGCGGAATTCACTGCGCGGCAGTTTATACTGCTCGCCGTTCGGGCTAATCAGCGAACGGCTATTGATATCAAGTTCCCAGCCGTTGAATTTGTAGCTATCGACGCTACGACGCTCTTCGCTGACCGTGCCCAGATTCATGGTACGGGACAGCAGGTTGCGTGCACGAATGGTTAACTCGCGAGGATTGAACGGCTTGGTGATGTAATCATCCGCACCGATTTCCAGGCCAAGAATTTTATCAACTTCGTTATCACGGCCCGTCAGGAACATTAACGCGACGTTCGCCTGCTCGCGCAGTTCGCGCGCCAGAAGAAGACCGTTTTTGCCCGGCAGGTTGATATCCATGATCACCAGGTTGATATCATTTTCAGAAAGGATCTGATGCATCTCTGCGCCATCGGTCGCTTCAAAGACATCGTAGCCTTCTGCTTCGAAAATGCTCTTCAACGTGTTGCGTGTTACCAACTCGTCTTCAACGATAAGAATGTGCGGGGTCTGCATGTTTGCTACCTAAATTGCCAACTAAATCGAAACAGGAAGTACAAAAGTCCCTGACCTGCCTGATGCATGTCGCAAATTAACATGATCGGCTTAACGTGACTAAAGTACGTAATTGCGTTCTTGATGCACTTTCCATCAACGTCAACAACATCATTAGCTTGGTCTTGGGTACTTTCCCTTTGGACCCGACAGTGTCAAAAACGGCTGTCATCCTAACCATTTTAACAGCAACATAACAGGCTAAGTGACACCAGACACCCAATAAAACTACGCTTCGTTGACATATATCAAGTTCAATTGTAGCACGTTAACAGTTTGATGAAATCATCGTAGCCGAATGCTAGCCTTTGTCACAATTTTTCAATAAACCAACTAGTTGCGGACATTGATTTATAAACGAAGCGAATCCAATCAGAATAGGGTATTCATGTCGCTATTATCATTATAAAACATAAGGATAATAGTGTTCTGTTAACATTCTAACTGATTGTTCAGACACAGAATAGTTTAGCGTTTTTAATTTGTTATGAAACGCTATTTCGGTGATTTGTGTTGCAATTTTGTAAATTCGCGCTGCGTAATATGTTGAAGCGCATCACATTTTTACCCGCTAACTGATTAAAAAGAGAGCATAAATGCATCTGTCGATTGTACTGGTTGCCCCAGCCAGAGCAGAAAATATAGGCGCAGCGGCGCGTGCTATGAAGACCATGGGTTTTACCGATTTGCGTATCGTGGACAGCACGGCGCACCTGGAGCCAGCCGCCCGTTGGGTGGCGCACGGATCGGGAGATATTCTCGATAATATAACCACTTACGCTACGCTTGCCGACGCGCTGCATGATATTTCGTTTACCGTCGCAACAACGGCGCGCAGCCGGGCGAAGTTCCACTACTATGCCACGCCAGCGGAGCTGGTGCCGATGCTGAGCGAGAAAAGCCAGTGGCTGGAGAAAGCCGCGCTGGTGTTTGGGCGTGAAGATTCCGGGCTGACCAATGAAGAACTGCAACTGGCGGATGTGCTGACAGGCGCGCCGATGGTTGCAGATTACCCTTCTCTCAATTTAGGCCAGGCGGTGATGGTCTATTGCTATCAATTAGCATCCTTAATACAAATTCCGCAGTCGCCTGTTACAGGTACCGATGAAAACCAGCTGGCTGCACTTCGCGCGCGCGTGGAAAACCTGCTCATGCAGCTGGGTGTGGCTGACGATCAAAAAATGGTCGACTGGTTACAGCAGCGTTTGGGCCGTCTTGAGCAACGCGACACGGCAATGCTGCACCGTTTGCTGCACGATATTGAAAAAAAATTGGCCGAGTAAAGTGCTGTCATAAATTTTTATTATGGTGTAATCATCTGATGCTAAGGGTTGCTTTTGGGGTATTCGGATGAAAATAAATCCGACGGCAGCGGGACGTGAGAGTCTCCCGAATTGTGATCAAATTAAAAATTCGTTGACTTAAGGTGCCCGATCCTTTAACCCTAAAAGAATACAGCACAGACAGATAATAATGACAGAGTACACAACATCCATGAAACGCATCAGCATCACCACCATTACCACAACCATCATCATTACCACAGGTAACGATGCGGGCTGACGCGTACAGGAAAAACAAAAAAAAGCCCGCACCTAGACAGTGCGGGCTTTTTTTTCGGCTAAAGGAAACGAGGTAGAACCATGCGAGTGTTGAAGTTCGGCGGTACATCAGTGGCAAATGCAGAACGTTTTCTGCGTGTTGCCGATATCCTGGAAAGCAACGCCAGGCAGGGGCAGGTTGCGACCGTGCTCTCTGCCCCGGCAAAAATCACGAACCATCTGGTGGCGATGATTGAAAAAACCATCGGTGGCCAGGATGCACTCCCGAACATCAGCGACGCAGAGCGTATCTTCGCTGACCTGCTGCAAGGGCTGGCAGAGGCGCTGCCTGGCTTCCCGCACGCTCAGCTGAAGTCTTTTGTTGAGCAGGAATTTGCGCAAATCAAACACGTCCTGCACGGCATCAGTCTTCTCGGTCAGTGTCCGGACAGCATCAACGCGGCGCTGATTTGTCGCGGTGAAAAACTTTCTATCGCCATCATGGCCGGCGTGCTGGAAGCGCGTGGCCATAGCGTGACCGTGATCGATCCCGTTGAAAAACTGCTGGCGGTGGGCCACTACCTCGAATCCACCGTTGATATTGCCGAATCAACCCGCCGTATCGCCGCCAGCAAAATCCCGTCTGACCACATGATCCTGATGGCTGGCTTTACCGCCGGTAACGAGAAGGGCGAGCTGGTGGTGCTGGGCCGTAACGGATCCGACTACTCCGCCGCCGTGCTGGCCGCCTGTTTACGCGCAGACTGTTGTGAGATCTGGACTGACGTCGACGGCGTTTATACCTGCGACCCGCGCCAGGTACCGGACGCCAGGCTGCTGAAGTCGATGTCGTACCAGGAAGCAATGGAGCTTTCCTACTTCGGCGCCAAAGTGCTTCACCCGCGTACCATCTCCCCGATTGCCCAGTTCCAGATCCCTTGCCTGATTAAAAATACCGGTAACCCGCAGGCGCCGGGTACGCTGATTGGCGCGAGCACCGATGAGGACGGTCTGCCGGTGAAAGGCATCTCCAACCTCAACAACATGGCGATGTTCAGCGTCTCCGGTCCGGGGATGAAAGGGATGGTCGGCATGGCGGCGCGCGTGTTTGCGGCCATGTCCCGCAACGGTATCTCTGTTGTGCTGATCACCCAGTCCTCTTCCGAATACAGCATCAGCTTCTGCGTGCCGCAGGCCGACTGCCTGCGCGCCCGTCGCGCGCTGGAGGAAGAGTTCTATCTGGAGCTGAAAGAAGAGCTGCTGGAGCCGCTCGCGATTCAGGAGCGTCTGGCGATCATCTCCGTGGTGGGCGACGGTATGCGTACCCTGCGCGGTATCTCCGCCAAGTTCTTTGCCGCACTGGCGCGCGCCAATATCAATATCGTGGCGATTGCCCAGGGCTCGTCTGAGCGTTCAATTTCTGTTGTCGTGGACAACGATGACGCGACCACCGGCGTACGCGTGGTTCACCAGATGCTGTTCAATACCGATCAGGTTATCGAGCTGTTCCTGATTGGCGTGGGCGGCGTCGGCGGCGCGCTGCTGGAGCAGGTTAAGCGTCAGCAGGAATGGCTGAAGAAGAAACACATCGACCTGCGCGTCTGCGGGATCGCGAATTCCAAAGCGCTGCTGACCAACGTCCACGGCCTGAACCTGGAAAACTGGCAGGCCGATATGAAGGAGGCGAAAGAGCCGTTCAACCTGGGCCGCCTGATCCGTCTGGTAAAAGAGTATCACCTGCTTAACCCGGTTATCGTCGACTGCACCTCGAACCAGGCGGTGGCCGACCAGTACGCGGACTTCCTGCGCGAAGGTTTCCACGTGGTGACGCCGAACAAAAAGGCCAACACCTCGTCGATGGATTACTATCACCAGCTGCGTCTGGCGGCGAGCAAGTCGCGCCGCAAGTTCCTGTACGACACCAACGTGGGCGCGGGGCTGCCGGTTATCGAGAACCTGCAGAACCTGCTTAACGCGGGCGACGAACTGCAGCGTTTCTCCGGTATTCTCTCCGGCTCGCTGTCGTTTATCTTCGGCAAGCTGGATGAGGGGATGAGCCTCTCGGAAGCCACCCGCGCCGCGCGCGAGCTGGGCTATACCGAGCCGGATCCGCGTGACGACCTTTCCGGTATGGACGTGGCGCGCAAGCTGCTGATCCTCGCCCGCGAAACGGGCCGCGAGCTTGAGCTTTCGGATATCGTGATTGAGCCTGTCCTGCCGGCAGAATTTGACAGCAGCGGTGATGTCGCTGCCTTTATGGCCAGTTTGCCGCAGCTTGACGACGCGTTTGCCGCGCGCGTTGCAAAAGCCCGTGATGAAGGTAAGGTATTGCGCTATGTTGGCAACATTGAAGAAGATGGCGTGTGCCGGGTGAAGATTGCCGAAGTGGATGGCAACGACCCGCTATACAAAGTCAAAAACGGCGAAAACGCCCTCGCGTTTTACAGCCACTATTATCAGCCACTGCCGCTGGTGCTTCGCGGCTATGGCGCAGGGAACGATGTTACGGCGGCGGGTGTGTTTGCCGATCTGCTGCGTACCCTGTCATGGAAGTTAGGAGTTTAACATGGTCAAAGTTTATGCCCCGGCTTCCAGCGCGAATATGAGCGTCGGATTTGACGTGCTGGGTGCGGCGGTGACGCCGGTGGATGGTTCGCTGCTGGGCGATACGGTTACGGTGGAAGCGGCAGACAGCTTCAGCCTGAACAACGTGGGCCGCTTCGCCAGCAAACTGCCGTCTGAGCCGCGCGAAAATATCGTCTATCAGTGCTGGGAACGCTTCTGTCAGGAGATCGGCAAAAACGTGCCGGTCGCCATGACGCTGGAAAAAAGTATGCCGATCGGCTCGGGCCTGGGCTCCAGCGCCTGCTCGGTGGTCGCCGCGCTGGTGGCGATGAACGAGCACTGCGGCAAGCCGCTGAACAACAACCGCCTGCTGGGGCTGATGGGCGAGCTGGAAGGGCGCATCTCCGGCAGCATTCACTATGACAACGTGGCGCCGTGCTTCCTCGGCGGCATGCAGCTGATGATCGAAGAAAATGGCATCATCAGCCAGCAGGTGCCAGGGTTTGATGAGTGGCTGTGGGTGCTGGCCTATCCGGGTATCAAGGTTTCAACCGCGGAAGCGCGTGCGATCCTGCCCGCGCAGTATCGTCGTCAGGACTGTATTGCCCACGGGCGTCATCTGGCGGGCTTTATCCACGCCTGCTACACCCGCCAGCCGCAGCTGGCGGCCAAACTGATGAAGGACGTCATTGCCGAGCCGTACCGCACGAAGCTGCTGCCCGGCTTTAACGAGGCGCGACAGGCATCGATGGATATCGGCGCGCAGGCGTGCGGCATCTCCGGCTCCGGGCCGACGCTGTTCGCCCTGTGCGACAAGCCTGATACCGCGCAGCGCGTGGCGGACTGGCTCTCTAAACACTACCTGCAAAATCAGGAAGGCTTTGTTCATATTTGCCGTCTGGACACGGCTGGCGCACGAGTACTGGGATAATCAATGAAACTCTATAACCTTAAAGATCATAACGAGCAGGTCAGCTTCGCGCAGGCGGTCACTCAGGGGCTGGGCAAAAATCAGGGGCTGTTCTTCCCGCATGACCTGCCGGAATTCCACCTGACCGACATCGACGAACTGCTGAAGCAGGACTTTGTCACCCGCAGCACTAAAATTCTTTCGGCGTTTATCGGCGACGAAATCCCGCAGGAGCTGCTGGAAGAGCGCGTGCGTGCGGCGTTCGCTTTCCCGGCACCGGTGAAGCAGGTGGAGCCTGACGTTGGCTGCCTGGAGCTGTTCCACGGCCCGACCCTGGCGTTCAAAGACTTCGGCGGCCGCTTTATGGCGCAGATGCTGACCCACATCAGCGGCGACAAGCCGGTGACCATCCTGACCGCGACCTCCGGGGATACCGGTGCGGCGGTGGCGCACGCGTTCTACGGCCTGAAAAACGTCCGCGTGGTGATCCTCTATCCGAAAGGCAAAATCAGCCCGCTGCAGGAAAAACTGTTCTGTACGCTCGGCGGCAACATTGAAACCGTGGCAATTGACGGTGATTTCGATGCCTGTCAGGCGCTGGTCAAGCAGGCCTTCGACGACGAAGAGCTGAAGGTGGCCCTGGGTCTGAACTCTGCCAACTCTATCAACATCAGCCGTCTGCTGGCGCAGATCTGCTACTACTTCGAAGCGGTGGCGCAGCTGCCGCAGGAAGCGCGTAACCAGCTGGTGATCTCCGTGCCGAGCGGTAACTTTGGTGACCTGACGGCTGGCCTGCTGGCGAAATCCCTGGGTCTGCCGGTGAAACGCTTTATCGCCGCCACCAACGCTAACGACACCGTGCCGCGCTTCCTGAAAGACGGGAAGTGGGCGCCGAACGCCACGCAGGCGACGCTCTCTAACGCAATGGATGTATCACAGCCAAACAACTGGCCGCGCGTGGAAGAGCTGTTCCGCCGTAAGATCTGGCGTCTGGGCGATCTGGGCTACGCCGCGGTGACGGATGAAACCACCAAAGCGACCATGCGCGAGCTGAAGGCGGTGGGGTATACCTCTGAACCGCATGCGGCGATTGCTTACCGCGCGCTGCGCGACCAGCTTAACCCGGGTGAATATGGCCTGTTCCTGGGCACCGCGCATCCGGCGAAGTTTAAAGAGAGCGTGGAAGCGATCCTGGGCGAAACGCTGCCGCTGCCGAAAGAGCTGGCCGAGCGTGCCGATCTGCCGCTGCTGTCACATGAGCTGCCGGCAGACTTTGCCGCGCTGCGTAAGCTGATGATGACCCGAGCATAATTTTTGTCGGGTGCGGCTACGCCTTACCCGACCTACAACGGCTCATAAAGTAGGCCGGGTAAGGCGAAGCCGCCACCCGGCTTTTTTGTGAAGAAATTAAGGAGAAAAATAGCAGGGAAAAAGCAGAAATTCCCAATAAATGCGGTCACTTAGCGTTTAGGATTGCAGAGAATAACATCCCCCGTTCCCCTCGCGTACTCTCCTTACATCGGCCCACGTTGGGCAAAGATAATAAGGAGTCACCGATGTCTACACTGAAACCTGTGCTGATTGCGCTTTCACTGATGCTGGTCGCTCCCATGGCGGTACAGGCATCCGAAATCACCCTTGTGCCTGCGGTCAAACTGCAGATTGGCGACCAGGATAATAACGGGCACTACTGGGACGGCGGCCGCTGGCGCGACCACGACTGGTGGAAGGCGCATTATGACTGGCGTGATAACCACTGGCGTCCGCATGATGAGCATCGTAAACATGACGATCGCCATGACGACCATCACCACGATGACCACCGCGACGATCGCGGCCCTGACTGGAAACACCATTAATGCAAAACCCCGCCAGCTGGCGGGGTTTGTTTTTACTGCTCGTGGCGCTTAAACACCAGCTCGCCTTTCCCTGACGACGCCTCGTCAAAGAAATAGCCTTCGCTGTTGAAGGCGGTCAGCTGCTCCGGCTTCGTCAGACGGTTCTGGATGATGTAGCGGCTCATCAGGCCACGCGCTTTCTTGGCGTAGAAGCTGATCACCTTGAACTTACCGTTCTTCTCGTCGAGGAACACCGGTTTGATAATCTCCGCGTCCAGCTTTTTCGGCTTCACCGACTTGTAGTATTCATCGGATGCCAGGTTAATCACCACGTTATCGCCCTGAGCGCGCAGTGCCGCGTTCAGCTTATCGGTGATGATATCGCCCCAGAAATGGTACAGATCTTTGCCTTTGGCATTCTCCAGACGAATCCCCATCTCCAGACGATAGGGCTGCATCAGATCCAGCGGGCGCAGTACGCCGTACAGACCCGACAGCATGCGCAGATGCTGCTGGGCAAAATCGAAATCGGCTTCGCTAAAATCTTCCGCCTGCAGGCCGGTATAGACATCGCCTTTAAACGCCAGAATCGCCTGGCGAGCGTTAGAGGGGGTGAAATCCGGGTGCCACTCGTGAAAGCGGGTCGCGTTCAGATCGGCCAGCTTGTCGCTGATGCTCATCAGCGAGGCGATCTGCGGTGCAGAGAGCTTGCGCGCTTCGCGGATCAGCTGTTGCGAGTAGTCCAGCAGTTCAGGCTGGGTATAGCGCTCGGTGGCGAGTGGGCTCTGGTAGTCGAGCGTTTTTGCAGGTGAAATCAGAATCAGCATATCCAGTCCTTGCAGGAAATTTAGAGCGACTTTAGCAAAAAATCGCCCCGAATTGATCGATAGCTGTTATTGCCGCGGCAAATCATCCCACGTACCGGGGGCAAGCTGCGCCTTAATATCGGGATAGCGGGCGGGATCAAATACCGGCGGAACACCCAGTTTGCGCTGACGAAGATAGTCTCTGGCAATCAGGGTCACCACGGGCGAGAGCAGCAGGATTGCCGTGAGGTTAGTGATCGCCATCAGCGCCATAATGATATCGGCCAGCTGCCAGACCAGCGGCATACTGAGCAGGGAGCCTGCTATCACCATCAGGACGACCCCGAGACGCAGGGTTCCTATTGCAGCGCGGGAGTCGAGCTTCAGGAAAATAAGGTTATTTTCGGCGTAGAGGTAATTCACCACTATCGAGCTGAAGGCAAACAAGATCAGAATGAGCGAGACAAACCCTGCACCCCAGCCGCCGGTCAGGTTCACCAGCGCCTGCTGGAGAAGCTGTATCCCGGCGGTTCCTGAGGAATGTGGGACGGGGCCTGCCAGCAGCAAAATCATGGCGCTGGCGGAACAGATGATAATGGTATCGGTAAAGACGCCAATCATCTGCACAATGCCTTGTGCGGCCGGGTGCGGCGGCCAGGAAGAGGCGGCGGCGGCCGCGTTGGGGGTTGACCCCATACCGGCTTCATTGGAGAACATGCCCCGCTGAAAGCCCGCCATCAGCGCCTGGCTGAAGGTGTAGCCCAGCGCCCCGGAGGCCACTTCGCGCCAGCCAAAGGCGCTTTTGACGATGGTGGCAATCACGCCCGGCACCTGGTCGAGATGCAGTGCGGCAACAAGCAGGCTCGCGGCAACCCAGAGCAACGCCATAATGGGCACCAGCCACTGCATCAGGCGGGCGATGCCCTTAAGACCGGCAGAAATGGTGAGCAGAACGATGAGGGCTAAAGCAATACCGGCGACCCACTCCGGGCAGGAGAAGGCGTAGCTCAGGGCATTGGCGACAGAATTTGCCTGGACGGTATTAAAAATGAGGCCGTACGCGAGCAGTAAAAAAACCGAGAACAGGACGCCCATCCAGCGCATCCCCAGGCCACGCGCCATGTACCAGGCAGGACCACCGCGAAACTGGCCGTGTTTATCTTTCTCTTTATAGAGTTGTGCAAGCGAACTTTCGGCAAAGGAGGTGGCCATTCCGAGTAGCGCCGTCACCCACATCCAGAAGACCGCGCCTGGCCCACCGGCGCTGATGGCCAGCGCAACGCCCGCCAGATTGCCGCTGCCGAGACGTGCCGCCAGGCTGGTACAGAGCGCCTGGAACGACGTTAATCCACCCGGCTGGGGCGTAACGCTGTTTTTCAGACTTCTGCCAAACTTGCGAATATAGCGAAACTGGATAAACCCACTGCGTAGCGTAAACCAAATACCTGCTCCCAGAAGCAGGTAAATCATTATCGAACCCCAGAGGACTTCGTTAATAAAGAAAAAGAAATCAGGCATTAACGTCCCTCTTGTTGATGCCAATGTGAATATGTAAGCGCTACCACTGATTGGGCATGCTGTTGCTTAGCAGCCTGTTAATCTTCCGAGTTTACCATACTCTGCCTAAGCGCACTGTCTGCGGTTGCGCTACCCCTCCGTCGTGTTATCATCAGGGCAGACCGGTTACATCCCCCTAACAAGTAAACCTGTCATTTTTCCGCTGCAGGCATGCTGTCGGTAGCGTGAATTATCCAGGGCACGTTAAAAGAGAAACACTATCATGACGGATAAATTGACCTCCCTTCGTCAGTTCACCACTGTCGTAGCTGACACCGGAGATATCGCGGCAATGAAGCTGTACCAGCCGCAGGATGCCACAACCAACCCTTCTCTGATCCTTAACGCCGCACAGATCCCTGAGTATCGCAAACTGATTGACGACGCAGTGACCTGGGCGAAAGCGCAGAGCAACGACCGCGCGCAGCAGGTTGTGGATGCCACCGACAAACTGGCAGTGAACATCGGTCTGGAAATCCTGAAACTGGTTCCTGGCCGTATCTCTACCGAAGTGGATGCGCGTCTCTCCTACGACACCGAAGCGTCTATCGCCAAAGCGAAACGTCTGATCAAAATGTACAACGACGCGGGCATCAGCAACGACCGTATCCTGATCAAACTGGCTTCTACCTGGCAGGGTATTCGCGCGGCAGAGCAGCTGGAAAAAGACGGTATCAACTGTAACCTGACCCTGCTGTTCTCCTTCGCGCAGGCGCGTGCATGTGCAGAAGCAGGCGTATACCTGATTTCTCCGTTCGTGGGCCGTATTCTGGACTGGTACAAAGCCAACACCGATAAGAAAGAGTACGCACCGGCTGAAGATCCAGGCGTGATTTCTGTGACTGAAATCTACGAATACTACAAACAGCACGGCTATGAGACTGTGGTTATGGGCGCAAGCTTCCGTAACGTCGGTGAAATCATCGAGCTGGCTGGCTGTGACCGCCTGACCATCGCGCCTGCGCTGCTGAAAGAGCTGGCAGAAAGCGAAGGTACCCTGGAGCGTAAACTGTCTTACACTGGTGAAGTGAAAGCACGCCCAGAGCGCATCACGGAATCCGAGTTCCTGTGGCAGCACAACCAGGATCCAATGGCGGTAGACAAGCTGGCGGACGGTATCCGTAAGTTTGCTGTTGACCAGGGCAAACTGGAAAAAATGATCGGCGACCTGCTGTAATCATTCTGCGTGACCGGGCTCCCGGTCACGCGACTTCTTTCGTACCCTGTCTGAATCTCCTCTCTGCGTGTATCATTCCCTTTAATCAGTACTTTTTGAATGGAATGGATATGAATACCTTACGCATCGGCTTAGTGTCGATTTCTGACCGCGCCTCCAGCGGTGTTTACCAGGATAAAGGCATCCCCGCTCTGGAAGAGTGGTTGGGCAGCGCGCTGACCACCCCCTTTGACATTCAGACCCGCCTGATCCCTGACGAACAGCCGATCATCGAGCAGACGCTCTGCGAGCTGGTGGATGAGATGAGCTGCCACCTTGTTCTGACGACGGGCGGAACCGGCCCCGCGCGCCGCGACGTGACGCCGGACGCGACGCTGGCGATTGCCGATCGTGAAATGCCTGGCTTCGGCGAACAGATGCGCCAGATCAGTCTACACTTTGTTCCGACGGCCATTCTTTCCCGCCAGGTGGGGGTGATCCGCAAGCAGGCGTTGATCCTGAACCTGCCGGGCCAGCCGAAGTCGATTAAAGAGACGCTGGAAGGGCTGAAAGCAGAAGATGGCAGCGTCCTGGTTCATGGCATCTTTGCAAGTGTACCGTATTGTATACAGCTGCTTGACGGTCCCTATGTGGAAACCGATGAGAAAGTGGTAGCAGCTTTTCGCCCGAAAAACGCGCGTCGCGAAACAATCTCCTGAAATTAACCAATATGTGACATTAGCTGAAGCGGCGATAGCGTGGTGAAGCTTTTACGGTATAGTAATCTTTTCTTTACGAATACTGTAAAAATAAATCCACAACACACGCACAATGGTTCGCTATGTCACATAACACCCGACCTCTGAATCGACAGGACTACAAAACCCTCACGCTCGCGGCCTTAGGCGGCGCGCTGGAGTTTTACGACTTTATCATCTTCGTCTTCTTCGCCGCCGTGGTGGGAGAACTCTTCTTCCCGGCGGATATCCCGGAATGGCTGCGTCAGGTGCAAACCTTCGGCATATTTGCCGCCGGGTATCTGGCGCGTCCGCTGGGCGGCATCATCATGGCCCACTTTGGCGATCTGGTCGGCCGTAAGAAGATGTTTACCCTTAGCATCCTGCTGATGGCCGTGCCGACGCTGGCCATTGGTTTGCTACCTACCTATGCCTCGATGGGCATTCTCGCGCCGTTGCTGCTGTTGCTGATGCGCGTCCTGCAGGGGGCGGCGATTGGCGGTGAAGTGCCGGGCGCGTGGGTGTTTGTCGCGGAACATGTTCCCGTGCGCCGCATTGGTATCGCCTGCGGAACCTTAACGGCGGGGCTGACGGTCGGGATCCTGCTCGGCTCGGTGGTCGCAACAATTGTGAATACCAGCATGACGCAGCAGGCCGTGCACGACTGGGGCTGGCGTATTCCGTTCCTGCTGGGCGGAGCGTTTGGTCTGGTCGCGATGTACCTGCGCCGCTGGCTGCAGGAGACGCCGATTTTCCTCGAGATGCAGCAGCGCAAAGCGCTGGCGCAGGAGCTGCCGGTGAAGGCGGTTGTGGTACGCCATAAAAAAGCGGTGGTGGTATCGATGCTGCTGACCTGGCTGCTCTCGGCGGGCATTGTGGTGGTGATATTGATGTCCCCGGTCTGGCTGCAAAAACAATACGGCTTCGCCCCTGCCGTGACGCTACAGGCGAACAGTATCGCGACAATCATGCTCTGCTTTGGCTGTCTGGCCGCCGGGCTGGCGGCAGATCGTTTTGGTGCCAGCGTTACCTTTATCGTCGGTAGCCTGCTACTGGCCGCATCAAGCTGGGCGTTTTACCATCTGGCGGGCAGCCATCCTGAACAGCTGTTCCTGCTGTACGGCGTGGTAGGGCTGTGCGTGGGCGTAGTGGGGGCTGTGCCTTACGTCATGGTGCGAGCATTCCCGCCGGAAGTTCGTTTCACCGGGATCTCGTTCTCTTACAACGTGTCGTATGCCATTTTCGGTGGGCTGACGCCGATTGCGGTCACCGTGCTGATGGGCGTGTCGCCGATGGCGCCAGCCTGGTATGTACTCGCACTCTCGCTGATGGGGCTGGTATTAGGATTTTGGCTTCGTCAGGCGGGGGAATGTCGTGCCCGCGAGGCGGGCACGACAGAGGGATCAGTGTTTTTCACCAATCGGTAGAACGGTGCGGTCAAACTGCTCGTTCAGCACTTCACCCATTGCCAGGTAGATAGCGCTTGCGCCGCAAACTAGACCAATCCAGCCTGCAACATGAACGATGCCTTCGTTATCCACCAGGTGACCAATCGCCAGCAGGGCGAACAGGACGGTCAGGCTCAGGAAGACGAACTGCAGCATGCGGTTGCCTTTCAGGGTACCGAAGAACATGAACAGGGTGAAGATGCCCCACAGGCCCAGATAAACGCCCAGGAAGTGGGCGTTTGCCGCGTCTGCCATGCCCATTTTAGGCAGCAGCAGAATGGCAACCAGGGTCAGCCAGAAAGAACCGTAAGAGGTGAATGCGGTTAAGCCGAAGGTATTGCCTTTCTTATATTCCAGCAGGCCCGCGAAGATTTGCGCGATACCGCCGTAAAAAATGCCCATCGCCAGGATGATGCCATCCATCGGGAACATCCCGATATTGTGCAGGTTCAGCAGGATAGTGGTCATGCCAAAACCCATCAGGCCCAGCGGAGCCGGATTAGCCAACTTAGTGTTGCCCATAAGTCCTCAAAAAAATCATCATTAATATGGTGAAATGGTTAAACCCGCGTCAGTTCTCCCTGACTGGGCGCGGCATCATAATGGGCGCAATCGATGGCGTCTATGATCTCATCAGGGTGAAATTAAAATTTTTTTTATCATTCCCCCTTGATGGATGCCGTCGCGACCCCATCTTGTAGTCAACCGCAGTGTGTGGACCTGAAAAAAATCAAATCTGGGCAGTTGAAAAAGCACGTTCTGCCCTTATTACAGGTACACAACCACATGTTGACTGAATTTTTAGTGGAGACGTTTAGATGGGTAAAATTATTGGTATCGACCTGGGTACTACCAACTCTTGTGTAGCGATTATGGATGGCACTACTGCACGCGTGCTGGAGAACGCCGAGGGCGATCGCACCACGCCTTCTATCATTGCTTATACCCAGGATGGTGAAACTCTGGTTGGTCAGCCGGCTAAACGTCAGGCAGTGACAAACCCGCAAAACACCCTGTTTGCGATTAAACGCCTGATCGGTCGCCGCTTCCAGGACGAAGAAGTTCAGCGTGACGTTTCCATCATGCCTTACAAAATCATCGCGGCAGATAACGGCGATGCATGGCTTGATGTGAAAGGCGCTAAAACTGCACCACCGCAGATTTCTGCTGAAGTGCTGAAGAAAATGAAGAAAACCGCTGAAGATTACCTGGGTGAGCCGGTAACTGAAGCTGTTATTACCGTACCTGCCTACTTCAACGATGCTCAGCGTCAGGCAACCAAAGATGCTGGCCGTATCGCAGGTCTGGAAGTAAAACGTATCATCAACGAACCAACCGCGGCTGCACTGGCTTACGGTCTGGATAAAGAAGTTGGCAACCGTACTATCGCGGTTTACGACCTGGGTGGTGGTACCTTCGATATCTCTATTATCGAAATCGACGAAGTTGACGGCGAAAAAACCTTCGAAGTTCTGGCAACCAACGGTGATACCCACCTGGGTGGTGAAGACTTCGATACCCGTCTGATCAACTACCTCGTTGACGAGTTCAAGAAAGATCAGGGCATTGACCTGCGTAACGACCCGCTGGCTATGCAGCGCCTGAAAGAAGCCGCTGAGAAAGCGAAGATCGAGCTGTCTTCCGCTCAGCAGACCGACGTGAACCTGCCATACATCACTGCAGACGCGACCGGTCCTAAACACATGAACATCAAAGTGACCCGTGCGAAACTGGAAAGCCTGGTAGAAGACCTGGTGAACCGTTCTATCGAGCCGCTGAAAGTTGCTCTGCAGGATGCTGGCCTGTCCGTATCCGATATCCAGGACGTTATCCTGGTCGGTGGTCAGACCCGTATGCCAATGGTTCAGAAGAAAGTGGCTGAGTTCTTTGGTAAAGAGCCACGTAAAGACGTTAACCCGGATGAAGCAGTTGCAATCGGTGCTGCGGTTCAGGGTGGCGTACTGACCGGTGAAGTTAAAGACGTACTGCTGCTGGACGTTACCCCGCTGTCTCTGGGTATCGAAACCATGGGCGGTGTGATGACTGCGCTCATCAACAAAAACACCACCATCCCGACGAAACACAGCCAGGTGTTCTCTACCGCTGAAGACAACCAGTCTGCGGTAACCATCCATGTGATTCAGGGTGAGCGTAAGCGTGCGGCGGATAACAAATCTCTGGGTCAGTTCAACCTGGACGGTATTAACCCGGCACCGCGCGGCATGCCGCAGATCGAAGTGACCTTCGACATCGATGCTGACGGTATCCTGCACGTGTCTGCGAAAGACAAAAACAGCGGTAAAGAGCAGAAGATCACCATCAAGGCATCTTCTGGCCTGAACGAAGCGGAAATCGAAAAAATGGTTCGCGATGCCGAAGCTAACGCGGAATCCGACCGTAAGTTCGAAGAGCTGGTTCAGACCCGTAACCAGGGTGACCATCTGCTGCACAGCACCCGTAAGCAGGTTGAAGAAGCAGGCGATAAACTGCCAGCGGAAGACAAGACTGCTATCGAAGCTGCACTGAGTGCGCTGGAATCCTCACTGAAAGGTGAAGACAAAGCGGACATCGAAGCGAAGATGCAGGAACTGGCGCAGGCTTCTCAGAAGCTGATGGAAATCGCTCAGCAGCAGCACGCTCAACAGCAGGCGGGCGCTGACGCTTCAGCGAACAACGCGAAAGACGACGACGTTGTCGACGCTGAGTTCGAAGAAGTTAAAGATAAAAAATAATCGCCCTGATGCAGGGTAATTAATCGGCACGGGCGTAGGAGAACTCTCCACGCCCGTGCTCGCATGTTAAGGGGCTTAAAAAAACCAATGGCAAAGCAAGACTATTACGAGATTTTAGGCGTTCCGAAAACTGCGGAAGAGCGTGAAATCAAAAAGGCGTATAAGCGCCTGGCCATGAAATTCCACCCGGACCGTAACCAGGGTGATAAAGAGGCTGAAGCCAAATTTAAAGAGATCAAAGAAGCCTACGAAGTCCTGACCGATGCACAAAAACGTGCGGCCTATGACCAGTACGGTCACGCAGCCTTTGAACAGGGCGGCATGGGCGGCGGTGGATTCGGTGGCGGCGGCTTTGGCGGCGGCGCTGACTTCAGCGATATCTTTGGCGATGTGTTTGGCGACATCTTCGGCGGTGGCCGTGGTCGTCAGCGCGCGGCGCGCGGCGCGGACCTGCGCTACAACATGGAGCTGACGCTGGAAGAGGCCGTCCGCGGTGTCACCAAAGAGATCCGTATTCCGACGCTGGAAGAGTGTGACGTTTGCCACGGCAGCGGCGCGAAAGCAGGTACACAGCCTCAGACCTGTCCAACCTGTCACGGCTCTGGTCAGGTGCAGATGCGTCAGGGCTTCTTCGCGGTACAGCAGGCCTGTCCGCACTGTCACGGTCGCGGTACGCTGATTAAAGATCCGTGCACCAAATGCCACGGTCATGGTCGCGTTGAGAAAACCAAGACCCTCTCCGTTAAAATCCCGGCCGGCGTCGATACGGGCGACCGCATTCGTCTGGCGGGTGAAGGTGAAGCAGGTGAACACGGTGCACCGGCAGGCGATCTGTACGTTCAGGTACAGGTGAAGCAGCACGCCATCTTCGAGCGCGAAGGTAATAACCTGTACTGCGAAGTGCCGATCAACTTCGCGATGGCGGCACTCGGTGGTGAAATCGAAGTACCGACGCTGGATGGTCGCGTGAACCTGAAAGTGCCAGGCGAAACCCAGACCGGTAAGCTGTTCCGCATGCGCGGGAAAGGCGTTAAGTCCGTTCGCGGTGGTGCGCAGGGCGACCTGCTGTGCCGCGTCGTCGTTGAAACGCCGGTTGGCCTGAACGACAAGCAGAAACAGCTGCTGAAAGAGCTGCAGGAGAGCTTTGGTGGCCCGACGGGTGAGAAAAACAGCCCGCGTTCCAAAAGCTTCTTCGATGGCGTCAAAAAATTCTTCGATGATTTGACCCGTTAATCTGTTCTCAGATTTTCATCCGCAAAAGCCCGGAAGCGATTCCGGGCTTTTTCTATTTACGGGTATTGATCGGTAAAACTGAATCTATACTCAATATTAATCTGTTTTTGCCGAGCTATTTGGCTTGGTATTATGGTTTTATCGAGGTATTGTTGTAACAGAGAGAATTAAAGTGAAATTACTACACCGTTTTTTTAGCAGTGAGGCGTCCGGCGGCGTGATCCTGATTATTGCCGCTGCGGCCGCGATGGTGCTGGCTAACCTTGGCATCACGCAGGAACTCTACCATGCATTTCTGGAAACGCCCGTTGAGCTGAAGGTCGGGGCGCTCGAAATTAACAAGAACATGCTGCTGTGGATCAACGATGCGCTGATGGCGGTGTTCTTCCTGCTCGTCGGGCTTGAGGTTAAGCGTGAGCTGGTACTGGGCTCGCTTGCCAGCCGCCAGCGCGCGGCGTTTCCGGTGATTGCCGCGCTCGGCGGGATGGTGGTGCCGGCGCTGCTCTTCCTGGCGTTCACCTGGCAGGATCCGATTGCACGTCACGGCTGGGCGATCCCGGCTGCGACGGATATCGCCTTTGCGCTCGGGGTGCTGGCATTGCTGGGAAGCCGCGTGCCGGTGGCCCTGAAAATCTTCCTGATGGCGCTGGCGATAATCGATGACCTGGGTGCCATTGTGATTATCGCACTGTTCTACACCAGCGATCTGTCGATCCTGTCCCTGAGCGTGGCCGCCGGGGCGATTGCGGTGCTGGCGCTGCTGAACATCTTCAATGTTCGCCGTATCGGTATATACATCCTCGTGGGGATGGTGCTGTGGACGGCGGTGCTGAAATCAGGCGTGCACGCCACGCTGGCGGGCGTGATCGTCGGCTTCTTCGTACCGCTGAAGCCGCAGGACGGCAAGTCGCCTGCCAAACAGCTGGAGCATGTGCTGCACCCGTGGGTCGCCTTTATGATCCTGCCGCTGTTTGCGTTTGCCAACGCCGGTGTGTCGCTGGGTGGCGTGACGCTGGACGGGCTAACGTCCGTGCTGCCGCTGGGCATTATTGCCGGGCTGTTTATCGGCAAGCCGCTGGGTATTAGCCTCTTCTGCTGGCTGGCGACGAAGCTGAAGCTGGCCTCTTTGCCGCACGGCACCACCTTTAAGCAGATTATGGCCGTCGGCGTGCTGTGTGGCATCGGGTTTACGATGTCGATCTTTATCTCGACGCTGGCGTTTGGTGCGCATGCGCCTGAGCTTATCGTCTGGGCGAAACTCGGCATTCTCATCGGGTCATTACTGGCCGCGGTAATCGGTTATACCTTGTTGAAGATGAAATTGTCCGGACAGGCCGTCCAGGCATAACGGAACACCGGGAGGAGGCGAGCCTTCTCCCGATACACACTCAGGGAGAGAAGACGCGATGTCTCATTTAAATTACAACCATCTGTACTACTTCTGGCACGTCTATAAACAGGGCTCGGTGGTGGGGGCGGCAGAGGCGCTCTACCTGACGCCGCAAACCATCACCGGGCAAATCAAGGCCCTGGAAGAGCGCCTGCAGGGTAAGCTGTTCAAGCGTAAGGGGCGTGGGATTGAACCCAGCGAACTGGGTGAACTGGTTTTCCGCTACGCGGATAAAATGTTCACCCTGAGCCAGGAGATGCTGGATATCGTCAACTACCGCAAAGAGTCGAACCTGCTCTTTGATGTTGGCGTGGCGGATGCGCTGTCCAAGCGGCTGGTGAGTGGCGTGCTGGATGCGGCGGTGGTGGAAGATGAGCAAATCCATCTGCGCTGCTTTGAATCCACCCATGAGATGCTGCTGGAACAGCTCAGCCAGCACAAGCTGGATATGATTATATCGGACTGCCCGATTGACTCCACCCAGCAGGAAGGGCTGTTTTCGGTGAAGATTGGTGAATGCGGCGTCAGCTTCTGGTGTATTAACCCGCCGCCGGAAAAACCGTTCCCCGCGTGCCTGGAAGAGCGTCGCCTGCTGGTGCCGGGAAGACGTTCCATGCTCGGACGCAAGCTGCTGAACTGGTTTAACTCGCAGGGGCTGAACGTGGAGATACTCGGTGAGTTCGACGATGCGGCGCTGATGAAAGCCTTTGGCGAAGCGCATAACGCGATCTTCGTTGCGCCGACGCTGTACGCGCACGATCTCTATTCGGACGATAAGATTACGGAGATAGGCAGAGTGGATAACGTGATGGAGGAGTATCACGCCATATTTGCCGAAAGAATGATTCAGCACCCGGCGGTACAGCGAATCTGTAACCGCGACTATTCAGCGCTGTTTACGCCACCGGCAATCTGAAGACATAAAAAAACCCGCGTTAAGCGGGTTCTTTAAACAAGCAACAACAAGTAGCGATTAAGCCAGTTTGTTGATCTGCGCAGTCAGGTTTGCTTTATGACGCGCTGCTTTGTTTTTATGGATCAGACCTTTAGCAGCCTGACGATCCACGATTGGTTGCATTTCGTTAAATGCGTTCTGCGCTGCAGCTTTGTCGCCTGCTTCGATTGCTGCGTATACTTTCTTGATGAAAGTACGCATCATAGAGCGACGGCTTGCGTTGTGCTTACGAGCCTTTTCAGACTGAACGGCACGTTTCTTAGCTGATTTGATATTAGCCAAGTCCAACTCCCAAATATGATCTATGTGGACAATTCAAAGGCCGAGGAATATGCCCTCTTTGCCTTCTTTTGTCAATGGATTTGTGCAAATAAGCGCCGTTAATTAGCGACGCTACGTTACGTAGTGATGGCGCAGGATTCTACCAGCTTGTCTTCCCTGAATACAGCCTTTCGGCATAAAAATCGCAGTTCACGAGCAGATTTTTTCGCTGCGAAAGGTCAGCCTGATGAAATCATTACGGCTTTCTGTTTTGCACGAACAATCGCCGGTTAACCTTAACCGTTGTACAAGGTATACTTTGGCGATTTTCACTGTTTTGAGCCAGACATGAAGCTGATACGCGGCATACATAATCTCAGTAGCGCGCCACACGGGTGCGTGCTGACCATTGGTAATTTCGACGGCGTGCATCGTGGTCATCAGGCGCTGTTGCAGGGATTGCGTAAAGAAGGGGAGGCCCGTGGCCTGCCCGTTGTGGTGATGATTTTCGAACCGCAGCCGCTGGAGCTGTTCGCGGGTGATAAATCTCCCGCCCGTCTCACTCGCCTGCGCGAGAAGTTGCGCTACCTGGCAGAGTCCGGTGTGGACTACGTATTGTGTGTACGTTTCGATCGCCGCTTTGCCGCGCTGACAGCACAAAATTTTGTCAGCGACCTGCTGGTTAAGCGTCTTGGCGTACAGTTTCTCGCCGTGGGCGATGATTTCCGCTTTGGCGCTGGTCGTCAGGGCGATTTCTTGCTATTACAGAAGGCTGGTCTGGAGTACGGTTTTGACGTCACCAGCGCGATGACCTTCTGTGAAGGCGGCGTTCGCGTCAGCAGCACGGCGGTACGCCGGGCACTGGCCGATGACGAACTGGATACGGCAGAGACCCTACTGGGGCATCCGTTCACCATCTCTGGCCGCGTGGTCCATGGCGATGCGCTGGGGCGCACGATAGGCTTCCCGACGGCGAATATACCGCTGCGTCGTCAGGTTTCCCCGGTTAAAGGGGTGTATGCGGTGGAAGTGGCAGGACTGGGCGATAAGCCGTTTTACGGCGTCGCCAATATTGGCACGCGTCCGACCGTCGCCGGTGTGCGTCAACAGCTGGAAGTGCACCTGCTGGACGTTGTAATGGACCTGTATGGTCGCCATATAGATGTGATACTGCGTAAAAAAATACGCAACGAGCAGCGATTTGGTTCGCTGGATGAACTCAAAGCGCAAATTGCGCGAGATGAATTGACGGCCCGCGAGTTTTTTGGGCTTTGAACCCGGCTTAACTGCCTACGTGATAAATACGGAACCGAGAATCTGATGAGTGACTATAAATCAACCCTGAATTTGCCGGAAACAGGGTTCCCGATGCGCGGCGATCTCGCCAAGCGCGAACCGGGAATGCTGGCGCGTTGGACCGATGATGACCTGTACGGCATCATTCGTGCAGCCAAAAAAGGCAAAAAATCCTTCATTCTGCATGATGGCCCTCCATATGCGAATGGCAGCATTCATATTGGTCACTCGGTTAACAAGATTCTGAAAGACATTATCGTGAAGTCCAAAGGCCTCGCGGGATATGACTCGCCTTACGTTCCGGGCTGGGACTGCCACGGTCTGCCAATCGAGCTGAAAGTGGAGCAGGAGTTTGGCAAGCCGGGTGAGAAGTTCACCGCCGCCGAGTTCCGTGCGAAGTGCCGCGAATACGCCGCTACGCAGGTTGACGGTCAGCGCGCTGACTTCATCCGTCTGGGCGTGCTGGGCGACTGGTCGCACCCGTACCTGACCATGGACTTCAAAACCGAAGCCAACATCATTCGTGCGCTGGGTAAAATTATCGGTAACGGCCACCTGCACAAAGGCGCTAAGCCGGTGCACTGGTGCGTGGACTGCCGCTCTGCGCTGGCAGAAGCGGAAGTGGAGTATTACGACAAAACCTCTCCATCTATCGACGTGGCCTTCCAGGCCGTCGATCAGGATGCAGTGAAAGCCAAATTTGGCGTCTCCTCAGTAAACGGCCCAATCTCGCTGGTGATCTGGACCACCACCCCGTGGACCCTGCCTGCGAACCGCGCGATCTCCCTGTCCGGTGAGTTCGAATACGCGCTGGTTCAGGTTGAAGGTCAGGCGGTTATCCTGGCGAAAGATCTGGTTGAAAGCGTGCTGAAGCGTGCGCATATCACCGACTACACCGTGCTGGGCACCGTGAAAGGTGACGCGCTGGAGCTGATGCGCTTCAAACATCCGTTCCTGGACTTCGACGTTCCGGCGATCCTCGGCGACCACGTGACGCTGGAAGCGGGTACCGGTGCGGTACATACCGCCGGTGGCCACGGTCCTGACGACTACAACATCAGCCTGAAGTACGGTCTGGAAATTGCTAACCCGGTGGGCCCGGACGGATCTTACCTGCCTGGCACCTATCCGGCGCTGGACGGCATCAACGTCTTCAAAGCGAACGACATCATCGTCGACATGCTGCGCACCAGCGGCGCGCTGCTGCACGTTGAAAAAATGCAGCACAGCTATCCGTGCTGCTGGCGTCACAAGACCCCGATCATCTTCCGTGCGACCCCGCAGTGGTTCGTCAGCATGGATCAGAAGGGCCTGCGCGAGCAGTCTCTGAAAGAGATCAAAGGCGTGCAGTGGATCCCTGACTGGGGCCAGGCGCGTATCGAATCCATGGTGGCTAACCGTCCTGACTGGTGTATCTCCCGTCAGCGTACCTGGGGCGTGCCGATGTCTCTGTTCGTACATAAAGAGACGCAGGAGTTGCACCCGAACACCCTGGAACTGATGGAAGAAGTGGCGAAACGTGTCGAAGTTGACGGCATTCAGGCGTGGTGGGATCTCGACGCCCGCGACATCCTGGGCGCTGACGCAGACAATTACGAGAAAGTGCCGGATACCCTGGACGTGTGGTTCGACTCCGGATCGACCCACTCTTCCGTGGTTGACGTGCGTCCGGAGTTTGCCGGTCACGCTGCCGACATGTATCTGGAAGGCTCTGACCAACACCGCGGCTGGTTCATGTCATCTCTGATGATCTCTACCGCCATGAAGGGTAAAGCGCCTTACCGTCAGGTACTGACTCACGGTTTCACCGTGGATGGTCAGGGCCGTAAGATGTCCAAATCTATCGGTAACACCGTTTCTCCGCAGGACGTGATGAACAAGCTGGGCGCAGACATTCTGCGTCTGTGGGTGGCGTCGACCGACTACACCGGCGAAATGGCGGTATCTGACGAGATCCTGAAACGTGCTGCCGACAGCTATCGTCGTATCCGTAACACCGCGCGCTTCCTGCTGGCGAACCTGAACGGGTTCGATCCGGCAAAAGACATGGTGAAACCAGAAGAGATGGTCGTGCTGGACCGCTGGGCGGTAGGCTGCGCGAAAGCGGCGCAGGAAGATATCCTGAAGGCCTATGAGTCTTATGACTTCCACGAAGTGGTGCAGCGCCTGATGCGCTTCTGCTCCATTGAGATGGGCTCGTTCTACCTCGACATCATCAAAGACCGCCAGTACACCGCGAAAGCGGATAGCGTGGCGCGTCGTAGCTGCCAGACCGCGCTGTTCCATATCGCAGAAGCGCTGGTACGCTGGATGGCGCCGATCATGTCCTTCACCGCGGATGAAATCTGGGGTTACCTGCCGGGCGATCGTGAGAAGTATGTCTTCACCGGCGAGTGGTACGAAGATCTGTTCGACCTCTCCAGCACCGAAGCGATGAACGATGCCTTCTGGGACGAGCTGCTGAAAGTGCGTGGCGAAGTGAACAAGGTTATCGAGCAGGCGCGTGCAGACAAGAAAGTCGGCGGCTCTCTGGAAGCAGCAGTCACGCTGTACGCTGAACCGGAGCTGGCGGCGAAGCTGACGGCGCTGGGCGATGAATTACGATTTGTCCTGTTGACCTCCGGTGCGAAAGTTGCGGATTATGCCGAGGCTTCTGCTGATGCTCAGCAGAGCGAACTGCTCAAAGGACTGAAAGTCGCGCTGAGCAAAGCCGACGGTGAGAAATGCCCGCGCTGCTGGCATTACACCACCGATGTCGGTCAGGTGGCGGAACACGCAGACATCTGCGGACGCTGTGTAAGCAACGTCGCCGGTGACGGCGAAAAACGTAAGTTTGCCTGATGAGTAAAACTCTCTGTTCAACAGGACTGCGCTGGCTGTGGCTGGTTGTGGTGGTGCTGATTATCGATCTGGGCAGCAAGTTCCTGATCCTCCAGAATTTTGCTCTGGGGGAGACGGTCCCGCTGTTCCCGTCACTTAACCTGCACTACGCACGTAACTACGGCGCAGCGTTCAGTTTCCTTGCCGATAGCGGTGGCTGGCAGCGCTGGTTCTTTGCGGGTATCGCTCTTGGTATCTGCGTGATCCTGGCTGTGCTGATGTACCGCTCGAAGGCGACGCAAAAGCTGAATAACATCGCCTACGCGCTGATCATTGGCGGCGCGCTGGGCAACCTGTTTGACCGCCTGTGGCACGGCTTTGTGGTCGATATGATCGACTTCTACGTCGGCGACTGGCACTTCGCGACCTTTAACCTCGCCGATAGCGCAATTTGCATCGGTGCGGCGTTAATCGTGCTGGAAGGCTTCCTGCCGAAACCCGCCGCGAAAGAGCAGGCGTAAAAACCAGCCGGGGGGCGCTGCGCTTACCCGGCCTACGGTTAATGTAGGCCCGGCAAGCGCAGCGCCACCGGGCAAAACAAGCGAGCAATTTGCATGTCTAAATCCGTACAGAGCAACAGCGCGGTTCTCGTTCACTTCACGCTGAAGCTGGATGATGGCTCAACGGCCGAATCCACCCGCAATAACGGCAAACCGGCCCTGTTTCGTCTTGGCGATACTTCCCTGTCTGAAGGTCTTGAGCAGCAGCTTCTCGGTCTGAAAGAGGGTGAGAAAAAAGCCTTTTCGCTGGAGCCGGATGCCGCGTTTGGCGTGCCAAGTCCCGATCTGATCCAGTATTTCTCGCGCCGTGAGTTCATGGACGCGGGCGAACCGGAAATCGGGGCGATTATGCTCTTTACCGCTATGGACGGCAGCGAAATGCCTGGCGTGATCCGCGAAATCAACGGCGACTCGATTACCGTTGATTTCAACCATCCGCTTGCCGGGCGTACCGTTCATTTTGATGTTGAAGTGCTGGAAATCGATCCTGCACTGGAGGCCTGAAATGCAGATCCTGTTGGCTAACCCGCGCGGCTTTTGCGCCGGTGTAGACCGCGCTATCAGCATTGTTGAAAACGCGCTGGAGATTTACGGCGCGCCGATTTATGTACGTCACGAAGTGGTGCATAACCGCTACGTGGTTGACAGCCTGCGCGAGCGCGGCGCCATCTTTATTGAGCAGATCAGCGAAGTGCCGGACGGTGCAATCCTGATCTTCTCCGCGCACGGCGTCTCCCAGGCGGTACGTAACGAAGCGAAAAGCCGCGATCTGACCGTATTCGATGCCACCTGTCCACTGGTGACCAAGGTGCATATGGAAGTGGCGCGCGCCAGCCGTCGTGGTGAAGAGTCGATTCTGATTGGCCATGCCGGTCATCCGGAAGTTGAAGGCACCATGGGCCAGTACAGCAACCCGGAAGGGGGGATGTATCTGGTCGAGTCGCCTGAAGATGTCCTGACGCTGAACGTGAAAAATGAAGCCCGTCTATCGTTTATGACCCAGACGACGCTCTCCGTAGACGATACCTCAGACGTGATTGACGCCCTGCGTCAGCGCTTCCCGAAAATCGTCGGTCCGCGTAAAGATGATATCTGCTATGCGACCACTAACCGTCAGGAAGCGGTGCGCGCACTGGCTGAACAGGCGGATGTGGTGCTGGTGGTCGGCTCCAAAAACTCGTCTAACTCCAATCGCCTGGCCGAACTGGCGCAGCGCATGGGGAAGGCAGCGTTCCTGATTGATGACGCGTCGGATATTCAGGAAGCGTGGGTTAAGCATGCGGCCTGTGTCGGCGTGACGGCCGGGGCGTCTGCGCCAGATATTCTGGTTCAGAACGTCATTTCCCGTTTGCAGGAGCTGGGCGGTGGCGAAGCGGTGCCGCTGGAAGGACGTGAGGAGAACATCGTTTTCGAAGTCCCGAAAGAACTGCGCATTGATGCCCGCGAAGTCGAATAGTCCCTTTTCTGATGAAAGGCCAGCACCTCCTGTGCTGGCCTTTTTTTTAACCGTTACTTTATCGTGACGACAAAATCATGTCTTTTACTGATATTTAAGTCGGTTTCACGTTAAATTCTAATTATCGGTGTTTTCAGTTGGCAGTGCTTCTCAAGGCTGGTTAATCTGAAAACGGTTTACATCATTTTAACGTAAGAGAATAACTATGCATGATGCACAGATCCGTGTCGCCATTGCGGGCGCGGGTGGACGTATGGGCCGTCAGCTTATTCAGGCGGCTCTTCAGATGGATGGCGTCGCGCTTGGCGCGGCCCTGGAGCGTGAAGGTTCTTCACTTCTGGGGACCGATGCCGGTGAGCTGGCGGGCGCAGGCCACACGGGCGTTACCGTGCAAAGCAGCCTGGAGGCGGTAAAAGAGGACTTCGATGTCTTCATCGATTTTACCCGCCCGGAAGGGACGCTCACGCATCTGGCGTTTTGCCGTCAGCACGGCAAGGGGATGGTGATCGGCACCACCGGTTTTGACGACGCGGGTAAGCAGGCTATCCAGGATGCATCAAAAGAGATTGCGATTGTCTTCGCCGCAAACTTCAGCGTGGGCGTTAACGTCATGCTGAAGCTGCTGGAGAAGGCCGCGAAGGTGATGGGCAACTATACCGATATTGAGATCGTAGAAGCTCACCACCGTTACAAAGTTGATGCGCCATCAGGTACGGCGCTGGCGATGGGCGAAGCGATTGCGCATGCACTCGATAAAGATTTAAAAGAGTGCGCGGTCTATACCCGCGAAGGTCACACCGGCGAACGCGTACCGGGCACCATTGGTTTCGCCACCGTGCGAGCGGGTGACATTGTCGGCGAACACACGGCGATGTTCGCCGATATTGGTGAACGTGTCGAGATTACGCATAAAGCCTCCAGCCGAATGACATTTGCTAACGGCGCCGTACGCTCCGCTTTGTGGCTGAAAAATAAAAAAGATGGCCTTTTTGATATGCGAGATGTGCTTGATCTCAACAATTTGTAAGCATTATTACCCATCGTGATGTGGTTATTGCAGTCGTAATTGTTTGATTGCATAGGGCAATATTTTATTGCCCTTTTATTTTTGACTGTTTAAATGTGAATCAGGCTATAGACCTATAAAAAACTATCTATTGCTGCGTTTTAACGTTGCTGAAATGTAAATTTTGACCATTTGGTCCACTTTATGATGCTCCATCCGCTGATTTTTTATTAAACCAAGCGCGCAAGCGTTTTCCGCAGTGATTTACCTGATCTTTTTGTCGCTTAAGCCTCATTCCTCTCGCCAGGCCTGCAAAAGACTAAACAAAATATCCGTTTTAAGTTGACTTTTACCCACCAAATCCCCAGAATGCCGCCGTTTGCCAAAAATCCGCTGGCAACACATTTGCATTGATCCATGACATGGTTATGAATTAATATGCAAATAAAGTGAGTGAATATTCTCTGGAGGGTGTTTTGATTAAGTCAGCGCTATTGGTTCTGGAAGACGGAACCCAGTTTATCGGTCGGGCCATAGGGGCAACGGGTTCGGCGGTTGGGGAAGTCGTTTTCAATACTTCAATGACCGGTTATCAAGAAATCCTCACTGATCCTTCCTATTCTCGCCAAATCGTTACTCTTACTTATCCTCATATCGGCAATGTCGGCACCAATGCTGCTGACGAAGAATCTTCTCAGGTACATGCGCAAGGCCTGGTCATTCGCGACCTGCCGCTGATTGCCAGCAACTTCCGCAATACCGAAGACCTCTCTTCTTACCTGAAGCGCCATAACATCGTGGCGATTGCCGATATCGATACCCGTAAGTTAACGCGTCTGCTGCGCGAGAAGGGTGCACAGAACGGCTGCATTATCGCGGGTGATAACCTCGATGCGACGCTGGCGCTGGAAAAAGCGAAAGCCTTCCCGGGCCTGAACGGCATGGACCTGGCGAAAGAAGTGACTACCGCTGAAGCCTACAGCTGGACTCAGGGGAGCTGGACGCTTTCAGGCGACCTGCCGGAAGCGAAAAAAGAGAGCGAGCTGCCGTTCCACGTGGTGGCCTACGATTTCGGCGCCAAGCGCAACATCCTGCGCATGCTGGTTGACCGCGGCTGCCGCCTGACGGTGGTGCCGGCACAAACGTCTGCCGAAGACGTGCTGAAGATGAATCCGGACGGTATTTTCCTGTCCAACGGCCCTGGCGACCCGGCGCCGTGCGATTACGCTATCGCCGCCATTAAGTCCTTCCTGGAAACCGACATCCCGGTATTCGGCATCTGTCTCGGCCATCAGCTGCTGGCCCTGGCGAGCGGTGCGAACACCGTTAAGATGAAGTTCGGCCACCACGGTGGTAACCACCCGGTGAAAGACATCGATAACAACACGGTGATGATCACCGCGCAGAACCACGGCTTTGCCGTCGATGAAGCCTCAATGCCGGCTAACCTGCGCGTGACCCACAAGTCGCTGTTCGATGGCACCCTGCAGGGCATCCACCGTACCGATAAGCCAGCGTTCAGCTTCCAGGGCCACCCGGAAGCCAGCCCGGGCCCACACGACGCCGCGCCGCTGTTCGATCACTTCATCGAACTTATCGAGCAATACCGTAAGACCGCTAAATAATCAGGAGCCGAGAAGACAATGCCAAAACGTACAGACATAAAAAGCATCCTGATCCTTGGCGCTGGCCCGATCGTCATCGGCCAGGCCTGCGAATTCGACTACTCCGGCGCGCAGGCGTGTAAAGCCCTGCGTGAAGAGGGTTACCGCGTCATCCTGGTTAACTCTAACCCGGCTACCATCATGACCGACCCGGAAATGGCAGATGCGACCTACATCGAGCCGATTCACTGGGAAGTGGTGCGTAAAATCATCGAGAAAGAGCGTCCGGACGCGGTGCTGCCAACCATGGGCGGCCAGACGGCGCTGAACTGCGCGCTCGAGCTGGAGCGTCAGGGCGTGCTGGCCGAATTCGGCGTCACCATGATTGGTGCGACCGCCGACGCGATTGATAAAGCCGAAGACCGTCGCCGCTTCGACGTGGCGATGAAGAAAATCGGCCTCGACACCGCGCGCTCCGGTATCGCACACAACATGGAAGAAGCGCTGGCCGTTGCGGCTGACGTGGGCTATCCGTGCATCATCCGTCCATCGTTCACCATGGGCGGCACCGGCGGCGGTATCGCTTACAACCGTGAAGAGTTCGAAGAGATTTGCGAACGCGGTCTGGATCTCTCTCCAACCAAAGAGCTGCTGATTGATGAATCGCTGATTGGCTGGAAAGAGTACGAGATGGAAGTGGTGCGTGATAAAAACGACAACTGCATCATCGTCTGCTCCATCGAAAACTTCGATGCGATGGGTATCCACACCGGCGACTCCATCACCGTTGCGCCAGCCCAGACGCTGACCGACAAAGAGTACCAAATCATGCGTAACGCCTCGATGGCGGTACTGCGTGAAATCGGCGTGGAAACAGGTGGTTCAAACGTGCAGTTCTCCGTGAACCCGAAAACCGGCCGCCTGATTGTTATCGAAATGAACCCGCGCGTGTCCCGCTCCTCCGCGCTGGCCTCTAAAGCGACCGGCTTCCCGATTGCGAAAGTGGCGGCGAAACTGGCGGTGGGTTATACCCTCGACGAGCTGATGAACGACATCACCGGTGGCCGCACCCCTGCGTCCTTCGAGCCGTCCATCGACTACGTTGTGACTAAAATTCCACGCTTTAACTTCGAGAAATTTGCAGGCGCGAATGACCGTCTGACCACCCAGATGAAATCTGTCGGGGAAGTGATGGCGATTGGCCGTACGCAGCAGGAATCCCTGCAAAAAGCATTGCGCGGTCTGGAAGTGGGCGCGACCGGTTTCGACCCGAAAGTGAGCCTGGACGACCCGGAAGCGCTGACCAAAATCCGCCGCGAGCTGAAAGACGCGGGTGCAGAGCGTATCTGGTACATCGCCGATGCCTTCCGTGCCGGTCTGTCCGTCGACGGCGTGTTCAACCTGACTAACATCGACCGCTGGTTCCTGGTGCAGATTGAAGAGCTGGTGCGTCTGGAAGAGCAGGTGGCTGAGCTGGGCATCACCGGCCTGGACGCCGACTTCCTGCGCGTGCTGAAGCGTAAAGGCTTCGCCGATGCGCGTCTGGCTAAGCTGGCGGGCGTGCGCGAAGCGGAAATCCGCAAGCTGCGTGACCAGTATGACCTGCACCCGGTCTACAAGCGCGTGGACACCTGTGCGGCTGAATTCTCGACCGACACCGCGTACATGTACTCCACCTATGAAGAGGAGTGCGAAGCGAACCCGTCCGTCGACCGCGACAAGATTATGGTGCTGGGCGGTGGTCCAAACCGTATCGGCCAGGGCATCGAGTTCGACTACTGCTGCGTACACGCCTCGCTGGCGCTGCGCGAAGACGGTTACGAGACCATCATGGTCAACTGTAACCCGGAAACCGTCTCCACCGACTACGACACCTCCGACCGCCTCTACTTCGAGCCGGTTACCCTGGAAGACGTGCTGGAAATCGTGCGCATCGAGAAGCCAAAAGGCGTTATCGTGCAGTACGGTGGTCAGACTCCGCTGAAGCTGGCGCGCGCGCTGGAAGCGGCAGGCGTACCGGTTATCGGGACCAGCCCGGATGCGATTGACCGCGCGGAAGACCGCGAGCGTTTCCAGCAGGCGGTTGACCGTCTGAAGCTGAAACAGCCAGCGAACGCCACGGTGACGGCCATCGAACAGGCTGTAGAGAAGGCGAAAGAGATTGGCTACCCGCTGGTGGTGCGTCCTTCCTACGTGCTGGGCGGCCGCGCGATGGAAATCGTCTACGACGAAGCCGACCTGCGTCGCTACTTCCAGACGGCGGTGAGCGTCTCCAACGATGCGCCAGTGCTGCTCGACCGCTTCCTCGACGATGCGGTAGAAGTGGACGTTGACGCCATCTGCGACGGCGAAATGGTGCTGATTGGCGGCATCATGGAGCATATCGAGCAGGCGGGCGTGCACTCCGGTGACTCTGCCTGTTCTCTGCCAGCGTACACCCTGAGCCAGGAAATTCAGGATGTGATGCGCCAGCAGGTGCAGAAGCTGGCCTTCGAGTTGCAGGTTCGCGGCCTGATGAACGTCCAGTTCGCGGTGAAAGATAACGAAGTCTACCTGATTGAAGTCAACCCGCGTGCGGCACGTACCGTACCGTTCGTCTCCAAAGCCACCGGTATTCCGCTGGCGAAAGTAGCTGCGCGCGTGATGGCAGGCCAGACGCTGGCACAGCAGGGCGTGACCAAAGAGATCATTCCACCGTACTACTCGGTGAAAGAAGTGGTGCTGCCGTTCAACAAATTCCCGGGCGTTGACCCACTGTTAGGGCCAGAAATGCGCTCAACCGGGGAAGTGATGGGCGTAGGCCGCACCTTCGCAGAAGCGTTCGCGAAGGCGCAGCTGGGCAGTAGCTCAACCATGAGAAAATCGGGCCGTGCGCTGCTTTCCGTTCGCGAAGGCGATAAAGAGCGCGTGGTTGACCTGGCCGCCAAGCTGCTGAAGCAGGGCTTTGAGCTGGACGCGACCCACGGTACGGCGATTGTGCTGGGTGAAGCGGGCATCAACCCGCGTCTGGTGAACAAGGTGCATGAAGGTCGTCCGCACATTCAGGATCGTATCAAGAATGGCGAATACACCTACATCATCAACACCACCGCAGGCCGCCAGGCGATTGAAGACTCTAAGCTGATTCGCCGCAGCGCGCTGCAGTACAAAGTGCACTACGACACCACCCTGAACGGCGGTTTCGCAACGGCCATGGCGCTGAACGCGGATGCTACCGAGAAGGTGATTTCAGTGCAGGAAATGCACGCGCAGATTAGCAAGTAAGTAAAAATGCCCGGTGCCGTTCGGCTGCCGGGCATTCTCCCCATCTTCAGAACCTTCTGGTTTTTCATCCGCTTTCAGTCAGTTAGCCTAAAATCATTAGGTCGATAACGAAATTCAACTGAGAGCAGGGGAAAACACCATGCCAAATAAATTACTGATCGCTTCCGTTCTGGCTGCCACGACAATGTTTACCGTTGCGGGCTGTTCGTCCAATCAGGCCGTAAAAACCACCGATGGCAAAACCATTGTTACCGACGGAAAACCGCAGGTAGATGACGATACCGGTCTGGTGTCGTACAAAAACGCCGAAACCGGTCAAACCGAGCAGATCAACCGTGACCAGGTGAAATCGATGGGCGAGCTGGATAACTAATTCAGAATTCTGACGTAAGCCCGTCAATAATATTCACTATTAGCCTGTTGAATTACTGACTACACTCTTTTGTTAAAAGAAAGCAGTAACAACAGGCTAATCAATGATTCTGATAATTTATGCCCATCCTTATCCGCAGCACTCGCATGCGAATAAGCGGATGCTTGAGCAGGTAAGGACGCTTGATAACGTAGAGATACGTTCCCTCTATCAACTCTATCCCGATTTTAATATCGATATCGCCGCCGAACAGGAGGCGCTTTCCCGTGCCGATCTGATTATCTGGCAGCATCCCATGCAGTGGTACAGCACGCCCCCGCTCCTGAAACTGTGGATTGATAAAGTCTTCTCCCACGGCTGGGCGTATGGCCACAATGGCAATGCGCTAAAAGGGAAAAGCCTGATGTGGGCGGTCACCACCGGCGGCGGGGAAAGCCACTTTGATATCGGTTCCTTCCCGGGCTTTGACGTCCTGGCACAGCCGCTGCAGGCGACCGCGCTCTATTGCGGCCTGAACTGGCTCCCGCCGTTCGCGATGCACTGCACGTTTGTTTGCGACGATGAAACGCTGCAGGCGCAGGCTCGCCATTATAAACAACGCTTACTTGAGTGGCAGGAGGCGCACCATGGATAGCCATACGCTGATACAGGCGCTGATTTACCTCGGCGCGGCGGCGCTGATTGTACCCGTGGCGGTACGCCTGGGGTTGGGCTCTGTCCTCGGCTATCTGATTGCGGGCTGCGTCATTGGGCCGTGGGGTTTTCGACTGGTGACGGATGCAGAGGCGATTCTCCATTTCGCTGAAATCGGCGTTGTGCTGATGCTCTTTGTGATTGGCCTGGAGCTCGACCCGCAGCGGTTGTGGAAGCTTCGCGCATCGGTATTTGGCGGTGGGGCACTGCAGATGGTGGCCTGCGGCCTGCTGTTGGGCGGGTTCTGCATCCTGCTGGGCATGGACTGGAAAGTGGCAGAGCTCATCGGCATGACCCTGGCGCTCTCCTCAACGGCCATTGCCATGCAGGCGATGAACGAACGAAATCTGACGGTATCCCAGATGGGACGTAGCGCGTTCTCGGTGCTGCTGTTCCAGGATATTGCCGCTATCCCGCTGGTGGCGATGATCCCGCTGCTGGCGGCCAGCGGTTCCTCTACCACGCTGGGCGCTTTCGCGCTGTCGGCGCTGAAGGTGGCGGGCGCGCTGGCGCTGGTGGTGCTGCTTGGTCGCTACGTCACCCGTCCGCTGCTGCGGTTTGTTGCCCGCTCGGGCCTTCGCGAAGTGTTCAGCGCCGTGGCGCTGTTCCTGGTGTTTGGCTTCGGTCTGCTGCTGGAAGAGGCCGGGCTGTCGATGGCGATGGGGGCGTTCCTCGCAGGCGTTCTGCTGGCGAGTTCTGAATACCGTCACGCGCTGGAAAGCGATATCGAGCCGTTCAAAGGGTTGCTGCTGGGGCTGTTTTTCATTGGTGTGGGGATGTCCGTCGACTTCGGCACGCTGGTGACGCACCCGCTGCGGATCGTCATCCTGCTCGTCGGCTTCCTGATCATTAAAATGGTGATGCTGTGGCTGATTGCGCGTCCATTAAACGTGCCGACCAGGCAGCGCCGCTGGTTTGCCGTGCTGCTGGGGCAGGGGAGTGAATTTGCGTTCGTGGTCTTTGGCGCCGCGCAGATGGCAAACGTGCTCGATCCCGAGTGGGCGAAAGCGCTGACGCTGGCGGTCGCACTGTCGATGGCGGCGACGCCTGTGCTGCTGGTGGTGCTGACGCGTCTGGAAAAATCGGACAGCGAGCAGGAGCGCGAAGCCGATGAGATTGACGAGGAGCAGCCGCGCGTCATCATCGCCGGATTTGGTCGCTACGGGCAGATCGTCGGGCGTTTATTACTCTCCAGCGGCGTGAAGATGGTCATTCTCGATCACGATCCCGACCATGTCGATACCCTGCGTAAATTTGATATGAAGGTGTTTTACGGGGATGCCACCCGCGTCGATCTGCTGGAATCCGCCGGGGCGGCAAAAGCCGAGGTATTGATTAACGCCATTGACGATCCGGAGACCAGCATGCAGATGGTGGAACTGGTTAAAGAGCATTTCCCGGAACTGACCATTATCTCCCGCGCGCGCGATGTGGATCACTACATCAGGCTGCGACAGGCGGGCGTAGACGCACCGGAGCGTGAAACGTTCGAAGGTGCGCTGAAGTCTGGCCGTATGGCGCTGGAAAACCTGGGGCTTGGCGCGTACGAAGCGCGCGAACGGGCGGACCTGTTCCGTCGCTTTAATACCGAGATGGTTGAAGAGATGGCGGCGATGGCGGGCAGTACGGCCACCGAGCGCGCGGCGGTGTTTAAACGCACCAGCGCGATGCTGACGGAAATCATTAACGAGGACCGTAACCACCTGTCGCTGATCCAGCGCCATGGCTGGCAGGGCACGGAAGAGGGCAAGCATACCGGCGATCCGGCTGACGAGCCCGAGAGTAAACCTTCCGCGTGAAGTGGAGTTGCCAGCAATATTAAAAAATTTCTTTATCTTTACCCTGCCGCCAGTCGACGAAAGATTAAGCTTTCCGTATAGTGGCGGCAATTTTTTGCATCCGGGAAATTTTCAATGATCAGTCTGATTGCAGCGCTGGCGGTGGACCGCGTTATCGGTATGGAAAATGCCATGCCGTGGAACCTGCCTGCCGATCTCGCATGGTTTAAACGTACTACGTTAAACAAGCCGGTAGTGATGGGCCGCCTGACCTGGGAGTCGATTGGTCGTCCATTGCCGGGCCGTAAGAATATCGTTATCAGCAGCCAGCCAGGCACTGACGATCGCGTCGAATGGGTAAAATCAGTAGACGAGGCGATTGCTGCATGCGGCAATGCCGAAGAGATTATGGTGATTGGCGGTGGGCGTGTGTACGAGCAGTTCCTGCCAAAAGCGCAGAAGCTGTATCTGACCCACATTGATGCAGAAGTGGAAGGGGATACCCATTTCCCGGACTACGATCCGGACGAGTGGGAATCGGTATTCAGCGAATTCCACGACGCGGATGCACAGAACTCCCACAGCTACTGCTTCGAGATTCTGGAACGTCGTTAAGTAATTTTCCTACCCCTCACCCTAACCCTCTCCCCAAAGGGGAGAGGGGACTGTTCGGTGCGGCCTTTTGGGGAGGGGGGCACTAGTCAGGAGGCAACGGCCTCACTTTCTCCTAAGTCCAGCTGTCGGTTGGACGGCTGCACAAAGTAAGCTTTATCTTCCCAGCGTAAGCAGGTTAACTCCCCACCCCAGCAGCATCCGGTATCCAGACCGTAAATCCCTTCCGGCGTTCCTTTTCCTTCCAGTGCTGCCCAGTGACCAAATACCACGCTGTACTCGCTGGTCACCGGTCCCGGAATGGCAAACCACGGTTTCAGCGGGGCGGGCGCGCTTTCCGGCGTCTCTTTGGAATACATATCCAGCTGCCCGTTCGGGAAGCAGAAACGCATGCGGGTGAACGCGTTGGTGATAAAGCGCAGGCGGGCCAGACCGCTGAGATCCTCGCTCCAGTGGTTCGGCATATCGCCATACATGGCATCGAGGAAGAAAGGATACGAGTCGCTCGCCAGCACCGCCTCAACGTCACGCGCGCAGGTTTTCGCCGTCTCAAGATCCCATTGTGGCGTGATCCCGGCATGCGCCATGACCAGCTTTTTCTCTTCGTCGATCTGCAGCAGGGGCTGACGGCGCAGCCAGTTAATCAGATCGTCCGCGTCCGGCGCATCCAGCAGTGGTGTGAGGCGATCTTTAGGCTTGTTGCGGCTGATCCCGGCGAAAACCGCCAGCAGATGCAGATCGTGATTACCCAGCACCATGCGCACGCTGTCGCCCAGCGATTTGACGAAACGTAATACTTCAAGGGAGCCGGGGCCACGCGCAACTAAATCGCCCGTCAGCCAGAGCGTGTCCTGTCCTGGCGTAAAGTCGACCTGTTTTAACAATGCGATCAGTTCATCGTAGCAACCGTGAACGTCGCCAATCAGATATGTAGACATTAGATTAATGAATGAGTGTAGTAACGGCGAGACGGAACACAGGAATGGCAACGCGGAATCCGTTGCCATCGACGTCGACCATTTCATAATGGCCTTGCATGGTACCCATCGGCGTTTCAATTACCGCGCCGCTGGTGTACTGGTACTCTTCGCCAGGGGCGATGTGGGGCTGTTCACCGACCACACCTTCGCCCTGAACTTCAATTTCGCGGCCATTGCCGTTAGTGATAAGCCAGTAGCGCCCGCGCAGCTGCACGGGCATCCGCCCCAGATTGCGAATGGTCACGGTATAAGCGAAAACAAAACGATCTTCGTCCGGAGAGGACTGTGATTCAACATAGACGCTTTGTACATGGACACATACGCGGGGCGAATCAATCATGGCTTAACTCTCCTTCGGCGGCGCATTATCGCTGATGTAATTAGCCAGCTTGCAGTACTGCTCTACGGAAATATTCTCCGCACGCATTGCCGGGTCGATCCCCAGCTCGGCTAACACCTCTACGGTAAACGAATTGCTCAGGCTGTTACGGATCGTTTTACGGCGCTGGTTAAAGGCTTCTGTGGTAATGCGGCTCAGTACGCGCAGATCTTTAACCGGATACGGTTTCGTCTTGTGCGGCACAAGGCGCACAACCGCTGAATCCACTTTCGGTGGTGGTGTGAACGCTGACGGCGGTACTTCGAGTACCGGGATCACGTTGCAGTAATATTGTGCCATCACGCTTAAACGACCATACGCTTTACTGTTCGGGCCTGCAACCAGACGGTTAACAACCTCTTTTTGCAACATGAAGTGCATGTCGGCAATGGCATCAGTATAGCTAAAGAGGTGGAACATGAGCGGCGTAGAGATGTTGTACGGCAGGTTGCCGAAAACGCGCAGCGGCTGGCCCATTTTTTCCGACAGTTCGCCAAAGTTCATGGTCATGGCATCTTGCTGATAGATGGTCAGCTTCGGCCCGAGGAACGGGTGCGTTTGCAGGCGTGCGGCCAGGTCGCGGTCCAGTTCGATGACGGTCAGTTCGTCGAGGCGTTCGCCTACCGGTTCGGTCAGTGCAGCAAGGCCTGGGCCGATTTCGACCATCGCCTGGCCTTTTTGCGGATTAATAGCCGAGACAATGCTTTCGATCACGAACTGATCGTTAAGGAAGTTTTGCCCGAAACGTTTACGGGCTAAGTGGCCCTGATGGACTCGATTAGTCATTGAGTATTAACAATCATTTTGATGGCGAGATTAAGCGCCGTAATAAAACTGCCGACATCCGCCTTCCCCTGGCCTGCCAGATCAAGCGCAGTACCGTGGTCAACGGACGTTCGAATAAAGGGTAAACCGAGGGTGATATTCACCCCGCGGCCAAAGCCCTGGTATTTTAGCACGGGCAGGCCCTGATCGTGGTACATCGCGAGCACGGCGTCGGCATTATCCAGGTATTTTGGCTGGAAAAGGGTATCTGCAGGCAGCGGCCCGCTGAGGTTCATCCCCTTCGCCCGCATTTCGTTGAGCACCGGAATAATGGTGTCGATCTCTTCGGTGCCCATGTGCCCGCCTTCACCGGCGTGTGGATTCAGGCCGCAAACCAACACATGCGGCTGCGGGATCCCAAATTTTGTCTGCAGATCGTGATGCAAAATCCCGATGATCTCGCGCAGGAGATCGGGGGTGATCGCATCCGGAATCGCTTTGATCGGCAGATGGGTAGTCACCAGGGCAACGCGCATCGCTTCGGTCGCCAGCATCATCACCACTTTCGGACTGTGCGAGCGCTCTTCGAAGAACTCCGTATGCCCGGTAAATGGTATGCCCGCTTCGTTGATCACGCCTTTGTGAACGGGGCCGGTAATCAGAGCGGCAAATTCGCCCTTCAGGCAACCGTCGCAGGCGCGCGCAAGGGTTTCAACGACATAGTGGCCGTTTTCCGTGCTGAGCTGACCCGGAATGACCGGCGTTCGAAGGGGAACAGAGAGAAGGGTAAGCGTACCGGCTTGCTGTGGTGCAGGCTGTTGGCCTTCAACGTAAGGGATGAGCGTTAAAGGCAGACCGAGCAGTGTTGCCCGGTCTTGTAACAGTGTTGCATCGGCGCAGACAACCAGTTCTACCGGCCAGCTGAGCTGGGCGAGCTGGACAACGAGGTCAGGCCCAATCCCGGCGGGTTCGCCGGGCGTGATAACAACACGATGCTGTTTCATTAGTTGCTCAGCACTTTCACGTAAGCACTGGCGCGTTGTTCCTGCATCCAGGTGGCTGCTTCTTCAGAGAACTTACGGTTAAACAGCATACGGTAGGCTCTGTCTTTCTGTGCCGCATCCGTTTTATCAACGTTACGGGTGTCCATCAGCTCGATCAGATGCCAGCCAAACGAAGAGTGGACCGGCGTGCTCATCTGGCCTTTGTTCAGCTTCATCAACGCGTCACGGAAGGCAGGATCGTAAATATCCGCAGCCGCCCAGCCCAGATCGCCGCCCTGGTTAGCAGAGCCTGGATCCTGAGAGAACTCTTTTGCGGCCTTCGCAAACGAGGTTTTACCGCTCTTAATGTCTGCTGCGATCTGTTCCAGCTTCGCACGCGCCTGATCGTCAGTCATGACCGGTGACGGTTTCAGCAGAATGTGGCGAGCGTGAACTTCGGTGACGGAGATATTTTGGCTCTGGCCGCGCAGATCGTTCACCTTCAGAATGTGGAAGCCCACGCCTGAACGGATAGGACCGACGATATCCCCTTTCTTCGCCGTGCTCAGCGCCTGGGCAAAGATGGATGGCAGCTCCTGAATACGTCCCCAGCCCATCTGGCCGCCTTTCAGCGCCTGTTGGTCAGCGGAGTAGGTGATGGCCAGCTTGCCAAAGTCGCCGCCGTTACGCGCCTGTTCAACAATAGAACGCGCCTGGCTTTCTGCTTCCGCAGCCTGATCGGACGTTGGGTTCTCTGGCAGTGGAATCAAAATGTGGCTCAGATTCAGCTCTGTGCTCGCATCGTTCTGGTTACCCACCTGTTTTGCCAGCGCCTCCACTTCCTGAGGCAGGATAGTGACGCGGCGACGCACTTCGTTGTTACGTACTTCCGAAATCAGCATCTCTTTACGGATCTGATTACGGTAGGTGGCGTAGCTGATGCCGTCATAGGCCAGACGGCTGCGCATCTGATCTAAAGACATATTGTTTTGCTTCGCGATGTTAGCGATCGCCTGATCGAGCTGCTCGTCAGTGACCTTCACACCCATTTTCTGCCCCATCTGCAGAACGATCTGATCCATGATCAGACGCTCCAGGATCTGGTGGCGCAGCGTGGCGTCATCCGGAAGCTGTTGACCGGCTTCGCCCGAATTGAGCTTCACCGATTTCATCAGACCGTCAACGTCACTTTCAAGCACGACGCCGTTGTTAACCACAGCAGCGACTTTATCAACAACCTGGGGGGCCGCGAAGCTGGTATTCGCAACCATAGCGACACCGAGCAGCAGCGTTTTCCAGTTCTTCATACTTTTTCCATTTCAATTAACCGCAAAGCGGATTACGTTGCAAATCAAGCACATTACAAGGAAGTACGGTATGGCAGAATATTCGAGCGCAGCATTTTCTGCGTACCCAGACCGTAGTTGGAACTCAGGCCGCGTAGCTCGAAGTTAAAGCCAATCACGTTATCGTATTTGCTCTGATTGTTGTTAGTATCCCAGCCGTTAAGCTTACGTTCGTAACCGACACGCAGCGCGTAGCAGCAGGAGTTATATTGCAGACCCACCATCTGGTCAGCTGCTTTATGAGTGTTGGTGTCAAAGTAGTAAGCGCCAACGACTGACCAGCGATCGGCGATTGGCCAGCTTGCTGCACCACCGACCTGCGAAATACCGTCTTTATACTGTTCCCCATTGCCGTAGTTTGGCAATGTGGCCTGAATATATTCCGGGCTGGCATAACGATAGGTCAACTGCACCATACGATCTTCATCCCGGCGATACTCAATGGCCGCTGTACTGTTGGCGATATTGTCGAGACGGGTGTCATATTGCACGCCACCGCGCAGACCCCAACGGTCGGTCATACGCCAGTAGGTGTCACCAGCCCAAATCAGCGAACCTGTCTTGTTATCTTTCTCCCACTTAATATTGTCATCGCCCGTGCGAGACTCGGTGAAATAGTAGATTTGACCAACAGAAACGTTAAAACGTTCAACGGCAGCATCATCATAAACGCGCGATGTGACCCCGGTCGTTACCTGGTTTGCCGAGGCGATGCGGTCAAGGCCACCGTAGGTACGGTCGCGGAACAGGCCGCTATAGTCAGACTGCAGTAATGAGGAGTCGTAGTTATTAATATTGCTCTGATCGCGATAAGGCACGTACAAATACTGCATACGTGGCTCCAGCGTCTGGGTATAGCCATCCGCCAGTAGACCCATATTGCGTTCGAAGATCAGCTTGCCGTCCATTTTGAACTGCGGAAGCGTACGGTTTACGGATTCTTCCAGGTGACCGGTATTGTTTGGATTCGCGTTGTAATCATCGATATTTTTCTGCTGATAGTGTGTCGCCATCAGCTTAGCTTCCGTGTTCAGACTTGCCCAGTCATTTGACCATGGCAGGTTGATTACGGGCTCCAGGTGAACGCGGGTGGCTTCCGGCATATTGGAATTTGTATTTACAAAATGCACCGCCTGACCATAAATACGGGTGTCGAATGGGCCCACGTCATTCTGGTACCAGTTAACGTCCAGTTGTGGCTCAGCGCCATAGGTACTCGCCGTTTGGCTATCAAATACCTGGAACTGCTTGCTTGTTACGGTCGCATCAAAGTTCTGCACCGCATAGCCTGCGCTGAAGATCTGCGTGGCATAACCGTCAGTACTCGAACCGTATTTTGACGAGAAATCGTTGAAGTAGTTCGGATCACTCACCTTGGTGTAGTTGACGTTGAAACGCCAGACCTGATCCATCACACCGGAATGTTGCCAGAAATACATCCAGCGGTGTTTATTACCTTCGGTCGGATGCTCATCCTGGAAGACTTTATCCGACGGCAGGTAATCCAGCTCCATCAGACCCGCACCGGCGTGAGTCAGATAGCGGAACTCGTTCTCCCACATGATGTTGCCGCGCTTGTGGATATAGTGCGGCGTGATCGTCGCATCCATGTTTGGCGCGATGTTCCAGTAATACGGCAGGTAGAACTCAAAGTAGTTCGTGGTGCTGTATTTGGCATTTGGGATCAGGAAACCGGAGCGACGTTTGTCACCCACGGGAAGCTGCAGATAAGGGCTGTAGAATATAGGCACTGGACCCAGTTTGAAGCGGGCGTTCCAGATCTCTGCGACCTGTTCTTCGCGGTCATGGATAACCTCGCTTCCGACCACGCTCCAGGTATTTGACCCCGGCAGACATGACGTAAATGTACCATTTTCCAGGATCGTATAGCGGTTTTCGCCGCGCTGTTTCATCAGGTCTGCGTCACCGCGCCCCTGGCGACCCACCATCTGGTAATCACCTTCCCAGACGTTAGTATCTTTAGTATTCAGGTTTGACCAGGCTTTCGGACCTTTCAGGATGACCTGATTGTCGTCATAGTGCACATTACCCAGCGCATCCACCGTTCGTACCGGCTCGGCCGCACCTTCCGGCTGCTTCTGGTGCAATTGCACTTCATCTGCCTGCAGGCGGCTATTACCCTGGTTAATATCCACATTGCCCGTAAACGTGGCATTGTCAGGGTAAGTCCCTTTCGAACTGTCGGCAGTAATGGTTACCGGCAAGCTATTTGTATCGCCACTCACCAGTGGGCGATTATAACTTGGGACGCCAAGCATACACTGCGAGGCGAGATCGGCCGCCAGCCCCTGTTGACTATACAGGGCGGAGCCAATCATTGTGGCCAGAAGGGTGGGGATACGTTTTTTCATACGTTGTATTTTATTGTTCCGTCATCAGTGGCTACGGCTTACAAACGCTCAGAGACTATCTTACTCATCTGCGCAGTACCAGCGTTAATCCTGCCCGTTTGCGTGCCAGAGTGTTAGGCTCGCTATCGAATGACGAGTATGATAAAGCAAATTATAGGCGATGTCCTTCAATTGACCGTGACTTGAACACAGTGATGATGACGTTGCGTCGGCCAGGAATATGACTATCCGGGGAGTATATGCAGTATTGGGGTAAAATAATCGGCGTTGCGTTCGCCATCATCATGGGTGCCGGGTTCTGGGGGATTGTGCTTGGACTTATTATCGGCCATATGTTTGATAAGGCGCGCAGCCGCAAAATGGCCTGGTTTGCCAATCAGCGCGAGCGTCAGTCACTCTTTTTCTCCACCACCTTTGAGGTGATGGGGCACTTAACCAAATCCAAAGGGCGTGTCACAGAAGCCGATATTCAGATTGCCAGCGTTTTTATGGATCGTATGAACCTGCATGGCGATTCCCGTCTGGAAGCGCAAAATGCGTTTCGCATCGGTAAATCGGATAACTATCCGCTTCGCGAAAAAATGCGTCAGTTCCGCAGCATCTGCTTCGGACGTTTTGATTTAATTCGGATGTTTCTGGAAATTCAAATCCAGGCGGCCTTCGCCGACGGTTCACTTCACCCTAATGAACGTGATGTGCTGTACGTCATTGCGGAAGAGCTGGGCATCTCCCGTATGCAGTTCGACCAGTTCCTGCGCATGATGCAGGGCGGGGCGCAGTTTGGCGGCGGCTATCACCAGCAGTCGTCCGGCGGTGCCTGGCAGCAGGCGCAGCGTGGACCGACGCTGGAAGATGCCTGCAACGTGCTTGGCGTAAAGCCCTCTGACGATCAGACCACGATTAAACGTGCCTATCGTAAGCTCATGAGCGAGCATCATCCGGACAAGCTGGTCGCGAAAGGCCTGCCGCCAGAAATGATGGAGATGGCGAAGCAAAAAGCGCAGGAAATCCAGAAGGCGTACGAGCTCATTAAAGAGAAGAAAGGTTTCAAATAAGAAAAAGCCCGACGGTGTCGGGCTTTTTTTTAGAAGTCCACCGGGGCTTTAAACGTCATCGCGTTACCGAAGGCCGGATGGGTGATGGTGAGCGTCTGCGCGTGCAGCTGCAGACGTGGCGCTAAGGCCAGCGCTTCAGGCGGCGCGTAGAAGCGGTCGCCCAGAATCGGATGACCCAGAGCAAGCATATGCACGCGCAGCTGGTGTGAACGTCCGGTAATCGGTTTAAGCAGGACGCGCGCGGTATTATCCGGCGCATACTCCAGCACTTCATACTCGGTCTGCGCGGCCTTGCCGGTTTCGTAGCACACCTTCTGCTTTGGCCGGTTCGGCCAGTCGCAGATCAGCGGTAAATCCACCAGCCCTTCCGCCTGCGCGGGGTGGCCCCAGACGCGGGCGACATACTGCTTTTTCGGCTCGCGCTCGCGGAACTGGCGTTTTAACTCGCGTTCCGCCGCTTTATTCAGCGCCACCACAATCACGCCGCTGGTGGCCATATCCAGGCGATGGACGGACTCCGCCTGCGGATAATCGCGCTGAATGCGCGTCATCACGCTGTCTTTGTGCTCATCCAGACGCCCCGGCACGGACAACAGGCCGCTGGGCTTGTTGACCACCATAATGTGTTCATCCTGATACAGAATGACCAGCCAGGGATCCTGCGGTGGATTGTAAGGCTCCATCACCATCTTGCGCTCCGTTTACTGATGCGTCACAACGATAAGACGCAGGGCATCCAGACGCCAGCTCGCCTGATTCAGGCTTTCCAGCACCTGCTGACGGTTACTTTCAATCGCCGCCAGCTCGTCGTCACGAATGTTCGGGTTGACGGCTTTTAACGCTTCCAGACGGGACAGCTCCGCGGACAGTTTCTCGTCGGCTTCACTGCGCGCAGCGTCAATCAGCGCTCTGGCCGCTTTCTCAATCTGGGTTTCGCCCAGTTGCAGAATAGCGTGCACGTCCTGCTGGACCGCGTTAACCAGCTTGCTGCCGGTATGGCGGTTCACCGCGCTCAGCTGTCGGTTGAAGCTTTCGAACTCGACCTGTCCGGCCAGGTTCGTGCCGTTTTTGTCCAGCAGCAGGCGGACCGGCGTTGGCGGCAGGAAGCGGGTGAGCTGTAGCTGTTTAGGCGCCTGCGCTTCCACAACGTAGATCAGCTCTACCAGCAGGGTGCCCACCGGCAGCGCCTTGTTTTTCAACAGGGAGATGGTGCTGCTGCCGGTATCGCCGGAGAGGATCAGGTCCAGACCGTTACGGATCAGCGGGTGTTCCCAGGTGATAAACTGGGCATCTTCGCGGGACAGCGCCACGTCACGCTCGAAGGTGATGGTACAGCCATCTTCCGGCAGGCCCGGGAAATCCGGAACCAGCATGTGATCGGACGGGGTCAGGACAATCAGGTTCTCGCCACGGTCGTCCTGGTTGATGCCGACAATGTCGAACAGGTTCATGGAGAAGCTAATCAGGCTGGTATCGTCATCCTGCTCTTCGATGCTCTCTGTCAGCGCCTGCGCTTTTTCACCGCCGTTGGAATGGATCTCCAGCAGGCGATCGCGACCCTGTTCCAGCTGCGCTTTCAGCGCGTCGTGCTTCTCGCGGCAGGACTTAATCAGATCGTCAAAGCCGTCGGTGTTTTCCGGCGCGGCCAGGTAGTCGATCAGATCGCCATGCACCTGATCGTAAATGGTGCGGCCCGTCGGGCAGGTATGTTCAAACGCGTCCAGACCTTCGTGGAACCAGCGTACCAGCACGGACTGCGCGGTTTTTTCCAGATACGGCACGTGGATCTGAATATCATGCGCCTGACCAATACGGTCCAGACGGCCGATACGCTGCTCCAGCAGATCGGGGTTAAACGGCAGATCGAACATCACCAGGTTGCTGGCGAACTGGAAGTTACGGCCTTCAGAGCCGATTTCCGAGCACAGCAGAACCTGCGCGCCGCTGTCCTCTTCCCCGAACCACGCCGCGGCGCGGTCGCGCTCGACGATGGACATGCCTTCGTGGAACACGGCGGCACGAATACCTTCGCGCTCGCGCAGGACCTGCTCCAGCTGCAGCGCGGTGGCCGCTTTGGCGCAGATCACCAGCACTTTCTGGGAGCGGTGCGCGGTCAGGTAACCCATCAGCCACTCCACGCGCGGATCGAAGTTCCACCAGGTGCCGGTATCGCCTTCAAATTCCTGGTAGATTTGTTCCGGATAAAGCATGTCGCGGGCGCGCTCTTCCTGGGTTTTGCGCGCGCCCATAATGCCGGAGACTTTAATCGCCGTCTGATACTGCGTCGGCAGCGGAAGCTTGATGGTGTGCAGCTCGCGTTTCGGGAAGCCTTTGACGCCGTTACGGGTATTTCGGAACAGCACGCGGCTGGTGCCGTGGCGGTCCATCAGCATGTCGATCAGCTCTTTACGCGCGGATTCCGCATTGTCGCTCTCGCTGTTCGCGGCCTGCAGAAGCGGCTCGATATCCTGCTCGCCAATCAGATCGCTCAGGGTGTTGAGTTCGTCATTAGAGAGACGCTTGCCCGCCAGCAGCATGGCGACGGCATCCGCCACCGGACGGTAGTTATTCTGTTCTTCCACGAACTGCGCAAAGTCGTGGAAACGGTTTGGATCGAGCAGGCGCAGACGGGCAAAGTGGCTTTCCAGCCCCAGTTGCTCCGGCGTTGCGGTCAGCAGCAGGACACCTGGCACGCGTTCGGCAAGCTGCTCGATAGCCATATATTCGCGGCTCGGCGCATCTTCGCTCCAGACCAGGTGGTGAGCTTCGTCGACCACCATCAGGTCCCATTCAGCATCGCACAGATGCTCAAGGCGCTGCTTGCTGCGGCGCACGAAGTCCAGGGAGCAAATCACCAGCTGTTCGGTTTCAAACGGGTTGTCCGCATCGTGCTGCGCTTCGGCATAGCGCTCATCGTCAAACAGGGAGAAGCGCAGGTTAAAACGACGCAGCATTTCGACCAGCCACTGGTGCTGCAGGGTTTCAGGAACCACAATCAGCACGCGCTCGGCAGCGCCGGAAAGCAGCTGTTGATGCAGGATCATGCCCGCTTCGATGGTTTTACCCAGACCCACTTCATCTGCCAGCAGCACGCGCGGCGCGTGGCGACGGCCCACGTCATGGGCGATGTTCAGCTGGTGGGGGATCAGGCTGGTGCGCTGGCCGCGCAGGCCGCTCCACGGCATGCGGTACTGTTCACTCTGGAACTTACGCGCGCGATAGCGCAGCGAGAAGCGATCCATACGGTCGATTTGCCCGGCAAACAGGCGGTCCTGCGGCTTGCTGAACACCAGCTTGCTGTCGAGCAGCACTTCACGCAGGATGACATTGGCCTCGTCGGTGTCCAGACGAGTCCCGATGTAGGCGAGCAGTCCATTCTCTTCTTTTACGTCTTCAATCTTGAGCTGCCAGCCGTCATGGCTGGTCACGGTGTCACCCGGATTAAACATCACGCGGGTAACAGGGGAGTCATTGCGAGCGTACAGACGGTTTTCACCGGTGGCTGGGAAGAGGAGGGTAACCATACGCGTATCGATTGCTACGACGGTTCCTAATCCAAGTTCGCTTTCTGTATCGCTGATCCAGCGTTGACCAAGTGTAAAAGGCATAGTTGTTCGGCTCTAATCTTTAATTGCAGGCAATAGTTCGACCCCCGTCAAAAAAGACGGTCATCGAAAAATGGGTCCGGGAATGGAAAGGGCGCTATGGTACTGGATGGCAGCCATTTCGTCACGCGTCAAAATAGGCCAAGTTGCCCTGTCACTAGTGTAGCAAAATCATCGTCGATGAAGGGCAAAATTCCGTCGGCAACCGGCTGAAGCTGACGCGTCAGATAGTGTTCGTAATCCAGCGGAGAACGCTGATAATCCACGGGTTCCGGGCCGCTAATGGTCCAGACGTATTTGATGGTCCCTCGGTTTTGATACTGCGGCGCGCGGCCGCGGCGTACGTTTTCTTCATCCGCGAGACGCGCGGCGCGTACGTGCGGAGGAACGTTACGCTGGTACTCCGCCAGCGGGCGGCGCAGGCGCTTGCGGTACACCAGCTGCGCGTCAAGTTCGCCCGCCATCAGGCTGGCTATCGTCTCGCGCACATAGTCCTGATAGGGCTCATTGCGGAACACCCGAAGATAGAGCGTCTGTTGGAACTGCTGCGCCAGCGGCGTCCAGTCGGTACGCACTGTCTCGAGCCCTTTAAATACCATCCGCTGCGCGTCGCCTTCCTGAATCAGCCCGGCGTAGCGCTTCTTGCTGCCCTGATCGGTACCGCGAATGGTGGGCATTAAAAAGCGGGCGAAATGGGTTTCAAATTCCAGCTCCAGCGCGCTGGTTAACCGCGCTTTCTGCAGATGTTCCTGCCACCAGTCGTTCACGAAGGCGACCAGCGCTTTACCTATTTGCGCGGCGTCTTCTTCTGAATGCGCGCCCTTAAGCCACACAAAGGTGGAGTCGGTGTCGCCGTAGATGACGTCATAGCCCCGGGATTCAATCAGCGCTTTGGTCTGGCGCATGATCTCGTGCCCGCGCATGGTGATCGAGGAGGCCAGGCGCGGGTCAAAGAAGCGGCAGGCGCTGGTGCCCAGCACGCCGTAAAAGGCGTTCATGATGATTTTCAGCGCCTGTGATAGCGGCTTGTTACCGTGGCGCTTGGCCTCGTCGCGGCCGTGCCAGATGTTTCCCACAATGTCAGGCAGACAGTGTTTTTCCCGCGAGAAGCGTGCGCCGAGGAAGCCTTCGGTGCTGTGCTCTTCATCCGGCTGGGCCATGCCCTCAACCAGCCCGACGGGATCGATCAGGAAGGTGCGGATGATCGACGGGTACAGGCTTTTGTAGTCCAGGACCAGAACGGAGTCATACAATCCTGGCCGGGAATCCATGACGTAGCCGCCGGGGCTGGCCTGCGGCGGCACCTCCCCGAGGTTAGGGGCGACATAACCTGCCCGGTGCATTCGGGGAAAGTAGAGATGGCTAAAGGCGGCAACCGAACCACCATGCCTGTCGACCGCCAGGCCGTTAACCGTCGCGCGCTCCAGCAGGAAGGGCATAATCTCGGTTTTGTGGAATATCTGCGTGACCAGCTCGCAGTCTTTCAGGTTATAGGTGGCGAGCGCGGGCTTGTCTTCGTTAAAGCGCCGGTCGATCTCGTCCATCCTGTCCCAGGGGTTATCGATGGATTTACCTTCGCCAAGCAGCTCCTGCGCCACTGCTTCAAGGGAGAAGGAAGAGAAGCTCCAGAAGGCGGATTTGAGCGCCTCGATGCCGTCAATAATCAGGCGGCCGTTAGCCTGTGCGAAGAAAACGCCGTTCTTAAAACCGTGTTCGCGCCATTCCAGCTCGCTGTTGCCGCGCCCGAGCGTCAGCGGGATGCGGTAGCGCTCGGCGTGTTTTTGCAGCACGCGCAGGTCAAACTGCACCACGTTCCAGCCGATCAGAACATCGGGATCGTAGTCGGCAAACCACTGGTTAAGCTTCTCCAGCAGCTGCGGGCGGCTGTTGACGTACTCAAGCCGGAAATCCAGCGCGGACGCATCGCCATTCGGCGGCCCGAGCATATAGACAACCCGATCGCCGCAGCCTTCTAGGCCAATGCAGTACAGTTCGCCGTGACGGGTGGTTTCGATATCCAGGGAGACCCACTTCAGCGGTGGGCGGTAGTGCGGGTTCGGCTTCAGGCGCGCATTAACGAGGCTGCCGCTATGCGCGGTGCCGTCGACCCAGACGGGGGCGGTAATGAACCGCTCCATCAGAAAGCGTTCCGGTGGGCGGATATCGGCTTCGTAGAGCGTCACGCCCGCCTCGCGGAGCAGTTTTTCATAGCGCATCAGCTGGCGATGGGCGCGACAGTAGAGGCCGTAAACCGGCTGGCGGTGGAAATCCTTCAGTTCAAGCGGGGTAATGCGCCAGCCGTTTTCGCCGCGCAGCAGCTGTTTCACTTTTTCGACGTGGGCTTCAGGAATAAAGGCCACGGATTCCTGCGGGGGCAGCGTAACGTGCAGCGGACCGTTGTCCGTCGCCAGCCAGAACGCGACCTCGGTGCCCTGAGGGGTATCCCGCCAGTGTCGGGTCAGTAAAAAACCTTCTTGCGCCTGCGCCACGCCGTTATCCCAGAAAACAAAACCAGGCCTGATTATAGCCTGGTTAAGGTGGGTTTGCTGGGGTTTTATACAGTATCTGTTTTGCCGGATGACGCTGCGCTTATCCGGCCGACAAACTACTGCCCGTAATACGCTTTCGCACCGTGCTTGCGCAGGTAATGCTTATCCAGCAGGGTTTGCTGCATATCCGGCAGCTGCGGTGCCAGCTGGCGACAGAAGATCCCCATATAGGCGATCTCTTCGAGCACGATGGCGTTATGCACCGCGTCCTCCGCGTTTTTCCCCCAGGCAAACGGGCCGTGGGAGTGCACCAGCACGCCGGGCATCTGCGCCGCGTCGATCCCCTGTTTTTCGAAGGTTTCGACAATCACGTTGCCGGTTTCCCACTCATACTCACCGTTGATTTCTGCATCGGTCATCAGACGCGTGCAGGGAATGGTGCCGTAAAAGTAGTCCGCGTGTGTGGTACCGGTCGCCGGGATGGACTGGCCCGCCTGCGCCCAGATGGTGGCATGGCGCGAATGGGTATGCACGATGCCGCCGATGGTCGGGAATGACCGATAGAGCAGGCGGTGAGTGGGCGTATCGGAGGACGGTTTTTTGTTGCCTTCCACCACTTCGCCGGTCTCGAGGCTGACAACCACCATATCGTCTGCGGTCATCACCGTGTAATCCACGCCGGAAGGCTTAATCACGAACACGCCTTTTTCCCGATCAACGGCGCTGACGTTGCCCCAGGTCAGGGTCACCAGATTATGTTTCGGCAGCGCCAGGTTGGCTTCGAGCACCTGACGTTTGAGATCGTCTAACATAGTTGTCTCCTGCCGGATGGCGCTTCGCTTATCCGGCCTACGAAACCGTAGGCCCGGTAAACGCAGTGCCACCGGGCATTCAGGGCTTAGCGTTTTGAACCGTAATAGACTTCATTCCAGCGCAGCGCGTCTTTGAAGGCGGGCAGGCGGGTATCGTTATCAATCACGGTAAGCTCGATGTCGTGCAGCTCGGCGAACTGACGCATATCGTTCAGATCCAGCGCGTGGCTGAACACCGTATGGTGCGCGCCGCCGGCCAGGATCCAGGCCTCTGAGGCGGTTGGCAGGTCAGGCTGCGCTTTCCACAGGGCGTTGGCGACCGGCAGTTTCGGCAGAGAATGTGGGGTTTCAACCGCATCGACGCAGTTCACCAGCAGGCGGAAACGATCGCCGAGGTCGATCAGGCTGGCGTTGATGGCCGGGCCCGTGCGGGTGTTGAAGATCAGACGCGCCGGATCGGCTTTACCGCCGATGCCGAGGTACTGCACGTCGAGGATCGGTTTTTCCTCTACCGCGATGGAAGGACACACTTCCAGCATGTGCGAGCCGAGCACCAGGTCATTGCCGTTTTCGAAGTGGTAGGTGTAGTCCTCCATAAAGGAGGTGCCGCCCTGCAGACCGGTCGACATCACCTTCATGATGCGAAGCAGAGCGGCAGTTTTCCAGTCGCCTTCGCCCGCAAAGCCGTAGCCCTGCTGCATCAGACGCTGTACCGCCAGACCCGGCAGCTGTTTCAGGCCGTGGAGATCTTCAAAGGTGGTGGTAAAAGCGTGGAAGCCGCCCTGTTCCAGGAAGCGCTTCATGCCCAGCTCGATGCGCGCCGCGTCCAGCACGTTCTGGCGCTTGTCGCCGTTAATTTGTGCCGCAGGCGTCAGGCGGTAGCTGCTTTCGTACTCGTCCACCAGCGCGCTCACGTCGCCGTCGCTGATTTCATTCACCACCTGCACCAGGTCACCCACGGCCCAGGTATTCACGGAGAAGCCGAACTTGATCTGTGCGGCCACTTTGTCGCCGTCGGTGACCGCCACTTCACGCATGTTGTCCCCGAAACGTACCACTTTCAGGTGGCGGGTGTCCTGTTTAGAGACCGCCTGACGCATCCAGGAGCCGATACGCTGTTGCGCCTTGCCGTCCTGCCAGTGGCCGGTGACTACTGCGTGCTGCTGACGCATACGCGCGCCGATGAAGCCGAACTCGCGGCCGCCGTGCGCGGTCTGGTTCAGGTTCATAAAGTCCATGTCGATGCTGTCCCACGGCAGGGAGGCGTTGAACTGGGTATGGAACTGCAGCAGCGGTTTGTTGAGGATAGACAGGCCGTTGATCCACATTTTGGCGGGTGAGAAGGTGTGCAGCCACACCACCAGGCCGGCGCATTTATCGTCGTAGTTGGCGTCGCGGCAGATGTGGGTAATTTCATCCGGCGTGGTGCCCAGCGGTTTCAGCACCAGCTTGCACGGCAGTTTGGCTTCCGCGTTCAGCGCGTTAACGACGTGCTCCGCGTGTTTCGTTACCTGCTGCAGTGCTTCCGGTCCGTACAGATGCTGGCTGCCAATCACAAACCACACTTCATAATTATTAAAAATGGTCATCATCGTGTCCTTAATGGGTCAGGGTTGCCGTAGTGTCCGCGGTGCTTTTGGCCGGGGCGGCGACAGGGAGATAGTGAAGTTCGGCGCTTTTTGCCCACTGCTGGTAGCGCTGATAAAGCTGTTCAAAGCGTTGTGCCTGCTGGGCTCGCGGCTGAAGGGTGTTTTCGACGGCGCTCGCCATATGCTGCTGCGCGGTCGGAATGTCGGCGTGGACACCAGCGGCTACGGCGGCGAAAATCGCCGCGCCCAGCGCGCAGCACTGATCGGAGGCCACAATCTGCAGCGGACGGTTCAGCACGTCGCAGCAGGCCTGCATGATCACCGGGTTTTTACGGGCGATGCCGCCCAGCGCCATCACGTTGTTCACGTCGATGCCCTGCTCGGTGAAGCACTCCATAATGGCGCGGGCACCAAAGGCAGTGGCGGCAATCAGTCCGCCGAACAGCGCAGGCGCGTCGGTCGCCAGATTGAGATCCGCGATCACCCCTTTCAGGCGCTGGTTGGCAAACGGCGTGCGGCGACCGTTAAACCAGTCCAGCACCACCGGCAGGTGTTCGAGAGACGGATTTTTTGCCCAGGCTTCGGTGAGCTGCGGCAGAAGCTGCTTTTTGCTCTCTGCTATCTGGGTTTTCAGTTCAGGATGCGCCGCCGCCAGCCGATCCAGCGGCCAGCCCAGCACGCGGCCAAACCAGGCGTAGATATCGCCAAACGCGGACTGACCGGCTTCGAGGCCAATAAAGTCCGGCACCACGCTGCCGTCCACCTGGCCGCAGATGCCTTTTACCGCGCGGTCGCCGACGGTGGCTTTATCCGCCGTCAGGATGTCGCAGGTGGAGGTCCCGATGACTTTGACCAGCGTGTTTGGCTGCGCGCCCGCGCCCACGGCGCCCATATGGCAATCAAACGCGCCGCCGGAGATCGCCACGTTCTGCGGCAGACCGAGACGCGTCGCCCACTCCTCACAGAGGGTGCCAACGGGAATATCGGCGGTAAAGGTGTCGGTAAACAGCGGGTATGTCAGGCTCTTGTTGATGATCGGGTCGAGCTCATCAAAGAACGCGACCGGAGGCAGGCCGCCCCAGCTTTCATGCCACAGGGATTTATGCCCGGCACTGCAGCGACCGCGGCGGATATCCTGTGGACGCGTGGTGCCGGAGAGCAGGGCAGGCACCCAGTCGCATAGCTCAACCCATGACGCCGCAGCCTGAGCAACGGTTGCGTCGGCACGGGTGACGTGGAGGATCTTGGCCCAGAACCATTCGCTGGAATAAATTCCGCCGATGTAGCGCGAGTAGTCCGTTTTGCCCGGCTGATGGCACAGGCGGGTGATGGCTTCGGCCTCTTCCACGGCGGTATGGTCTTTCCACAGCACGAACATGGCGTTCGGGTTGTCGGCAAACTCAGGACGCAGCGCCAGCACGCGGCCTTCGGCATCCACAGGGGCTGGCGTGGAGCCGGTGCTGTCGACGCCAATGCCGACAATCTCAGCCCGCTGGGCGTCGGTTAGTTCAGCCAGGACGGTTTTGATCGCCGCTTCCATCGACTCAATGTAGTCACGCGGGTGGTGGCGGAACTGGTTGTTTGGCGCATCGCAGTAGCGCCCCTCTTGCCAGCGCGGGTACCACTCAACGCTGGTTGCTATCTCCTGGCCGGACGTACAGTCCACTGCCAGCGCGCGAACCGAGTCGCTGCCAAAATCGAGGCCAATCGCAATTGCCATGGTGTTGCTCCATCGAAAAAAGAGGTATGGAAGAACATTAGAGACTGGGGACAAAAGTCGTCAGGCAGGATCCGCTAATCTTATGGACTAAATTGCTGTTGCAACGGAAAGTGTGACGCCGTGCAAATATTCAATGTGGACATTTCTGCCGCACTTATAGACACTTTTGTTACTGCTTGTCTGCCTGCTCAGGCGGAGAAATCAGGGGGAAAGGCTGAAACATGGCGGACGTAAAAGCGGCGTGATGCTTTTTGGATCTTTTCGCGGGCCATTTTTAAGCTGCTTTTAATGATATGGACAATTGGTTTCCTTCAAGACCCTTGGGAGAACTGAATCTATGGCCGAAACGCAAAACGATCCCCTGCTGCCGGGATACTCGTTTAACGCGCACCTTGTGGCGGGACTGACCCCTATCGAGGCTGAGGGATATCTCGACTTTTACGTCGACCGACCGCTTGGGATGAAAGGATATATCCTCAACCTGACCGTGCGAGGGGAAGGGATCATCAAGAACGGTGACCAGCAGTTTGTCTGCCGCCCCGGCGATATCCTGCTGTTCCCGCCGGGGGAGATCCACCACTATGGCCGTCATCCGGATGCCAAAGAGTGGTATCACCAGTGGGTCTACTTCCGTCCGCGCGCCTACTGGCAGGAGTGGCTTTCCTGGCCGGCTATTTTTGCGCACACCGGTTTTTATCGCCCGGATGAGGTTCATCTGGCGCAGTTTCGCGAGCTTTTTGCGCAGATTATCGAGGCGGGACAGGCCGGTGGTCGTTACGCTGAACTGCTGGCGATTAACCTGCTCGAACAGCTGCTGCTGCGACGGATGGAGGCAATTAACGAGTCGCTTAACCCGCCGCTGGATAACCGCGTGCGCGACGCCTGCCAGTACATCAGCGACCACCTTGCTGACAGCCAGTTTGATATCGCCAGCGTTGCCCAGCACGTCTGCCTTTCGCCGTCGCGTCTGTCGCATCTGTTTCGCCAGCAGCTGGGCGTTAGCGTGTTGAGCTGGCGCGAGGACCAGCGGATCAGCCAGGCGAAGCTGCTGCTCAGCACCACCCGGATGCCCATCGCCACCGTGGGGCGCAACGTGGGCTTTGAGGATCAGCTCTATTTCTCCCGGGTATTTAAAAAATGTACCGGTGCCAGCCCGAGTGAATTCCGCGCGGGATGTGAATAAACGGTAAAAAAAGATAAACAAACAGGTGAATGCGGGAAGCAACCTGTAAACTATTCAGACAATTGTTGCCTTGACGCGGTGCGGGGCGCTAAGCAGAATCGCTGATTCGTTTTCTGACCGGAATAGTTATGCAGGCATTGCTGGAACATTTTATTACCCAGTCCGTTATGTACTCACTCATCGCCGTGGCGCTGGTGGCGTTTCTGGAGTCGCTGGCGCTGGTTGGGCTGATCCTGCCCGGCACCGTGATGATGGCGGGGCTTGGCGCGCTGATCGGCAGCGGCGAGGTCAATTTCTGGCAGGCGTGGCTGGCCGGGATTATCGGCTGCCTGCTGGGTGACTGGATCTCCTTCTGGCTGGGCTGGCGCTTTAAGAAGCCGCTGCACCGCTGGTCGTTTATGAAAAAGAACAAAGCCTTGCTGGATAAGACCGAGCATGCGCTGCACCAGCACAGTATGTTTACCATCCTCGTCGGCCGCTTCGTTGGGCCAACGCGTCCGCTGGTGCCGATGGTGGCGGGGATGCTGGATCTGCCCGTCGCGAAATTCGTGGTGCCGAACATTATCGGCTGCGTCTTCTGGCCGCCGTTCTACTTCCTGCCGGGGATCCTCGCAGGTGCTGCCATTGATATTCCTGACGGTATGCAAAGCGGTGAGTTTAAGTGGCTGCTGCTGGGCACGGCTGTGCTACTGTGGCTGGCGGCATGGCTCTGCTGGCGGCTGTGGCGCAGCGGGAAAGCGAATATCGATCGCCTGACGCGCTACCTCCCGCGTACTCGCCTGCTCTGGCTTGCCCCACTGACGCTGGGCGTGGCGGCGGTGGCGCTGGTGGCGCTGATTCGTCACCCGCTGATGCCGGTGTACGGTGAGATTTTATTGAAAGTGGTCAGTCGTTAAGGACTATTTCCCTCTCCATGTGGGAGAGGGCATCAGACCGCGCGAATGCCCAACAGTGAAGACGCCCCCGCTTGACCACTGAGCAGCTCTTCCGTCTTCCCATCCCACGCAATTCGCCCTTCAGCAACGACCACCGATCGCGGCGCAATCCGTGCGGCATCCTCAATACTGTGCGAAACCATCAGCATCGTCAGCTGCTGGCGCTGACAGACCTCCTGCACCAGGGCCAGCATCTCCTGACGCAGCGCGGGATCGAGCGCCGAGAACGGCTCATCCAGCAGCAGTATCGGCTGTTCGCGCACCAGACAACGTGCCAGCGCCACGCGCTGACGCTGGCCGCCGGAGAGCTCGCCCGGCAGCCTGTCGATAAACCCGGTGATCCCCATCTGTGCGGCAATGATCTCCAGCTTATCGCGCTGGTCATCGTTCAGCCTGAGTCCCGGGTGCATTCCCAGCGCGATGTTTTGCCGCACCGTCAGGTGGGTAAAAAGGTTGTTTTCCTGAAACAGCATTGAGACAGGACGTTTTGCGGGCGGCGTGTGGGTATGATCCCGGTTATCTATGACGATCGAGCCACTTGCCGGCTGCAGAAAACCTGCAACGAGATTAAGCAGCGTGCTTTTTCCTGCGCCGCTTGGGCCAAGCACGGCGATCATCTCTCCCTGGCGCACGGAGAGCGTGAAGCGCATCGGCAGATGCTGGTAAAGCCAGGTTACATCAGTCAGTTTTAACATCACGCCCCGGAAGTTTCTCGATAACGGTAAATAAGGCAAAGCACAGCAGCAGCAGTAACAGCGCGGTGACCGCGCCGTCCTGACTGCGGTAAGAGCCGATTTGCTGATAGAGCCAGTAGGGCAGCGTGCGGAAATCGTCATTGCCGAACAGCGCCACGACCCCAAAGTCTCCAATAGAGAGCACGCAGGCAAACGCCAGCGCCTGTGCCAGCGGACGTTTTAGCGCGCGCAGTTCGACCACCTTCAGCCGCTGCCAGCCCTGCATGCCCAGCGACTGGCACAGCAAACCGTAGCGGCTGTTGACGTCGCGCATCGGGTTTTCCAGCACCTTGAGCGCATAAGGGATGGCCATTAAGGCGTTGGTAAAGATCACGATGCCGTCGGCGCTTTCCGGCAGGCCGATGGTGCTGTTGAACAGCAAAAAGAAGCCTGTCGCCAGCACGATCCCCGGCATCGCCAGAATCAGCATGCCCGTCAGCTCCAGCATTTGTCCGGCTTTTTGCGCCTGGCGGGCGTAAAGCTCACGGCTGCTCCACAGCAGCATCATGGTCAGGATGACGCACAGTAATCCGGCAGCCAGCGCGATACGCAGCGAGGTCCAGGTGGCTTGCCAGAGGACGGGCTGTTGCAGGACAGACAGGAGATTGAGGTTCAGTCCGTCAACGATAACGGCCAGCAGCGGCGGCAACAGAAGCAGGAGTGCCAGCCCGATCAGGACAAAATCGCTGACGCGGCTGTGCAGGCTGTCCTGCGGATCGCGCCAGCCGGTTATTTGATGACTGCCAGCGGGAATGGCTTTACTCAGCCGCTGGCTCAACAGTACCAGGGCAAGGCAGCACGACATCTGGACTATCGCCAGCAGCGCAGCGCGACCGGGATCGTAGTCGTAACTCAGCGCCTGGTAAATCGCCAGCTCAATGGTGGTGGCCTGCGGCCCACCGCCGAGCGACAGCACGGTGGCAAAGCTGGCAAAGCAGAGCATGAAGATTAATGCCGCCACGGGCGGGATCTGGCGGCGCAGCCACGGCCATTCGACAAAGCGGAAGAACGACACGCCGCGCATGCCGAGCTGGGCGGCAACCTGGCGCTGCTCGCCGGGAATGTTCTCCAGAGCCTGCAAAAAGAGACGCGTTGCCATCGGCATATTGAAAAAGACGTGTGCCAGCAGGATGCCCTGCAGCCCGTAAGGCGAGAATGACCATTCCAGACCAAGCTGGCCGAACAGCGATGCCAGCCAGCCCTGGCGACCGTAAACGCTCAAAATGCCGAATACCGCCACCAGCACGGGCAGGATCAGCGTCATGGCGCACAGGCGCAGCAGGGCCTGCCTGCCGGGGAAACGCCGCCGATACAGGGCGCGCGCCAGAAAAATGGCCGGGATCACCGACAGCAGGGCAGAAAGCGACGCCTGCCAGAAGGAGAACCGAATAACGTGCCAGAGGTAGCTGTCGTGCCAGAGGGCGAGCAGATCGCTCTCTGGCGCGTTGAACCACAGAGCAAGAAAAGCCCCCAGGCTGACCACCACCATCACTATGGCGGCGAGCAGCCCGGGAAGTAGCCAGCCGGGAATTAGCGGCTGACGGCGCGTTGCCATTCACTTACCCATGCGGCACGCTGCGCGGCGACCTGCTGCGGCGTAAACTCCAGCGAGGTTGTTGGTTTGGTCAGCTGCTCAAAACCTGCTGGCAGCGCAACGCCAGTGACCGGATACATCCAGTTGCCTGGGGGAATGGCATTCTGGAACGCCGGTGAAACCATGAACTTCAGGAACTTCTCGGCCAGCTCCGGCTGTTTGCTGGCGGCGGTACGCGCGGCCACTTCCACCTGCAGATAGTGCCCTTCAGCGAAATTCGCCGCAGCGTAGTTGTCTTTCTTCTCGGCGATAATGTGGTAGGCCGGAGAGGTGGTGTAGCTCAGCACCAGGTCGCTTTCGCCTTTCAGGAACAGACCATAGGCTTCGCTCCAGCCCTTGGTCACGGTGACGGTTTTGGCGGCCAGCTTCTGCCACGCTTCCGGCGCCTTATCCCCGTAAACCTTTTGCATCCACAGCAGCAGACCGAGGCCCGGCGTGCTGGTCCGCGGATCTTCATAAATCACGCGCCATCTCTGGTCACTTTCCACCAGCTCTTTCAGACTCTTCGGCGGGTTTTTCAGCTTATTTTTGTCATAAACAAAAGCAAAGTAGCCGTAATCGAACGGCACAAAGGTGTCGTTCTTCCAGCCGCCAGGCACATTAACGGCATCTGCCGCGACGCCGCTTTTGGCAAACAGTTTGGTCTGCGAGGCGGCGTCCAGCAGGTTGTTATCCAGCCCGAGCACCACGTCAGCCTTGCTGTTTTTCCCTTCCATACGCAGGCGGTTGAGCAGCGACACGCCATCTTCCAGCGCGACGAACTTCAGCTCGCAGTTGCAGTCGGCTTCAAAGGCTTTTTTGACTACCGGGCCAGGGCCCCAGTCGGCAGAGAAGGAGTCATAGGTGTAGACCGTCAGGACGGGCTTCGCAAAAGCAGGCAGCGCAAAAAGCGCCAGCAGGGGGAGAACTTTTTTTAACACTTTGCACCTCAAAGTTGAGTGGCAAAGGATTTTGAGCGACAGCCTCAAATCCCTTCGCCGGCGTTATCCGGATCAGGTTCGACGGGTATTATCTCAGCGCACATCAGTGATGCAGCACCCCGTTGAGAACGGCGCTATTGTAATGATTTGGTGAATATTACGAAAGCGTTATGGCTCCGGCGGCGCAAACCAGGCGGATTTAAAATCAAACCAGCCCAGGGTATTCATCCGCAGGCCGCGCATGCTGCGCTGGCCCTGGATCATCAGCCAGTGGTGGATCAGCGGCACAATCGCCTGTTCGGCAAGTAACGCCTGGCACCACGCGGCTAAATTCATCTCGCCCGCGCGCCACAGGGCGGCGTCCTGCTGCCAGTCCCGGTCGATGCAGTGCTGGATCAGCGGGACTTCATACAGGTGCGAGAAGAGCGAGAAATCGAGCGGCAGGGTGAAGTTGGCGCTGTTAAGCCAGATATCACTGGTGATATCCCCCTGGTGCCATTCGTCATAGTCAACTTCCTTGACCTCCAGCGTTACTCCTTCGGCCGCCAGCAGTCGGGTCATGATTCTGGCGATAAAACGATGCTCCACGTGCTCGCGGTAGTAGGTCAGGGTGATAGACTCCAGCCCTGCAGGCTTGTCGCAGTGCGACGGGCGGGCGTGGTGCCAGCGAGGAAGCAGGCCGTAGGCCGGGAACCAGTATGTCTGGTACTGCGCTTCCGCATGGTAGATCAGATTGGCAGGGGACAACACGTGGCTGATCCACTTGCGGACGGCCTGGTTTGCCCCGCGGTGGGTGCGGCGGTCAAAGAGGAGATAGTAGCATCCCTCCTCCAGGCGACTCTCCACGGCTTTTTCTCCCGTGGTGGGGCCTTCAAGCGTCAGCCCGCAGCTCAGGTCTTCATTGAGATCCGGCAATACCCACACGTTGACTTCGTCGATCAGCGCCCGATAGCCAAAGTAGTCATCGAACGCGCGGATTTTCAGCTGGTTGCTGTTATTGCGGGACACGGAGTAGGGCCCGGTGCCAATCGGCAGGCTGGCAAAATTGTTCATCGATTCCCACTCGCCGGGCAAAATCATCGACGGCACGTAGCCCAGCAGCCAGGGAAGCCACTTATCCTGCTGCGACAGCTCGATATCCAGCGTCCAGGCCGTGGGGGAGTGGATACGCGAAATATGCGAGTAGAGCGGCAGCCTTCGGACGCGTTCCAGAGAGGCGATGACGTCGTGCATCTCCAGCTCGCGACCATGGTGAAAGTGAATGCCGGGGCGTAAAAAGAAGCGCCAGTGAAGCGGAGAAAGTTGCTGCCAGTGGTGCGCGATATCCGCTTCCAGTTCCCCGTTTTCCTCATTTATCCGCGTCAGACCGCTGAAGATTTGCCGGGCCATATGGGTTTCTGAGCGGCGTAACGCCGTGCCGGGCAGCAGATTTTTCATTGGACGATAGTAGAGCACCCGCAGGATGTGCCGACCCTGACGAAAACTGCGTCCGAGATGGGAAACCAGCATCTGGCGCACGGCGGCTTTGTCGCCCACCAGCTGAACCAGCTGATCGATGCGGTCCTGCTCGAGCAGGTCTTCCGCGCGCTGCTGCTGCAACGCCAGCCCGGTATAGAGAAAGGTCAACCGCGAACGTTTGCCGCGTCCCGCCTCAGCTTCCCAGCTTAACCAACCCTGCTGCTGCATGGTGTTGAGCAGCGTACGCATATGACGGCGGGAACAGCTAAGCAGGTCAGCCAGCTCGTTGAGCGTGGTCTCCTGCGATTGCCCCTCGCAGCACTGCCAGAGGCGGATAAACTGTTGTTGCAGACGACCGGAAGGCATAAAAGGGGAACTCCTGACAAAAAACCAGCAATTTATTTATCCCTATATTAGGCCAATAATTCTCCTCGATGAAGTGAGGAGGTAAATTATGAAGAGGTCTACCGCACGTCAGTTTTATCAGCAGTACTTTTCAGCGACAAAAGGATCGTCCTGGCTGGCCCGCCAGTATGCAGAGCAACGGCTGAAAACGTTAGAAGAATTGATGCAGTGGGACGTTACAACACCGACCTCTTCCCGCTAACTCGCCTCGATCATGTGTGACTGAGTATTGGTGCTTATCACCCGCCAGCAAAATGTTTTTGCTGGCTTTTTTCGTTTATTCTTTCACCCGATTTTGATTCGCTTTCACAAGGACTTGCGCATGCTGTGGTTGATGACGATGGGGCGACGCCTGAACGGCGTGTATGCCGCTTTTATGCTGGTGGCCTTTATGATGGGCGTGGCGGGGGCGCTGCAGGCGCCGACGCTGAGCCTGTTTCTCAGCCGCGAGGTGGGGGCACAGCCGTTTTGGGTCGGCCTGTTTTATACCGTTAACGCCATTGCCGGGATCCTGGTCAGCCTCGCGCTGGCGAAACGATCGGACAGCCAGGGCGATCGCCGCAGGCTGATCCTCTTTTGCTGCGCCATGGCGGTGGGCAACGCGCTGCTCTTCGCCTTTAACCGTCATTATCTGACGCTCATTACCTGCGGCGTGCTGCTGGCGTCACTGGCGAACACCGCCATGCCGCAGCTGTTCGCGCTGGCCCGTGAATATGCGGATAACTCGGCGCGGGAAGTGGTGATGTTCAGCTCGGTGATGCGTGCCCAGCTCTCGCTGGCGTGGGTCATTGGTCCGCCGCTGGCCTTCATGCTGGCGTTGAACTACGGCTTTACCACCATGTTCTCCATCGCCGCCGGGATTTTTGTCATCAGCCTGGCATTGATTGCCTTCGCGCTGCCGTCCGTGGCGCGCGTTGAACAGGCAACGGATAAACCTGTCACCGAGGTGAGCGGCTGGCAGGATAAAAACGTTCGCATGCTGTTTATTGCCTCCACGCTGATGTGGACCTGCAACACGATGTACATTATCGATATGCCGCTGTGGATCAGCAGCGATCTGGGTTTACCGGACAAACTCGCGGGGATCTTAATGGGAACCGCTGCCGGGCTGGAGATTCCGGCGATGATTCTGGCGGGTTACTACGTTAAGCGCTTTGGAAAGCGTCGGATGATGATCGTTGCCGTGGCGGCCGGGGTGCTGTTCTACGCGGGGCTGATCCTTTTCCATTCGCGTGAAGCGTTGCTGGCGCTGCAGCTGTTTAACGCCGTGTTTATCGGGATTGTTGCCGGGATCGGCATGCTCTGGTTTCAGGATCTCATGCCTGGTCGTGCCGGTTCGGCGACCACGCTTTTTACCAACAGTATTTCAACCGGGGTGATTCTGGCAGGCGTGATTCAGGGGGCGCTGGCGCAAAGCTATGGGCATGCGTCTGTCTACTGGATGATTGCGGCGCTTTCTGTCGTAACGCTTCTGCTGACCTGCCGCGTAAAAGACGTGTGATCGGATGAATGAAACGGAGCCCGGGAACGCCGGGCTCTGCGAACCGTTTTATTCTGAACACTGATACTTACGCTGCGCGCGTAGCGTCAGGTACATATGAACGAGGCCCATGAAACCGTGTGCCCAGAAATATGTCTCAACAAAGACCGTCAGAAATTTATGCAAATTTAAGGCGGATTCTGTGACGGACGAAACGGGTCCGAGCGTGGCGTTCAGCACGAACCAGGCCGCGCCGCAGAGTGCAACGCCCAGCAGCGCCAGCACGCCCAAACCTTGTACCGTTGCCGCCATACCGCCGGCATGCGCCTCAGGAAGCTGGCGCTGCGTGAGGGTGCGAATATCGTCAACGATTCCGCGAAAACCCAGCGCCAGCCAGGCGAAGTAATATTTAAATCCGCGCTGGGTTAACATCCATGCCATCATGGCAATGCCACAAAAAATTAAACCAAACCCGGAAATAATATGCATCCAGGTGACAATTCCGTTCAGCCCGGAGTCGTGGAGGGCTTCACTTTCGGTGAAATTAGAATTGATGATCTGAACCAGCACCAGAACGGCCACAAGAATGTGCAGTACGCGAAGAAAGGGTGTTTCTTTATGGGGAAGCGTATTGCATAGCGTTGGGTTCATCGCTTTTTACCTCAATAATGAGAGAGCTGATGCGATGCAGTGTGACGCAGATTAATTAACGAAACCTTAACGGTGGGTTGCGTCACACTGTATTTATGCGTTCCGATTAGCGAGCAGGATCAATATGCGTCATCACGTTCAGCACATTGAATTTTTGCATCACGTTGTTTCTGGCATTGACGGCAATCTGATGCCCTTCTTTTACGCTTAATTCGCCGTTAACTTCCAGATGGACATCAACAAGGGCTAAATCGCCCATCTTGCGGGTTTTTAAATCATGGAGTCCGATGACACCCTCGGTGGAGAGAAGACAGGTTTTGATATCATGCTCCAGCTCGGGTTCAAGCGAACGGTCCATCAGGTCGTGCAGGGCATCGGCAGAGAATTTGTAACCCATATGGGCGATAAATATCCCAACAATCAGGGCCGCAATCAGGTCCATCGCGTGAAAACCCACTAAATTCCCGGCAATACCGATGGCGACAACCACTGACGAGGCTGCGTCAGAGCGGGCATGCCAGGCATTGGCTATCAGCAGCGAGGACTGAATACGTTTTCCCGCGGCATACATGTATCTGAACAGGCTTTCCTTCACCACCAGCGCCAGTATCGCCACCCACAGAGCGGCCCCTTTCACCAGCTGATGCGTCTCGGGGTGAAGCAGTTTATTCCCTGCGGACCAGAGCATCCCGACTCCCACAAGCAGCAGAATAGCGCCAATAATGAGCTTTGCTCCGTTTTCGAAACGCAGATGACCGTAATGATGATCGATATCAGAGGCTTTCTGACTCTTTTTATTTGCAATCAGAACGACAAAGTCAGAGGATAAATCGGAAAGAGAATGAATCCCATCAGCAATTAATCCCTGTGATCCGGAGAATATTCCTGCAACTATCTGAAAGCCGGTGAGTAAACTATTTGTTATCACGCTCACTATTGTGCATTTTTGTATTTCATGAGAACGGAGATGAGACTCATTGCTATTTTTCTTTTCCATGATAAGTTCCGCTACCAGCTGATTGAGCGATTATTCTGCTCAGGGAACATTAAATTGACATTAAATATAACGTTATTATTGGCTGGGTTTGCGAAGTATTTACAGATGGAAGATGGGCATTGGGATAAAACACGGCCTGCAGAGTACACTGCAGGCCGGAGGATTATTTCATAAATGCGGGTTGTTTTTGTTCGTAAGTGGCAATCGCCGCTTCGTGCTGGAGAGTTAAACCAATGCTATCCAGACCGTTCAGCATGCAGTGGCGGCGGAAGGCATCAATGCTGAAGCTGTAGGTCTTATCCCCGGCTTTCACCACTTCGGCTTCCAGATCCACTTCAAACGAAATGCCCGGATTCGCCTTAACCAGCGCGAACAATTCATCGACCTGTTCATCGCTCAGCGTCACCGGCAGAAGCTGGTTGTTGAAGCTGTTGCCGTAGAAGATATCCGCGAAGCTTGGGGCAATGACCACCTTAAAGCCATAGTCGGTGAGCGCCCACGGCGCGTGTTCACGGGATGAGCCGCAGCCAAAGTTTTCCCGCGCCAGCAAAATGGAGGCACCTTTGTATTCCGGGAAGTTCAACACGAATTCCGGATTAGGCACTTCGCCCTTATCGTCGAGGAAACGCCAGTCGTTAAACAGGTGTGCGCCGAAACCGGTACGCGTCACCTTCTGCAAAAACTGCTTAGGAATAATGGCGTCAGTATCGACGTTCGCGGCGTCCAGGGGGACAACCCGGCCTGTATGTTGGGTAAATTTCTCTGCCATGATTGTCTCCTTATTTCAGGCTGCGAATGTCGGCGAAATGGCCGGTGACTGCCGCAGCGGCGGCCATTGCCGGGCTGACCAGATGGGTGCGCCCACCGCGGCCCTGACGGCCTTCAAAATTACGGTTGCTGGTGGAGGCACAGCGCTCACCCGGATTCAGGCGATCGTTGTTCATGGCCAGACACATCGAACAGCCTGGCAGGCGCCACTCGAAGCCCGCTTCGATAAAGATCTTATCCAGACCTTCGGCTTCCGCCTGGGCCTTCACCGGACCGGAGCCAGGAACCACCAGCGCCTGCACGCCTGGTGCCACTTTACGGCCTTTGGCAATTTCGGCGGCGGCACGCAAATCTTCGATACGGGAGTTGGTGCAGGAGCCGATAAACACTTTATCAATGGCGACATCGGTCAACGGCACGCCGGGCTTCAGCCCCATATAGGCCAGCGCTTTTTCCGCACTGGCGCGCTCGACCGGATCGGCGAAGGAGGCCGGGTCAGGGATGCTGTCGTTGACGGAAATCACCTGACCCGGGTTGGTGCCCCAGGTCACCTGAGGCGCAATCTCTTCTGCCTGCAGCGTGACAACGGTATCAAACGTTGCCCCATCGTCGGTTGTCAGGGTTTTCCAGTAGGCTACCGCGTCGTCAAAATCCTTACCTTTCGGCGCGTGCAGACGGCCCTTCACATAGTTGAAGGTGGTTTCGTCCGGCGCGACCAGCCCGGCTTTTGCGCCCATCTCAATGGCCATGTTGCACAGGGTCATGCGACCTTCCATACTCAGTGCCTGAATAGCGTCGCCGCAGAACTCAACGACGTGGCCGGTACCGCCTGCGCTGCCGGTTTTACCGATGATGGCCAGCACGATGTCTTTCGCGGTAATGCCAGGTGCCGCTTTACCCTTCACCTCAATCTTCATGGTTTTGGCACGGCCCTGCTTCAGGGTCTGCGTTGCCAGCACATGTTCCACTTCGGACGTGCCAATCCCGAATGCCAGAGCGCCAAACGCGCCGTGGGTCGCGGTATGGGAGTCACCGCAGACGATGGTCATGCCCGGCAGGGTGATCCCTTGCTCAGGCCCCATCACGTGGACGATGCCCTGATACGGATGGTTCAGGTCGTACAGCTCAACGCCAAATTCATTGCAGTTCTTAATCAGCTCCTGCATCTGGATACGGGCCATCTCACCCGAGGCGTTAATGTCTTTGGTCTGGGTGGAAACGTTGTGATCCATCGTCGCGAAGGTTTTACCCGGCTGACGTACCGGACGCTTGTGCGCGCGCAGGCCGTCAAATGCCTGAGGTGAGGTCACTTCGTGTACCAGATGACGGTCAATGTACAGCAGCGGGGTTTCGTTTGGCGCCTCGTAAACAACGTGCGCATCGAACAACTTTTCATATAACGTCTTAGCCATGATTACACCCCTTCAGCGACATAGCGGGCAATGATGTCGCCCATTTCATCGGTACTGACTGCCGCCGTGCCGCGTGCCAAATCACCGGTACGGACGCCTTTCTCTAACGCCCGGTTAATGGCGTTTTCAATTGCGGTTGCCGCATCGCCTGCATCCAGGCTGTAGCGCAGCAGCAGGGCCAGGGAGAGGATCTGCGCAATCGGGTTGGCAATGTTTTTGCCTGCGATATCCGGCGCGGAACCGCCCGCAGGCTCGTACAGGCCAAAGCCTTCTTCATTCAGGCTTGCGGATGGCAGCATGCCCATCGAGCCGGTGATCATCGCGCACTCGTCAGAGAGAATATCGCCGAACAGGTTGGAGCACAGCAGCACGTCAAACTGGGACGGATCCTTAATCAGCTGCATGGTCGCGTTGTCGATGTACATGTGCGACAGCGCAACGTCCGGGTACTGCTTAGCGACTTCACTCACAATCTCGCGCCACAAAATGGAGGACTGCAGCACGTTCGCTTTATCAATGGAGGTCACCTTATGGCGGCGTTTGCGCGCCGACTCGAACGCGATGTGGGCGATACGTTCGATTTCGAAACGGTGATACACCTCGGTGTCGAACGCTTTCTCGTGTTGTCCGCTGCCTTCGCGCCCTTTTGGCTGACCAAAGTAGATCCCGCCGGTCAGTTCACGCACGCAGAGAATGTCGAAACCGTTGGCGGCGATATCCGCGCGCAGCGGGCAGAACTCTTCCAGACCCTGATACAGCTTCGCCGGACGCAGGTTGCTGAACAGCTTGAAATGTTTACGCAGCGGCAGCAGCGCGCCGCGTTCTGGTTGCTCTGCTGGCGGCAGGTGTTCCCATTTCGGGCCACCGACGGAACCAAACAGCACGGCATCGGCATTTTCGCAGCCTTCCACGGTCGCTTTCGGCAGCGGCGTACCGTGGTTATCAATCGCAATACCGCCCACGTCGTAGTGGCTGGTGGTGATTTTCATCGCAAAACGCGTACGAACGGCTTCCAGTACTTTCAGCGCCTGTGCCATCACTTCCGGACCAATACCGTCGCCCGGTAACACAGCAATATGGTAATTCTTCGACATTACACGGTTTCCTTGTTGTTCTCTTTATTCTGAGCTTTGCGTTGCAACTCTTTTTCGACTTCGGCGGCGCGCCAGATGTTGTTCAGAACATGCACCATCGCTTTCGCGGAGGATTCAACGATATCGGTCGCCAGGCCCACGCCATGGAAGCGGCGGCCATTGTGGGTAACAACAATGTCGACCTGACCCAGTGCATCTTTGCCGTGGCCTTTGGCCGTCAGGTCATACTTCACCAGCTCCACGTCGTACTCGGTGACGCGGTTAATCGCCTGGTAGATGGCATCCACAGGGCCGTTACCGTTCGCGGCCTCTGCTTTAATTTCATCACCGCAGGCCAGCTTGACCGAGGCGGTGGCGATGTTGCTGGAGCCGGACTGCACGTTGAAGTAATCCAGACGGAAGTGCTCTGGCTCTTCCTGCTGCTTGTTAATAAAGGCCAGCGCTTCCAGGTCGTAGTCGAACACCTGACCTTTTTTGTCGGCCAGCTTCAGGAACGCGTCGTACAGCTGATCCATGTTGTAATCGCTGTCCTTATAGCCCATCTCTTCCATACGGTGTTTAACCGCCGCGCGACCGGAACGGGAGGTCAGGTTCAGCTGCACCTGGTTCAGGCCGATGGATTCCGGGGTCATGATTTCGTAGTTTTCGCGGTTCTTCAGGACGCCATCCTGGTGAATACCGGAGGAGTGCGCGAAGGCGCCAGTGCCGACAATCGCTTTGTTAGCCGGAATGGGCATGTTGCAAATCTGGCTGACGGTCTGGCTGGTGCGCCAGATTTCGTTGTGATTGATGCGGGTATGCACGTCCATGATGTCTTTGCGCACTTTGATCGCCATGATCACTTCTTCCAGCGAACAGTTGCCCGCGCGTTCGCCGATACCGTTCATCGCACCTTCTACCTGACGCGCACCGGCGTGGACGGCGGCGATGGCATTACCCACGGCCAGACCCAAATCATCGTGGGTGTGGACGGAGATAATTGCCTTATCAATATTGGGTACGCGGTCGTACAGTCCGGTAATGATGTTGGAGAACTCAAACGGCATGGTGTAGCCGACGGTGTCAGGGATGTTGATGGTTTTCGCACCCGCGTTGATGGCGGCTTCCACGACGCGCGCCAGGTCTTCGATTGGCGTACGGCCCGCATCTTCACAGGAGAATTCAACGTCATCGGTGTAGTTGCGTGCGCGTTTCACCATATACACCGCGCGCTCAATCACTTCATCCAGCGTGCTGCGCAGCTTGGTGGCGATGTGCATAGGTGAGGTTGCAATAAAGGTGTGGATACGGAACGCTTCGGCCACTTTCAATGACTCGGCAGCAACGTCGATGTCTTTCTCTACGCAGCGCGCCAGGGCGCAAACGCGGCTGTTTTTAATGGTGCGGGCGATAGTCTGGACGGATTCGAAATCACCCGGAGACGAGACCGGGAAACCGACCTCCATCACGTCGACACCCATACGTTCGAGAGCCAGCGCGATCTGCAGTTTCTCTTTTACACTCAGGCTTGCCTGCAATGCCTGTTCACCGTCACGTAAAGTAGTATCGAAAATAATGACTTGCTGGCTCATGGGTTAGGTCCTTGTCAGTCTTAGGGCGCCTTGCTACGAGCATAAAAAAACCCGCGCAGTGGCGCGGGTTTTTAGTCTTACTGGTGACGATTCAACGCTGAATTTCGCCCGCCAGTCTACCGCGCACAGTGAATGCGTTTAGTAGTAGTAGACCGGTGAAACGAATGGTGCGAATCATGAATCGTGCTCCGTTAAATTCAATATGCTTTTAGTGGTACTGGATACGGCCGTTCATGTCAACCCCTGACGATGAAAACGGGCCCGACAGACGGAATCAGCAGGGTATTCACTTTAGCTAATTGTGCTGGTTTTAGCTTTCGCGACCCGACTAATTGTCTAATTTTGGACTTAAGAAAAGAGTTGCAGAAACAAATAAATATAATTGTTTAAAAATGAGTGAAATGTCCTGAAGAGAATGCGTTGTGATTAAAAGGTTTTAATATCATTAAGTTATAAATGCAGTGAATCTGTTCCATAATGCTGAAAAGCGAACAGATATAACAGGTTGTTAACTAACTGTAGGGCGATAGCAATAACAGTTTAATAATACTTAAGTCATCATTAACCTGATGGCAATTGTATATTTGTTTGGTTTATGGTTTCATTCAAACCCTAAAGTCAAACATATCATTTGCGCTCATTAATTTTCGTTATTATAGAGTCTTTATATATTCCGAATTTTAAATAATTCTCTTTTGCTGATCGTGTTTGCATGGTAAATCATATTTTCGAGATGATTACCGTACGTGAGCAAAGGGAGTGTAGCGTGACAGTGGAGTCAGAAGTGTCAGAAAATAATATTAAACAACCTCAAGCTACTGATGGGATTAAACCGCAGTTACGCACGGTGGATCTTAATCTTCTGACGGTGTTTGATGCTGTCATGCAGGAACAGAATATTACCCGCGCGGCCCAGGCCTTGGGGATGTCACAACCTGCTGTGAGTAATGCCGTTGCCAGGCTTAAGGTCATGTTTAACGACGAATTGTTTGTTCGTTACGGAAGAGGGATCCAGCCTACGGCGCGCGCATTCCAGCTGTTCGGCTCCATCCGCCAGGCGTTGCAGTTGGTACAAAACGAGCTGCCGGGCTCGGGCTTTGAACCCTTAAGCAGCGAGCGCGTATTCCATCTTTGCGTCTGTAGCCCATTAGATAATTATTTAACGTCGATTATTTATAATAAAGTTGAAGAGATCGCACCAAATATCAATCTTGTTTTTAAATCATCCCTGAATCAAAACACGGAACATCAGTTACGCTATCAGGAGATTGAATTCGTTCTGGGGTATGAAGAGTTCCGTCGTCCAGAATTTTCCTGTGTGCCGCTGTTTAAAGATGAAATGGTTCTCGTCGCCAGTAAAAAACATCCGCGCCTGAATTCTCCGCTGCTAGAAAGCGATGTTTATAACGAGCAGCACGCCGTTGTTGCACTCGACAGATATGCTTCCTTTAGCCTGCCGTGGTATGACACTGCGGATAAACAGGCGAGCGTGGCGTATCAGGGCATGGCCATGGTTAGCGTATTAAACGTGGTCTCCCAGACGCAACTGGTGGCGATTGCGCCGCGCTGGCTGGCAGAAGAGTTTTCTGACCCGTTAAACCTGCAAATTTTACCTCTGCCGCTCAAGCTAAATAGCCGCACCTGTTATCTTTCCTGGCATGAAGCGGCGGGTCGGGATAAAGGGCATCAGTGGATGGAAGAGTTGCTGGTTGGCATCTGTCGCCGGTAAACGCATCAGGATAAATCGCATCGTTTTATGTGATTTATCCTGAGTTCTTTTAGATAATTGCTATTTTATTCTGTGGTGCTTTTTTTTGGGCTGCTCTCCGGCACGCAAAAATAGATGATTTCCTGCATTGTCGCGCTTTTCAGCGATGATTTATCACCCCATCCTCTATTCCCAGAGGAATTAACCATATCTCCTGTTAACGGCTGCTTTTTCTGCTTTACGCGCCGTTTATCTACCCGGGTTTGCTAATTGCCTGCCTCATAACGAGCGGTTAAGGTAAAGAACACTCTGCAAAATATAAGATTGGTTTATCCCAATCGTAAGACGGTGCGGAAATGAATTCGGCAGTCCGTCTATAACAAAATGCCTGGAGGCAAAGCATGGAGATGTTGTCTGGCGCGGAAATGGTCGTTCGGTCGCTGATCGATCAGGGCGTAAAGCAAGTGTTCGGCTACCCTGGCGGTGCGGTCCTCGATATTTATGATGCGTTGCATACGGTAGGGGGCATTGACCATGTTCTGGTACGTCACGAGCAGGCGGCGGTGCACATGGCTGACGGCCTGGCGCGTGCGACGGGTGAAGTAGGCGTGGTGTTAGTCACGTCCGGCCCCGGCGCGACAAACGCCATTACCGGCATTGCGACGGCCTATATGGACTCTATCCCGCTGGTGATCCTCTCCGGGCAGGTGGCAACCTCACTGATTGGCTACGATGCTTTTCAGGAGTGCGACATGGTCGGGATTTCGCGTCCCGTTGTGAAGCACAGCTTCCTGGTCAAGCAAACAGAAGACATCCCTGGCGTACTGAAAAAAGCCTTCTGGCTGGCGGCGAGCGGACGTCCAGGACCGGTGGTGGTCGATCTGCCTAAAGATATCCTGAACCCGGCAAACAAGCTGCCTTATGTCTGGCCGGAATCGGTCAGCATGCGCTCTTATAACCCAACAACGCAGGGGCATAAAGGTCAGATCAAGCGAGCGTTGCAAACGCTGCTGGCAGCCAAAAAACCGGTGGTCTATGTCGGTGGCGGGGCGATCAACGCTGCCTGCGAAGTCCAGCTTCGTGAACTGATTGAAAAACTTAACCTGCCAGTTGCATCGTCATTGATGGGGCTGGGGGCATTCCCTGCCACTCATCGTCAGGCGCTGGGGATGCTGGGTATGCACGGTACCTATGAAGCCAACATGACGATGCATCATTCCGATGTCATCTTTGCCGTCGGCGTGCGCTTTGACGATCGCACCACCAACAACCTGGCGAAGTATTGCCCGAACGCAACCGTGCTGCACATTGATATCGATCCTACGTCAATTTCAAAAACAGTGGCGGCTGATGTGCCGATCGTCGGTGATGCCCGTCAGGTTCTGGAGCAAATGCTGGACCTGCTGACCCAGGAGAGTGCAACCCAGCCGCTGGATGAGATCCGCGACTGGTGGCAGCAGATTGAACAGTGGCGCGCGCGTCAGTGCCTGAAATATGACACGCAAAGCGAAAACATTAAGCCGCAGGCGGTCATCGAAGCGGTGTGGCGACTGACGAAAGGTGAAGCGTACGTAACCTCAGACGTAGGGCAGCACCAGATGTTTGCCGCCCTGTATTACCCGTTTGATAAACCGCGACACTGGATCAACTCCGGTGGTTTAGGAACCATGGGCTTTGGTCTGCCTGCCGCGCTGGGCGTGAAGCTGGCGTTGCCGAATGAAACCGTCGTCTGCGTGACCGGAGATGGCAGTATTCAGATGAACATTCAGGAACTGTCTACCGCGCTGCAATATGAACTGCCGGTACTGGTGCTGAACCTGAATAACGGGTATCTCGGTATGGTGAAGCAGTGGCAGGATATGATCTACTCTGGCCGTCATTCTCAGTCATACATGAAATCGCTGCCGGACTTTGTTCGTCTTGCTGAAGCTTACGGCCATGTAGGCATGCGGGTAACCGATCCGGCTGAGCTGGAAGCGAAGCTCGCGCAAGCGCTTGAGCACGTTAAAAACAACCGCCTCGTCTTTATGGATGTGATTGTTGATGGGACCGAGCACGTTTATCCGATGCATATTCGTGGTGGTGGTATGGATGAAATGTGGTTAAGCAAAACGGAGAGAACCTGATATGCGCCGGATATTATCTGTTTTACTGGAAAACGAGTCTGGCGCACTGTCGCGCGTCATTGGTCTTTTTGCACAGCGCGGCTATAACATTGAAAGCCTGACCGTTGCTCCGACGGAAGACCCTACGCTATCGCGCATGACGATCCAAACCGTCGGCGATGCTAAAGTGCTTGAGCAGATTGAGAAACAGCTGCATAAGCTGGTTGATGTGCTGCGCGTGAGCGAGCTGGGGCAGGGGGCCTACGTTGAACGAGAGGTCATGCTGGTGAAAATCCAGGCCAGCGGCTACGGGCGTGAAGAAGTTAAACGCAATGCGGATATTTTCCGCGGACAGATTATTGACGTGACCCCTTCTCTTTATACGGTTCAGCTGGTTGGGACAAGCGACAAGCTGGATGCTTTCCTGGCATCAGTGCGGGACGTCGCAAAAATTGTCGAGGTCGCGAGATCGGGTGTAGTCGGTCTGTCACGCGGCGAGAAAATCATGCGTTAGTTGTCAAAAAGGTTCGCCTCTTTCTGCCCGGTCACCAAAGCCGGGCTTTTTTTTGCGTAATCAGCCGACAACGCAGATAAAAGCGGTTGCCGCGAAGGCTTTTCTGCGTTTAGATGTTAAAAGATTTAACCATAACCTTGACAGGGCCATGGACTCTTTTCTTTTTTTAAGGGGCAATTGTGAAACTGGATGAAATCGCCCGGCTAGCCGGCGTGTCACGGACAACGGCCAGCTATGTGATTAACGGTAAAGCAAAGCAGTACCGTGTCAGCGACAAGACCGTTGAAAAAGTTATGGCGGTGGTTCGTGAGCATAACTACCATCCGAATGCTGTCGCAGCCGGTCTGCGTGCCGGGCGTACCCGCTCTATTGGTCTGGTGATCCCTGACCTGGAAAACACCAGCTATACCCGTATCGCCAATTATCTTGAACGTCAGGCGCGTCAGCGCGGCTATCAGTTGCTGATTGCCTGCTCAGAAGACCAGCCTGATAACGAGATGCGCTGTATTGAGCATCTGCTCCAGCGTCAGGTGGATGCCATTATCGTGTCGACCTCCTTGCCGCCAGAGCATCCGTTCTACCAGCGCTGGGCGAATGACCCGTTCCCAATTGTGGCGCTGGATCGCGCGCTCGATCGCGAGCATTTCACCAGCGTCGTGGGTGCGGATCAGGATGATGCAGAAATGCTGGCCGCAGAGTTGAGAACGTTCCCCGCTGAAACGGTGCTGTATCTTGGCGCGTTGCCCGAGCTTTCCGTGAGCTTCCTGCGCGAGCAGGGATTCAGAACTGCCTGGAAAGACGATCCGCGCGAGGTTCACTACCTCTATGCCAACAGCTACGAGCGTGAAGCCGCCGCGCAGCTGTTCGAGAAATGGCTGGAAACGCATCCGATGCCTCAGGCGCTGTTCACCACGTCGTTTGCGCTGTTGCAGGGCGTCATGGACGTGACCTTACGCCGGGAAGGTAAACTGCCCTCCGATCTGGCGATTGCCACGTTCGGGGATAACGAACTGCTTGACTTCCTCCAGTGCCCGGTGCTGGCGGTAGCACAGCGTCACCGCGATGTGGCTGAACGCGTGCTGGAGATTGTGCTGGCAAGCCTGGATGAGCCGCGCAAGCCGAAACCGGGCCTGACGCGTATCAAACGTAATCTCTACCATCGCGGAATTTTAAGCCGCCAAAAATGAAAATGACCGGGGCGGCGAAATCTGCCCCCCTTTTGTTGCGATAATTCGTGCAGATAATTCCCGGAGAGAAATTAGGATAATTCTTGAGGGATCCTAATCACCTATTTTTCTTAATTCATTCTGGCTTTTAAATTGTCTTTTTAAGAACGTCCGGTCGATTTTAAACGGTATTCTTTGTATTATTTTGTTACAAACCCTTTTCGGTCAATGAATAATCAGACGTTTTTCCTCCTCCTTTGCCAGCTTACGTGGCAACCGCTGCGCTTACCGGGTGCCTGAGTGAATCTGGCGCTGTTATCCCCTGAGAATCTGTCATAAAATGCTGCCCGCGTCGCAAACTGACACTTTATATTTATCTGCGATGATATTGAGTGAGCTTTAACGCTAGTGTGCATATTCGGTTTTTTTCTTACAAATATTCATAACGTTAATTTTGCCTCGCCAGTTGTGCAGTTATTAACCAGGACTGTTTATCTCTGTAAATAGAGGGCTTCCGAGTCCTTATATGGAGAGTCCTGGCTTGACAAGCTTTTCCCTCGCTCCGTAAACTCCTTTAGGTGGGAATTTGTGGGTTAAAGTGGTGAGGAGGGGTGAGACTGGCATGTTCCGTGGAGCTACGTTAGTCAATCTCGACAGCAAAGGGCGTTTATCGGTACCAACCCGATACCGCGACCAGTTGATTGAGAACGCTGCGGGTCAAATGGTTTGCACCATTGACATTAACTCCCCCTGCCTGCTGCTTTACCCCTTGCCTGAATGGGAAATTATTGAGCAAAAGCTGTCGCGACTGTCGAGCATGAACCCGCAGGAACGCCGCGTACAGCGGCTGTTATTGGGACATGCCAGTGAATGTCAGATGGATAACGCTGGGCGATTACTGATTGCCCCTGTGTTGCGGCAACATGCCGGTCTGACCAAAGAAGTGATGCTGGTCGGGCAGTTCAACAAGTTTGAACTGTGGGATGAAACGACCTGGTATCAACAGGTCAAGGAAGATATCGACGCTGAGCAGTCTGATTCCGCGACATTATCGGAACGGCTGCAGGACTTGTCTCTATAAATATGATGGAAAATTATAAACATAAAACGGTGTTACTGGACGAGGCCGTAAACGGCCTGAATATTCGTCCGGATGGCATCTACATTGATGGCACGTTTGGTCGCGGTGGTCACTCACGTTTGATTCTCTCCCAGCTTGGAGAGGAAGGACGTCTGCTGGCAATCGATCGCGATCCGCAGGCTATTGCCGTTGCACAGACCATCAATGACCCACGCTTTTCCATCGTGCATGGACCTTTCTCTGCGCTCGCGGATTATGTCGCTGAACGCGGCCTGACGGGCAAGATCGACGGGATTCTTCTCGATCTTGGCGTCTCTTCACCCCAACTTGATGATGCTGAACGTGGTTTCTCCTTTATGCGTGATGGTCCGCTGGACATGCGGATGGACCCGACGCGCGGTCAATCTGCCGCTGAGTGGCTACAGACCGCTGACGAAGCCGATATTGCATGGGTCATCAAAACGTTCGGCGAAGAGCGCTTTGGCAAACGTATTGCGCGCGCCATCGTTGAGCGCAATCGCATTGAGCCAATGACCCGCACCAAAGAGTTGGCCGAAGTGATCGCGGCGGCGACACCGGTGAAGGATAAGCACAAACATCCCGCGACCCGTACCTTCCAGGCGGTTCGCATCTGGGTAAACAGTGAACTGGAGGAAATAGAGCTGGCGCTAAAAAGCTCGCTCGACGTGCTGGCCCCGGGTGGGCGGTTATCCATCATCAGCTTCCATTCGCTGGAAGACCGTATTGTGAAACGCTTCATGCGTGAACAAAGCCGCGGTCCGCAGGTGCCAGCGGGGCTGCCGATGACGGAAGAACAACTCAGGAAGCTGGGTGGCCGTCAGTTGCGAGCATTAGGCAAGTTGATGCCGGGCGAAGAAGAAGTGGCAGAGAATCCACGCGCCCGTAGTTCAGTGCTGCGTGTTGCAGAGAGGACGAACGCATGATCGGCAGAGTGACAGAGACCCTAAGCAAAGTTAAGGATTCGTTAGGAAGCAACGAGCGCCATGCCTTGCCTGGCGTGATCGGCGACGATCTTTTGCGGTTTGGGAAACTGCCACTCTGTCTGTTCATTTGCATCATTGTCACGGCAGTTACGGTGGTGACCACCGCCCACCATACACGTTTATTGACTGCGCAACGCGAGCAGATGGTACTGGAACGCGATGCGCTGGATATTGAATGGCGAAATCTGATCCTTGAAGAAAACGCGCTCGGCGATCACAGCCGGGTTGAACGGATCGCAACGGAAAAGCTGCAGCTGCAGCATGTTGATCCTTCGCAGGAAAATATCGTAGTACAAAAATAAGGGAAAACGCGACGCATGAAAGCAGCGGCAAAAACGCTAAAACCAAAACGTCAGGAAGAACAGGCCAACTTTGTCAGTTGGCGTTTTGCGTTGCTTTGCGGCTGCATTTTACTGGCGCTGGGTTTTCTGCTGGGCCGCGTGGCCTGGCTACAAATCGTCGCCCCTGACATGCTGGTTCGCCAGGGCGATATGCGCTCTCTGCGCGTCCAGGAAGTGTCGACATCCCGTGGGATGATCACCGACCGCTCGGGTCGTCCGCTGGCGGTGAGCGTGCCGGTGAAGGCTATCTGGGCCGATCCGAAAGAACTGCATGATGCTGGCGGCATCACGCTTGATAACCGATGGAAGGCCCTTGCGGATGCGCTGAAGATGCCGCTGGACCAGTTATCTTCACGCGTGAATACCAACCCGAGAGGGCGCTTTATCTATCTGGCGCGTCAGGTGAATCCTGACATGGCAGATTACATCAAAAAATTGAAGCTGCCGGGGATCCATCTGCGCGAAGAATCCCGCCGGTACTATCCATCCGGCGAAGTGACTGCTCACCTCATTGGCTTTACTAACGTTGATAGCCAGGGGATTGAGGGCGTTGAAAAAAGCTTTGATAAATGGCTGACCGGCCAGCCCGGTGAGCGCATTGTGCGTAAAGACCGCTATGGTCGCGTGATCGAGGATATTTCCTCAACGGACAGCCAGGCAGCACACAACCTTGCGCTGAGTATCGATGAGCGGTTACAGGCGCTGGTTTACCGCGAGCTGAACAACGCCGTGGCCTTTAACAAAGCGGAATCGGGCAGTGCCGTGTTAGTTGATGTCAACACGGGTGAAGTGCTGGCGATGGCCAATAGCCCGTCCTACAACCCTAACAATCTTACCGGTACGCAAAAGGATATTATGCGTAACCGTACCATCACCGACGTGTTCGAACCGGGTTCGACCGTTAAGCCGATGGTCGTCATGACTGCACTTCAGCGCGGTATCGTTAATGAAAATACCGTACTGAATACCATTCCTTACCGAATTAACGGTCACGAAATCAAAGACGTGGCGCGCTACAGCGAATTGACCCTGACCGGGGTGTTACAGAAGTCGAGTAACGTCGGTGTTTCAAAGCTGGCGTTAGCGATGCCGTCCTCAGCGTTAGTAGAGACTTACTCACGTTTTGGGCTTGGAAAGGCGACCAATTTGGGGTTGGTCGGAGAACGCAGTGGCTTATATCCTCAAAAACAACGGTGGTCTGACATAGAGAGGGCCACCTTCTCTTTCGGCTACGGGCTAATGGTGACACCGTTACAGTTAGCGCGAGTCTACGCAACGATCGGCAGCTATGGCGTTTATCGTCCGCTGTCGATTACCAAAGTTGATCCACCGGTTCCCGGTGAGCGTATCTTCCCGGAATCGACCGTCCGTACTGTTGTTCATATGATGGAAAGCGTGGCGCTGCCCGGCGGCGGCGGCGTGAAGGCGGCAATCAAAGGTTATCGCATCGCTATCAAGACCGGTACGGCGAAAAAAGTGGGGCCGGATGGCCGCTATATCAACAAATACATTGCCTATACCGCAGGCGTTGCGCCTGCAAGCAATCCGCGTTTTGCGCTGGTGGTCGTGATTAACGATCCACAGGCGGGTAAATACTACGGCGGCGCCGTCTCCGCGCCTGTGTTCGGGGCTATCATGGGCGGCGTGTTACGTACCATGAACATTGAACCAGATGCGCTGGCGACGGGCGAAAAAAGTGAATTTGTAATTAATCAAGGCGAGGGTACAGGTGGCAGATCGTAATTTGCGCGACCTTCTCGCTCCGTGGGTGCCAAATGCACCGGAGCGAGCACTGCGAGAGATGATACTGGACAGCCGCGTGGCTGCTTCTGGCGATCTTTTTGTGGCGGTGGTCGGTCATCAGGCGGACGGGCGTCGTTATATCCCGCAGGCGATTGCGCAAGGTGTGGCTGCCATTATTGCTGAGGCTAAAGATGAGGCAACCGACGGTGAGATCCGTGAAATGCACGGGGTGCCGGTTATCTATCTCAGCCAGTTAAACGAGCGTCTTTCCGCACTGGCGGGGCGTTTTTATCACGAACCTTCCGACCAGCTGCGCCTGGTTGGCGTGACGGGTACCAACGGTAAAACCACCACCACGCAGCTGATGGCGCAGTGGGCCCAGCTGCTGGGTGAAACCGGTGCGGTGATGGGGACCGTGGGTAATGGCCTGCTGGGCAAAGTGAGCCCGACGGAAAACACCACCGGTTCCGCGGTAGACGTACAGCATGTGCTTGCCGGTCTGGCAGGGCAGGGGGCAACCTTTGCTGCGATGGAAGTCTCTTCGCACGGTCTGGTACAGCACCGCGTCGCGGCGCTGAAATTTGCCGCTTCCGTGTTTACCAATCTGAGCCGCGATCATCTTGATTATCATGGTGATATGGAGCATTACGAAGCCGCGAAATGGCTGCTGTTCTCTACTCACCATTACGGACAAGCCATCATCAACGCCGACGACGAAGTGGGCCGCCGCTGGCTGGCGAAGCTGCCGGATGCGGTTGCAGTGTCGATGGAAGACCATATCAATCCGAACTGCCACGGCCGCTGGCTGAAGGCGGTTGAAGTGAATTACCACGACAGCGGGGCGACAATCCGCTTTGCCTCTTCCTGGGGTGAAGGCGAAATTGAAAGCCGCCTGATGGGCGCGTTTAACGTCAGCAACCTGCTGCTCGCGCTGGCGACGCTGCTCGCGCTGGGTTATCCAATGGCTGAGCTGCTGAAAACCTCAGCGCGTCTGCAGCCGGTTTGCGGCCGTATGGAAGTGTTCAGCGCGCCGGGCAAGCCGACCGTTGTGGTTGATTATGCCCACACGCCGGACGCGCTGGAAAAAGCGCTGGAAGCGGCGCGCCTGCACTGCACAGGGAAGCTCTGGTGCGTGTTTGGCTGCGGCGGCGATCGCGACAAAGGCAAACGCCCGCTGATGGGGGCTATTGCCGAGCAGTTTGCAGATATTCCGGTAGTCACCGATGACAACCCGCGTACGGAAGAGCCGCGCGCCATCATCAATGACATTCTGGCGGGCATGCTGGACGCGGGCCGCGCTCGCGTGGTGGAAGGCCGTGCGGAAGCCGTGACTAACACCATCATGCAGGCGCGGGAGAATGATGTAGTCCTGCTGGCGGGTAAAGGCCATGAAGATTATCAGATCGTTGGCAATCGCCGTCTGGACTACTCGGACCGCGTAACGGCAGCACGTCTGCTGGGAGTCGTGGCATGATTAGCATCACGTTAAGCCAGGCCGCTGCCATTCTGCAGGGCGACCTGCACGGACAAGACCTGACGATTGATGCCGTCACGACGGACACCCGCAAAATCACCGCAGGCTGTCTGTTTGTGGCGCTGAAAGGCGAGCGTTTTGACGCGCATGATTTTGCTGAACAGGCCAAAGAGAACGGCGCCGGTGCGCTGCTGGTCAGCCGCAAGCTGGATATCGATCTGCCGCAAATTGTGGTGAAAGATACGCGTCTCGCGTTCGGTGAACTGGCCGCCTGGGTCCGTCAGCAGGTCCCTGCGCGCGTTGTCGCCCTGACCGGATCATCAGGCAAGACGTCGGTGAAAGAGATGACGGCGGCGATCCTCAGCCAGTGCGGGAATACGCTTTATACCGCGGGCAACCTCAATAATGACATCGGCGTGCCGATGACATTACTCCGCCTGACCAAAGAACATGAATTTGCGGTGATCGAGTTAGGGGCAAACCACCAGGGCGAAATCGCCTGGACCGTGAGCCTGACTCGCCCGGAAGCCGCACTGGTGAATAACCTCGCGGCTGCGCATCTGGAAGGCTTTGGCTCGCTGGAAGGCGTAGCAAAAGCCAAAGGTGAGATTTACACCGGCCTGCCGGATGACGGTATCGCCATCCTGAACGCCGATAACAACGACTGGCTGAACTGGCAGAGCATTATTGGTTCGCGTAAAACCTGGCGCTTCTCGCCGAATGCGGTCAACAGTGATTTTACCGCGACCAATATCCACGTGACGTCGCACGGCACAGAATTCACCCTCACCACCCCAACGGGTGGTGTCGATGTGCTGCTGCCGCTGCCGGGTCGCCATAACATCGCCAATGCGCTTGCGGCGGCAGCGTTGTCGACGGCGGTGGGCGCGTCGCATGAAGCGATTAAAACCGGGCTGGCGAACCTGAAAGCCGTGCCGGGACGTCTGTTCCCGATTCAGCTTTCGGAAAATAAGCTGCTGCTGGATGACTCCTACAACGCGAACGTTGGCTCGATGACGGCGGCGGTGCAGGTGTTATCTGAAATGCCGGGCTATCGCATCATGGTGGTTGGCGATATGGCAGAGCTGGGCGACGAAAGCGAAGCCTGTCATATCCAGGTCGGTGAAGCGGCGAAAGCGGCGGGGCTGAACCGTGTGCTGAGCGCAGGAAAACTGAGCCAGGCGATTAGCTATGCCAGCGGCGTTGGCGAGCATTTTGCTGACAAAGCCGCGTTGATAGAGCGCCTTAAAGCGTTGATTGCAGAAAAACAAATTGTGACTGTGTTAGTGAAAGGTTCACGTAGTGCCGCCATGGAAGAGGTTGTGCACGCATTACAGGAGAACGGGACATGTTAGTTTGGCTGGCCGAACATTTGGTCAAATATTATTCAGGCTTTAACGTCTTTTCATATCTGACGTTTCGCGCCATCGTCAGCCTGCTGACTGCGCTGTTCATCTCGTTGTGGATGGGCCCGCGCATGATTGCCCGTCTGCAAAAACTCTCTTTCGGTCAGGTTGTACGTAACGACGGTCCGGAATCGCACTTCAGCAAACGCGGCACGCCGACCATGGGCGGGATCATGATCCTGACCGCCATCGTCGTTTCCGTGCTGCTGTGGGCCTATCCCTCCAACCCGTACGTCTGGTGCGTTCTGACGGTACTGGTGGGTTACGGGATCATCGGTTTTGTTGATGATTACCGCAAAGTTGTTCGTAAAGACACCAAAGGCCTGATTGCCCGCTGGAAATATTTCTGGATGTCGGTGATTGCGCTGGGCGTGGCCTTCGCGCTGTATCTGGCCGGGAAAGATACGCCAGCCACCGAGCTGGTCGTGCCGTTCTTTAAGGACGTGATGCCACAGCTGGGGCTGTTCTACATCCTGCTGGCCTACTTTGTGATTGTCGGTACCGGCAACGCCGTAAACCTGACCGACGGTCTGGATGGCCTGGCCATTATGCCAACCGTCTTTGTGGCCGCTGGTTTTGCGCTGGTGGCATGGGCGACCGGTAACATGAACTTTGCGAACTACCTGCACATCCCTTATCTGCGCCACGCGGGTGAGCTGGTGATCGTCTGTACGGCGATTGTCGGCGCGGGGCTGGGCTTCCTGTGGTTCAACACTTATCCGGCGCAGGTCTTTATGGGTGACGTCGGTTCTCTGGCTTTGGGCGGTGCGCTCGGCATTATCGCCGTACTGCTGCGTCAGGAGTTCCTGCTGGTGATCATGGGCGGTGTGTTTGTCGTTGAAACCCTGTCGGTGATTTTGCAGGTCGGTTCCTTCAAGCTGCGCGGTCAGCGCATCTTCCGTATGGCGCCGATTCACCACCACTATGAACTGAAAGGCTGGCCGGAGCCGCGCGTGATTGTGCGCTTCTGGATTATTTCGCTGATGCTGGTGCTGATTGGCCTGGCAACGCTGAAGGTACGTTAATCATGGCAGATTACCAGGGCAAAAAAGTCGTTATCATCGGGCTGGGCCTTACGGGGCTCTCCTGCGTGGACTTTTTCCTCGCGCGTGGCGTGACGCCGCGCGTGATGGATACGCGTGTCTCTCCGCCGGGTCTGGACAAACTGCCTGAACAGGTTGAACGCCACCTTGGTGGTCTGAATGATGACTGGCTGCTGGCAGCCGATCTGATTGTCGCCAGCCCGGGTATGGCTCTGGCGCATCCTTCACTGAGCGCTGCCGCGGATGCGGGCGTTGAGATTGTCGGCGATATTGAGCTGTTCTGCCGCGAAGCGCAGGCGCCCGTTATCGCCATTACCGGTTCTAACGGTAAAAGCACCGTCACTACCCTGGTGGGTGAAATGGCGAAAGCGGCGGGCATGAACGTCGGCGTTGGCGGTAACATTGGTTTACCCGCTCTGATGCTGTTGGATAAAGGCTGTGAGCTGTATGTTCTCGAGCTTTCCAGCTTCCAGCTGGAAACAACCTCCAGCCTGCACGCTGCGGCTGCGACAATCCTCAACGTGACTGAAGATCACATGGACAGATATCCATTTGGTCTGCAGCAGTATCGTGCCGCCAAGCTGCGCGTTTATGAGAATGCCAAAGTCTGCGTAGTGAATGCCGATGACGCGCTGACCATGCCGGTGCGTGGCGCAGACGATCGCTGCATCAGCTTCGGTATCACGATGGGGGATTACCACCTGAACCGCCAGCTGGGCGAAACCTGGCTGCGCGTGAAGGGTGAAAAAGTGCTGAACGTGAAAGAGATGAAGCTCACTGGTCAGCACAACTATACCAATGCCCTGGCGGCGCTGGCGCTGGCAGATGCAGTAGGGCTGCCACGCTCCTCCAGCCTGAAAGCATTAACCACGTTTTCTGGGCTGGCACACCGTTTCCAGCTGGCGCTGGAGCACAACGGCGTACGCTGGATCAACGACTCTAAAGCCACCAACGTGGGCAGCACGGAGGCCGCGCTGAACGGCCTGCACGTTGACGGCACGCTGCATTTGCTGCTGGGTGGCGACGGTAAATCAGCGGATTTCTCCTCCCTGAAACCGTATCTTTCCGGTGATAACGTCCGTCTGTACTGCTTCGGCCGTGACGGCAGCGAGCTGGCTGCAGTGCGCCCTGAGGTCGCCGAGCAAACCGAAACCATGGAACAGGCGATGCGGCTGATTGCTCCTCGCGTGAAGCCAGGCGATATGGTGCTGCTCTCTCCGGCCTGCGCCAGCCTCGATCAATTCAAGAATTTCGAACAGCGTGGTGATGTCTTTACCCGCCTGGCGAAGGAGTTAGGCTGATGCGTTTATCTCTCCCTCGCCTGAAAATGCCGCGCCTGCCAGGATTTGGGATCCTGGCATGGCTGTTTGCGGCGCTCAAAGGCTGGGTGATGGGCTCTCGTCAAAAAGATAACGACAGCCTGGTCATGTACGATCGCACGCTGTTCTGGCTCACGATGGGGCTGGCAGCGGTCGGCTTTATTATGGTGACGTCCGCCTCAATGCCCGTCGGGCAGCGTCTGGCGAACGATCCTTTCCTGTTTGCCAAGCGTGATGGTCTGTACATCATCCTGGCGTTTTGCCTGGCGCTGGTGACCTTGCGTCTGCCAATGGAGTTCTGGCAGCGGCACAGTACGGCGATGCTGATCGCCTCGATTATTATGCTGCTGATCGTACTGGTGGTGGGGAGCTCTGTTAACGGGGCATCGCGCTGGATCGCCTTTGGCCCGCTGCGTATTCAGCCTGCGGAATTTACCAAGCTCTCCCTGTTCTGCTACTTGGCTAACTACCTGGTGCGTAAGGTAGATGAAGTGCGTAACAACCTGCGCGGCTTCTTAAAACCGATGGGCGTGATTCTGGTGCTGGCGGTATTACTGCTGGCGCAGCCTGACCTCGGTACCGTTGTCGTGCTGTTCGTTACCACCCTGGCGATGCTGTTCCTGGCGGGCGCGAAGCTGTGGCAGTTCATCGCTATCATCGGAATGGGGATTTCGGCGGTTGTGCTGCTGATCCTCGCCGAGCCTTACCGTATTCGCCGTGTAACCTCGTTCTGGAACCCGTGGGAAGATCCGTTCGGCAGCGGTTATCAGCTGACTCAGTCGCTGATGGCCTTTGGTCGCGGCGAAGTCTGGGGACAGGGTCTGGGTAACTCGGTACAGAAACTGGAGTATTTACCGGAAGCGCACACTGACTTCATCTTCTCCATTATTGCGGAAGAACTGGGTTATATCGGTGTGGTATTAGCGCTATTAATGGTATTCTTCGTCGCTTTCCGCGCCATGTCCATCGGCCGGAAAGCGCTGGAGATCGATCACCGCTTCTCAGGATTCTTAGCCTGTTCAATTGGTATCTGGTTTAGCTTCCAGGCATTGGTTAACGTCGGGGCCGCAGCGGGTATGCTGCCGACCAAAGGTCTGACGTTGCCGTTGATCAGTTATGGTGGTTCCAGTCTGTTGATTATGTCGACGGCCATCATGTTTTTGTTGCGTATAGATTATGAGACGCGTCTGGAAAAAGCCCAGGCGTTTACACGAGGTTCACGATGAATCAACCGAAGCGGTTAATGGTGATGGCAGGCGGTACCGGCGGACACGTGTTCCCGGGACTGGCGGTTGCGCACCATTTAATGGATCAGGGCTGGCAGGTACGCTGGCTGGGAACCGCAGACCGCATGGAAGCCGATCTGGTACCGAAGCACGGTATCGAGATCGACTTTATTCGTATTTCCGGCCTTCGGGGCAAAGGCCTTAAGGCAATGCTGCTGGCACCGGTGCGTATTTTTAACGCATGGCGTCAGGCGCGCACCATCATGAAGCGCTTTAAGCCGGATGTGGTGCTGGGCATGGGCGGCTATGTCTCGGGGCCTGGCGGGCTGGCGGCGTGGTCGTTAGGTATTCCCGTTGTGCTGCATGAGCAGAACGGTATTGCCGGTCTGACCAACAAGTGGCTGGCGAAAATCGCCACCAAAGTTATGCAGGCGTTTCCCGGCGCGTTCCCGAAAGCGGACGTCGTAGGTAACCCGGTGCGTGTGGACGTGCTGGCGCTGCCGCTGCCGGACGCTCGTCTGACGGGCCGTGAAGGGCCGGTGCGTGTACTGGTCGTCGGCGGCTCTCAGGGCGCGCGCATCCTAAACCAGACGATGCCGCAGGTTGCCGCAAAGCTGGGGGATGCCGTGACGATCTGGCACCAGAGCGGAAAAGGCGCTCAGCAGACCGTTGAGCAGGCTTACTCAGACGAAGGTCAGCCGCAGCATAAAGTCACAGAGTTTATCGACGACATGGCGGCAGCGTATGCCTGGGCCGATGTCGTGGTCTGTCGTTCAGGCGCCCTGACGGTGAGCGAGATCGCCGCCGCCGGTCTGCCTGCCCTGTTTGTGCCGTTCCAGCACAAAGACCGACAGCAGTACTGGAATGCGTTGCCGCTTGAGAAAGCCGGTGCCGCGAAGATATTTGAGCAGCCACAATTTACCGCCGACGCGGTCGCCACCACCCTGGCGGGCTGGAACAGAGACGCACTGCTGGAGATGGCGCAACGCGCGCGCGCGGCCGCTATCCCTGATGCGACGGAACGGGTGGCAAAAGAAGTGAGCCTGGCAGCCCAGGCTTAACCCTCGCAGCGCGTGAAGCGCGGCACGAATTTTAAGTAGTCGATGGCGTTTAGAGAATGAATACACAACAACTGGCAAAACTGCGTTCAATCGTGCCCGAGATGCGTCGCGTCCGGCACATTCACTTTGTTGGCATCGGTGGTGCTGGCATGGGCGGTATTGCCGAAGTGTTAGCTAACGAAGGCTATCAGATCAGCGGGTCTGACCTGGCGCCAAACCCTGTTACGCAGCAGCTGGCGTCGCTTGGGGCGACTATCTATTTCAACCATCGTCCGGAAAACGTGCGCGATGCGAGCGTGGTGGTGGTCTCAAGCGCCATCTCCTCTGACAATCCGGAAATCGTTGCCGCGCATGAAGCGCGCATTCCGGTGATCCGCCGTGCAGAAATGCTGGCGGAACTGATGCGTTTCCGTCACGGCATCGCTATTGCCGGGACCCACGGTAAAACCACGACCACGGCGATGGTCTCCAGTATTTATGCGGAAGCGGGTCTCGATCCGACCTTCGTCAACGGCGGTCTGGTCAAAGCCGCAGGCGTACATGCGCGTCTGGGCCACAGCCGTTATCTGATTGCCGAAGCGGATGAGAGCGACGCGTCGTTCCTGCACTTGCAGCCAATGGTGGCGATTGTCACCAACATCGAAGCTGACCATATGGATACCTACCAGGGCGACTTCGAAAACCTAAAGCAGACCTTCATCAACTTCCTGCACAACCTGCCGTTCTATGGACGCGCGGTGATGTGCGTAGACGATCCGGTGATCCGCGAGCTGCTGCCGCGCGTGGGTCGTCAAATCACCACTTACGGCTTCAGCGAAGACGCTGACGTTCGCGTGGAAGAGTACAAACAGATTGGTGCGCAGGGGCATTTCACGCTGGCGCGTCAGGACAAAGAACTGCTGCACGTCACGCTGAATGCGCCAGGTCGTCATAACGCCCTCAATGCCGCAGCGGCAGTGGCCGTCGCGACGGAAGAAGGCATTGATGATGATGCGATTCTGCGCGCGCTGGAAAGCTTCCAGGGCACCGGCCGTCGCTTCGACTTCCTCGGTGAATTCCCTCTGGACGCCGTGAACGGTAAAGTCGGCACAGCGATGCTGGTGGACGACTACGGCCACCATCCGACCGAAGTGGACGCCACCATCAAAGCCGCACGTGCAGGCTGGCCTGACAAGAATCTGGTGATGATCTTCCAGCCGCACCGCTTCACGCGTACGCGCGATCTGTACGACGATTTCGCCAGCGTCCTTTCACAGGTAGATACACTGTTAATGCTGGATGTTTATTCAGCGGGCGAAACTCCGATTCCGGGCGCAGACAGTCGTTCTTTATGTCGCACCATCCGTGGACGCGGTAAAGTTGACCCTATTCTGGTTTCTGACCCTGCACAGGTGGCGGAAATTCTGGCTCCGGTCCTGACAGGTAACGATTTGATTCTGATTCAGGGCGCGGGAAATATCGGCAAAATCGCCCGTACCTTAGCTGAAATCAAACTGAAGCCGCAAACTCAGGAGGATGAGCATCATGGCTGATAAGATTGCTGTCCTGTCTGGCGGCACCTCCGCCGAGCGTGAGGTTTCCCTGAATTCCGGCGCGGCTGTGCTCGCGGGCCTGCGTGAAGGGGGCGTCAATGCGCACCTGGTCGACCCAAAAGAGGTCGACGTGACGCAATTAAAAGCCATGGGTTTCGATAAAGTCTTTATCGCTTTGCATGGTCGCGGCGGTGAAGATGGCACCCTGCAGGGGCTTCTGGATTTGATCGGCATGCCGTACACCGGCAGCGGCGTGATGGCCTCCGCTATCTCTATGGATAAACTGCGCAGCAAACTCCTGTGGCAGGGCGCTGGGTTACCCGTTGCGCCATGGGTTGCACTGACGCGTCGCGAATTTGAATTGGGCCTGCCGGATAGCGTTAATACACGCATTGCTGAACTGGGCTTACCGGTTATTGTAAAGCCCAGCCGGGAAGGCTCCAGTGTGGGAATGTCCAAAGTCGACAAAGCTGAAGATTTTTCGTCCGCTTTAGCACTGGCATTTCAACATGATGAAGAAGTTCTGATTGAAAAATGGCTCAGCGGGCCAGAATTTACCGTCGCGATGCTTGGCGAAGAAATTTTACCGTCAATCCGTATCCAACCGGCCGGAACCTTCTATGATTATGAGGCGAAGTATCTCTCTGATGAGACGCAATATTTCTGCCCTTGTGGTCTTGAAGCCGAGCGTGAAGCAGATTTACAGTCCCTGGTGCTTAAAGCCTGGCATGTTCTGGGTTGCCGCGGCTGGGGACGCATCGACGTGATGCAGGACAGTGATGGGCAATTTTATTTGCTGGAAGCCAATACCTCTCCGGGAATGACCAGTCACAGCCTTGTGCCGATGGCTGCACGTCAGGCGGGGATGAGTTTCTCGCAGTTAGTCGTACGCATTCTGGACCAGGCGGGCTGATATGTCTCAGGCTGCATTGAACACGCGCAACCGCGATGACGAGGACGAATACACCTCTTCACGCCGCAGTAATGGAACGCGTCTTGCAGGCATCATTTTCCTGCTCGGGGTGTTGTGCACTGTGTTTATCAGCGGCTGGATGGTCCTGGGCTGGATGGAAGATGCGCAGCGGTTGCCGCTCTCTAAGCTGGTGGTCACCGGCGAGCGCCACTACACGCGTAACGACGATATTCGTCAGTCAATACTGGCACTGGGCTCGCCTGGCACCTTTATGACGCAGGACGTCAATATTATCCAGAGCCAGATAGAACGTCTGCCATGGATAAAACAGGCAAGCGTAAGAAAGCAATGGCCTGATGAATTGAAGATTCATCTGGTTGAATATGTGCCCATTGCGCGTTGGAATGATCAGCACATGGTTGACGTAGACGGAAATTCCTTCAGCGTCCCGACCGATCGTGTCAACAAGCAAAATTTACCGATGTTGTATGGCCCTGAAGGCAGCGAAAACGAAGTGTTACAGGGTTTTCGCGAGATGGGTCAGGTGCTGGCGAAGGACAGGTTTACGTTAAAAGATGCTGCCATGACGGCGCGCCGTTCCTGGCAGCTGACGTTAACGAACGGCATTAAGCTCAACCTGGGACGCGGAGACACAATGAAGCGTCTGGCGCGTTTTGTCGAACTTTACCCGGTTTTACAGCAGCAGGCACAGACTGACGGCAAACGGATAAGCTACGTTGATTTGCGCTATGACTCAGGCGCAGCAGTCGGTTGGGTACCGGCTCCGGTCGAGGAACCTAATCAGCAACAGAATCAGGCACAGGTACAGGCAGAACAACAATGATCAAGGCGACGGACAGAAAACTGGTAGTTGGACTGGAGATTGGCACCGCGAAGGTTGCCGCTTTAGTAGGGGAAGTTCTGCCCGACGGTATGGTCAATATCATTGGCGTAGGCAGTTGCCCGTCCCGTGGTATGGATAAAGGTGGGGTAAACGATCTTGAATCGGTGGTGAAATGCGTTCAGCGCGCCATCGATCAGGCTGAATTGATGGCAGATTGCCAGATTTCTTCTGTCTATCTGGCCCTTTCTGGTAAGCACATTAGCTGCCAGAACGAAATTGGTATGGTGCCGATTTCTGAGGAAGAAGTGACGCAGGAAGACGTTGAAAACGTCGTGCACACGGCGAAGTCCGTGCGCGTCCGCGATGAGCATCGCGTGCTGCATGTCATCCCGCAGGAATATGCGATTGACTACCAGGAAGGGATCAAGAACCCGGTCGGTCTTTCTGGCGTACGTATGCAGGCAAAAGTGCACCTGATCACATGTCACAACGATATGGCGAAGAACATTGTAAAAGCCGTTGAACGTTGTGGCCTGAAAGTTGACCAACTTATTTTCGCGGGTCTGGCGGCAAGTTATTCCGTGCTGACCGAAGATGAACGTGAACTGGGTGTCTGTGTGGTCGATATTGGTGGTGGTACAATGGATATCGCCGTATATACCGGCGGTGCGTTGCGCCACACCAAAGTGATCCCGTACGCAGGGAACGTCGTGACCAGCGATATTGCTTACGCTTTTGGTACGCCGCCGAGCGATGCAGAAGCGATTAAAGTGCGCCACGGCTGTGCGCTGGGGTCTATTGTTGGCAAAGATGAGAGCGTTGAAGTGCCGAGCGTTGGTGGTCGTCCACCGCGTAGCCTGCAGCGCCAGACGTTGGCAGAGGTGATTGAGCCGCGCTATACCGAGCTGCTCAACCTGGTCAACGAAGAGATTTTACAGTTACAGGAACAGCTTCGTCAGCAGGGCGTTAAACATCATCTTGCGGCGGGGATTGTATTAACCGGCGGCGCAGCGCAAATTGAAGGTCTTGCGGCCTGTGCACAGCGCGTGTTCCATACGCAGGTGCGTATTGGTGCGCCGCTGAATATCACCGGTTTAACGGATTATGCTCAGGAGCCGTATTATTCAACGGCTGTGGGCCTGCTCCACTACGGGAAGGAATCTCATCTCAGTGGTGAAGCGGAAGTGGAAAAACGCGTCTCAGTGGGGTCGTGGGTCAAACGACTGAACAACTGGTTGCGAAAAGAGTTTTAATTTTTTTAAGAGACCGGAGAGAATTAGCGGTCTCGGGCGACAGGCACAACGGAGAGAGAAATTATGTTTGAACCTATGGAACTGACCAACGACGCGGTGATTAAAGTCATCGGCGTCGGTGGCGGCGGCGGTAACGCCGTAGAGCATATGGTGCGTGAACGCATTGAGGGTGTTGAGTTCTTCGCAGTTAACACCGATGCACAGGCACTGCGTAAAACGGCTGTAGGCCAGACTATCCAGATCGGCGGTGGTATCACCAAAGGGCTGGGAGCAGGGGCTAACCCGGAAGTGGGTCGCAATGCGGCTGAAGAAGATCGTGAAGCCCTGCGCGCTGCACTGGAAGGTGCGGACATGGTCTTCATCGCAGCAGGTATGGGTGGCGGTACCGGTACCGGCGCAGCACCTGTTGTGGCTGAAGTGGCAAAAGATTTAGGTATCCTGACCGTTGCTGTCGTGACCAAGCCTTTCAACTTTGAAGGCAAGAAGCGTATGGCTTTCGCGGAGCAGGGTATCACCGAGCTGTCCAAGCATGTGGACTCGCTGATCACCATCCCGAACGATAAGCTGTTGAAAGTTCTGGGTCGCGGTATCTCCCTGCTGGACGCATTCGGTGCAGCAAACGACGTGCTGAAAGGTGCGGTTCAGGGTATCGCTGAACTGATTACCCGTCCTGGCCTGATGAACGTTGACTTTGCAGACGTTCGCACCGTGATGTCCGAAATGGGCTACGCGATGATGGGCTCTGGCGTGGCGAGCGGCGAAGACCGTGCAGAAGAAGCGGCTGAAATGGCTATCTCTTCTCCACTGCTGGAAGATATCGATCTGTCTGGTGCGCGCGGCGTGCTGGTCAACATTACCGCTGGCTTTGACCTGCGTCTGGATGAGTTCGAAACCGTGGGTAACACTATCCGTGCGTTCGCCTCTGACAACGCTACCGTGGTAATCGGTACTTCCCTTGACCCTGAAATGAACGACGAGCTGCGTGTTACCGTTGTTGCGACCGGTATCGGTATGGACAAACGTCCTGAGATCACCTTAGTGACCAACAAGCAGACTCAGCAACCGGTAATGGATCGTTACCAGCAGCACGGTATGTCTCCTCTGACTCAGGAGCAGAAACCGGCCGCGAAAGTGGTGAATGACCCAACGCCGCAAACGGCGAAAGAGCCAGATTATCTGGATATCCCGGCGTTCCTGCGTAAGCAAGCTGACTAAGAATTGGCTGGAATTAGGGGATTTGCGCTCTTTGTGCTAAACTGGCCCACCGTTAGTGATATACACTCTCGGTTGGATAGTTAATTTGGCGAGATTATACGATGATCAAACAAAGGACACTTAAACGTATCGTTCAGGCGACTGGTGTCGGTTTACATACCGGCAAGAAAGTCACGCTGACGTTACGCCCTGCGCCGGCCAATACCGGGGTCATCTATCGTCGCACCGACTTGAATCCACCGGTAGATTTTCCGGCCGATGCCAAATCTGTGCGTGATACTATGCTCTGTACTTGTCTGGTGAACGAGCATGACGTGCGGATTTCTACCGTAGAGCACCTGAACGCCGCCCTGGCGGGTCTGGGTATCGACAACATTATTGTTGAAGTCGATGCGCCAGAAATCCCGATTATGGATGGCAGTGCTGCACCGTTCGTCTATCTGTTGCTGGATGCCGGCATCGAAGAACTGAACTGCGCGAAGAAATTTGTACGCATCAAAGAGACCGTTCGCGTCGAAGATGGCGACAAGTGGGCTGAATTCAAACCGTACAATGGTTTCTCGTTGGACTTTACCATCGACTTTAACCATCCGGCGATTGACTCCAGCACCCAACGCTATGCGATGAACTTCTCTGCTGATGCGTTTATGCGCCAGATCAGCCGAGCCCGTACATTTGGCTTCATGCGTGATATCGAATATCTGCAGTCCCGCGGCCTGTGCCTGGGCGGCAGCTTCGATTGTGCCATCGTTGTTGACGATTATCGCGTACTGAACGAAGACGGCCTGCGTTTCGAAGATGAATTCGTTCGTCACAAAATGCTGGATGCTATCGGCGACCTGTTCATGTGTGGTCACAACATCATTGGTGCATTTACCGCGTTCAAATCCGGTCATGCGCTGAACAACAAACTGTTGCAGGCCGTCCTGGCAAAACAGGAAGCCTGGGAATATGTGACCTTCGAAGACGAAGCTGAACTGCCGCTGGCTTTCAAAGCACCAAGCATGGTTCTGGCGTAACGGTTCAAACCGTTTCGTAAAAAAATCGACTGGTTAACCTGGTACTCTCTCCGACCAGGAAGACCAGTCGTTTTTATTTTTATCCTTCTTCGTTTGCCCCGGCGTTATCTCTCGTTTGTCTTACGCAGAAAATGTGTGCGTTAGCTGCATTCTTGACCGTTTTTCCCCGCGGCGGCACCTCATTCCTGCTGATGTACATTAGCTTTAGTGGTACTATCTGGGCGCTAAAAAGAATAACTGAACTCAGCCTCTGCAAGGCTGGCTTATTGGGTGGAGCAGGTGAGCGGAATACTGACGCGCTGGCGACAATTTGGCAGACGTTACTTCTGGCCGCATCTCTTATTAGGGATGGTCGCGGCGAGTTTCGGCTTGCCTGCGCTCAGCAACAGTGCCGAAGCGGCGACGCCCGCGAAAACCTCTACCACCAAACACGATCTCAACACGCGGGTTAACTTTACAAACCTCGCGTGGCTTGAAGCCAGCCGCCGCCCGAATTTCTCCGTTGATTACTGGCACCAGCACGCTATCCGCACGGTTATCCGTCATCTCTCCTTCGCGATGGCACCACAGGCCATGCCTGTTGCGGAAGAGACGCTTCCGGTGCAGGCACAGCATCTTGCGCTGCTGGACACGCTCAACGCGCTGCTCACGCAGGACAGCCAGCCGCCGGTTATGGTTCGCCAGACGACGCAGCTCGCGCTCGTTCCGCCTGTCTCATTCTCTGTTTCAACCTGGATTAGCCAGACTCACGGCATTCGTGCCGGGCCGCAACGCCTCAGCTAAATTAACTTTTTCAATACCTTAATTTATCTGCCCACGATGGGGCGTTTGAGAATTTATTATGCTAATCAAATTGTTAACTAAAGTTTTTGGTAGTCGTAACGATCGTACCCTGCGCCGTATGCGCAAAGCTGTTGCCGTCATCAACGGTATGGAACCGGCGATGGAGAAGCTCTCTGATGATGAGCTGAAAGCGAAAACGGCGGAATTCCGTGCGCGTCTGGAAAAAGGCGAAACCTTAGAAAGCCTGATCCCGGAAGCGTTTGCTGTTGTGCGTGAAGCGAGTAAGCGCGTATTCGGCATGCGTCACTTCGACGTTCAGCTGCTGGGCGGTATGGTGCTTAACGAGCGCTGCATCGCGGAAATGCGTACCGGTGAAGGTAAAACCCTGACCGCAACGCTGCCGGCTTACCTGAACGCGCTGACCGGTAAAGGCGTTCACGTGGTAACCGTCAACGACTATCTGGCGCAGCGTGACGCCGAAAACAACCGTCCACTGTTCGAATTCCTCGGTATGACCGTCGGCATCAACATGTCCGGCCTGCCTGCGCCAGCCAAGCGTGAAGCGTATAACGCGGACATCACCTACGGCACCAACAACGAATACGGCTTCGACTACCTGCGTGACAACATGGCGTTCAGCCCGGAAGAACGCGTACAGCGTAAACTGCACTATGCGCTGGTGGATGAGGTGGACTCCATCCTGATCGATGAAGCGCGTACTCCGCTTATCATCTCCGGCCCGGCTGAAGACAGCTCCGAGATGTACCGTAAGGTCGACAAAATCATTCCACACCTGCTGCGTCAGGAGAAAGAGGACTCGGATACCTTCCAGGGTGAAGGCCACTTCTCCGTTGATGAAAAAGCGCGCCAGGTGAACCTGACCGAACGTGGTCTGGTGAAAATTGAAGAGCTGCTGGTCGCTGAAGGCATTATGGAAGAGGGCGAGTCTCTGTACTCCCCGAGCAACATTATGCTGATGCACCACGTGACCGCCGCGCTGCGTGCCCACGCGCTGTTCACCCGCGACGTCGACTACATCGTAAAAGACGGCGAAGTGATCATCGTCGATGAGCACACCGGCCGTACCATGCAGGGACGTCGCTGGTCTGACGGTCTGCACCAGGCTGTGGAAGCCAAAGAAGGCGTGGATATTCAGAATGAAAACCAGACGCTGGCGTCTATCACCTTCCAGAACTACTTCCGTCTGTACGAGAAGCTGGCGGGGATGACCGGTACTGCCGATACCGAAGCGTTTGAATTCAGCTCTATCTACAAGCTGGATACCGTGGTCGTTCCAACCAACCGTCCGATGATCCGTAAGGATATGCCGGACCTGGTGTACATGACCGAAGCGGAAAAAATTCAGGCGATCATCGAAGATATTCGCGACCGTACTGCCAATGGCCAGCCGGTTCTGGTGGGGACCATCTCCATCGAGAAATCCGAAGTGGTTTCGCACGAGCTGACGAAAGCGGGTATCCAACACAACGTTCTTAACGCCAAATTCCACGCCAAAGAAGCGGACATCGTTGCGCAGGCGGGTTATCCGGCTGCCGTAACCATCGCCACCAACATGGCGGGTCGTGGTACCGACATTATGCTGGGCGGTAGCTGGCAGGCTGAAGTGGCGGAGCTGGAAAACCCAACGCCAGAACAGATTGCCCAGATCAAAGCCGACTGGCAGGTTCGTCATGACGCCGTTCTGGCGTCCGGCGGTCTGCACATCATCGGTACAGAACGTCATGAATCCCGTCGTATCGATAACCAGCTGCGTGGTCGTGCGGGTCGTCAGGGTGATGCCGGTTCATCCCGGTTCTACCTGTCTATGGAAGATGCGCTGATGCGTATTTTTGCCTCCGACCGCGTGTCCGGCATGATGCGTAAGCTGGGGATGAAACCTGGCGAAGCTATTGAGCACCCGTGGGTCACCAAAGCGATCGCTAACGCACAGCGCAAAGTGGAAAGCCGTAACTTCGATGTTCGTAAGCAGCTGCTGGAATATGATGACGTGGCTAACGATCAGCGCCGTGCGATCTACACCCAGCGTAACGAACTGCTGGACGTGTCCGATGTGAGCGAAACCATCAACAGCATTCGTGAAGATGTGTTCAAAGCCACCATCGACGCGCATATTCCACCGCAGTCTCTGGAAGAGATGTGGGATATTGAAGGCCTGCAGGAACGTCTGAAAAATGACTTTGACCTCGAACTGCCAATCAAAGAGTGGCTGGACAAAGAGCCTGAGCTGCACGAAGAGACCCTGCGTGAACGTATCTTTGAAACCGCGCTGGACGTTTACAAGCGTAAGGAAGAGGTTGTTGGCGCTGAAATGATGCGTCACTTCGAAAAAGGCGTGATGCTGCAGACTCTGGACTCCCTGTGGAAAGAGCACCTGGCGGCGATGGACTACCTGCGTCAGGGTATCCACCTGCGTGGCTATGCGCAGAAAGATCCGAAGCAGGAATACAAGCGTGAATCCTTCTCCATGTTTGCGTCTATGCTGGAGTCACTGAAGTACGAAGTGATCAGCACCCTGAGCAAGGTTCAGGTGCGTATGCCGGAAGAAGTGGAAGCGATGGAGCAGCAGCGTCGTGAAGAAGCCGAGCGTCTGGCACAAATGCAACAGCTGAGTCATCAGACCGACGACAGCGAAGCCGCAGCGGCGATCGCCGCGCAGACCGGCGATCGTAAAGTGGGTCGTAACGATCCGTGCCCGTGTGGTTCCGGTAAAAAGTACAAGGCGTGCCACGGCCGTCTGAGCTAAGTTCATAAAAAACAAAAAGGCGCAGACATCTGCGCCTTTTTTATGGAAGTAACAATATGAAAATACTGCAAATTGCCGTCGGGATTATTCGCAACCCGCAAAACCAAATCTTCATCACCCAGCGTGCTGCCGACGCCCATATGGCGAACAAGTGGGAGTTTCCGGGCGGTAAAATCGAGTCAGGTGAAACACCGGAAGAGGCGCTGGTTCGGGAACTTCAGGAAGAGGTGGGGATCACTCCGCTTGGCGCTACGCTGTTTGATAAGCTTGAGTACCAGTTTCCGGACAGGCACATCACGCTGTGGTTCTGGCTAGTGGAAAACTGGGAAGGTGAACCCTGGGGAAAAGAGGGGCAGCCGGGTAACTGGGTGGCGCTTCAGGCAAGTGATGCCGAAAAATTCCCGCCAGCTAATGAACCTGTGATCCTGCGGTTAGTCGCACAACCGTAGGCCTGCTGAGCGACGCGCCAGCAGGCTTTACAGATTACTGCTGGGTTTCACTCCAGTCGTCGCTGTCGGAGAGATCGCCTTTACTCGGAATGCGTTTCTCTTCCGCCGCCCATTCGCCCAGGTCAATAAGCTGGCAGCGTTTGCAGCAGAATGGGCGGAACGGACTCACTTCGCCCCAGACAACGGTTTTGCCACAGGTAGGGCAGTTTACGGTGGTGACATCAGACATCGGCACTCCTTAACAACAGGCCAGTTCAAAATCGAGACGTTCCGGCACGGTGCCATTTTCACTGTCCAGCGGCATAAAGCGAATCGCAAAGCGGCTCTTATGCCCGGAAATCTGTGGGTAAAGCTGTTCGCCAAGAGACAGATTGAGACGCAGAAGATCGGCATCATCACCGTTATCCTGGAAGAAACCATTCAGGCTGGTTTGCTTGCGGAACGGTGCAGAGTTACGAATCAGATCGAGGATCAGCGACAGCGTCTGGTGCATCGGCTCCAGGCTTGCCAGCCAGCTGTTCACCTGCGCGTCACGCTGCGCCTGTGGCATATGTAGCCACATATGCAGCGTCGGCAGGTCGAAGCTACAGCAGCCGCCAGGGATGCTCAGACGCTGGCGGACCAGGCCAATCAGGCGGTCTTCACGCAAAAACTGCCCGACGCGCGGCGCGGCCATCAGGATGCTGCTGCTGGTTTTAAGCTGCTGACGAAGGGAATCGATACGGCTTACATCCACCCCCGGAACCTCAGCCCATGCCTGTAATTTACGCTGCTGGCGCTCCAGTTCTTTGAGTAATTCTGTGCGGACATCGCCGCGTTCAATCACATCCAGCAGATCGCCTACGTTGCGGAAGAAGTGCAGCGCCGTAGCGTGATCGTTAACCGGCAGATGTTGTGAAAGCTGCTGAATGAGAAATTCGATGCGCAGCCAGGTGCGCATTTTTTCGTTGAGCGGATGCTCAAAAAGGATGTGTGTCGACATTATGGTTTTTCCTGTGCAACGGCCTGCGCGGCAAACGTCAGATACTGCGCGTGCAGACGGGCAACATCCGATGCAATGGCATCTGGTGCGCCGTTATTATCAATGACATCATCCGCCACGGCAAGGCGCTGAGCGCGCGTAGCCTGAGCGGCAAGAATGTGTTCAGCATGCTCCCGCGAGACGCGATCTCGCGTCATGGTTCTCTGGATTTGCGTTTCGGGAGAGACATCAATCACCAGCACCCGATCGGCTTTCTTCTGCAACTGATTTTCAACCAGTAGCGGAACCACCCATAAGACATAGGGCGAGCGGGCCGCAGCGATCTGACGCTGAGTTTCCAGGTGGATGATGGGGTGGAGAAGGCTATTAAGCCAGGCTTTTTCCGCGGAATCGGAAAAAATGCATTCGCGAAGCTGACGGCGATTCAGTGTGCCATCGGCATTGATGATGGCCTGACCAAAATGTTCTGCGATGGCCTTTAGCGCGGGTGTATTGGGCTCTACCACCTGGCGGGCAATGATATCGGCATCGATAATCGTGATACCCAAACGAGAGAAAGCGTCCGCAACGGTACTTTTACCACTACCGATGCCGCCAGTTAATGCGACGATATACCCCATTAAATCAAATCCTGGGAATTATTCATTTTTAAAATCAGTTGATTAAAATTCTTACGTGCGCCAGCCACTGTTTAGCCCCGTTTACCGGCTTTTTACCAGGTAAATTTATAGGATTGTAGCGTAAAAAAAGAGAATTTCGCAGTCTTGCGGAGCAGGTATTAGTGCGTATGATAACGTCACTGGAGTTGTGCTTTTAACATATTTGCCTCTAACCCCAGGAATCCGCACATGCGTATCGAAGAAGATCTGAAGTTAGGTTTCAAAGACGTTCTTATCCGCCCTAAACGCTCTACACTGAAAAGTCGCTCAGACGTTGAACTCGAACGTCAATTCACCTTTAAGCATTCCGGTCAGACCTGGTCTGGCGTGCCGATCATCGCTGCCAACATGGATACTGTGGGAACCTTTGAGATGGCCACCGCCCTGGCACAGTTCGACATTCTCACCGCCGTGCACAAACATTACAGCCCTGAAGAGTGGAATGCGTTTGTTGCGTCCGCGTCTGCTGATGTGGTGAAGCATGTGATGGTCTCTACCGGCACCTCCGATGCGGATTTCGAGAAGACCAAACAGATCCTGAAGGCTAACCCGGCACTCAACTTCGTTTGCATTGATGTGGCGAATGGTTACTCCGAGCACTTCGTGCAGTTCGTCAGCAAGGCGCGCGAGGCCTGGCCGACGAAAACCATCATCGCGGGCAACGTGGTGACCGGTGAAATGTGTGAAGAGCTGATCCTCTCCGGTGCAGATATCGTGAAAGTAGGTATTGGCCCGGGCTCCGTGTGCACGACACGCGTCAAAACCGGCGTCGGTTATCCGCAGCTCTCCGCCGTCATTGAATGTGCCGACGCGGCGCACGGGCTCGGCGGCCAGATCATCAGCGACGGCGGTTGCACCATGCCGGGTGATGTTGCGAAAGCCTTCGGTGGCGGTGCGGACTTCGTGATGCTCGGCGGTATGCTGGCAGGCCACGAAGAGAGCGGTGGTACCGTGGTTGAAGAGAACGGCGAGAAATTTATGCTGTTCTACGGCATGAGCTCTGAATCCGCGATGACCCGTCACGTCGGTGGCGTGGCAAAATACCGTGCGGCAGAAGGCAAAACCGTGAAGCTGCCTCTGCGCGGCCCGGTTGAATACACCGCGCGCGATATCCTCGGCGGCCTGCGCTCGGCCTGCACCTACGTTGGGGCATCCCGCCTGAAAGAGCTGACGAAACGTACAACGTTTATTCGCGTTCAGGAACAGGAAAACCGCGTATTCAATAGCCTGTAATGGTTTTCGCTGGCGCATGCCCATGCGCCAGCACTGTTTTGCGCTAACCCGCGCTCATCGCATCCCCCAGATGGAAAATCGGCAGGTACATTGCCACCACCAGCGTGCCGATAATGACCCCCGTCACAATCAGAAGCACTGGCTCGAGAAGTGCCGCCAGGCTATCTGCCCGTTGAAAGGTCTGTTCCGTGTGATGTCGGGCGAGGTTTGCCAGCATGATGTCCAGCGCACCTGACATTTCGCCGGTTCGTAAAAGCTGAATGCACAGCGGGGTAAAGATGGCCGCTTTCTGAAAGGATGACCAGACGGGGAGGCCTTTTTCAATGTCCTCTCGCACGCCGCGAAGTATTCCCTGCCAGTACCGGCTCTCAACAGTTTCCTCTGCACTCGCCAGGCCCTGTAAAAAGGGGATGCCCGCCTGTTGCGTGAGTGACAGCACGGTAAAGATATGTCCCAGTTTTTGACCTTTTGCCAGTGCGCCCAACACGGGAGTTAGCATCAGGATGCGCTGCCAGCGAGGGTTCTGCCGCAGAGTCCAGGCGGTGGCTAAGGGCGCGAGTAACGCGGCGAACAACGCAAGGGCATATGACCGCATAAATGCGGCCATCCCCATGACCATTTGCGTCAGCAGCGGAAGCGGAGTGTTAAACGTTTTGTAGATCGCGGCAAACTCGGGCAAGACCAGGATGACCATCGCCAGCACCACGAGTACGGCCAGGGTCAGGACGATCGCCGGGTAGCGCAGCGCCTTTTTCACTTTCGCACTGAGCTGCTGCTGCGCTTTTTGCTGCTGCGCGAGCTGGCGACAGCACTCCTCCAGCTTCCCTGTGAGTTCACCGGTTTTCACCATCGAGACATGCAGTGGGCTAAAAACGGCTGGCCACTTTTTTAGCGACTCAGAAAAGGGGGCTCCCTCACTAAGCTCATCGGCAATGCTTTGCAGCAGCGCCTGCCACGGTTTTAACGGATGTTGTTCTGCCAGCATCTGCAGGCTGTGGGACAATGTCAGCCCGGCCTGCAGAAGCGTTGCGAGCTGGCGAAACATCTCGTAGCAGTGGTGTGGCCGCCAGCGGTGTCGCTGAGCGCATCGGGTCAGCGTCAGAGGATGGAGGCCGCTGTGCATCAGCCTGGTGAAGGCGGCATTGCGGTCTGTGGCCCAGAGAGTCCCGCTTCGGGGTTCTCCTTCCTGGGTGAGCGCTCGCCAGCGCCAGAGCTGATTAGCAGCCATCCGGCATGCCCAGGATGCGCACCAGCTCTTCGATCGTGGTCATCCCCTGTTCGACGGCCATGCAGCCGTGCTCGAAAAGAGAAATCATTCCCGCCTGCCGGGCGCTCGCCTCTATCACTTCTGTTCCCGCCCCGCTGGCAATGGCCTGCCGCAGGGCATTGTCGATCGTGAGTACTTCAAAAATGGCCACACGGCCATAAAAACCGTGATAACAACGCTCACAGCCGATGGGCTGCCAGCGTGGAAGCGGTCTGGACCATACGGCGCGCGGTAATTCAGCATGCTCGCTGGCTTCCCGGCGACAGTGCGGGCACAGACGCCGGACCAGCCGCTGGGCAATCACCATCGACAGCGCGGAAGATATCATCCAGCGCGCCACGCCCATCTGCTCCAGGCGAGTCAGGGCTTCCGTCGTCGAGTTGGTGTGCAGCGTTGATAGCACCAGGTGCCCGGTCTGGGCAGCATTAATGGCAATCCCTGCCGTTTCACCGTCACGAATTTCGCCGACCATAATGATGTCTGGATCCTGGCGTAGCAGCGCCCGCAGCACGCTCTGGAATGTTAAACCCGCCCGGGGATTAATCTGCGTCTGGTTTAATCCCGCAAGGGGGATTTCAATGGGATCCTCCACGCTACAGATGTTGACGTCAGGGGTGTTACGCGCCTGCAGCGCGCTATACAGCGTCACGGTTTTGCCGCTGCCGGTAGGGCCGGTAACCAGAATTAGCCCCTGCGGCTGGTGGAGGGCCTCATTAAAACAGGCCAGTTGTTCAGCACTCATGCCAAGCGCTTTTGGCTCAAGGGCCTGCTGAACCTGATGCAGGAGACGCAGCACAATTTTTTCGCCGCCGCTGCAGGGAAGCGTCGCGATCCGAAACGAGACCGGCGCGTTCGCCAGCTCAATCGTAAACTGACCGTCCTGTGGCAAACGACGCTCTGCAATATCCAGGTTACCCAGCACTTTTAAACGCGCGCTGAACTGGCTTGCCAGCGAGGCGGAAAGCGGAGGCTGGGGGCAAAGAACCCCGTCGATGCGTAAACGGATCTGGCACGCGTGCTCCATCGGTTCGATATGAATATCAGAGGCGCGCTGGTTGATTGCCTGCTGCAGCGTGTGGTTGAGGATATCTACCGTTGAGTGCGTTAGCGAAACAACGGGCAGATGGGATTGTGACGTTAGCTGTCGCTGTTTTTCCATGCGCTCAGCGCTCCAGCACTCAATATCAATTCGTTTCTGGGTGGCGAAACGCAGCGCCTCCATCAGTTCAGCCGCGGGGTTGCCTACAACGGCGATGCTGACCATGTCACTGTCGCTGTTGAGCAGCAGAGCGTGATGGCGCAGGCAAAGCGCCACGAGTTGATCGGTATTCATTTTCCGCTCCTCAGTTATTGTCGAAGCGGAAAACGTCTTCGCAGGCCTGCTTCAGGGCGCTGTCAGCACTGATGCTGCAGTCACGCGTCCAGCCCGTCATACCGTTGCCGTCGCTCCACCGTGGCGTCATGGTTACCGTCAGCCCGTTAAGACTCTCCTGTCCTGTTAAGGTCACGACCCCTTTCGCTACGCTCATTCCTGAAACGTAGCGTGTCGTGGTGGGGGAAGGGATGCCGTTGCTGCCGGCATCGCAGCTTTCCACACCACCGTGATCCAGCGCGCAAAGCTCGATGGCGGTGCGGTAGGGAACGAAGGTTTGCAGCATATCGGTCAGCGCCGCCTTGCGCAGGTAATTCTGATAGGCGGGGACGCCGATGGCGCTCAGAATCGCAATAATGCCAATGACCACCATCAGCTCAATGAGTGTGAAGCCTTGTTGTCTGTCCATATCTGCTCCTTATGCAAAGTGGCGCTACTTTGTCAGCGGGAAAGAACAGAAACGAGGGGCAAAAAAGGGAACGGGAAGGGGGCTTCAGAGAATTTATTCAGTATTGCAGGGAAGAACAGCGGATCTGCGAGCGGGGCAGAAATTCCCCTCTCCGGGTGGAGAGGGGAGAATGCGTTATTTAAAGCGCATTGAGAGGTCGAGAGCGCGAACGTGTTTGGTTAGCGCACCGACGGAGATGTAATCCACGCCGGTTTCGGCGAATTCACGGATCGTTTCGAAAGTGACGTTCCCGGATACTTCGAGCTGGGCCCGGCCGTTGGTCAGTTTCACCGCCTCACGCATCTGCTCGGTTTCGAAGTTATCGAGCATGATGATATCGGCCCCAGCCTTAATCGCCTGCTCCAGCTCGTCCAGGTTTTCCACTTCCACTTCAACCGGCACATCAGGGTGCAGCCAGAAGGCCTTCTCCACCGCCTGACGCACGGAGCCTGAGGCAATAATGTGGTTCTCTTTAATCAGGAAAGCGTCGGACAGGCCCAGACGATGGTTTGCGCCGCCGCCGCAGAGCACCGCGTACTTCAGCGCCGTGCGCAGGCCCGGCAGCGTTTTGCGGGTATCCAGCAGCTGGGTTCGGGTGCCGGCCAGCAGGTCAACGTAGCGGCGCACTTCACTGGCAACGCCAGAGAGCGTTTGTACAAAATTGAGCGCGGTACGTTCGCCGGTCAGCAAGACGCGGGAGGGGCCGTCCAGCTCGAACAGCGGCTGATTTGGCGTGACGCTATCGCCATCTTCCACGTGCCATGTTACCTGCACATCATCGCCCGCCAGTTGGGTAAAGACCTCTTCAACCCAGCGCTTGCCGCAAAAAACACCCTCTTCGCGGGTGATAATGACCGCGTGGGAACGTGTCTCTTTTGGCAACAATTGTGCGGTAATATCTTTATCGGCATTGACGTCACCGCCCAGGTCTTCTTTCAAAGCATGGGCAACGCTTGCCGGAATATCCATATTAATACGTTCCAGAAGCGCTTCACGTCGGTGGTCGGGGTTGTAGCGGCGAGGCGGCATGATAAAACTCCAAATTGGTAACGAATCATAATATTGAAACATGCTACTCTGAACCGAGTAACAGCACCATACATAAGGAGTTCCAGCATGTTGTTAGAAAACGGATGGCTGGTGGATGCGCGGCATGTGCCTTCGCCGCACCACGACTGCCGCCCGGAGGATGAAAAGCCCACACTGCTGGTGGTTCATAATATTAGTCTCCCGCCGGGGGAATTTGGCGGCCCGTGGATCGATGCGTTATTCACGGGAACGATTGATCCCGATGTCCATCCTTTCTTCGCTGAGATTGCGCATCTGCGCGTGTCGGCTCACTGCCTGATTCGTCGCGATGGTGAAGTGGTTCAGTATGTTCCCTTTGATAAGCGCGCCTGGCATGCCGGCGTGTCGATGTATCACGGGCGCGAACGGTGCAACGATTTTTCTATCGGGATCGAACTGGAAGGCACGGATACCACGCCCTACACCGATTCACAGTATCAACAGTTAGCGGCTGTGACCCGCACGCTTATCGGACTCTATCCGGCCATCGCCGACAATATTACGGGACACAGTGATATTGCCCCGGCGAGAAAAACCGATCCCGGCCCGGCATTCGACTGGCCGCGGTTCCGCGCCATGCTCACCGCGTCGTCAGAATAAGGAGATACCATGACGTTGTTTACCATGCTGCTGGTCATCATCGCTGAACGCCTGTTCAAGCTCGGCGAGCACTGGCATCTGGATCACCGGCTGGAGGTGTTTTTCCGCCGGATTAAGCACTTTTCTCTGCTGCGTACGCTGCTGATGATGGCTGGGGTGATGTTCATTACGTTCCTGCTGCTGCGCGCGCTGCATGGACTGTTTTTCAACGTGCCGCTGCTGGTGGTGTGGATCCTGCTCGGCGTGCTGTGCATTGGTGCGGGCAAGGTGCGTTTGCACTATCACGCCTACCTGAAAGCCGCCTCCCGTGACGATGCCCATGCGCGCGGTGCCATGGCGAGCGAGCTGACGATGATCCACGGCGTGCCGCCGGACTGTGACGAGCGCGAGTTTCTGCGCGAACTGCAGAACGCGCTGCTGTGGATTAACTTCCGTTACTACCTGGCACCGCTGTTCTGGTTTGTGGTGGGCGGCCCGTGGGGACCGGTCTTGCTGATGGGGTATGCGTTCCTGCGCGCCTGGCAGACCTGGCTTGCCCGCTATCTGACGCCGCATGAACGTTTGCTGTCCGGCATCGATGCCATCCTGCACGTGCTCGACTGGCTCCCGGTGCGTCTGGTGGGCGTGGTGTACGCGTTAATTGGACACGGTGAGAAAGCGCTGCCCGCATGGTTTGCTTCGCTGGCTGACCGCCATACGTCGCAGTACCAAGTGTTAACGCGTCTGGCGCAGTTCTCGCTGGCGCGTGAGCCGCATACCGACAAGATTGAAACACCGAAAGCCGCTGTCTCCATGGCGAAGAAAACGTCGTTTGTGGTGGTGGTTATCGTGGCGCTGCTGACGATCTACGGCACGCTGGTGTAAGCCAGCGCGCCGCAAAGACTAAAGCGTATCCGCAGGCGGGATGCCGAAATCAGGCATCCCGTTTTCATTCCAGCGGACGCGCTTCAGGCGGGTATGACGGTTCGGATCGTACAGCGGATCGCCCTCAATTTCGGTGTAGTTCCGCGCGTGATACACCAGCACATCTTCCCCTTCCGGCGTTTGTGTAAAGCTGTTGTGGCCCGGGCCGAACTGGCGGTTTTCGTAGCTGGTCACGAATACGGGACGCGGGGATTTGTCCCAGTTTGCAGGGTTTTGCGGATCGGCATTCACGTCTATCCACAGCAGTCCCATGCAGTAGTTCTCGTCGGTGGCGCTGGCGGAATAGCTGATAAACAGCTTATCGCCGTGAACCAACACCGCCGGGCCTTCGTTAACCCAAAATCCGCGACACTCCCAGTCATACTCCGGTTTGCTGAGCATCACCGGCTCGCCTTTTAGCGTCCACGGGTTCGCCATTTCGCACAGATAAAGGTTGGAGTTCCCGGTGATATCCGGTGCCTTTTGCGCCCACAGATACCAGCGTTTCCCCTGATGCACAAAGGTGGTAGCGTCCAGAGCAAAGGTATCGAACGGGGTTTTGATTTGCCCTTTTTCCACCCACGTGCCGGTAAGCGGATCGCTCTCGGTACATTCAATGGCAAACATGCGGTGCTGGAACATCCCGAGTGCATCGAGCGCCTGCGTGTGCGTCGCGGCAAAATAGATGTACCACTTTCCGTCGATATGATGCAGTTCCGGCGCCCATATCAGCTGGCTCATGGGGCCAGCGTCGGGTTTACGCCAGACCACCACTTCTTCGGCATGACGTAAGCCTTCAAGCGACGCTGCGCGGCGGATCGCCAGCCTGTCGTACTGCGGCACGGAGGCGATAAAATAGTACTGCCCCTCATGGCGTAAAATGTACGGATCGGCGCGTTGTTCGATAAACGGGTTTGGCCACTGATGCATTTGGCTCTCCTTATTTTGTCTCTGCGGCTTTCAGTTCCTGATAGTCGTTCAGTTCACGGTAGTTGGTGCGGCGTTTTTCCAGGTCTTCCTGAATGCGTTTCATCGTTTCACGGTCCACCTTCAGCAGACGTACCACGCCCGCGGTAATTAAGTATCCAATGCCGGGAATGACGGTAAACAGCAGGACGATCCCGTTGATGGCGTCCGCGCTCTGCGCTTTTGCGCCCGCGTCATAGCCGTACCAGGAGAGCAGGAAGCCGACCATCGCCCCGGCAATCGCCAGCCCCAGCTTGAGGAAGAAGATGTTGCCGGAGAAGCTGATGCCGGTAATGCGCTTCCCGGTCTTCCACTCGCCGTAGTCGTCCACGTCGGCCATCAGCGACCAGTGCAGCGGAGACGGGATCTGGTGCAGGATGTTCAGCAGGAAGTAGAGCACCACAATGGTGACGGTGGCTTTCGGGTCGAAGAAGTAGAAGGCGCAGGAGAAAATCGCCAGCACGATGTTGGTCCAGAAGAAGACCTTCAGCTTACACCAGCGGTCGGTCAGCACTTTTGCCAGCACGCTGCCGAGCATCATGCCGACCACGCCCAGGCTGATAAACAGCGTAGCGAAGTGGGTGCTCTGGCCCATCACCCAGGTGACGTAATACATGGTGGCCGCCATACGGATAAAGCCCGGGCAGACGTTGCAGAGCGTCAGCAGCAGAATGCGTACCCACTGGTCGTTCTTCCACACGTCTTTCAAATCGTTTTTCAACTCGTCGTTGGTCTGTACCGCCGGGCGCACGCGCTCGCGCACGGTGGCGAAGCAGAACAGGAACATGCAGGTGCCAATCAGCGCCAGCACGGTCATCGCCATCTGGTAGCCTTTGGCTTTGTTATCCCCGCCAAACCAGTCGGCCATCGGCAGCAGCGTTAATGAGAGCAGCAGCGTGGCGATGCCGACCAGCACGAAGCGATACGACTGGCAGGCCACGCGTTCTTTTGGATCGTTGGTGATTACCCCTCCTAAGGAGCAGTAGGGGATGTTGATTGCCGTATAGGTCAAAGAGAGCAGGAAGTAGGTGACAAACGCATAGATAACTTTGCTGTTATAGCTCCACTCCGGCGTGGTGAACATCAGGATGCTGAACAGCGCGTAGGGGAAGGCGATCCACAGCAGCCATGGACGAAACCGGCCATATTTACTGCGGGTACGGTCGGCAATCGCGCCCATGATCGGGTCCGTTACGGCGTCAATTACGCGGACGGACAGCAGCAGCACGCCGACCAGCGCAGGCGCGAGGCCAAAAATATCCGTATAAAAATAATTAACAAACAACATGATGGCGCCAAAGATAATGTTGCATCCGGCGTCGCCCATCCCATAGCCGATCTTTTCTTTTACTGACAGTGTGTTGTTATCCATCGACAGCTCTCCGGTTTACGGTATGGAGAGAATTATTCGCTGGCAAAGGGATATATGCGTTGCAGTATCAGGGCGGTGATATGGATAAATGCGCTGTGGGCGTGAAAGTGTGAGGGAGGTAACAACGCGCGGCACCCGCAAAAGCAGGTACCGCGGAGAGAGGCTTAGTGTGCCTTCATGGCATTACGGCTTTTCTGACTGAAGAGATAGCCCACGCCCAGGATCGCAATCCAGACCGGAATCAGGTAGACGGAAATCGCCATACCCGGCGTGATCAGCATGATCACCAGCACGGCCGCCATAAACAGCAGGCAGATCCAGTTACCCAGCGGATAGAGCAGGGCAGGGAAGCGCGTGGTGACGCCCTGCTGCTGTTTCGCGCGGCGGAACTTGATGTGTGCCAGGCTGATCATCGCCCAGTTGATGACCAGGGCAGAGACCACCAGCGCCATCAGCAGGCCAAACGCCGATTCTGGTGCCATGTAGTTAATGAGCACGCACAGGGCGGTCACGATGGCGGAAACAATGATGGTATTCACCGGTACGCCGCGTTTATCAACGTTAAGCAGCATCTTCGGCGCGTTGCCCTGCTGGGCGAGGCCGAACAGCATACGGCTGTTGCAGTATACGCAGCTGTTGTATACGGAGAGCGCTGCGGTCAGCACCACGATGTTCAGGGCGTTGGCGACAAAGGTGTCGCCCAGCTCGTGGAAGATCAGCACAAACGGGCTGGTGTCAGCGGTGACGCGCGTCCATGGCAGCAGGGAGAGCAGCACGGCCAGCGAGCCCACATAGAAGATCAGAATGCGGTAGATAACCTGGTTAGTGGCTTTTGGAATGCTCTGCTCCGGGTTGTCGGCTTCAGCGGCGGTTATACCCACCAGCTCCAGACCGCCAAAGGAGAACATAATGATGGCCATCATCATCACCAGACCGGTCATGCCGTGAGGCAGGAAGCCACCCTGTTCCCAGAGGTTGCGCACGGTGGCCTGCGGTCCGCCGTTGCCGCTGAACAGCAGCCAGCCGCCAAAGATAATCATCGCCACCACGGCAATGACTTTGATGATGGCGAACCAGAACTCCATCTCACCGAACACTTTAACGTTGGTCAGGTTAATGGCGTTGATAATGACGAAGAAGGCCGCAGCAGAAGCCCAGGTTGGGATTTCGGGATACCAGAACTGAATGTATTTCCCGACGGCGGTAAGCTCAGCCATGGCAACCAGAACGTACAGCACCCAGTAGTTCCAGCCTGAGGCGAAACCGGCAAAGCTGCCCCAGTATTTATAGGCAAAGTGGCTGAAGGAGCCTGCGACCGGCTCTTCAACGACCATTTCGCCCAGCTGGCGCATGATCAGAAAAGCAATGAAACCCGCAATCGCGTAACCCAAAATAATACCCGGACCGGCAGACTGGATAACGGATGCGCTGCCCAGAAACAGGCCGGTACCTATCGCACCGCCCAGTGCGATGAGCTGAATATGGCGGTTTTTAAGCCCGCGCTTTAGCTGATCGCCGTGCTGTTGAGCTTCCATTTGAAACCTCGTGTGTGGTTGTTATGTTCACGCTGTGCGTGTGTAATTATGAAAATCCATATTCTGTATTTATTTCTTTACGGTTAACGAGACCGAAAAAAGCGGAGATGACTTCCGTAAGCGCAAGAATAGTGGTAAGCGACTGCGAATGCACCTGCTTTATGAAGGGATGATGACGACTTGAATAAAAAGAAAGCATTTGTAAATCGGCTCGCTCGTTGTTCCTAACCCAACCTATAGAATAGAAATGCGCCGTAAGTGGGCGAATTTTCATTATTTGCCTTGTTGAATCGCTTCAGATTGCAAAAACCCTCGTTTCATTATGGTTAAAACTCCCTCTTTAGGAGTAATCAACTCATTTGTGCAAAGTTACATTTCTGAAACGTTATTTCTGTAAGGTTGTTAAAATGTGCAGGGTTTACTGATTTCAATCAAAACCAATATGGACAGAAGGTGAATACTTTGTTACTTTAGCGATACGAAATAGAAATTGGTAAGACCAATTGACTCCGGGCAAAAAGGCGTAAGACAGGGAATATGGCCTACAGCAAAATTCGCCAACCAAAACTATCTGATGTGATTGAGCAGCAGCTGGAGTTTTTAATCCTCGAAGGGACTCTGCGCCCGGGTGAGAAACTTCCACCAGAACGCGAGCTGGCAAAACAGTTCGACGTTTCACGTCCCTCTCTGCGTGAGGCGATTCAACGTCTCGAAGCAAAGGGCTTGCTGCTTCGTCGCCAGGGCGGCGGAACCTTTGTGCAAAACAGCCTGTGGCAGAGCTTCAGCGATCCGCTGGTAGAACTTCTCTCTGACCACCCAGAATCCCAGTTTGACCTGCTTGAGACCCGTCACGCGCTTGAAGGGATTGCGGCCTATTACGCCGCCCTTCGCAGCACTGATGAAGATCGCGTGCGTATCCGCGAACTGCATCAGGCCATTGAACGGGCACAGCAGTCCGGCGATTTAGACGCCGAGTCCAGCGCCGTCGTCCAGTATCAAATCGCCGTCACCGAAGCGGCACACAATGTGGTGCTCCTCCATCTGCTACGCTGCATGGAGCCGATGCTGGCCCAGAACGTTCGTCAGAATTTTGAATTGTTGTATGCCCGTCGGGAGATGCTCCCACTGGTAAGCAACCATCGCACCCGAATATTCGAGGCGATAATGGCCGGGGAACCGGAGCAGGCGCGTGAAGCGTCGCACCGCCATCTGGCTTTCATTGAGGAAATCTTGCTGGACCGCAGCCGTGAACAATCGCGACGCGAACGTTCATTACGCCGCATACAGCAACGAAAGGATTAAGCGCCAGGTACTTTTAGAGCGCGGCAACTAAACGCAGAACCTGTCTTATTGTGTTCTTGCCCAAGAGCACAATGGGACAGGTTCCAGACAAATCAACGTATTAGATAGATAAGGAATACCCCCATGTCAGAACGTCTCCAAAATGACGTGGATCCGATCGAAACTCGCGACTGGCTACAGGCGATCGAATCGGTCATCCGTGAAGAAGGTGTTGAGCGCGCTCAGTATCTGATTGATCAGCTGCTTTCTGAAGCCCGCAAAGGCGGTGTGAAGGTTGCTTCAGGTGCAGGGGCTAGCAACTACGTAAACACGATTGCCGTCGAAGACGAACCGGAATACCCGGGCAATCTGGATCTGGAACGTCGTATCCGTTCTGCAATCCGCTGGAACGCCATCATGACCGTTCTGCGCGCCTCCAAGAAAGACCTGGAGCTGGGTGGCCACATGGCGTCCTTCCAGTCTTCTGCGACCGTTTACGAAGTGTGCTTCAACCACTTCTTCCGTGCAGCGAACGAGAAAGACGGCGGCGACCTGGTGTACTTCCAGGGCCACATCTCTCCGGGCATCTATGCACGTGCCTTCCTGGAAGGTCGTCTGACTGAAGAGCAGATGAACAACTTCCGTCAGGAAGTTCACGGTAAAGGTCTGTCTTCTTACCCGCACCCTAAACTGATGCCTGAATTCTGGCAGTTCCCGACCGTATCTATGGGCCTGGGCCCAATCGGTGCGATCTACCAGGCTAAATTCCTGAAGTATCTGGAACACCGTGGTCTGAAAGACACCTCTGAGCAGACCGTTTACGCCTTCCTGGGCGACGGCGAAATGGATGAGCCAGAATCTAAAGGTGCGATCACCATCGCTACCCGTGAGAAGCTGGACAACCTGTGCTTCATCATCAACTGTAACCTGCAGCGTCTGGATGGTCCGGTAACCGGCAACGGCAAGATCATCAACGAACTGGAAGGCATCTTCGCGGGTGCTGGCTGGAACGTGATCAAAGTTATGTGGGGCGGTCGTTGGGATGAGCTGCTGCGTAAAGACACCAGCGGTAAACTGATCCAGCTGATGAACGAAACCGTTGACGGTGACTACCAGACCTTCAAATCCAAAGACGGTGCCTACGTTCGTGAGCACTTCTTCGGCAAATACCCTGAAACCGCAGCCCTGGTTGCAGACTGGACTGATGAGCAGATCTGGGCTCTGAACCGCGGTGGTCACGATCCGAAGAAAGTCTACGCTGCACTGAAAAAAGCGCGTGAAACCAAAGGTAAAGCGACTGTAATCCTGGCCCATACCATCAAAGGTTACGGCATGGGTGATACCGCAGAAGGTAAAAACATCGCTCACCAGGTTAAGAAAATGAACATGGACGGCGTGCGTTATATCCGCGACCGTTTCAACGTTCCAGTGACCGATGAGCAGGTAGAAAACCTGTCTTACATCACCTTCCCGGAAGGGTCTGAAGAGCACAAGTACCTGCACGAACGTCGTCAGGCGCTGAAAGGCTACCTGCCAGCTCGTCAGCCAAACTTCACCGAGAAGCTGGAACTGCCAGCGCTGGAAGACTTCTCTCAGCTGCTGGAAGAGCAGAACAAAGAGATCTCTACCACTATCGCTTTCGTTCGTGCCCTGAACGTGATGCTGAAGAACAAGTCGATCAAAGATCGTCTGGTTCCAATCATCGCCGACGAAGCGCGTACTTTCGGTATGGAAGGTCTGTTCCGTCAGATCGGTATCTACAGCCCGAACGGCCAGCAGTACACCCCGCAGGACCGTGAGCAGGTTGCATACTACAAAGAAGACGAGAAAGGTCAGATCCTGCAGGAAGGTATCAACGAGCTGGGCGCAGGCGCATCCTGGCTGGCAGCTGCGACTTCTTACAGCACCAACAACCTGCCGATGATCCCGTTCTACATTTACTACTCTATGTTCGGGTTCCAGCGTATCGGTGACCTGTGCTGGCAGGCAGGCGACCAGCAGGCTCGCGGCTTCCTGGTAGGTGGTACTTCCGGTCGTACGACCCTGAACGGTGAAGGTCTGCAGCACGAAGATGGCCACAGCCACATTCAGTCTCTGACTATCCCTAACTGTATCTCTTACGACCCGTCTTACGCGTACGAAGTGGCAGTCATCATGCATGACGGTCTGCAGCGCATGTACGGTGAAGCGCAGGAGAACATTTACTACTACATCACCACCCTGAACGAAAACTACCACATGCCGGCAATGCCAGCAGGTGCCGAGGAAGGTATCCGTAAAGGTATCTACAAACTCGAAACCATTGAAGGTAGCAAAGGTAAAGTTCAGCTGCTGGGCTCCGGTTCTATCCTGCGTCACGTACGTGAAGCAGCGCAGATCCTGGCGAAAGACTACGGTGTCGGTTCCGATGTGTACTCTGTTACCTCCTTCACTGAGCTGGCGCGTGATGGCCAGGATTGTGAGCGCTGGAACATGCTGCACCCAATGGAAACCCCACGCGTTCCGTACATCGCTCAGGTGATGAACGACGCGCCAGCGGTGGCGTCTACTGACTATATGAAACTGTTCGCTGAGCAGGTTCGTACTTACGTTCCAGCTGATGATTATCGCGTTCTGGGTACTGACGGCTTCGGTCGTTCTGACAGCCGCGAAAACCTGCGTCACCACTTCGAAGTTGATGCTTCTTACGTGGTTGTAGCAGCACTGGGCGAACTGGCTAAACGTGGCGAAATCGATAAGAAAGTGGTTGCAGACGCAATCACCAAATTCAACATCGATGCAGAAAAAGTTAACCCGCGTCTGGCGTAAGAGGTAAAAGAATAATGGCTATCGAAATCAATGTACCGGACATCGGGGCTGATGAAGTTGAAATCACCGAGATCCTGGTCAAAGTTGGCGACAAAGTTGAAGCTGAACAGTCGCTGATCACCGTAGAAGGCGACAAAGCCTCTATGGAAGTCCCGTCTCCTCAGGCTGGCATCGTTAAAGAGATCAAAGTCTCTGTTGGCGATAAAACCGAGACTGGCAAACTGATCATGATTTTCGATTCCGCCGACGGTGCAGCAGCAGCTGCACCTGCGCAGGAAGAGAAGAAAGCCGCTCCGGCCGCCGCTGCTCCAGCCGCTGCCGCGAGCGCGAAAGAAGTGAACGTGCCTGACATCGGCGGTGACGAAGTTGAAGTCACTGAAATCCTGGTGAAAGTGGGCGACACCGTTGCGGCCGAGCAGTCACTGATCACCGTAGAAGGCGACAAAGCCTCTATGGAAGTGCCAGCGCCGTTCGCCGGTACCGTTAAAGAGATCAAGATCAACACCGGTGACAAAGTGTCTACCGGCTCCCTGATTATGGTCTTCGAAGTGGCAGGTGCAGAAGGCGCTGCCGCGCCTGCACAGGCCGCTGCTCCGGCTCCAGCCGCAGCACCAGCCGCTGCTGGCGGCGCGAAAGACGTTAACGTACCGGACATTGGCGGTGACGAAGTTGAAGTCACCGAAGTGATGGTGAAAGTGGGCGACAAAGTTGCCGCTGAACAGTCACTGATCACCGTTGAAGGCGATAAGGCTTCTATGGAAGTCCCTGCGCCGTTCGCGGGTACGGTTAAAGAGATCAAAATCAACACCGGCGACAAAGTGTCTACCGGCTCTCTGATCATGGTCTTCGAAGTGGAAGGCGCTGCGCCTGCCGCAGCTCCGGCTGCCGCGGCTGCTCCAGCACCTGCTGCTGCGCCGGCTCAGGCTGCTAAACCAGCCGCTGCCCCTGCTGCTAAAGCAGAAAAATCTGAGTTCGCTGAAAACGACGCTTATGTCCACGCTACCCCGCTGATTCGTCGCCTGGCGCGCGAATTCGGTGTGAACCTGGCGAAAGTGAAAGGGACCGGCCGTAAGGGTCGTATCCTGCGCGAAGACGTTCAGACCTATGTGAAAGACGCGGTGAAACGCGCCGAAGCTGCACCAGCTGCAGCCGCTGGCGGCGGTATCCCGGGCATGCTGCCATGGCCGAAAGTGGACTTCAGCAAGTTCGGCGAAATCGAAGAAGTGGAGCTGGGCCGTATCCAGAAAATCTCTGGTGCGAACCTGAGCCGTAACTGGGTGATGATCCCGCACGTTACGCACTTCGATAAGACCGATATCACCGATCTGGAAGCGTTCCGTAAACAGCAGAACGCCGAAGCCGAGAAGCGCAAACTGGACGTGAAATTCACCCCAGTGGTCTTCATCATGAAAGCGGTTGCTGCGGCTCTGGAACAGATGCCACGCTTCAACAGCTCCCTGTCCGAAGACGGTCAGAAGCTGACGCTGAAGAAATACATCAACATCGGTGTTGCGGTTGATACGCCAAATGGTCTGGTTGTTCCGGTCTTCAAAGACGTGAACAAGAAGAGCATTACCGAGCTGTCCCGTGAACTGACCGTGATCTCCAAGAAAGCGCGTGATGGTAAGCTGACTGCCGGCGAAATGCAGGGCGGCTGCTTCACTATCTCCAGCATCGGCGGCCTGGGTACTACCCACTTCGCGCCGATTGTGAACGCGCCGGAAGTGGCTATCCTCGGTGTGTCCAAGTCCGCGATGGAGCCGGTGTGGAATGGCAAAGAGTTCGTACCGCGTCTGATGATGCCAATCTCTCTGTCCTTCGACCACCGCGTAATCGACGGTGCTGATGGTGCGCGTTTCATCACCATCATCAACAACATGCTGAGCGACATTCGCCGCCTGGTGATGTAATCGAAAAGCCGGCCAGTCGGCCGGCTTTTTTCTGATAATCTCATGGGGTTTGTGAGGTTATTGGCGAAAGCGACAATTCGTGAGCCGTTTGTTGTTTCAAAATTGTTAACAATTTTGTAAACTGCGGGCGGATAGAACGACCCGGTGGACGACGGGTATAAATTAAGAGGTCATGATGAGCACAGAAATCAAAACTCAGGTCGTAGTACTTGGGGCAGGCCCGGCAGGTTACTCCGCAGCATTCCGCGCCGCGGATTTAGGTCTGGAAACCGTCATCGTAGAGCGTTACAGCACCCTCGGCGGTGTTTGTCTGAACGTCGGCTGTATCCCTTCTAAAGCGCTGCTGCACGTAGCGAAAGTTATCGAAGAAGCCAAAGCGCTGGCTGAACACGGTATCGTCTTCGGCGAGCCGAAAACCGATATCGACAAAATTCGTACCTGGAAAGAGAAAGTTATCACTCAGCTGACCGGCGGTCTGGCGGGTATGGCCAAAGGCCGTAAAGTGAAAGTGGTAAACGGTCTGGGTAAATTCACCGGTGCGAACACCCTGGAAGTGGAAGGCGAAAACGGCAAAACCGTGATCAACTTCGACAACGCGATCATCGCGGCAGGCTCTCGCCCAATCGAACTGCCATTCATTCCGCATGAAGATCCACGCGTGTGGGATTCCACCGATGCGCTGGAGCTGAAAACCGTTCCTAAGCGTCTGCTGGTTATGGGCGGCGGTATCATCGGTCTGGAAATGGGTACCGTGTACCATGCGCTGGGTTCAGAGATCGACGTGGTTGAAATGTTCGACCAGGTTATCCCGGCTGCCGACAAAGACATCGTTAAGGTCTTCACCAAACGCATCAGCAAGAAATTTAACCTGATGCTGGAAACCAAAGTGACTGCCGTTGAAGCGAAAGAAGACGGTATTTACGTTTCCATGGAAGGCAAAAAAGCCCCATCCGAACCACAGCGTTACGACGCCGTGCTGGTGGCTATCGGCCGTGTGCCGAACGGTAAAAACCTCGACGCGGGCAAAGCTGGCGTGGAAGTGGACGACCGTGGCTTCATCCGCGTTGACAAACAGCTGCGCACCAACGTGCCGCACATCTTTGCTATCGGCGATATCGTCGGTCAGCCAATGCTGGCGCACAAAGGTGTTCACGAAGGTCACGTTGCCGCTGAAGTTATCGCCGGCATGAAGCACTACTTCGATCCGAAAGTCATCCCATCTATCGCGTACACCGAGCCAGAAGTGGCATGGGTGGGTCTGACTGAGAAAGAAGCGAAAGAGAAAGGCATCAGCTACGAAACCGCCACCTTCCCGTGGGCTGCTTCTGGCCGTGCTATCGCGTCCGACTGCGCAGACGGTATGACCAAACTGATCTTCGACAAAGAGACTCACCGTGTAATCGGTGGTGCGATTGTCGGTACCAACGGCGGCGAGCTGCTGGGTGAAATCGGTCTGGCTATCGAAATGGGCTGTGACGCTGAAGACATCGCGCTGACCATCCACGCTCACCCGACTCTGCACGAGTCCGTGGGCCTGGCGGCAGAAGTGTTTGAAGGTAGCATCACCGACCTGCCGAACGCGAAAGCGAAGAAGAAATAAGTTTCTTCAGATGAAAAAAGCGGCCTCAGGCCGCTTTTTTTATGCGCTGCGTTCAGGGGGCCACAGGCTGCCAGGTTTTATCAGGACTATAGGCGGTTAACGCCCGAGCTTTCTGCTCAGAATCGCTGCCGAGATCGGACTGATACACCTTATCATCCTGATTTATCACAAAGCTCATGACGCCCGTCTGACCATAGCTGACTGGCCAGGCCACCATCGCGAAACCGTTATTATCCGGCAGGATGCGGAAACGATAGCCGTGATAACCGGTACCCGGCTCTTTTGGGCTAAATGCCGGTCCGAGCGGACTGGGCGCTTCGCCGGGAGAGGCGGGCCAGTACAAACCGTCTTTTTTCCCTTTCGAGCTGACAATCTTCTGCGCGAATTTCTGGTTCATCGCAAAGTAGCTTTGCTGCGCATCAACATAGGCATGTAAGGCTTCAATGGCGGCAAGTTCGTTACGCCCGATTTCGCGGGTCAGGATCTCTTCGGCCCCTTCTTTGATATCGAATTGCCAACCGGCAGAGGTTTTGATCACCGGGATAGGAAGCTGCCAGCTGTTGTCACCGACAACCAGATGCGCCGTATCCCCTTCGACAACCGTGTTATGACGGACTTTCCAGTCGCGAAGGAAACGATCGACGGCATCCGGGTCAACGCCTTCAGGGGGCAGAAAATCGCGCCAGTTCTCTCCAAGCAGATTGCTCATCGCGCTCTCATTATGCTCACTAATGGCTTTGGTCAGCGCATCGGTTGCCTGATCGGGGGTGCTAAAGGATTGCTGCGCCATCACCGAAGCCGAAAGCATGAACAACACCATGCCACTGAGTAGTTTACTTTTCATGTCGGTTCCCTTAGCGATGTCGAATTTCACGGCGTTCAGCGCGTCCACCAGACGCCTGACGTGGCTGCTGCTGGCGAGCCGCAAGCTGTCTGCTTTGCGCACCGCGCTGCTGCTGCGCCTGCCAGTTCGCGGAGCGGCTGTCGTTGCCGCTCAGCGCATTGGCCCGGGGCTGGCTGTTTCGCTGCTGGAGAGCGCGTTGCTGCGCCGGCTGCGAACCCCGTTTCTCTTGTCTCTGCGCGGTGGTCTGGCGATTTTCTCGCTGCTGCGTGGTGGTTCGCTTCGTCGTCTGCGGTTTGGTGTCGTAGCCACGGTAGTTATTGCGCTGGGAAATCTGCTTCAGCTGTTCACTTGAGGCCTGACGCTGCACATCTTTCGTTCCGGGACGCGCCGTTTGGGGGAAAGTTTTGCCCGTGGATTTCTCCATCTGGCTCAGGGCAGCCTGACGCTGGCTATCGCGGTTAACCGGTTTTTGCTGCGTTGAACTGAGCCCGGTAGCCGTGCTGGTGGAGTGGAAACGGGTGTTGAGCTGGTTAGTCGGATAGGGCACACCTTCCCGATAGGCCGGGTTATGCTGCCAGGTACGGTTGGCGTCCGTCAGACGCTGCCCGCTGATTTTATTGAAGTTCTCAACGTTGATATTGATGTTGTTATCACCGTTGCGGTTATAGCCGCCGTGATTATCCCAGTCATCATGGTGATGATCCCAGTCATCGTCATCATCCCAGTCGATGTTGCTGAAGATGGCATAGGTTGTGGCGACGCCCAGGCTGAAGCCTAAGCCGTTGACGAAGCTGTTGCCAAACTGCTCCCCGGGTGTAGGCGGGAGATAGGTAGGTGGATAGGCGGTGTTTGGCCAGGTCCCGTAAACCGTATTGGGGTTATAGGTGGGGACGTAAACAACCTGCGGATCGGCAGATTCAATTTTGATTACCGTTGGGGCCGGCGCGGGCGTTGCTGCTGTGGTTGTCGTTGTCTCGGTGGTGCTGGTTTTCGCTGGTGCCGGTTTTGTCACGGTGGTGACCGTCTGCTGAGGCGTGGATTGCAAAGCGCCGGTCTTTTGCGCCAGCGCGCGCAGGCGTTGAACGGAATCCATTACGTCCTTCGGCTGCGCGAGAAACGCATCGCCCAGATTTTGTACCCACGGCGGGTTTTCACCCATCAGGGACATGAGCTGAGGAAACGCGACCAGCGATTTTACGCTGGGATCCCAGGGCTGGCTGGCAACGGCCTGAATGGCGGCGTCCCCTTCCATTTTAGGGTTGTCTTTTGACCACTGCGCCGCCTGGATCACGTTGGCCGGGTAAGTCGAGGCCATCAGGATTTGCGACAGCAGGGCATCCGGGTAGAGCGCGATGGGGGCAACCCACTGATCGATTTGCGCGGCAGTATAGGTTGGTGCGGCGACAGGGGCGGGCGTTGCTGCTACCGGTGCCGCTGGTTGTTGTGCGACGGGGGCCGGCGCAACGGGTTCCGTTGCACGACTTTTGACAAACATGACGCCTGAGGCGGCAAGCAGCCCGGCACTGCACAGAAGGACGAGCAGATGTGGCTTAAAGGGCAACTTCATAAAATGACTCCAACGAGACAAGCGCTGTGCCGTGAGGCGTTACGGTTGGCGTGAGTATTATTCACCCGTCTTTTACTGTTTTGACTTTTATTGGGAAGCGTCCGGTACGTCCGGATAAAGATTGTGAGCATTTATTACACAATTATATGCGATGCGGGAAAAACCGAAGGGAATTCAGAAGGCCGCTCTTACGAGCGGCCAGCAGCTAGTTGCCGAGGTTGACGACAAACAGCACCGTGATGTCGGATATGTTCCAGCCACCGTGCAGCGCGGTTAGCAGTAAACCGGTCACAACGATCAGCGCAGTGATTCGCATCTCCATTGCGTGCGTTCCTGTAAAGGCTACGCGGGTTCATTCTTCACCGGGAAAGGCAGAACCAGGCAAGTTGGGATTGCCGCGTAGGTTACGGAACTGCTCCCGGGCCCGGTGACTGGTTGCTACACCAGCGAAGCAGGCCGAGAGGAAGAGTAATCGACTCAGTAGTCATTCTGAAGGCGAAAAATGAAGTGAAACGAATTTTCATTCGAAACAGGAAGGCGCTACGCAAAATTGACATAATGGCTTGCAAGCCAGCGGGGCGTGATGCAAAATTCATTGCGTTGGGGTTGCCGCAAATCTGCCAACACGGTGTGCTACCATCGCAAGGCAACAAATAAACCGCTATCAGGCGGTTTTTTTGTACCCAAAATTCGTCTTGTCTCCCCGCTACACCATGCTTAACGATTCAGCAAATTTTTTAATGTTGCTTTTTTGTAAACGGATTAACACTGTGCAGAAATCCTGCTATGCTGCCCGACGCGGTATCGGGCATTTACCCTACAAACTGCTGTCTCACAGGAGCGTGAAGAGAACGCCCGCCGCATATGACAATGAGAGCGAGGAGAACCGTCGTGCTAGAAGAATACCGTAAGCACGTAGCAGAACGTGCCGCCGAGGGAATTGTACCCAAACCTTTAGATGCAACCCAAATGGCCGCGCTCGTCGAGCTGCTGAAGAACCCGCCTAAGGGCGAAGAAGAATTCCTGTTAGATCTGCTGATCAACCGCGTACCGCCTGGCGTAGATGAAGCTGCCTACGTAAAAGCCGGATTCCTTGCTGCTATCGCCAAAGGCGAAGCCACCTCCCCACTGGTTACTCCTGAAAAAGCCATTGAACTGCTCGGCACCATGCAGGGTGGTTACAACATTCATCCGCTGATTGACGCGCTGGATAACGACAAGCTGGCACCGATTGCCGCTAAAGCGCTCTCTTCCACGCTGCTGATGTTCGATAACTTCTACGATGTAGAAGAAAAAGCCAAAGCAGGCAACGTCTATGCGAAGCAGGTGATGCAGTCCTGGGCGGATGCCGAATGGTTCCTGAACCGTCCTGCGCTGGCTGAAAAAATCACCGTTACCGTCTTCAAAGTGACCGGTGAAACCAACACCGATGACCTCTCTCCGGCACCGGACGCGTGGTCTCGCCCGGATATTCCTCTGCACGCCCTGGCAATGCTGAAAAACGCCCGTGAAGGCATTGAGCCGGATCAGCCTGGCAGCGTTGGCCCGATCAAACAGATCGAAGCCCTGCAGAAAAAAGGGTTCCCGCTGGCCTATGTGGGTGACGTTGTAGGTACCGGTTCTTCCCGTAAGTCCGCCACCAACTCCGTGCTGTGGTTCATGGGTGATGACATCCCTCATGTGCCAAACAAGCGCGGTGGCGGCCTGTGCCTCGGCGGTAAAATTGCACCGATCTTCTTCAACACCATGGAAGATGCGGGCGCCCTGCCGATCGAAGTGGATGTTTCTAACCTGAATATGGGCGACGTGATTGACGTTTACCCGTACAAAGGTGAAGTGCGTAACCACGAAACTAACGAGCTGTTGGCGAGCTTTGAGCTGAAAACCGACGTGCTGATCGACGAAGTGCGTGCCGGTGGCCGTATTCCGCTGATCATCGGCCGTGGCCTGACCACCAAAGCGCGTGAAGCGCTGGGTCTGCCGCACAGTGACGTATTCCGTCACGCGAAAGACGTGGCGGAAAGCAATCGCGGTTACTCTCTGGCGCAGAAAATGGTCGGTCGCGCCTGCGGCGTCGCCGGTGTTCGTCCTGGCGCATACTGTGAGCCGAAGATGACCTCCGTAGGCTCTCAGGACACCACTGGCCCAATGACCCGTGACGAACTGAAGGACCTGGCGTGCCTGGGCTTCTCTTCTGACCTGGTGATGCAGTCCTTCTGCCACACGGCGGCGTATCCGAAGCCGGTTGACGTGACCACGCACCACACGCTGCCAGACTTCATCATGAACCGCGGCGGCGTTTCCCTGCGTCCGGGCGACGGCGTAATTCACTCCTGGCTGAACCGCATGCTGCTGCCGGATACCGTGGGTACCGGCGGTGACTCCCATACCCGTTTCCCAATCGGTATCTCTTTCCCGGCGGGCTCCGGTCTGGTGGCGTTTGCTGCGGCGACGGGCGTGATGCCGCTGGATATGCCGGAATCGGTGCTGGTGCGCTTCAAAGGTAAAATGCAGCCGGGTATCACCCTGCGCGACCTGGTTCACGCGATCCCGCTGTATGCGATTAAACAGGGTCTGCTGACCGTTGAGAAGAAAGGGAAGAAAAACATCTTCTCTGGCCGTATCCTGGAAATCGAAGGTCTGCCGGATCTGAAGGTTGAGCAGGCGTTCGAGCTGACCGATGCCTCCGCTGAGCGTTCAGCTGCGGGCTGTACCATCAAGCTGAACAAAGAGCCGATTATTGAGTATCTTAACTCTAACATCGTGCTGCTGAAGTGGATGATTGCAGAAGGCTACGGCGACCGTCGTACGCTGGAGCGTCGTATCCAGGGCATGGAGAAATGGCTGGCCGATCCGCAGCTGCTGGAAGCTGATGCTGACGCAGAGTACGCGGCGGTGATCGACATCGATCTGGCGGATATCAAAGAGCCAATCCTGTGTGCACCGAACGATCCGGACGACGCGCGTCCGCTGTCCGAAGTTCAGGGCGAGAAGATCGACGAAGTGTTCATCGGATCCTGCATGACCAACATCGGTCACTTCCGTGCGGCCGGTAAGCTTCTGGATACCCACAAAGGCCAGCTGCCAACCCGTCTGTGGGTGGCGCCGCCAACCCGTATGGATGCGGCTCAGCTGACCGAAGAGGGCTACTACAGCGTGTTTGGTAAGAGCGGTGCGCGTATCGAAATTCCTGGCTGCTCCCTGTGCATGGGCAACCAGGCGCGCGTAGCCGACGGTGCGACGGTGGTTTCCACCTCTACCCGTAACTTCCCGAACCGTTTAGGTACCGGTGCGAACGTCTTCCTGGCCTCTGCGGAGCTGGCGGCGGTTGCGGCGCTGATTGGCAAACTGCCAACCCCGGAAGAGTACCAGACCTTTGTGGCTCAGGTGGATAAGACCGCGGTGGATACCTATCGCTATCTGAACTTCGACCAGCTCTCTCAGTACACCGAGAAGGCTGACGGGGTTATCTTCCAGACGGCGGTATAAACAGCAAAACCGTCTCCACGAGACGGTTTTTAGTGTTTGCACCCTCTCCCGTGGGAGAGGGACGGGGTGAGGGCATCAGGCCGCAGGGTCTTGCTCTCACCTTTTTATTTTCATTCCTCCCACCTCTCACGCTTTTTTTCTTCCTCGCTGCTGCGATAATTACCTTAATGGCTTTGCAGAGGAAAACACTATGGATTACGAATTTCTGCGCGACATCACCGGAGTGGTGAAAGTGCGTATGTCGATGGGCCACGAAGCCGTTGGACACTGGTTTAACGAAGAGGTGAAAGAAAATCTCGCACTTCTTGATGAGGTTGAACAGGCGGCAAATACGGTGAAAGGCAGTGAACGCTCCTGGCAGCGCGCCGGTCATGAATACACGCTGTGGATGGACGGTGAAGAGGTCATGGTGCGCGCCAACCAGCTCGAGTTTTCAGGTGACGAGATGGAGGAGGGGATGAGCTACTATGATGAAGAGAGCCTGTCGATGTGCGGCGTAGAAGACTTCCTTCAGGTGGTGCATGCCTACCGCGAGTTTATGAAACAGCGGTAACTTTCCGAAGCGTCCCTGCTCCGGGCAACACTTACACGGCCGGAATATTACGGCCGTAGTAGATCTCGCGCATTTCTTTCCAGAGCAGGTCGGTAATCGCCTTACGCTCTTCTTCGCTCAAATCTTCCGGCTTCGTGTGGAACATATAGTGCTTAAGGTCGAATTCCTTAAGTAACATCTTGGTATGGAAGATGTTTTCCTGGTACACGTTCACGTCCATCATGTCATACAGCGATTTCATGTCGTCGGACATGAAGTTCTGAATAGAGTTGATCTCGTGGTCGATGAAGTGCTTCATGCCGTTGATATCACGAGTAAAACCGCGCACGCGGTAATCAATCGTGACGATATCCGATTCCAGCTGATGGATGAGATAGTTCAGCGCGTTCAGCGGGGAAATCACGCCGCAGGTCGACACTTCAATATCGGCGCGGAACGTACACAGCCCACCTTCCGGGTGACTCTCCGGGTAGGTATGGACGCAGATATGGCTTTTATCCAGGTGGGCAACAACCACTTCCGGCAGCGGGCCCGGATGTTCCGTTTTGTCGATAAGCTTAGGATCGACCGGCTCTTCGCTGACCAGGATGGTCACGCTGGCGCCCTGGGGTTCATAATCCTGTCGGGCGATGTTCAGGATGTTGGCGCCGATAATGGAACAGGTTTCTGACAGGATCTCGGTCAGACGGTTGGCGTTGTAGAGTTCGTCGATATAGGCGATGTAACCATCGCGTTCTTCCGCTGTTTTGGCATAGCAGATATCGTAAATACAAAAACTCAGGCTTTTCGTCAGGTTGTTAAAGCCATGCAGTTTAAGCTTTTTCAATTAGCTCACCCCCTTAGTGGATAATGCGTCTTGCAGGTACTGCGGCAGAGCAAACGCTGCGGTATGAATAGCCGGATTGTAGTATCGGCACTGAAGACCGGCCTGATGGAAGCGGGCCTGAATAATTTCGGTGGAAAGATGACGTAATACATCGTTATCCGTCGCCCAGGCAAAGGTCATGATCCCGCCGTAGTACGTCGGAATAGCGGCCTGATAGAAGCTGACATCATCGAAATAGGTGCTGAGCTTACGATGGCTATCCAGCGCTTCATCCTGCTGCAGGAAGCATACGCCATTTTGGGCGACGAAGATCCCGCCCGGGTTCAGGCAGCGCTTGCAGCCCTCGTAGAAGGAGGAGGTAAACAGCGACGCGCCGGGGCCGATAGGGTCGGTGCAGTCGGAGATGATCACGTCAAAGGTCTGCGAGGTCTGGTTAACGAAGTTAACGCCGTCGTCAATCACCAGGCTAAAGCGCGGATCGTCATAGCTGCCGGCATTGTGGTTGGGCAGGTACTGGCGGCAGAAAGAGACGACGCCCGCATCGATTTCCACCATGGTGATGGTTTCAATGGAACGATGGCGGGACACTTCACGCAGCATTGCGCCGTCGCCACCGCCGATAATCAGGACATGCTTCGCGTGACCGTGCGCCAGCAGCGGGACGTGGGTCATCATCTCATGATAGATAAACTCATCTCGCTCGGTAGTTTGCACGACGCCGTCCAGCGCCATCACGCGGCCAAAGGCAGCATTCTCGAAGATGATCAGATCCTGGTGATCGGTTTTCTCATGATAGAGCACGTTATCAACGGCAAAGTACTGACCAAACTGATCATGCAAGGTTTCATGCCACAACGTGTGGTCGGCCATAGCGAACTCCTCCTGTGTAAACATCCGTTACGCTCACAAAAATGAGCGAAACATGATAGCTAACTCTAACCGCGGTTGCACGGTCAGAGGTTCAACAGGGGGCTTCGGGAAGGTTATTTGACGTAGGCGAGCAGGCTGAGTGAGTCGCGAGCCAGCGCTTTGCATTTTTTGGCAGTGGGAATACCAATACCGCTTAGGTCGCGGTAGCTATCTTCACCGAGCGCCTTCATGTCGAAGCTGTCGTAGTTGCTGAGATCCCACTGGTTCTGCTGGGCAAAAAAGACCAGCGCGCGGCGAATTTGCCCGTTGGGTAAATTCTGGTAGCCACAATCATTTTTCAGGAATACAAAAACCGCCGTTAAATCGGCCATATCTTCCGCTTCATTTTCACTTAGCGCATAGCTGTTCGCACACATTGCCATCAGGCTACCGAACAAAATTGTCCTGAAAAACGTCTTCATTGCTTCTACCACTTCTTCACGGAAAATTAACGTTAGCATACTTGATGCCAGTGCGACGATCTTTATTATTGCCGCTTGACTTGACCTTCCGGTAAGGGGAGGGTTTATGCTCAAAAGATCGCCTGCTGGAAATAAGGAAATGAACATGCAACGTCGTGATTTTTTAAAATATTCCGTGGCGCTGGGTGCTGCCAGCGCATTGCCTCTCTGGAGCCGCGCGGTTTTCGCGGCTGACAGGCCTGCCTTACCTATCCCTGACTTGCTGACCGCGGATGCCCGTAGCCGTATCAAGCTTGTTGTTCAGTCCGGCAACACGCTGTTCGGTGCGCACAACGCGACGACCTGGGGCTATAACGGCAATCTGCTCGGCCCGGCGCTACAGCTGCGCAAAGGGAAAGCGGTGACGGTGGATATCCACAACACGCTTGCCGAAGAGACGACGCTGCACTGGCACGGGCTGGAAGTGCCGGGCGAGGTAGACGGCGGGCCGCAGGGCGTCATCAAAGCGGGCGGCACGCGCAGCGTCACCTTTACGCCCGACCAGCGCGCGGCAACCTGCTGGTTCCATCCGCATCAGCATGGCAAAACGGGCCATCAGGTGGCGATGGGGCTGGCGGGGCTGGTGCTGATTGAAGACGACGAAAGCCGCCTGCTGCGCCTGCCGAAACAGTGGGGCATCGACGACGTGCCGGTGATTGTTCAGGACAAGAAATTCACCGCGGACGGGCAAATTGACTACCAGCTGGACGTGATGAGCGCGGCGGTAGGCTGGTTTGGCGACACGCTGTTGACCAACGGCGCCATTTATCCTCAGCATGCCGCGCCGAAAGGCTGGCTGCGCCTGCGTCTGCTGAACGGCTGTAACGCGCGTTCACTCAACTTCGCCACCAGCGATAAGCGTCCGCTGTACGTAGTGGCAAGCGACGGCGGCCTGCTGCCGGAGCCGGCAAAAGTAAGCGAACTGCCGATGCTGATGGGCGAGCGCTTCGAGGTGCTGGTGGACATCAGCGACGGCAAGGCGTTTGATCTTGTGACCCTGCCGGTTAGCCAGATGGGGATGGCGGTCGCACCGTTTGACAAGCCGCATCCGGTGCTGCGTATTCAGCCGTTACTGGTGACCGCTTCCGGCACGCTGCCTGATACGTTAACCACTCTGCCGGCACTTCCGTCGCTTGATGGGCTTACGCAGCGTAAGCTGCAGCTCTCCATGAACCCGATGCTCGATATGATGGGCATGCAGGCGCTGATGGCGAAATATGGCGATAAGGCGATGGCGGGGATGCATCACGGGCAGATGATGGGTCATATGAATATGGACCACGGCAAAATGGGCGGCATGGGGAACATGGATCACGGCGACCATGGCTTTGATTTCCACAACGCCAATATGATTAACGGCAAAGCGTTCGACATGAACACGCCGATGTTTGCTGCGACAAAAGGGCAGTTTGAGCGCTGGGTGATTTCAGGTGAAGGGGACATGATGCTGCATCCGTTCCATATTCACGGCACGCAGTTCCGCATTCTTTCTGAGAACGGCAAAGCGCCGGACGCGCATCGCGCGGGCTGGAAAGATACGGTGAGAGTGGAAGGCGGCGTCAGCGAGGTGCTGGTGAAGTTTGACCACGACGCGCCGAAGGAGTTTGCCTATATGGCGCACTGCCATCTGCTGGAGCATGAAGATACGGGGATGATGCTGGGCTTTACCGTATAAAAAAGCCGGGTGGCGGCTTCGCCTTACCCGGCTTACATAGCGTACCCGTATGCCCGGTAGGCGTAAGCGCCACCGGGCTTTTCAGTTACTTGTTTTCGTCAGGCAACGCATACGCGACAATATAGTCGCCCATCTTCGTGCCAAACGAACCGTGACCGCCCGCGGAGATGACAACGTACTGCTTGCCATTCACTTCATAGGTCATCGGGGTAGCCTGTCCACCTGCCGGCAGACGGCCTTGCCACAGTTTTTCACCGTTGGTCATGTTGTACGCGCGCAGGTAGTTATCTGCGGTTGCCGCGATGAACAGCACGTTACCGGCGGTGGAAATTGGGCCACCCAGCATCGGCATACCCATATTAAACGGCACCGGAACCGGCATCGGGAACGGCATGCTGTCCTGCGGGGTACCAATACGTTTTTTCCACACGATCTGGTTGGTTTTCAGATCCAGGCCGGAGATGTAACCCCAGGCAGGCTGTTTACACGGCAGGCCAAACGGTGACAGGAACGGGTTCAGCGTTACGCCGAACGGTACGCCATACTGCGGCTGAATACCGGCTTCGGTACCGCTGCCTTTCGCGTCTTTCGGCTGCTCCATTGGGTTGCCCGGACCGCGTGGGATCAGACGGGAAACGAACGGCAGCGCCATTGGGTTGGCAATCGCGACCTGACGGTTCGGGTCAACGGAGATCCCACCCCACTCGAACATCCCCAGGTTACCCGGGAAGACCAGCGTGCCCTGCTCAGAAGGCGGCGTGAAGATGCCTTCATAGCGCAGCTGATGGAACATCACGCGGCACACCAGCTGGTCAAACATCGTGGCACCCCACATGTCTGCCCCGCTGAGGTCTTTCTTCGGTCGGAAGCTCAGATCGGAGAACGGCTGGGTTTTGCTGACGTAATCGCCTTTCGCCGCACCCTGCGGAACCGGTTTTTCCGGTGCCGGCACAACCAGCTTGCCGTTGCTGCGATCCAGAACGAAGATGTTGCCGGTCTTGGCCGGGGCGTAAATCACCGGAACGGTTTTGCCGTCAACGGTAATGTCCGCCAGCGTCGGCTGGGACGGCATATCCATATCCCACAGATCGTGGTGTACGGTCTGATAGCTCCACGCCAGCTTACCGGTGGTCGCGTTCAGCGCCACGATAGCGCTGGCATAACGTTCCTGCTCCGGCGTGCGGTTACCGCCCCAGATATCTGGCGTAGTAACGCCCATCGGCAGGTAGACCAGGTCCAGCTTCGCGTCATACGCAGCCGGGGCCCAGGAGTTTGGCGAGTTAAAGGTAAAGGTGTGCTCGTCCGACGGGATCGCATTCGGATCTTTCGCGCCCGGGTCGAAGGCCCACAGCAGTTTACCGGTATTCACGTCGAAACCGCGGATAACGCCGGAGGTTTCGCGCGTGGAGAAGTTATCCGTTACCGAACCGGCAATCACGATGGTTTTATCGGTGATGATCGGCGGCGAGGTTGGCTCATACAGACCCGGCGTGGTGTCCGGCATGTTGGTCTGCAGATTCAGGATACCTTTGTTGGCAAAGGTTTCGCACAGCTTGCCCGTTTCGGCATTGATGGCGAACAGACGGCCATCGTTCACCGGCAGCATGATGCGGCGAGGACAGTCGGCAACCACTTCCGGGCTCGCGTTATCGGCGCGCGCTTCGTGGTATGAGACGCCACGGCAGGTGACGTGCTGGAAGGACGGGTTGGAGTTCAGCTGCGGATCGAAGTGCCATTTCTCTTTACCAGTGGCCGCGTCGAGCGCGAACAGACGCTGGTGCGCCGTACACAGATAAAGCATATCGCCGACTTTAATTGGCGTCACTTCGTTGGTCAGCTCGCCCGGATCGTTCGGCATCTTCAGGTCGCCGGTACGGAATACCCAGGCTTCTTTCAGGTTCTTAACGTTGTCCGCGTTGATCTGCTTCAGCGGAGAGTAGCGTTGACCTTCCTGATTACGACCATAGGCAGGCCAGTCGCCGTCCGCTACCTGCGAGATAGCCGCCGCAGGCGTCGATTCTGCGTTCAGCGTACCGTTGATCTCCTGCGGGTCGTTAAAGCCGGCCCATGTCAGGATGCCGCCGGTAATCAGCAGGGCAACAACCAGGCCCGCCACAGCACCGCTGGAAGGCACAATCAGGCGACGCCAGACGAACGGCAGGATCAGCCAGATACCGAAGAAGACCAGGATGTCGCTGCGCGGCGTCAGCGCCCAGAAGTCAAAGCCGACTTCCCAGACGCCCCAGATCATGGTGGCAAGAAGGAGTGCGGCATACAGCCACAGTGCAGATTGTTTTCTACGCCAGAGCAGGACGGTTACGCCAAGCATAACCAGGCCCGCAATCGGGTAGTACCAGGAGCCGCCGATCGCGACCAGCCAGACGCCACCGATTAACAGATACAGCGCGCAGAAGGCCGCGAACGCCGCTGTTAATGTCACCAGTAGACGCGGCTGTTTAGAGTTTGTTTCAGCCATAGAAAGTGTACTCGTCAGTTTTTGTTAATAATTTGCTAGCAACTAATTATAGGTATTAACAAGTGTGATCGGAATCACAATATTTGCTTTTTATAACTCATACGCCAGGGTTATCCATTTGCTGATATAATGGCTGGCTTGCGTATCAGTGCTGGATATTAACTCATCCGTATTGAGAGATTTTCATCAAAATCATTTGGTTAGTAATATGAAACATACTGTTGAAGTGATGATCCCGGAAGCCGAGATCAAAGCGCGTATCGCCGAACTGGGTCGTCAAATCACCGAACATTACAAGGACAGCGGCAGTGAAATGGTGCTGGTCGGTCTGTTGCGCGGCTCTTTCATGTTCATGGCGGACCTGTGCCGTGAAGTGCATGTGCCCCATGAGGTGGATTTTATGACCGCCTCCAGCTACGGCAGCGGCATGTCCACCACCCGTGATGTGAAAATCCTGAAAGATCTGGATGAAGATATTCGTGGTAAAGATGTGTTGATCGTTGAGGACATCATCGACTCCGGCAACACGCTGTCAAAAGTGCGCGAGATCCTGAGCCTGCGTGAGCCAAAATCGCTGGCGATTTGCACCCTGCTGGATAAGCCTGACCGCCGTGAAGTGCAGGTGCCGGTAGAGTTTGTCGGTTTTTCTATCCCGGACGAGTTCGTCGTCGGTTACGGCATTGACTACGCGCAGCGTTATCGCCATCTGCCGTATGTTGGAAAAGTGGTATTGCTGGACGAGTAATTGCGGGCTGATGCCCTCACCCCGGCCCTCTCCCACAGGGAGAGGGAGAAAATCCCCGGCTTTATTTATGGTTCACATGCTTAAGCTGAAGGTTGGCAATTCCCGAACGGTAACGCTGCTCCAGCGTTTCCCGGTTGGTGGCGGTCACTTCCAGATTGCGCAGCAGACCGTCGTGAATGCCGTACGCCCAGCCGTGGATCGAGACCTTCTGCCCGCGTTTCCACGCCGATTGCATGATCGTTGAGTGGCCCAGGTTATATACCTGCTCCATCACGTTGAGTTCGCACAGGGTATCCATGCGACGCTCCTGCGGCATTTCGCCCAGCAGTGAGCTATGTTTGAACCAGATATCGCGGATGTGCAGCAGCCAGTTATCAATGAGCCCCAGTTCCGTGTTTTCAACCGCCGCCTGCACGCCGCCGCAGCCGTAGTGGCCGCAAATGATGATGTGCTCGACTTGCAGAACGTCTACGGCATACTGAACAACAGAAAGACAGTTGAGATCGGTGTGAATCACCAGGTTGGCAACGTTGCGGTGAACAAACAGTTCGCCGGGCTCGAGGCCGGTCAGGCGCTCCGCCGGTACGCGGCTGTCGGAGCATCCAATCCAGAGAAAGCGTGGGTTTTGCGCCTGCGCGAGTTTTCCAAAAAATCCGGGGTCTTCCTCCACCAGCATTTTTGACCATAGTGCATTGTTGCTGATGAGTGTATCTATGTTGTTCATGGAGGTTAGCGACCTGTAACCGAGTAATTGCGTTGCGCTACTATAGGGTAACCCGACTTTTAATGAAACCACACAACGTGTGTCAGAACGGAAGGTAAGTTAATTTCATGGCAATTGCACTGGAGCTTGAGCAGCTTAAAAAAACCTATCCGGGCGGCGTTCAGGCGCTGCGCGGAATAGATCTAAAAGTAGAGGCCGGTGATTTTTATGCGCTTCTGGGGCCGAACGGGGCGGGGAAATCGACCACCATTGGGATTATCAGCTCGCTGGTCAATAAAACATCCGGCCGGGTGAGCGTCTTTGGTTACGACCTGCAAAAAGATGTGGTGAACGCCAAGCGCCAGCTGGGTCTGGTGCCGCAGGAGTTCAACTTCAACCCGTTTGAGACGGTGCAGCAGATCGTCGTTAACCAGGCGGGTTATTACGGCGTCGAGCGTAAAGAGGCCCTGGAGCGGAGCGAAAAGTACCTTAAGCAGCTCGATCTGTGGGAAAAGCGTAACGAACGCGCGCGGATGTTGTCCGGCGGGATGAAGCGCCGCCTGATGATTGCCCGCGCGCTGATGCACGAGCCAAAGCTGCTGATCCTTGATGAGCCGACGGCGGGTGTCGATATTGAACTGCGTCGTTCCATGTGGGGCTTCCTGAAAGATCTCAACGACAAGGGAACCACCATTATTCTGACCACCCACTACCTTGAAGAGGCTGAAATGCTGTGCCGCAACATCGGCATCATTCAGCACGGCGAGCTGGTGGAAAACACCTCGATGAAAAACCTGCTCTCCAAGCTGAAATCAGAAACCTTCATTCTCGATCTGGCGGCAAAAAGTCCACTGCCGAAGCTGGAAGGGTATCAGTATCGTCTTGTCGATACCTCGACGCTGGAAGTGGAAGTGCTGCGCGAGCAGGGCATCAACAGCGTGTTCTCACAGCTGAGCGCGCAGGGGATTCAGGTCTTAAGCATGCGTAACAAAGCGAACCGACTGGAAGAGCTGTTTGTCTCTCTGGTGCAGGATAAACAAGGAGACAAGGCATGACGCATCTTTACTGGGTCGCGCTGAAAAGCATCTGGGCGAAAGAGATTAACCGCTTCATGCGCATCTGGGTGCAAACCCTGGTGCCGCCGGTCATCACGATGACGCTCTATTTCATCATCTTCGGTAACCTGATTGGTTCCCGGATTGGTGAGATGCACGGCTTTACCTATATGCAGTTTATTGTGCCGGGTCTGATTATGATGGCGGTGATCACCAACGCCTATGCCAACGTGGCGTCGTCATTCTTCAGCGCCAAGTTCCAGCGCAACATCGAAGAGCTGCTGGTGGCGCCGGTACCGACGCACGTCATTATCGCCGGCTATGTCGGCGGCGGCGTGGCGCGCGGGCTGTGCGTGGGGATCCTGGTCACGGCGATTTCGCTGTTCTTCGTGCCGTTCCAGGTGCACTCCTGGCTGTTCGTCGCGCTGACGCTGCTCCTGACGGCGATCCTGTTCTCGCTGGCCGGTCTGCTGAACGCCGTGTTCGCCAAAACGTTTGACGACATCAGCCTGATCCCGACCTTCGTGCTGACGCCGCTGACCTATCTTGGCGGGGTGTTCTACTCCCTGACGCTGCTGCCACCGTTCTGGCAGGCGCTGTCGCACCTGAATCCGATTGTCTACATGATCAGCGGCTTCCGTTTTGGCTTCCTCGGTATCACTGACGTGCCGCTGTTTACCACGGTGGCGGTGCTGGTGGTGTTCATCATCGCCTTCTACCTGCTGTGCTGGTATCTGATCCAGCGCGGGCGCGGTCTGCGCAGCTAATCTTTTGCCCGGCGACATTCTGTTTGCCGGGCACTTTCTTTGACAGTTATCACCGAAAGCTAACCTTCACTCAGCTAAACTACTTGCCTGCTAAGGAGAGAGTTATGCTGGGATGGGTTATCACCTGCCACGATGAACGGGCGCAGGACATGCTGGACAAGCTTGAAGCCAGATTTGGCCCGCTGGCGCAATGCCGGGCGGTAAATTACTGGCGCGGGTTGAGCACCAATATGCTGAGCCGCATGATGTGCGATGCCCTGCATGAAACGGACACCGGTGATGGCGTCATTTTTTTGACCGATAAATCGGGCGCGGCGCCTTACCGCGCAGCCGCTTTGCTGAGCCATAAGCATGATTGCTGTGAGGTGATCTCGGGCATCAGCCTTCCATTACTTGAAGCGATGTATCCGCAGCGTGAAACGTTAACCAGCGCCGGGTTCCGGAACGCTATCGTCGAGCAGGGTGCGCCGGACGTCAGCAGCTTGTGGCATCAGCAGCAAAAAAATCCTCCTTTCGTCCTGCTCCATGATCTGTATAAGAATTAAACGTTGGTATTGATGTCGCTTTTGCTACAATGGCATAAGTATTTCCGCTTCGAATAAGACCCCTCATGTTCACGCGTATTGTTTTTCTGTTGTTGATGTTCGTGTCCGGCACTTCTTCTGCCAGTTTATTAAGTCAGCAAAGACTGCCTGCTCAATATATGCAAACCACCGAAGATGCGGCGATTTGGGCGCAGGTCGGCAACAGCGTTATTAACGTCGGCAACGTGCGGGCAGGGCAGATCCTTGCGGTGGTGCCTGCGGCGGCGGACTACTATGAATTTCGCTTCGGATTTGGCACGGGATTTATCGACAAGGGACACCTGGAGCCGGTGCAGGGTAAACAGCGCGTCGAGGATGGGCTGGGAGATCTGAATAAACCGCTGAGCAATCAAAACCTGATAACGTGGAAAGACACACCCGTTTATAACGCCCCGAACAACGGTAGCGCACCCTTCGGCACCCTGAGCAGCAATCTGCGCTATCCGATCCTGAACAAGCTTAAAGATCGACTAAATCAGACCTGGTTCCAGATCCGCATCGGCAACCGCCTGGCGTGGATCAGCAGCCTGGACGCGCAGGAAGATAATGGTATTCCGGTCATTACCTATCACCATATTTTGCGCGACGAGGAGAACACCCGTTTCCGCCATACCTCCACGACCACCAGCGTGCGGGCCTTCAGCAACCAGATGACCTGGCTGCGCGATCAGGGCTACACCACACTGACGATGTACCAGCTGGAAGGGTATGTGCGTAACAAAATGAATCTGCCGGCGAAATCGGTGGTGATTACCTTCGACGACGGCCTGAAGTCCGTTAACCGCTATGCTTACCCGATCCTCAAAGCGTATGGCTTTAAGGCGACGGAGTTTATTATCTCGTCGCGCATCAAGCGCCATCCGCAAAAATGGGCGCCGAAATCCCTGCAGTTTATGAGCGTGTCGGAGCTGGAGCAGATGCATGACGTGTTCGACTATCAGTCCCACACGCACTTCCTGCACCGCGTCGACGACAACCATCAGCCCATTTTACTGAGCCGCAGCTATCACAATATTTTGTTTGATTTTAAGCGCTCGCGCAGGGACCTGGCGCAGTTTAACCCGCACGTGCTTTACCTCTCGTATCCGTTCGGCGGCTACGACGATAAGGCGATTAAAGCCGCGAATGACGCCGGGTTTCATCTGGCGGTGACGACGGTACGCGGGAAGGTCAAGCCGGGGGATAATCCGTTCTTACTGAAGCGCCTGTATATCTTAAGAACGGATTCGCTGGAGACGATGTCGCGGCTGATCAGCAATCAGCCGCAGGGGTAGTTTACAGATAATTAATCGTAAAGGTAGCGAGGGCAACAAAGTTACCAGGTCTAAGCTCTGCTCCGTCTTTTCTTAACGATGCCTGGAAAGGAAGATCGTTACTGGCACTAGAGCCGACTTCGGGTAACGGCACGTAAATATAGTTTGGGTCATTGATAAAGGGTTCGCCATGACCGCTTGGGTTTGCAGAAAATTTCTGAGCAATAGATACGCCAATCCCGGCAGCGACATCTGGACCTGACAATGTATTTATCAAGATCTGTCCAGGGGTAGTACCTGTGACTTTGGAAGATGAAACCCGATAATTTATTGCGACTACATTATTACAGCCCCTGAGCTGTAAATTAAAAGTCTGAGATGGGTAGTACCCGTCTCTCATTGTTGAAAACATGATTTCACCGAAATCGACATTATTTGTACCGTTGTTAACGACGGCCGTTTGGCACGTTGACGCGGCAATAGGGATACTGAACGTTGCGGGAGTGACATCAAACCACCAGGGTTGGTTATCCGAGTCTGTATGGCCACCAATTGACATGCCGCCGATTCTTTTCGCTTCCTTAGGTGTAATCATGGTTATGCCCGTAGGGTTACCGAGATACTCGCTGGTTTGAATCAGCTTAATTTGTGCTTTCCAGTCGTGACTTGCCGCGCCAGCGTGCACGGGCAAATCTTGCCATTGGCCATTCATTGTGGCCTGAAAATAGGAACCCGGGTTATTATCAGAGTAGATCCTGACCGCGTAGTAAATACCCGTAACATTGGTTGGCCACATATCACCGTCTACACCACCAATGGCATCATAGACGATGTTAGACATCTGATCGCCATCATTACCACTGTCACAGTCAGACCATAGTGCAGGGGTGAGGCTGGCATTGTAAGGGCCGCCTATTTCATACCCACCACTGGGGAATTGTCCCTGGGGTACAGGACTAAAGTAGACTGGTGAACCGGCTATTGTATTCACGATAGTGGATGAGCCTCCCTCGCCACGCGCGCCAAAGTGACATTCGGCCCTCGCATAGCCCTGTACCAACAGCAAGGCTATAACAGCGATTTTTATCAGGATTGCTTTTGCTGAAAATCCATTTAATTTCATATAGATAACTTTGCCTGTTCCATTTAATTATATGTCGCATTCACGACGACTCGGCTGGCCACTGTCCCTGCGGTTACCGGACCGGTATTTTGCAAACGGGCATAGAAATCATATTCTGTTGCCCACTCTGATTTGGCAGTTAGCGCGACGCTGGAACTGCCATCAGAATTCAGCACGTTGGTATTGAGCTCTTTTGAAAAGATAACAATACCGGTGTTGCCAGCGCCGCCTTCGGCAGGGCTGGTTTCGTTGATGAATACCTGCCGGCTTCCGGCAGGAAACTGCTTGCTCTGAGGTTGAAAGCTGAAGTTAAGGGTATTCACACTGGTTCCGGCACCCAGACAGCTGTCAATTTTTACCGTGAATGCCGTGCCGGAATCCGCATCTGTTGGCTGCAGACGTGAACTTCCATCTGTGTTGTAAAACCAGCTTTTGCCCACCGTTGGCAGATGGACTTGTCCATCCTCGGGAATCGACACCTGACAGGTGGTTTCAATGATATTGGCACTGAGCGTAATGTCCATGCCTGTCTCTTCAGACAGACATGGGGCAGACCAGCTTACGCTCATGAGTCCTGCTATCACCAGGAGACTTCCCAGGACATGATTGTTCGTTATTTTGGTCATCGCGGTACTGCCCCTGTACTTAATTACTGATAGGTCACGAGAAAAGTAACGGGTGCGCTGGCTTCACCTGGCGTTACCTGGCTGATAGTTTTGCCCTTGGCCAGGACGATTCGAGCCGTCATATCAACATTCGTCGTTGAACTGCTGATTGTAACCGTCTGAGGCATCCTTCTGGCGTTATCACAGATCATCAACGTGCCGTTATCTACACTACCTTTCCAGACTTCAAAGCCAGTGGAGTGACCGGCAGCGAAAGAATCGCCATCCGCATTTCCGCCGGAACATCCTCCCCCTGTACCTGGCGTCGCGGTTATGGTTGCCGATTTCACACCAGCGCAACCGCTGAAGGCAATTTTAAACGGCTCGCTGCGGGTCTGGGCAACAAGGTCTGACTTGAAGACATCGCCAAAGGCCAGGGTGCTGATCGGCTGACCGCCAGCATTCTGGATTTGTGCCGAACAGGTACCGGCTTCAATGGTAGAGGTAAACGTCGCCTGCACGTTTGTGGTGCCGGTGATTGCACTTGCTGCAACGCTAAACAGACCGGTGGAAACGGCCAGCGCAATCAGAGTGGAAGATTTTTTGTTCATTGTCGCGTTTCCTTCCGCTTATTGATATTCAAAGTTAAATGTGGCAATTGCACTGAAGCTGCCGGTTGTTGCCTCGCCTGCTTTTGTTTCAACCAGACGCGCTATCAGGGGAACTTCCTGGCCGCTGATCTCTCCTCCTGTCCATACCAGACGTTCTGCATCTACTGTTGAGTTGATGGTAAACGGTGCTGTTGGTGCAGAGACGCGAGCAATAGAAACCCCCATGTTGGCAGCAGGTGTTACAGACGCTGTGTTTGCAATCGCTGTAACCATATTGGCGGACTGGCTGCCCGCAATGGTGGTTTTCAATCCTGCAAGGCTGGATGGACATTCAATGATTTTCAGCTTGAATGTGGTGCTCGCTGTATCTGCTCCGCTGCTAATATCAGCCAGCGACGTTTTACCTGCGGCACCAATCGGAATGGTGTTTTTTTGACCATCACCCGTTCCGCCTTCAATGGCCATATCGCAGGTCGTTTCACGCAGCGTGGCGGTGAAGGTCACGTCCAGACTGGTGCTGCCAGCCATGGCTTGCGCGCTTAAGGCCAGCAGAACTACTGCGCAAAGGCTTGTTTTCTTCATTAAAAATAACTCCATGTTATAAAACGATTACATCTGACAGGACTGGTTATCCAGCATGGTTGTCAGACCCACTTTCCGGGTAGATGAGGTGGTGTTATAGGTCACAGTACAGGTGCTGTTTGCCTCGCTTCCCCAGACAACACGTAACGTGCCGCGATCGTCGATACCACGCACATATGCTTGGCCTGCCTGGCCAACGGAACCGACGGACTGGCCTTTATCGTTCTGGACATCTGCCCCCAGCGGAATAAAACCGTTGTCAGAACGATGCAGGTCCAGCAGCATTGAGCGTCCCTGGTCGGTTTCGAAATCCACGCGAACAATGGCGCCGCTGCGCGGCACGGCAACTGTGCTGGTGTTTTTGACTTCCACGTCTGATTCCAGTCTGGCAATATCAATCCCGACGGTGTTCTCACGGTAAGCCGACAGATAAGGCATGATTGCGTAACCTGAACTTCCAATAACGCCGTCCCCTACCGTCAGCTGGGCCCCTTTCGCCCCAGGCGCGCTTACCAGCGCCAGTGTATCGGTGTCGCCAATGCTGCCTGGAGCCAATGTAATGCCGCCTGAGTGCACCAGCATTCCTCCGCTGTAGCTCAGAGAGTACTGCTGGCTGCTGTCATCAGAGGCAGAGGCAGATAAGCTCAAGGGACCATATGGGCTGCTGTAACTGCCATAGCCGCCTATTTGGTTGAGATCGCCGCTGTCGGCATGGCTGGTACTGGTATTGACGCTGTAGCTGAAACGGTAATCGTCGGAGTTGCCATTTGCGCTGGTGTTAAACGCCGAACTGTCTTTGAAATCTGAGTTCACGCTCATGTTCACGCTGGAGAAACCGCCTGGATGTTTGCCGTGACCAAACAGGTTTTCCAGAGGGATACTGAGGTTCACGTAGACGCTGTCATCTTTTGCGCCATATGCATCGTAGCTGCGCTGTAATGAGACGCTATAACTACCCAGCCAGAATGAGCTGTTGTAACCCATCGAATACTGAGATGTTGAGCTGGAATCAGTCCAGTAATCCTGCCAGCTGCCGCTGATATATAACGAGCCGTAGTTCTCCTTGCCGGATGACAAAGGTTGGCTGATGTTGACCTGCACCTGGTTTTTCATACGCTGGAAGCTGTTGTACACATCTTCGTTCGTATGGTCGGGGTTACGTGATTTATCGCGATATTTCACGTCATCCGCCAGTGATGCCGCGTCATTCAGCGTCAGATAGTTCTGCGTTGAGAAGCGATAGGCCGCCACGTTAAACGAGGTGTTGGTATCGGTAAGCAGTTTGCTCCAGGAGACGCGATAACTCTGGCCGCTCAGGTTATCGAGACCGTCGATATTAGCATCAGAATGGGTGACATCCAGTGCAAAGGCTCCGATCGGGGTGTTCATGGCGATCCCGATCAATCCAGATAAGTAACCCGTGTCCATATACTGGAAGCCAGTGTAGCCGGTAAAGGTGTTGTTTATCCCGTAATAGCCTGTGGCATAACCCAGACGCGGCTTATCGCGAAGACTGTCATCGTTAAGTTCGCCGACGCCGATATCCCAGCGGCTATAGCCCGGGCGAAGCATTTGACTTACGGAAGAGTAGGGCACGGAAAATGTGCGAGTACTTCCGTCCGATTCTTCGATGGTAACAACCAAATCACTCCCGTAACCGGTTGTGCTGAGATCGTTGAGTTCAAAAGCTCCCGGTGGAACGGTTGATTCGAATATCTTGTTCCCGCTTTGTGTCACGGTCACTTTGGCGTTACTTTTTGCGACGCCACGGATGGTCGGGGCGTAGGTGGAGATCCCCCCTGGCAGCATGCGATCGTCGTTATACATTCTCACGCCACGCAGGCTGAAGGAGTTAAAGGTATCGCCGCGGGTAAAAGAGTCACCTAACAATAACTGGGCGCGTAACGGCGTAATATCACGTTGCAGGTAAATATCCTGGCTGGAGTAATCCGAACCATCATCCTGGCTCCAGTTGAGCGTACCGCGTGAGCGCAAACGCCACGGGCCCATGTTGAGGCCATATTTGAGGCCGGCATACGCGGTATCACGTGCACCGTCGGTGCTGTCTGAATGCCACGCGTTGAGATCGTAAGAGAGCATTCCGGCGGTAATACCATCTTCCCACAGAGACGGGTCAACATAACCATTCGGGCGACGTTCAACAAAAACCTGCGGTACGACCAGGCTTAATTCCTGCGTCGCGGCATTGAAGTCCCAGGAAGCCCCTGTTAAGGCCTCACTAATATTGATACAGACTTCTTTACCCTCTTCGAAATCCAGGTCACCTAACACATTTTTGAGCGCGTCGGCTTTAATACCGATCTGCATCAATAACTTAGGTGTAAAACAAGGCGTTGCTCGCGGGGTTCCGTTTTCTTTAAACGTGAAGTCAGTGAGTATTTTTTTTTGCCCGTTCAAAACGAGTTGTGTTTTAAATGTTCCTGGAATAACGGGATTCCCGCGAGAAAAGCGGCTAACGTCAATATTGGCTCCTGTATTAAACAGGAACTGATCGTTGAATTCGACCTCTTCACTACCAGAAGATGGCGCAGGCGTTTTGTCAGCGGCAAAAGATGCTGACTGGAACGCTGTGCATATGGCAATACAAAGAAATGAGCGGCGAAATAACATTGCTATTACTAATCCGTTAGCTGCTAATAATAAAGAACAAATAATTATTTTTAATCAATTGACGATTGCGTCGCGCTTATCTGCACCGCCAAAATCATTGATTGACGTAAAGGTGATTTTACTAATCTTTGCCGAAACCGCGGTTTTCAGGTCATAAGACTGGCTGGCAAATGGCGCAACAACGTGAGGTTCTAATTCAATTTTCTTACCGCCCACGGTCGTTTCAATTTTGGCAATAGATACATAGAATGGTGAATCATTGCGCGCGATTAAAGCATTAGACTGCTGAGACCATTGCAACTGGGCAGCTGCCGTTGTCGGGTCGCCTTTCAGACCATCTGGGCGGAAAAACATCTTGATACGCGTACGGAAAGCCAACTGCAGCATGTTCTGACTATCCGCCTCTTTCGCTTTGGGCGGCACTTCCAGTACGTTAAACCAGTACATGGTCTCTCTGTCTTTTGCCATTGCCTGTCCTAGCCATGTAATACGGACGGTCTGCCCCTTTGCGGGATCAACACGTGAAACAGGAGGAGTGACGATAAACGGCAGCTTTAACTCTTGTGGGTTAGTAGTATCGCGACCATCATCAAGCCAGGACTGAACTAATAGTGGTTTATTACCACGGTTTTCCATATTTACGGTCACATCTTTGGCCGATTCAGGGTAAATGACTCGCGTGCCAGAGATAACAATATCGGCAAATGCTGAATGTGAAACTGAAAAAACAGCACTTAACATCAGTGCGGTAAGACAGGTTTTAATCGGGCGCATAATTTTAATCCTTTAAAATAAAAATGCGCCCACCTCATCCGTGAGCGCATATATCAGAGATAAACTCTTATTCGTAGCTCATGGTGAAGGTTACGTTGCTGCTCACCTTACCAGACGTGATGTCGTTAGTACCTTTAACCCATGCAGCGCCTGGAACGTATGCAACACGGTAAGCCAGAGTGCCTTCGCCAGCAGTCAGCGTCGCAACCTGGGTATTGTTCGCAGGCTGGCCAATCATGATACGATCGGTGTTTGCGCTGGTGTTGTTAAACAGAGCCAGACCAACGTTGTCAGCATGACCCGCAACAGTTGGGTCTGCTTTCAGGGTGCCGTTAGACAGATCAGCGAACTGCTGAGAGGTAAAGATTGCGGATGCAGAGGTTAGTGTATCCGGGCACTGGCTCATATGCAGTTCGAACTCTTTGGAACCGATGCCAGCATCAACAGTGGTTTTTTCGAGGTCAGCTTTTTTAACAACAGGCAGAGTTATGGTCACGTTGTTTGCATCAACACCGTTATTCGTAGTGATAACGCAAGTGGTATCAGAAACAGCACCGTCAAAAGTGATCAGGCCAACATCGGCAGCCATTGCGGAAACAGAACCCATTGCCATAACAGCTACAGATGCAGCCAACACAGTTTTCTTAAACATATTTACAATATCCATTTATTAAATAAAGTTATTCAAGATAATTATGGTTTTCTCCCATAAAGCGAAATGAATATAATATTGTTTTCTGAGGGTTGGTATTTAAAAGAACTTTAGAGTGAATTTAGGTTAATTAAATTGAGCTGTTTTTTATTGAAAATCAAGGAGGTGAGTGATGAGGGGTGGTGAATATTGTGGAAAGGAATGACCAAAAAGCAGAAAAATTAGAACGTAATAGTAGGAATACTAACAAAAATGAATGTTTGTATATAATGAATCTTATATTTCTTCATGTTTATTTAGTCTTATTATTGCTGGGGGTGATGTATCTGTTTCATTATAAACGCGATAACAGCGAAATAAAGAGCAGGACTGTCCTGAATATAACAGTCCTGTGAATAGGTCAGGCAACCTGAACCGGAATCGCCTTTGCGGTGCGCTTCATTTCATTGTCGCCTTCGAAGTAGGCCACTTTAGGCTGCCAGCGCCGGGCTTCTTCGTCAGACATCATCACGAAGCTGGCGATAATCACAATGTCGCCCACGTCTGCACAGTGCGCGGCTGCGCCGTTAACGGAGATGATTTTAGAACCGCGCTCGGCGGCAATCGCGTAGGTAGAGAAGCGTTTACCGTTATTCACGTTCCAGATATCGATCGCTTCGTTTTCAAGGATGCCCGCAGCATCGAGGAAATCCTGGTCAATGGCGCAGGAGCCTTCATAGTGCAGGTCGGCCTGGGTGACTTTCACACGGTGAAGCTTACCTTGCAGCATTTTGCGAATCATTACGTTTACCTTTAATTATCAAGGGCGAGAACTACGCCAGCTCAACCACTTTATTATCAATCAGACGAGCCTGGCCAAGCCATGCCGCTACCAGGATCACCGCACGTTTGCTGGTTTCCGTAAATTCCAGCAGCGTATCAGCATCACGAATTTGTACGTCGTCAGCGCGAAGACCTTTATCGTTCAGCGCCTGTTCGGCGAGGGCGACGATCTCTTCGACGGTCAACTCTTTTGCCAGAACCTGCTCCGCCATGGTGTTCATGACCTTGCTTAAGCCCGGCGCGATTTTACGCTGTTCAGCGGTCAGGTAGCCATTTCGCGAACTGAGCGCCAGACCGTCTTTGGCACGTACAATCGGTACGCCGACAATCTCAATATCGTAACCCATATCCGCGACCATTTTGCGGATCAGCGCCAGCTGCTGGAAATCTTTCTCACCGAAGCAGGCAACGTCCGGCTGTACCAGGTTGAACAGCTTGCTGACGATGGTGGAAACGCCGCGGAAATGGCCCGGGCGGCTGGCACCTTCGAGCATGGTGGAAATCCCCGGGACGTCAACGTAGGTTGCCTCTTCAGTACCCTGCGGGTAAACATCCGCCGGTGCAGGTGAGAAGACGATATCCGCATGGCGTTTTTTGAGCTTCTCGCAATCTTCCTGCAGGGTGCGCGGATAGCGCGCCAGATCGTCGGCGCGGTCAAACTGCATGGGGTTCACGAAGATACTGACCACCACGATATCTGCCCGCGCGCGGGCTTCGTCGACGAGCTTCATGTGGCCGTCATGCAGATTGCCCATGGTTGGGACCAGTGCGATACGTTTACCTTCCTGACGCGCGCGGCGGATATGCTGGCGCAGCAGCGGCAGGGTTTCAATGATTAGCACAACGAGACTCCTTAATGGAAACTGTGTTCTTCACCCGGGTAAACACCGGATTCAACGTCGGCAATATACTGCCTGACCGCAGCGCGCATGTCGCCCGCTTCGGCGAGGAAATTTTTAGCAAATTTCGGGATGTGTCCGCCGGTGATACCGAAGGCGTCGTGCATCACCAGAATCTGACCGTCGGTGACGTTGCCTGCACCAATACCAATCACCGGAATGGACAGCGCGTCGGTGATGCGTTTCGCCAGCTCAACCGGCACGCACTCCAGCACCAGCAGCTGGGCACCTGCGGCTTCCAGCGCCAGGGCATCATCCAGCAGCGTCTGGGCTGCATCGCCGCGGCCCTGCACCTTATAGCCGCCGAAGATATTCACGGACTGCGGCGTCAGGCCTAAATGGCCGCAGACCGGCACGGCGCGCTCGGTGAGCATCTTCACCGTATCAACCAGCCAGGCGCCGCCTTCAATTTTGACCATATTGGCACCGGCGCGCATCACTGCCGCCGCGTTTTCGAATGCCTGTTCCGGGGTGGCATAGGCCATGAACGGCAGATCGGAAAGCAGCAGGCAGGCTGGGGCGCCACGGCGCACGGCGCGGGTATGGTAAGCGATATCCTCAACCGTCACCGGCAGGGTGGAATCATGTCCTTGTACCGTCATCCCTAACGAATCTCCGACCAGCATGACGTTGATCCCCTCTTCGGCAAACAGTTTGGCGAAGCTGTAGTCATACGCGGTGATGGTGGCGAAGCGTTTTTTTTCCTGTTTGCATTTCTGCAGTAAGGAGATGGTGGTTGGTTTCATACTGTTTCCTGATAGCCCAAAAGCGAATCTTTGCGCATTCTAACAGTAACATTCGAGGGAACAATGATTTTAGGTAAACGATTAGCCACAATTATTTTGAGGCTAACTGACAGGGGAACCCGATCACCAGCAAGCGGGTTTTTCCGCGTTGAGGTTGTCCAGAATGGACTTAAGTGAGGTGCCATCCGGGAAGATGAGATCGGGGGCGACTTCAAACAGCGGCCAGAGCATAAACCCGCGATTTTTCATGTCGTAATGCGGAACGGTGAGACGTTCAGTGTTAATCGTCTCGTGACCAAACAGCATAATGTCGAGGTCCAGCGTGCGCGGTCCCCAGCGTTCGGCTTTGCGTACGCGGCCCTGCTGCAGTTCGATGCGCTGGGTATTGTCCAGCAGTGTTTCGGCATCAAGGGCAGTTTCCAGTACCACGGCGGCGTTGAGGTAATCGGGCTGATCCTGCGGCCCCAGCGGCGGCGTGCGGTAGAACGAGGAGACCGCCACGATCTTGCTTTGCGGAATCTCGCCCAGCGCCTGTACGGCAGCATTCACCTGCTCCAGCGGAGAGGCTAAATTGCTGCCGATGGCGATATACGCGAGGGTCATGCTGTCCCTTCACGACGCGGCGCGCGTTTGCGCGGACGACGATGACGGCGACGCGGTTCCGGCTCTTCATCCAGCCCGGTAAGCATATCTTTCTGCTCCGGCGGGGCGGAGACCTGGAATTCAGCCCACCACTGCGCCAGACGCTGCAGCTCCTGGTTGCGTTCAATTTCCGCACGCAGCGACAGGAGATCGAAGGCAGCGCGGAATTTAGGATGCTCCATCAGCTTCCAGGCGCGTTTGCCCTGACGACGGGACATGCGCAGCTGAAGCTGCCAGATGTCGCGCACCAGGGTGGTAATACGTTTCGGAATGGCGAGCGTGCGGCAGCCTTCGTCCAGCACGTCGTTGGCGGCCAGCGCGAAGGCATCGTAATAGGCGAGCCCGCTCTCCTGGGTGATGCGCTGGGCCGTTTCCAGCAGCGGATACCAGAACATCGCGGCAAACAGGAACGCCGGATTGACGCGCATGTCGTTGCGGATACGGGTATCGGTATTCTTCAGCACCTGCGCAATCATCCGCTCCATTGGGCTGTCACCGTTTTCGGTGAAGTAGCGGGTAATGGTCGGGAACAGCGGCTGGAACAGGTTGTATTCGCGCAGCAGATTATAGGTTTCAAAGCCGTGGCCGGCCTGCAGCAGCTTCAGCGCCTCTTCAAACAGGCGAGCAGGCGGCACGTCGTTAATCAGCGTCGCCAGCCGCGGGATCGGCTCTGCCGTTTCCGGGCTGATGCGCATATCCAGCTTGGCGGCGAAACGCACGGCGCGCAGCATACGCACGGGATCTTCACGGTAGCGCGTTTCCGGCGTGCCGATCAGACGGATCAGACCTTCTTTCAGGTCCTGCATGCCGCCGACGTAATCGCGCACGGTGAAATCCGCCACGCTGTAATAAAGGCTATTGATGGTGAAGTCGCGACGCTGGGCATCTTCTTCGATAGAGCCGAAGATATTGTCGCGCAGCAGCATACCGTTCTGGCCGCGCTGTGACGTGGTGCGATCGGACGCGCCCGCTTCGTGGTGGCCGCGGAAGGTCGCCACTTCGATAATTTCCGGCCCAAACATCACGTGAGCCAGACGGAAACGGCGGCCAACGAGACGACAGTTACGGAATAATTTGCGCACCTGCTCAGGCGTGGCGCTGGTCGTCACGTCGAAATCTTTTGGTTTTTTGCCCAGCAGTAAATCACGCACTCCACCGCCCACGAGATAGGCCTCGTAGCCCGCTTTATTCAGTCGATAGAGCACCTTGAGGGCATTTTCACTGATATCTTTGCGGGAAATAGTGTGCTGCTCACGCGGAATAACCGACATGTGTGGCTGTGCAATAGCATCGTTCGCCATGCTCTCTTCGCGGCTTAGCACTTTACGGCAAAAATTAGCGACTCGGGTAAAAATGGTACACCTCGTAGTGTGTTTTGTTATGAAAAAAGCGGCTAATCATAGCTCAGCGCAACGCATTTGAGAATGCTGGATTTTTGGCACTGCCGCGAGCGTCCAGTTGGCAACGGCCATTTTCAGCAGTTCGTCAATACGCAGATCCTGCCATTCGTTGGTTACATTCTGGTTGAGAAATCGCAGCGCGTCGATCAAAACAGGACGCGGATCGCCGTCTGGCAGGGCCGGGGCGTGGTTCTGCTTTGACAATTTAAAGCCTTGCGCATTGACCGCCAGCGGCAGATGAATGTAGTCCGGCGCCGTCCAGCCAAACTGGTGATACAGCGAGATTTGTCGAACGGTCGGCTCGACCAGATCCGCCCCGCGCACAATTTCCGTCACGCCCTGGAAATGATCGTCCACCACAACGGCCAGGTTATAGGCGAACAGGCCATCGCGACGGTGAATAATAAAATCCTCACGCGCCAGACGTTCATCGGCATGAATCTCACCGGAGAGTAAATCGGTAAAGCGCGTCACCGGGGAGCGCTGATTGATACGCACGGCGGCATTTTCCGGAGGGAGATTAAGCGTGCGGCAGTGGCCGTCATAGACGCCGCCTGCGCTCTGGATACGCGCGCGGGTGCAGGTGCAGTTATAGGAAAGTCCCTGTGCGCGAAGCCAGGCCAGACGTTCCCGATACGCCTCGTGACGTTTTGACTGCCACAGAACCTCATCATCCCAGTGAAGACCGTAATGTTCCAGCTGACGCAGAATCGTCTCTGCAGCACCGGGAACTTCACGCGGAGGGTCAATATCTTCTATGCGGACGAGCCATTTTCCCTGGCGGGCGTGAGCCTGCAGGTAGCTGCCGAGCGCGGCAATTAATGAGCCGAAGTGTAATTCACCGGAAGGAGATGGCGCGAAGCGCCCAATATAGTGTGATTCAGACATATCAACAGTAACAAGGCGGGAGAGACTCCCGCCTTTAGAGTGTGTAAACAGCGCTGGTATTAACCGGCCATCTGTTTTTCGCGGATTTCGGCCAGCGTTTTACAGTCGATGCACAGATCGGCGGTTGGACGCGCTTCCAGGCGACGAATACCGATTTCAACACCGCAGGATTCGCAGTAGCCAAAATCTTCGTCTTCGACTTTTTTCAGCGTTTTCTCGATCTTTTTGATCAGTTTGCGTTCGCGGTCACGGTTACGCAGTTCGAGGCTGAACTCTTCTTCCTGAGCGGCACGGTCTACCGGATCCGGGAAGTTAGCAGCTTCATCCTGCATATGAGTAACGGTGCGATCGACTTCATCCCTGAGTTGATTACGCCATGCTTCAAGAATACGCTTGAAGTGCGACAGCTGGGCTTCGTTCATATACTCTTCGCCCGGCTTCTCTTGATACGGCTCCACCCCAGCGATGGCGAGAATACTCAGGGACGATGTTTTACGGTTTTGCCCTTCTTGCATGTTGCTTCTCCTTAACACGCACTATCGATCCCCGTGTTGGGGGAAAAATCAGGTCGCTATAAATAGCAGATGCTTTTCCGGATGGCAATTATCTAAACGTAACACTTGACAAGCCTGTGAGGAAAAGCGTATTTGCGCACGCGGCCAGAACACTTAATCGTCAATCGTCTAATCCCTTATAAGACAATGGGAAGAGAGGATCTCAGAGTCATATTATCGGCAGAAAGTTCCGCTTTATAAGCGAAAACCTCTACCCCCTGCTTTTGTGCCTCATTCAACAATTGCGCGTATTTAGGATCAATATGGCGGGCAGGGGAGAAACGCTCAATGGCTGAATGCAACACCGCAAACAGCAATACGGCGCGTTTGCCCGCCGCCGCAACACTCATTAGCTCTCGCAGATGCTTCTGGCCACGTAGCGTTACCGCATCCGGGAAGTAGCCATTTTCCTGCTCCGCTAACGTCACTGATTTCACTTCAATATAGCACTCCGGCCTGTCTTCCGCCTGTAACATGAAGTCAATTCTGCTGCTTTCATCGCCATATTTCACTTCACTTTTATGCGTACCATAACCGACCAGTTCAGGAATGGTGCCATGGGTCAGCGCTTCCTTAACCAGTTGATTTGCGCGCAGGGTGTTAACGCAAATAAATGCCCCATTTTGGGTTTCGGTCATTTCCCAGGTATGGGCATATTTGCGTTTAGTATTTTCTGATGTGGAATACCAGACCCTGTCACCCGGCGTCGCACAGCCCGTCATGGCACCGGTATTGGGACAGTGCAGGGTGAGCTGTATCCCTTCGGGGGTGATCACGTCGGCGAGGAAGCGTTTGTAGCGTTGGATAAGCGTTGCGTGCTGCAGGGGAGGACTAAACTTCATCAGAATTCCTTTCGGTGTTGCCCAGCGTCCAGCGCTGTAGCGGCGTATAGCGGGTGCGTCCCTGTGCAAAGACGGATTCGTAAAGCGCGAATCCGTTGACCGGAAAAGCCCAGTGAAAACCCGGCGGCGGGATGGCAACGGCCTGACCGGCATCGCGCAGCAGCGTGATATGTGGATGAAACGGCTGCGGGCTCTGATAACAGCCGCTGCGCGCCGCCTGCGCGCGCAGCATGTTCGCAAGCTGCAATAATCCGCGCGGTGGCTGGCGCGTGCCCAGCCAGACCACGCGCGAACGCAGCCACTGACCCGCATCGTCGAGGTGCAGCGTAAATTCCGGCTGGGCAATACGCCCGGCCATTGCGGCTAACGCCCGCTGCTTTTCGGCACTGACGTCGCCCAAAAAGGCCAGCGTCAGGTGCAGGTTAGCCGCCGCGACAGGGCGACCGGCTTCCGGCGGGAAGCGATCGGCGCGCCAGCGAACAATTTGACGCTGTATCGCGGTGGGCAATTCAATGGCAAAAAACAGCCGTTTCGACTCAGGCATACGGAGGACTCGGTAATGATATGCGCCGATGCTACAATGTACGCCGACTAATGTTAACCCTCTGGAGCTGTTAGTGTCCTCATTGCCGGTTGCCGTCGTTCTTCCTGACCTTCTCGCTGCCTTACATCATGCCCCGCAGGTTTTGCTGAATGCCCCGACGGGTGCGGGGAAGTCCACCTGGCTGCCGCTGCAGATTCTGAAAGACGGGAACATCAGCGGAAAAATTATCCTGCTGGAGCCGCGCAGGCTTGCCGCGCGCAACGTGGCGCAGCGTCTGGCGGAACTGCTGAATGAAAAACCGGGCGAAACGGTAGGTTACCGGATGCGCGCCGAGACCTGCGTGGGGCCGAGCACGCGCCTCGAAGTGGTCACCGAGGGTATTCTCACCCGCATGCTGCAAAACGATCCGGAGCTCACCGGCGTCGGGCTGGTGATCCTGGATGAATTCCACGAGCGTAGCCTGCAGGCGGATCTGGCCCTCGCGCTGTTGCTGGACGTTCAGCAAGGACTGCGTGACGATCTCCGGCTGCTGATTATGTCGGCCACGCTGGATAACGAGCGGCTACGGCAGGCGCTACCCGATGCACCGGTCATCAGCTCTGAAGGGCGGGCGTTTCCGGTAGAACGCCGCTATCAACCGCTTCCCTCCCACCAGCGTTTTGACGAGGCGGTCGCCATTGCTACCGCTGAGCTGCTGCGCCAGGAGCCCGGTTCCCTGCTGCTGTTTTTGCCGGGTGTCGGTGAGATCCAGCGCGTGCAGGACCAGCTTTCCTCTCGCGTAGGCGGCGATGTGCTGCTTTGCCCGCTCTACGGCGCGCTGTCGCTCCAGGATCAGCGTAAAGCCATCCTTCCGGCCCCGGTGGGGCAGCGCAAGGTGGTGCTGGCAACCAACATTGCTGAAACCAGTTTGACCATTGAAGGGATTCGCCTGGTGGTGGATAGCGCCCAGGAGAGGGTGGCAAGCTTTGACCCGCGCACCGGGCTGACTAAACTTCTGACGCAGCGCATTAGCCAGGCGTCGATGGTGCAGCGCGCGGGCCGCGCGGGGCGTCTTGAGCCAGGTATCTGCCTGCATTTGACCAGCGCGGAACAGGCTGAACGCGCTGCACAGCAAAGCACGCCGGAAATTTTACAAAGTGATTTGTCGGGCCTGGTGATGGATCTGCTTCAGTGGGGCTGTCCGGATCCTGGACAGCTTACCTGGCTTGATTCTCCGCCTGCCGTGAATCTCGCCGCTGCGCGCAATCTGCTGACCCAGCTTGGCGCGCTGGAAAGCGAACGTCTGACGGCGCGCGGCCAGAAAATGGCGGCACTTGGCAACGATCCGCGTCTGGCCGCAATGCTGGTGGCCGCGCTGGGGGACGATGAAATAGCCACGGCGGCTAAACTGGCGGCTATCCTTGAGGAGCCGCCGCGCGGTAGCAGCAGCGATCTGGGGCAGGCGTTTTCGCGCAACCAGGGGAACTGGCAGCAGCGGGCGCAGCAGCTCGGTAAACGGCTTAACAGCCGCGGCGGCGTACCAGACAGTGAGAGTATTCCCCGGCTGCTGGCGCAGGCCTTCCCGGACAGGATTGCGCGTCGGCGCGGGCTGGACGGTCGCTACCAGCTGGCAAACGGCATGGGGGCGATGCTGGACAGCGATGATGCGCTGACGCGTCACGAGTGGCTGATTGCGCCGCTCCTGCTGCAGGGGAGTCACTCCCCGGATGCGCGTATCCTGCAGGCGATTGCCATAGATATTGACGCCCTGACCCGTACCTGTCCGCAGCTGCTTCAGCAATCGGACATCGTCGAGTGGGATGATGCCCAGGGTACGCTGAAGGCGTTTCGTCGTAGCCAGATTGGGAAACTGACGCTCGGGACGAAGCCGCTGGCGAAGCCGTCGGAAGAAGAGCTTCATCAGGCTATGCTGAACGGCATTCGGGAAAAAGGATTAGGCGTGCTGAACTGGTCACCAGAGGCTGAACAGTATCGTCTTCGCCTGCATTGTGCTGCACGTTGGCTGCCGGAGTATGACTGGCCCGCAGTCGATGATGAGACATTGCTGGGCTCTCTGGAGCGCTGGCTGCTGCCGCAAATGCACGGTGTTCACTCGCTTCGGGCGCTGAAAGCCCTTGATGTTAAGGTCGCGTTACAGAATTTACTGGACTGGTCATTACGTCAACGTCTGGATAGTGAACTGCCAGGGCATTACACTGTGCCCACCGGAAGCCGGATTGCCATCCGTTATCATGAGGATAATCCGCCGGCGCTGGCGGTTCGGATGCAGGAGATGTTTGGTGAGGCCACCACGCCGTCCATTGCGGAAGGGCGTGTGCCGTTAGTGCTTGAGCTGCTGTCGCCTGCGCATCGTCCATTACAAATCACCCGAGATTTGGGGGCGTTCTGGGCGGGAAGCTACCGTGAAGTGCAAAAAGAGATGAAGGGGCGATACCCCAAACATGTCTGGCCGGACGATCCGGCGAATACGGCGCCGACGAGGCGGACGAAGAAATATTCCTGAAAGGGATGTGCGGCCTGATGCCCTCACCCCAGCCCTCTCCCACAGGGAGAGGGAGAAAACAAATTTTGAGAGATTTCTTCTTTCACAGGCCTGTGAAAGAAAAGAAAATCTGGCCTTTGCGCCTGAAAGTTGCGGAGAAAAAGCATGGCGGGGAATGACCGCGAGCCAATAGGACGTAAGGGAAAACCAACGCGTCCGGCGAAAGAAAAGGTAAGCCGTCGTCGCCTCAGAGATGAGGACTATGACGATGACTATGAAGACGATTATGAGGATGAAGAACCGATGCCGCGTAATGGAAAAGGCAAAGGGCGTAAGCCTCGGGGCAAGCGCGGCTGGTTCTGGCTGCTGCTGAAGCTGTTCATTGTTTTTGTCGTGCTGATGGCGATTTACGGCGTGTATCTGGATCAGAAGATCCGCAGCCGTATCGACGGTAAAGTCTGGCAGTTACCTGCGGCAGTATATGGCCGTATGGTGAACCTTGAGCCAGATATGTCCATCACGAAGAACGAGATGGTTAAACTGCTCGAAGCCACCCAGTATCGTCAGGTGTCAAAAATGACGCGGCCTGGCGAATTTACCGTGCAGTCCAACAGCATTGAGATGATCCGTCGTCCGTTTGATTTCCCGGACAGCAAAGAGGGGCAGGTGCGCGCGCGTCTGACCTTTGACGGCGATCGTCTGGATACCATCGAGAACATGGATAACAACCGTCAGTTCGGTTTCTTCCGTCTCGATCCGCGTCTGATCACCATGCTTTCGTCAGCAAACGGCGAGCAGCGCCTGTTCGTGGCGCGTAACGGCTTCCCGGATCTGCTGGTCGATACCCTGCTGGCGACTGAAGACCGCCACTTCTACGAGCATGATGGCATCAGCCTCTACTCGATTGGTCGTGCGGTGTTGGCTAACCTGACTGCCGGCCGTACCGTACAGGGCGCGAGTACGCTGACCCAGCAGCTGGTGAAGAACCTGTTCCTCTCCAGCGAACGCTCTTACTGGCGTAAAGCGAACGAAGCCTACATGGCCGTGCTGATGGATGCGCGCTACAGCAAGGATCGCATCCTTGAGCTGTACATGAACGAGGTGTACCTCGGTCAGAGCGGCGATAACGAAATCCGCGGCTTCCCGCTGGCGAGCCTGTACTACTTTGGTCGTCCGGTGGAGGAGCTGAGCCTGGATCAGCAGGCGCTGCTGGTGGGCATGGTGAAAGGGGCGTCCATCTATAACCCGTGGCGTAACCCGAAACTGGCGCTGGAGCGTCGTAACCTGGTGCTGCGTCTGCTGCAACAACAGCAGGTGATTGATCAGGAGCTGTACGACATGCTGAGCGCACGTCCGCTTGGCGTTCAGCCGCGCGGCGGTGTGATTTCGCCTCAGCCTGCGTTTATGCAGCTGGTGCGTCAGGAGCTGCAAAGCAAGCTTGGCGATAAGGTCAAAGATCTCTCCGGCGTGAAGATCTTCACCACCTTTGACTCCGTGGCGCAGGATGCGGCAGAAAAAGCGGCGGTGGAAGGCATTCCGGCGCTGAAGAAACAGCGTAAGCTCTCCGATCTTGAAACCGCGATGGTAGTGGTTGATCGCAACTCCGGCGAAGTGCGTGCGATGGTGGGCGGTGCCGAGCCGCAGTTTGCAGGCTACAACCGTGCCATGCAGGCGCGTCGCTCGATCGGTTCTCTGGCAAAACCGGCGACCTATCTCACTGCCCTGAGTCAGCCAAACCAGTATCGTCTGAATACCTGGATTGCGGATGCGCCTATCTCCCTGCGCCAGCCTAACGGCCAGGTGTGGTCACCGCAGAACGATGATAAACAGTTCAGCGGTCAGGTGATGCTGGTGGATGCGTTAACGCGTTCCATGAACGTACCAACCGTTAACTTGGGCATGTCGCTGGGACTGCCAGCGATTGTCGACACCTGGCAAAAACTGGGCGTATCGAAAGATCAGCTGCACCCGGTGCCGGCAATGATCCTCGGCGCGCTTAACCTGACGCCGATCGAAGTCGCCCAGGCTTTCCAGACCATTGCCAGCGGGGGTAACCGCGCACCGCTGTCTGCCCTGCGTTCGGTGATTGCCGAAGATGGCTCCGTGCTGTATCAGAGCTTCCCGCAGGCAGAGCGTGCCGTTCCTGCTCAGGCCGCCTACATGACGCTGTGGACCATGCAGCAGGTGGTGCAGCGTGGTACCGGGCGTCAGCTGGGGGCGAAGTATCCGGGTCTGCATCTGGCGGGTAAAACCGGGACCACCAACAACAACGTTGATACCTGGTTTGCCGGTATTGATGGCCGCGAAGTGGTGATCACCTGGGTAGGCCGCGACAACAACCAGCCGACCAAACTGTACGGGGCGAGCGGGGCGATGTCGATTTACCAGCGCTATCTGGCCAATCAGTCACCGGTGCCGCTGAACCTCGTTGCACCGGAAGATATCGTGGATATGGGCGTGGACAGCTCCGGTAACTTTGTCTGCGGTGGCGGAATGCGTACCCTGCCGGTCTGGACAACCAACCCGGATTCCCTGTGCCAGCAGAGCCAGCCTGAACAGCCGACGGGCAACCCGTTCGATCAGTCTTCTCAGCCACAGCAGCCGCAGCAGCAACAGCCGCAGCAGCAGAATGAGAAGAAAGACAGCGATGGCGTAGCCGGCTGGATTAAGGACATGTTTGGCGGAAACTGATTAGTTTCCTGAATAAAAAAGCCGCTTAGTGATAAGCGGCTTTTTTTTGTCTTAACATTTATTCTTATTTTAATTTTAGTAAATGTCTAATTAAGAATTATTAATGCGTGATTTTTCTTTTTTTAATCAGTGCGTTGGTATCACTTTAAACTATTTTATTCGCCATCCTGCTGGACACGGTAAAGATTAATCTGATGTAATTAAGTTCGTGAATTTCACTTTCCTCATGGGATGTTCTTATTAATGGTTTTTCGGGGCTAAGTGACGTCCAATTTTAAATGGCATTCTGGCGAAAAGTATTTTTCCCAGGAATGGATTCCATTATAAACATATATAAGGATGTTGTTATGAATAAGATAATTATTTCTTCTTTATTGGCCGGAAGCATTATGGCGGCTTTGTCGCTGCCGGTCTTTGCAGCGAATGATTCAGGTACGGTAAATTTCGCCGGAAAAATTGTGGCGGATACCTGCGAGATCAATGTTGATGGTACGGGGACCAATGAATCCACCGTCACATTCGCAGATACTTATCCTTCAGATTTTGGCATCGACGGTCAGGTCGGGACGTCTAAAGCTTTTAAGATTGAAGTAAAAAAATGTGACCCGCTGGTCGCCAAACTGAACCTCAAGTTCAGCGGCACAACGACAGACGCCGCGTACAAGCGTTTGAAGAACGATCTCTCCGGCGCAGGCAACGCCACTAACGTTGGCATCATTGTCAGCAACGACAACGGCTCCAAAGGCGATGTGGTCTTCGACGGTTCAGTACCGGATGCGGGCACCGACGTGGCTAACGATCCGACCGGCGCAGCGGCTTCTGTCTTTAACTACACCGCGAAAGTGATTCAGGTCGGTGATGCCGCGCCAACCGCGGGTCATTACTCCTCCTCAGCCACATTTGAGGTTGTCTATCGCTAAGCAATTATTGGCAGCCTGAACGGCTGCCTCCTGGAACGCTGTATGAAGACGTTATTTAAATTGTTATGTGGTTGTTTAATTATCTCTTGCTTTTCAGTGCAGGCAAGCGTTGTTCTCGGTGGTACGCGAATTATTTATCCATCGAATAAATCTGAAGTACAAATCGCACTTAAAAATAAAGATCCTCATACGCGTTATCTGGTGCAAAGCTGGGTCAGTTATCCCAATGATGCAAAGGCTCCCTTTATTATTACGCCGCCTGTCTATAAGTTGCAGGAAAATCGTCAGACGCTATTACACGTTATTTTTACCGGCGATAAAAACAGCCTGCCGGCAGACCGCGAATCACTTTTTCTGGCGAATGTGAAATCCGTCTCTGCTCTGTCGCCCGATCTGAAAGAGAAAAACACGCTGCAGTTCGCGATGAAAACGCGCCTGAAGCTTTTCTGGCGTCCTGCTCAACTGAAGGAAACCGATGCCCTGGGAGCCTATGAAAAAATCACGTTCCATCGTCAGGGTGAGACGCTAATTGCAAACAACCCCACCCCTTTTTACGTCTCTTTTGGCGAACTGGCCGTTGGCGGGAAAAGTGTACCGGTGAAAGAGACCAAAACCACGCCGGGTGCCATTTCAATGATGGTTGCACCGTTTAGCAAGCAGAGTTTCGCGCTACCAAAAGCGGCAAATGGCGCGGTGACCTGGACGGCTATTAATGATTTCGGCGCCCAGACTCCTCTACGCAAGCAGGCTCTTTAAATCGATCATGTTGGTAAGTTATGTCGTCATCTTTACTTCACAAACAGGTACTGTCCGGGATCGCGCTGGCGCTGCTCGCCGCGATCCAGCCTGCAAGTGCGGATGACGAATTCAACCTGCGGATCCTTGAACTGGATACCCCTCTCGAAAATACCTCCACGCTCAAAAAATTCATCAATGATAATGGCTTACTTGCGGGGAGCTACCCCACGACGATTATGTGGGATCGGGACGTGCTGGATACACGTACGCTCACCTATGTGCTTTCTGACGACAAACAGCATCTGCTGCCGGAGCTGACCAAAGCGGACCTGCGCGAATACGGCGTGAAAGTTGACACGATCCCTGACTTAAAGGGTCTTGACGACGAGGCTTACGTTCGGGACATCTCTCATTTCATTGAAAATGCACGCTACGATTACGATCAGGATAACCAGACCCTGAAGCTGGTCATTCCGCAGATCTATCGCGATCGCGCCGCCGCCGGAGCGATTAACCCGAAATTCTGGGATGACGGCGCGCCTGCCGCCTGGACAAGCTATCAGCTCAGCGGCTCTCAGCAACACTATAGCTCGGGCAAAGCCTCTTCAACCTGGCTGGGTCTGGAGTCGGGGATGAATCTTGGCGCGTGGCGACTGCGTAATAACAGCACCTGGAGCGATGCTTCCGGCTGGGAGGCTATCGCCAGCACTTTACAGCGTGACATCAAAGCGTTGAAAAGCCAGCTTGAGATGGGGCAGACGTATACCAATGGCGAGCTTTTTGACAGCGTCCAGATGACCGGCGTGAAGCTGGAAACGGACACCGCTATGCTGCCCGTCAGCCAGCAAGGCTTTGCGCCCGTTGTGCGAGGTATTGCGAATAGCGACGCGAAAGTCACCATCAAGCAAAACGGCTATACCATCTATCAGACAAACGTCTCGCCAGGGCCTTTTGAGATCCGCGACTTGAGCCAGGTGACTTCCGGAGCCGATCTGGAAGTGACCGTCGAAGAGGCGGATGGCAGCGAGCATAGCTTCATTCAGGCCAGCGCGTCGGTGCCGGTGTTACAGCGAGAAGGTGGTTTTAAGTACTCGCTGGCAGCAGGGCGCTATCGCGGTAATGAAGGTGAAGATGAACCCATCTTTGCGCAAGGTACGGCTATCTATGGTCTGCCTTACGGCGTCACGGCCTATACCGGCGCGCTGGGGGCGTCACTGTATCATGCGCTGCTGCTGGGGCTTGGTGCCGACCTGAGGCACTTCGGCTCCGCATCTGTCGACTTCACCGCCGCGCGTACCGCGTTTGATGACGGGCTTGACGATGCCAGCGGTTTATCGTGGCGGGCCCAGTACTCCAAAGATATCCCTGACACGGATACGACCGTCACGCTTGCCAGCTACCGCTACTCTACCTCGGGGTTTTATACCTTTCAGGAAGCTATCGATCGGCGTGACGGCGAGATCGATGACGGCATTTATACCTATCGCAGAACCAACAACCGCCGTAGCCGCATGCAGCTAAACCTTTCCCAGCGTATTTCAGACTGGGGCTCGGCTTATCTCAACGGCTATCAGCAGGATTACTGGGATATGGACGGCCATGAGCGCAGCGTCAGCGCGGGGCTGAGCTCCAGCTGGCGCAATATCACCTGGTCGATAAGCTACAACCTGACCCGCACCCCGGACGCCAATACCGACCGGCAGATGGCGTTGACGGTCAACATTCCGTTCTCAAAGTGGCTGCCTGACTCCTGGGCAACCTACAGCGCTAACACCGCCAGCGGTGGGTTTGTTTCACATCAGGTCGGGCTCGGCGGCACCGCGCTGGAGGACAATAAGCTGAGCTACAACCTCCAGCAGAGCTATGCCAATCAGAATACCGGCTACGGCGGCAGCCTGTCCGGGCGTTACCGTGGCGCTTCCGGTGAGGTCGGGATGGGCTACAGCTACAGCGGTGATAATAGACAGTGGAACTACAGCGCGCAGGGGTCGATCGTTGCCCACGAGCATGGCGTGACGCTGGGGCAACCCGTACGCGACGCTTTTGCCATTGTGCACATTAAGGATGGCGATAACGTTAAAGTGCAAAACGGGCGCGGCATCTCTACAGACCGTTTTGGTAACGCCATAGTGCCCTCTATGACGGCCTATCGGCACAACGTCATCACCGTAAATACCCAGGATCGGGAAGATATTGATATCGATGCGGCAACGCTCGATCTCGTGCCGACGAAAGGGGCGGCTCTGCACGCGACCTTCGATGCTCGCGTTGGACGACGCGCGCTGGTGACCTTGCTCTACGCAGGTAAGCCCGTTCCGTTTGGGGCTGTGGTAGCGCTGGAGAGTACCACCGCCATCGTCGGGGATGACGGTGAGGTTTACCTCACGGGGCTGTCCGGCAAAACAACGTTTAGCGTGCAGTGGGGGGAAGAACACGTTCATCAGTGTCATGGAGAGCTGGAGCTTCCCTCCCAGGGCTCAGCAGGGATCGTGAAAGCCACGGTCAACTGTCATTAAAAGAGGTATTTCATGAATCTACACTTTTCCATGAAAACGTTTTTCTTACCCGTGCTGATGTTGCTGGCGACCGCCTTTTTCCATTCAGCTCGAGCAGACTGTACTTTTAACGGCAGCTCTGGCGTGGATGCTGTGGTGACGTTTCAACTTCCGCCGGTGATTATTGTTGCTCCTGATACCCCGAAAGGCACAATCATTTACGATGACAGCGTTGAAAGTAAAGAAGTGGCCATAGACTGCATCGGTGAAGCGCAAATACGGCGAGGCTATCTCTCCTTGACGGAAAGCGATGCGCGTGAAGATGTTATGCCTGGCGTTTATCAAACTAATGTCCCGGGGATTGGAATTCGGGCCGCTTCCTCGAATGAGCAGTTACCAAACTATAATGACGAGGATCTTGTCAGGCCAATGCACTATATTGGCTCAACACATGGCTATTCGCATGGAGTATCTACCTTTCGCGCCACTGCGCAGCTGGTGGTAACGGGCGATATTCAGGAAGGATATCTCGATACCTCACGATTAACCTCAATGGATATCCTGGGGAACGCGGTGATCGGTGAAATGCGCTTTTCGCCCACCAGCGTTCGCATTACGACCAACACCTGTAACCTGGTCGACCGTAACATTTATGTGCCTCTTAAAACGGTTAACGTTCAGGATTTTGACGGGCAATACTCAGAGATACTTACCGACAGCAGTTTTAAGATTGAAATCACCGACTGTTCTGCGGGGACAAAGATCGATTATCAGTTCACCAGCGCAGGCTCAACGGGCGTGAAGAACGGCAATATCCTCGGCATCGCTGCCGGAGATTCCGCCGCCGCGGGTGTCGGCATCCAAATTCTTGATAAGAATAATACGGTGCTGCAGTTTGATCAGAACTACACGGCGATAACCAGTACGCAGGACAAGATCCCAGTTGAAATCCCTCTCAAGGCGCGCTACGTCAAAACGGGGGAGGTTAAAGCGGGCAAAGTCGATTCCGTCGCCACGTTCGAGGTATTTTACCGTTAACCCTCTCTGCCCGTTTTGGCGGGCTTTAGCGATCATTTCGCTATCCTTATTAACCCACTCTTTTCATCTGGTTAATTCTTAAACCCTTAAATCTTGTAGGGCTGCTTACTGCTTGCTATGCAACCCGCGTTTCGCATATTATTCTGGCGCTCATAATAATAATTCTCGTTTACGTTATCATTCACTTTTCCATCAGAGAAACATCATGGCGCTTTCCAATACTGCTCAGCCAATGAACACGTCGCTGCGTAAACTCGCGGTCGTCGTCGCCACAGCGGTTGCCGGCATGTCCGCGTATGCTCATGCGGCCGAAACCCCGAAAAAAGAAGAAACTATCACGGTAACCGCAGCACCTGCGGCACAGGAAAGTGCCTGGGGACCGGCGGCGACCATCGCTGCACGGCAATCGGCGACCGGGACCAAAACGGATACTCCGATTCAAAAGGTTCCACAGTCTATTTCCGTGGTGACCGCTGAAGAGATGGCGCTGCACCAGCCACGCTCGGTGAAAGAAGCCCTGAGCTACACGCCGGGTGTTGCGGTGGGTACGCGTGGCGCGTCTAACACCTATGACTACCTGGTCATTCGCGGTTTCGCGGCCGACGGTCAGACCCAGAATAACTACCTCGACGGTATGAAGATGCAAGGCAACTTCTATAACGACGCGGTGATTGACCCTTATATGCTGGAGCGCGCCGAGATCATGCGCGGTCCGGTTTCGGTTCTGTACGGCAAAAGCAGCCCTGGCGGCTTGCTGAACATGGTCAGCAAGCGCCCAACCACCGAGCCGCTGAAAGAAGTTCAGTTCAAAATGGGCACTGACAGCCTGTTCCAGACCGGCTTTGACTTCAGCGATGCGATCGACGATGACGGCGTTTACTCTTACCGCTTAACGGGCGTTGCACGTTCGAACAACTCGCAGCAGGAAGGCAAAGGTGAGCAGCGTTATGCCATCGCGCCTTCTTTCTCCTGGCGTCCGGATGATAAAACCACCTTCACGTTCCTCTCATACTTCCAGAACGAGCCTGAGACAGGCTACTACGGCTGGCTGCCAAAAGAGGGAACGGTTGATCCGCTGCCAAATGGCGATCGTCTTCCGACGAACTTCAACGAAGGCGCGAAGAACAACACCTACTCCCGTAACCAGAAAATGGTGGGATACAGCTTCGACCACGCATTCAACGATACCTTTACCGTGCGCCAGAACCTGCGCTTTGCTGAGAACAAAACCTCGCAAAACAGCGTATACGGCTATGGTGTCTGTACCGACCCGGCGAACAGCGGCAACAAGCAGTGCGCGGCGTTAGCGCCATCGGACAAAGGCCATTATCTGGCGCGTAAATACGTTGTCGATAATGAAAAACTGCAGAACTTCACCGTTGATACTCAGCTGCAGAGCAAATTCGCTACGGGTGATGTGGACCACATCCTGCTGACCGGCGTTGACTTTATGCGTATGCGTAACGACATCAACTCCTGGTTTGGCTATGACGACTCTGTTCCGCTGCTGGATCTCTACCATCCGGTGAACAGCGATTTTGATTTTGGTGCAAAAGACCCAGCAAACTCCGGCCCGTATCAGATCCTTAACCGTCAGAAACAGACGGGACTCTACGTTCAGGATCAGGCGCAGTGGGATAAGGTCCTGGTAACCCTGGGCGGTCGTTATGACTGGGCCGATCAGGAATCCTACAACCGCGTGACGAACACCACTTCCAAACGTGATGACACCCAGTTCACCTGGCGCGGCGGCGTTAACTACCTGTTTGATAACGGTGTCACCCCGTACTTTAGCTACAGCGAATCGTTTGAACCGGCTTCGCAGACCGATGCCCAGGGTAAACTGTTCTCGCCTTCCAAAGGCAAACAGTACGAAGCGGGCGTGAAATACGTACCGAACGATCGTCCGATCGTTGTTACCGGTGCGGTATACCAGCTGACCAAAACCAACAACCTGATGGCGGACCCGGCGGGCTCCTTCTTCTCCGTTGAAGGCGGTGAAATCCGCGCGCGTGGCGTAGAGCTGGAAGCGAAAGCGGCCCTCTCTGCAAGCGTGAACGTCGTCGGCTCCTATACCTATACCGATGCGGAATACACCACCGATACGAACTACAAAGGCAACACGCCAGCTCAGGTGCCAAAACACATGGCATCCGTTTGGGGTGATTACACGATGTTTGATGGCCCACTGTCTGGCCTGACGCTGGGTACCGGCGTGCGTTACACGGGTTCCAGCTATGGCGATCCGGCGAACTCCTTCAAGGTTGGCAGCTACACCGTTGTCGATGCGCTGGTCAGATACGATCTGGCACGCGTTGGCATGGCAGGCTCGAACGTGGCGCTGCACGTGAACAACCTGTTCGATCGTGAGTACGTTGCCAGCTGCTTCAACACCTACGGCTGCTTCTGGGGTGCTGAACGTCAGGTTGTTGCTACCGCGACCTTCCGCTTCTAATCTCTGTCCGGGCACGGTTCGCCGTGCCCTTTTTATTTAAGTTGGCTGATATGCAGGATAATCAAACGCAACCCGACACCACCTTTACGCTCAACCATCTCTCCTTTCGCGTACCCGGGCGCACCTTGCTGCATCCGCTCTCTCTGACGTTCCCCGCAGGTAAAGTCACTGGCCTGATTGGTCACAACGGTTCCGGTAAGTCCACGCTGCTCAAGATGCTGGGGCGCCATCAGCCGCCTTCAGAAGGCGATATTCTGCTGGATGACCAACCGCTGGAGAGCTGGAGCAGTAAAGCCTTTGCCCGCAAAGTGGCCTATCTGCCGCAGCAGCTGCCGCAGGCGGAAGGAATGACGGTGCGTGAGCTGGTGGCGATTGGGCGTTATCCGTGGCACGGGGCGCTTGGGCGCTTCGGCGTGGCCGACAGAGAGAAAGTGGAAGAGGCGATTGCGCTGGTCGGGCTAAAACCGCTGGCGCACCGTCTGGTGGATAGCCTGTCCGGCGGCGAACGTCAGCGCGCGTGGATTGCTATGCTGGTGGCGCAGGACAGCCGCTGCCTGCTGCTGGATGAACCGACCTCTGCGCTGGATATAGCGCATCAGGTCGACGTTCTGGCGCTGGTGCATCGCTTGAGCCAGCAGCGCGGTCTGACGGTCATTGCGGTTCTGCACGATATCAACATGGCCGCGCGTTATTGTGACTACCTCGTCGCGCTGCGCGGGGGCGAGATGATTGCCCAGGGAACGCCGTCAGAGCTGATGCGCAGCGAAACGCTGGAACATATTTACGGTATTCCGATGGGTATTCTGCCTCACCCGGCCGGGGCTGCACCGGTGAGCTTTGTCTACTGATGCTCGATAACACACGCATTAGCCGCCGTCGCCTGCTGACGGCGATGGCGCTCTCACCGCTGCTGTTAAAAATGAATACGGCGCGTGCTGCCGCCGTCGATCCGCACCGCATAGTCGCTCTGGAGTGGCTGCCGGTCGAGCTGATGATGGCGCTCGGCGTCACGCCCTACGGCGTGGCGGACATTCCTAACTATAACCTCTGGGTGAACGAGCCGAAGCTGCCGGACTCGGTGATCGACATCGGCCTGCGGACGGAGCCAAACCTCGAGCTGCTCACCCAGATGAAACCCTCGTTCATGTTCTGGTCAGCGGGCTACGGTCCGTCAGAGGAGACCATGGCGCGCATCGCGCCCGGACGTGGATTCGCCTTCAGTGACGGTAAAAAACCGCTGTCCATGGCTAAAAATTCGATTAACGAGATGGCGCGTTTCCTCAACCGCGAGGTCGAGGCCAAAAAACATCTCGACGAATTTGATGCCCTGATCGACTCCCTGAAGCCCCGCTTTGCTCACCGGGGCGATCGTCCGCTGCTGATGGTGACGCTGCTGGATGCCCGCCATATGCTGGTTTTCGGTAAAAACTGCCTCTTCCAGGAAGTGCTCGACAGCTTCGGCATTCGCAATGCCTGGGAAGGGGAGATGACGTTCTGGGGCAGTACCGCCGTGGGTATCGATCGTCTCGCGGCGTTTCGCGATGTGGATGTGCTGTGCTTCGATCACGGCAACGAGCGCGCCATGCAGACCCTGATGGCGACGCCGCTCTGGCAGGCGATGCCGTTTGTGCGTGAGCAACGCTTCCAGCGCGCCCCGGCGGTCTGGTTCTACGGCGCGACGCTGTCGGCCATGCATTTTGCCCGCGTGCTGGATAACGCGCTGGGAGGGAAAGCATGAATACGCGTATCTCCCGCTTCCCGGCGCTGCTGCTATCCCTGCTTTTTCTGGTTGCGCTGGTATTAACCGGGTTCAACCTCTCGACGGCGTTACCCCGCACGCAGTGGGGGGCCGCGCTGGCCTCGCCGGATATCGACAATATTCAACAGATGCTGTTCCACTACAGCCTGCTGCCGCGTCTGGCGATCTCCCTGTTAGTCGGCGCCGGTTTAGGGCTGGTGGGCGTGCTGTTCCAGCAGGTTTTGCGTAACCCGCTGGCAGAGCCAACCACGCTCGGCGTCGCAACCGGCGCACAGCTTGGGATCACCATTACCACGCTGTGGGCGCTGCCGGGTGCGTTAACCTCGCAGTTTGCGGCACTCGCGGGGGCGTGCGTGGTGGGTGCGCTGGTCTTTGGCGTGGCCTGGGGCAAGCGTCTTTCGCCGGTAACGCTTATCCTGGCCGGGCTGGTGGTGAGCCTCTACTGTGGGGCGATCAACCAGCTGCTGGTGCTGTTCCACCACGATCAGCTGCAAAGCATGTTCCTGTGGAGCACCGGCACGCTGACCCAGACCGACTGGAGCGTGGTGCAGCGCCTCTGGCCGCAGCTGGCTGGCGGTGTTGTGCTGACGCTGCTGCTCCTGCGTCCTCTTACGCTGATGGGACTGGATGACGGCGTGGCGCGCAACCTGGGGCTGGCGCTGTCGCTGGCTCGCCTGGCGGCGCTGACGCTGGCAATTGTATTGAGCGCCCTGCTGGTGAACGCGGTCGGCATCATCGGGTTTATCGGCCTGTTTGCGCCGCTGCTGGCGAAAATGCTTGGGGCGCGTCGTTTATTGACGCGTCTGATGCTGGCGCCGCTGATTGGGGCGCTGATCCTCTGGCTTTCCGATCAGCTTATTCTCTGGCTGGCGCAGGTCTGGCGGGAAGTCTCCACCGGCTCTGTGACCGCGCTTATCGGGGCGCCGCTGCTGCTGTGGCTGCTCCCGCGGCTGCGCAGCATGAGTGCACCGGCGATGGACGCGGGCGATAAAGTCTACGCTGAACGTCGGTCGGTGCTTTGGTTTAGCCTTGCCGGTCTGGCGGTGCTGATTATCGCCTCGTTCGCGGCGCTCTCATTTGGACGCGATGCCGCGGGCTGGCACTGGGCAACGGGTGATTTACTCAATGAACTGCTGCAGTGGCGCTGGCCGCGTATCGTCGCTGCGCTGATCGCCGGGGTGATGCTGGCGGTGGCGGGGTGCATCATTCAGCGTCTGACCGGCAACCCGATGGCGAGCCCGGAAGTGCTCGGGATCAGCTCTGGCGCCGCCTTTGGCGTGGTGCTGATGCTCTTCTTCGTGCCGGGCAATGCGTTTGGCTGGCTGATGCCTGCCGGCAGTATCGGCGCGGCAGCCACGCTGATGATTATCCTGATAGCCGCCGGTCGCGGCGGCTTTTCGCCGCACCGCATGCTGCTGGCCGGGATGGCGCTCAGCACCGCGTTTACGATGCTGCTGATGATGCTGCAGGCAAGCGGCGATCCGCGTATGGCGAAGATACTGACCTGGATTTCCGGCTCGACCTACAACGCCACCGGAAGCCAGGTGGTCTGGTCCGGGATGGCGATGCTCGTGCTGCTGGCGATGGTGCCGCTGTGCCGCCGCTGGATGACCATTCTGCCGCTCGGCGGCGAAACCGCGCGTGCGGTGGGGATGGCGCTGACCCCAGCGCGTGTCGCGCTGCTGCTGCTGGCGGCGTGCCTGACGGCGACGGCAACCCTGACGATTGGACCGCTGAGTTTTGTGGGGTTAATGGCGCCGCACATTGCCAGAATGATGGGCTTCCGCAGAACGATGCCGCATATCGTCATGTCGGCCCTGACGGGTGGGGTGATGCTGGTGTTTGCGGACTGGTGCGGAAGAATGGTGCTGTTCCCGTATCAGATCCCGGCGGGTCTGCTGTCGACCTTTATCGGTGCGCCGTATTTTATTTATCTGTTGAGAAAGCAGAGCCGGTAGTCAGGTGCGGCCTGATGCCCTCACCCCAGCCCTCTCCCACAGGGAGAGGGAGAACATCGTAGGCCGGGTAAGCGTTAGCGCCACCCGGCAATGACCTTAGAGCTTCGCAAACACCTTACGCGCCGCGTCGATGGTGTTATTGATATCTTCTTCGCTGTGCGCCACGGACATAAAGCCCGCTTCGAACGCTGACGGTGCCAGGTACACGCCTTCTTCCAGCATCAGGTGGAAGAAGCGCTTGAAGCGCTCAACGTCGCACTTCACCACGTCCTGATAGCAGGTCACGGTTTTCGCATCGGTGAAGAAGATCCCGAACATGCCGCCCACATGGTTAACCACCAGCGGAATACCGGCTTCCTCTGCCGCTTCAAGCAGTCCGTTTGCCAGCTGCGTGGTCAGGTCGGTCAGGGTTTCGTGAATGCCAGGCTGGGCCACTTCGGTCAGGCAGGCAAAGCCCGCGGCCATGGCGATGGGGTTACCGGAGAGCGTGCCCGCCTGGTAAACCGGGCCGGTTGGCGCCAGGGCTTCCATCACGTCCTTACGACCACCGAATGCGCCGACCGGCATGCCGCCGCCGATGATTTTACCGAGGCAGGTGAGGTCCGGCTCAACGCCGTAGTAAGACTGGGCACCCGCCAGCGCTACGCGGAAGCCGGTCATGACTTCATCGATGATGAGCAGCGCGCCGAACTCGTCGCACAGGGCGCGCAGGCCCGGCAGGAACTCAGGCTGCGGTGGGATGCAGTTCATGTTGCCCGCAACCGGCTCAACGATGATGCAGGCGATCTCCTGCGGATACTGCTCGAACGCCGCGCGAACGGTGTCCAGATCGTTGTAGGTGCAGGTGAGGGTATGCTTAGCGAAATCGGCCGGTACGCCAGGTGAGTTTGGCTGGCCGAGCGTCAGTGCGCCGGAACCGGCTTTCACCAGCAGGCAGTCCGCATGGCCGTGGTAGCAGCCTTCGAATTTGATGATTTTATCGCGACCGGTAAAACCGCGCGCCAGGCGGATGGCGCTCATGGTGGCTTCGGTACCGGAGTTCACCATACGCACCATGTCCATGGTCGGCACCAGTTCGGTCACCAGCTCCGCCATTTTCACTTCCATTTCGGTTGGCGCGCCGAAACTCAGGCCGCGCTGGGCAGCTTCAATCACCGCATTACGAATAGCCGGGTGGTTGTGCCCCAGCACCATCGGGCCCCAGGAGCCGACATAATCGATATAGGCTTTGCCATCGACATCATACAGATACGCGCTGTCAGCACGTTCGATAAACAGCGGCGTACCGCCCACGCCGGTGAAGGCGCGCACAGGTGAGTTCACGCCACCCGGAATAAGCTCTCGGGCTGCACTGTAGAGGTTTTCAGACTTGCTCATGGCGTCGTTCCTGGTTCGTATAAAATGATTAAGCCCACTATTCTAAGTGATTCGGGGAAGGTTATGAAATTTTTAGCCGGGTAATGCTTTAAGATTTGTTAAGTAATTTTCAGGAGACGGTGGGGCAGTCTCTGGTAAAATCCTCGCGGCTTTTTGTATGACGAATAAGAACAGGACATGAAATCAGATTCTCCGTCTTTTGAAGAACAACAGTTTACGCGCGCCCGGCACCGGGTCAGTATTCGGCGGCTGCTCAATCGCGATAAAACGCCGCTGGCGATCCTGCTGGCCGCTGCCGTGGTGGGGACTCTCGCGGGGTTGATTGGCGTGGCGTTTGAAAAAGCGGTTAATGCCGTACTCAACTGGCGAGTGGGCACCGTGGCCGGTTTCGCCGATAGCGAATGGCTGGTCTGGGTTTGGGCATTCGGGCTGTCTGCGCTGTTTGCCATGGTGGGGTATTTTCTGGTGCGTAAATTCGCGCCGGAGGCGGGCGGGTCTGGCATCCCGGAAATTGAAGGTGCACTGGAGGAGCTGCGTCCGGTGCGCTGGTGGCGGGTGATTCCGGTTAAATTCATCGGCGGCATGGGTACGCTGGGCGCAGGCATGGTACTTGGCCGGGAAGGGCCCACGGTACAGCTGGGGGGGAACGTCGGCCGCATGGTGGGCGATCTGTTTCGGATGCGCAGCGCCGAAGCGCGCCATACGCTGCTGGCTACCGGTGCGGCGGCGGGGCTGTCGGCGGCGTTTAACGCGCCGCTGGCGGGCATTTTGTTCATTATCGAAGAGATGCGCGCGCAGTTTCGCTACAACCTGATCTCCATTAAAGCGGTGTTTACCGGCGTCATTATGTCGAGCATCGTCTTTCGCCTCTTTAACGGCGAAGGGGCGGTCATTGAGGTGGGTAAACTGACCAACGCACCGGTTAACACCCTGTGGCTTTACCTGATCCTCGGCATGATTTTTGGCGTGGTGGGGCCGCTGTTTAACACCTTTATCCTGCGCGCTCAGGATATGTTCCAGCGCATTCACGGCGGGAACACCACGAAATGGGTGCTGATGGGCGGTCTGCTGGGCGGAATGTGTGGCGTGCTCGGGTTTATCGAGCCGAATGCCGCAGGCGGCGGGTTCGGGCTGATTCCCATTGCGGCGGCGGGGAATTTCAGCGTGGGTCTGCTGCTGTTCATGTTTATCTCCCGCGTCATCACGACGGTACTCTGTTTTTCCTCCGGCGCGCCCGGCGGGATATTTGCCCCGATGCTGGCGCTGGGGACCTTGCTGGGCACCGCGTTTGGTATGGCGGCTGAAGTGGGTTTTCCCGCCTATCATCTTGACGCCGGGACCTTTGCCATCGCCGGAATGGGAGCGCTGCTGGCCGCATCCCTGCGTGCGCCGTTGACCGGGATCGTGCTGGTGTTGGAGATGACGGACAATTACCAGCTCATTTTGCCAATGATCATTACCTGTCTCGGCGCGACACTATTAGCCCAGTTCCTGGGTGGAAAGCCGCTATACTCCACCATCCTAGCGCGTACTCTGGCAAAACAAGAGGCTGAACGGGCCGCAGCGCAGAATACTTGAATGAATTACCAGGGTATTAGATAATGACACAAAGAATTGGGTGAATTTTACCCAATCGCAGTAGCAGTATTCATGGGAGCATATGATGAGTGATGATGTAGCGTTGCCGCTGGAATTTACCGAAGCAGCAGCCAACAAAGTGAAAACCCTGATTGCAGACGAAGACAATCCGGATCTGAAACTGCGCGTCTATATTACCGGTGGCGGCTGCAGCGGCTTCCAGTATGGTTTTACCTTTGACGATCAGGTTAACGATGGCGATATGACTATCGAGAAACAGGGCGTTGCGCTGGTGGTTGACCCGATGAGCCTGCAATATCTGGTGGGCGGTTCGGTGGATTACACCGAAGGTCTGGAAGGTTCGCGCTTTGTGGTGACCAACCCGAACGCAACAAGCACCTGCGGGTGTGGTTCTTCGTTCAGTATTTAAGAGGGTGCGGGCTGTTGCCCTCACCCTGGCCCTCTCCCACAGGGAGAGGGAGAAAAGACTAAAAACGGTAACCGTCAGGTTACCGTTTTGCTTTTACCGGTCATCCAGCGCAAACGTCGGCAGCTTCAGGTGCCAGCGTATCGCCGCTAAACGTATCACCAGCGTCACGACCATCCCCAGCATCGCGGCGTTTTCCAGCGGAAGTGCAAACGTGTAGTACGCGGTCGCGTGGACAATGCCCCCCGCGATACAGGCCGTTGCGTAAATTTCAGTACGCAGGATCATCGGTACTTCACGCGCCAGAATGTCGCGAATGATCCCACCGCCCACGCCGGTTAATACGCCCATACAGATTGCCACCATTGGACCGGTACCCGCATTAAACGCCTTATTGACGCCAATACCGACAAACACGGCCAGGCCGACGGCATCCAGTACCGGCAATATCCATTTGGGTAATCTGCGGGGCTGGCGAACCAGCACAATGGTTAACAGACAGGTGACCATCGCGACCACCAGATCGGTAGGATCTTTCACCCAAAACACCGGGCCATTCGCCAGCGCCATATCGCGGATTGTCCCGCCACCGACGGCGGTCACGACCCCAAGCACCAGCACGCCAAAAGGATCCATGCGTAGTTTTCCGGCGAGCAGGACGCCGGAGATAGCAAAAACGGCTGTGCCAAGAATATCCAGCCAATAAACGAGCATCGTTAAATCCTCGAAAAGGGTCTTATGTTAGTGACTCTCTGCCAGCGCGGCACAGAGCTGTTTTGCGGCGAGGATAATACGCGGGCTGGCGCGTTCAAACCAGTCGCTGTTAAGGGGAATTACCGGTATTTTTAGCTGCCGTTGCCAGAATTGTTCAATTTTGGGAATTTCGCTCGCATTTCCGACCACGACGATAGCCTGCGGCTGGCGCGCCAGGACCTGTTCACGGCTAACCTGGGGCCACGGCACCCGGCTGGCTGCAAAGATGTTTTCACCGCCACAGACTTCCAGCACCTGGTTCTGAATCGACCCTTTTCCGGTGGTGAACAGCGGCTGGCTGCCAAACTGCAGGAAGATGCGCTTTTTAACAGGGGTATCGTATCGGGATTTCAGCGCGGCATAGTCGCTCAGCATCTGTTTCGCCGCCGCCTCGGCTTTTTTGGGCGTAGGGCTATAGGGTGCCAGGGCGCGTAGCGCCTGAGCGACTTGCTCAATGCTGACGGCATCAATCCACATCACTTTTATGCCAAGCGAGGTGAGCTGGTTGACCTGCCGCTCGGCGTTACCGCCGCGCCAGGCCAGCACGAGATCCGGTTTAAGCGCCACGATGCGCTCAAGGTTCATCCCTTGCCAGGTGGCGACTTGTTCAATTCCCGCGGCCTGCGGCGGATAATCCGAATAGCTACTCACGCCAACGGGCGTGATCCCGGCGGCAAACGCCAGTTCCGTATTTGCGGGAGAGAGTGTAATCACGCGCGGTACAGCATAGAGCCACAGCGGTGCGAGAAGAAGCAGGGCGGCCAGCGCCCTGACGGTATGTTTAGCCACGTGCCAGATTCTGCACCAGGCGTTCCACCATCACGGTGGACTGTTTTGCCGCAACGGTCAGGAACTCGTCGAAGCTGATGTGGGACTGCTGGTCTGCCACGTCAGAGATGGCGCGAACCACCACGAACGGTACGCTGAAGTTATGGCAAACGTGCGCAATCGCGGTCGCTTCCATCTCAACGGCAACCGCCTGAGGGAAGTTATGACGGATTTTCGCCAGCCCAACGGAGCCGTTGATGAAAGCATCACCGCTGACAATCAGACCGCGTACCGCGTTGAGGTTGAGTTCTGCGATGCAGGTCTCCGCCGCCGCAATCAGTTTGTCGTCAGCTTTAAAAGCAGCAGGGCAGCCCGGGAGCTGACCGTACTCGTAACCGAACGCGGTGACGTCAGCATCGTGGTAACGCGCTTCGTCGGAGACAACGATATCACCCACCTTCAGCGTCGGCGCCAGGCCGCCCGCAGAGCCGGTATTCACGATCACATCCGGCTTGCAGCGCTCAAGCAGCAGGGTTGCACCCAGCGCAGCTGCCACTTTACCGATGCCTGATTTCAGCAGAGCCACGTCAACACCGTTCAGCTGGCCGGTGTAGATCTCACAACCACCAAGAGAGAGGGTCTGACGGTTCTCAATTTTGTCACGCAGCAGCGTAACTTCTTCTTCCATTGCACCAATAATGCCGATTTTCATAGATTTACTCGCGATGTGCCTTGTTAAGATGCATAGTCTATCATGCGGTTAAGGGGAAACGCATTCTCACGCGGGGGAGCACATGGCACCAATCGATTTTCGCACCAAAATTAACTGGCACCGACGTTTCCGTTCGCCGCAGGGCGACAAGAGCGAACATGAGATCCTGCGTATCTTCGAAAGCGATCGCGGGCGGATCATTAACTCGCCAGCCATCCGCCGTCTGCAGCAAAAGACCCAGGTCTTTCCTCTTGAGCGTAACGCCGCGGTGCGCACGCGCTTAACCCACTCCATGGAGGTGCAGCAGGTCGGGCGCTACATTGCCAAAGAGATTTTAAGCCGTCTCAAAGAGCAGCGCTTACTGGAAACCTATGGTCTGGACGAGCTGACGGGGCCTTTTGAGAGCATCGTTGAGATGGCCTGCCTGATGCATGACATCGGCAACCCGCCTTTCGGCCACTTTGGTGAGGCGGCAATCAATGACTGGTTTAAACAACGGCTTTACCCTTCGGATGCGGTAAGCCAGCCGCTGAGCGACGACCGCTGTATCGTACGCGATTTACGCCTGCGTGAAGGCGAAGAGGGGCTGAACGATCTGCGACGCAAAGTGCGCCAGGATTTGTGTCACTTTGAGGGCAACGCGCAGGGGATCCGGCTGGTCCACTCCCTGATGCGCATGAACCTGACCTGGGCACAGGTCGGCTGCATTCTGAAATATACCCGCCCCGCGTGGTGGATGGGAGATACGCCCGCGTCCCACAGCTATTTAATGAAAAAACCAGGCTATTACCTTTCCGAAGAGGCCTATATTGAACGGCTACGTAAAGAACTTTCATTGACGCCAAACGGCCGCTTTCCATTGACCTGGATTATGGAAGCCGCCGATGATATTTCCTATTGCGTGGCCGATCTGGAAGATGCCGTTGAGAAAAGAATCTTCAGCGTTGAGGAGCTTTATCAGCATCTTTATGCGGCCTGGGGTACCCATGAAAAAGGCTCGCTGTTTGCGCAGGTTGTCGAAAATGCCTGGGAAAAATCGCGCTCAAATACATTAAGCCGTAGTACAGAAGACCAGTTCTTTATGTATTTGCGGGTCAATACATTAAATAAACTGGTGCCGTATGCGGCGTCGCGCTTTATTGATAATTTACCGCTTATCTTCAGCGGGGAATTCAACCACGCGCTGCTGGAAGATGACAGCAGTTTCAGTCAACTCCTTGAGCTTTATAAACATGTGGCGATGCGGCATGTATTTAGCCATCCGGATGTCGAGCAGTTAGAGCTGCAGGGTTATCGGGTAATCAGTGGGTTACTGGAAATTTATTCCCCGTTGCTCCAGCTGTCGGTCGACGAGTTCAGCGAGCTGGTGGAACACGAGCGCGTGCGCAGAATACCTATCGAATCGCGGCTTTATCAGAAACTCTCTACCCGGCATCGTCTGGCGTATGTCGAAGCGATTGGCAAGCTGGATCGCCACTCTTCCCAATGGCCGGTGATGGAATATTATTATCGCAGCCGTCTAATCCAGGACTATATCAGCGGCATGACGGATTTGTATGCCAGGGATGAATACCGCAAGCTTATGGCGGTGGAATAATCCCGGAGTTTTGTAAAGACGGCCAATAAATTTTTACCTTTTCCATAAACTTATCGCCGGAACTAAGCGGTATAAAACGAATCTGAGTTACACAGCAATTTTGCGTTACCTGTAAATCGAGATTGAGAAACATGAAAAAAACCACATTAGCAATGAGTGCACTGGCTCTGAGTTTAGGTTTAGCGCTGTCTCCTCTGACTGCTACTGCAGCCGAGACCGCGTCGTCGGCAGCAACCGCGCAGCAGATGCCAAGCCTGGCACCGATGCTCGAAAAAGTGATGCCATCGGTGGTGAGTATTAACGTTGAGGGCAGTACGACCGTCAATACGCCGCGTATGCCGCGTAACTTCCAGCAGTTCTTCGGTGACAACTCGCCGTTCTGCCAGGACGGTTCGCCATTCCAGAGCTCTCCGTTCTGTCAGGGCGGTGGTGCCGGGGATGACAGCCAGGGCGGCGGCCAGCAGCAGAAATTCATGGCGCTTGGCTCGGGGGTAATCATTGATGCAGCGAAAGGCTATGTCGTCACAAACAACCACGTTGTTGATAACGCGAACAGCATTAAGGTTCAGCTGAGCGATGGCCGTAAGTTCGACGCCAAAGTGGTGGGTAAAGACCCGCGCTCCGATATCGCGCTGATCCAGATCCAGGATCCGAAAAACCTGACGGCGATTAAAATTGCCGACTCCGACGCGCTGCGCGTGGGCGACTATACCGTGGCGATCGGTAACCCGTTCGGTCTTGGTGAAACCGTGACCTCGGGTATCGTCTCAGCGCTGGGCCGTAGCGGCCTCAATGCCGAGAACTATGAAAACTTCATCCAGACGGATGCGGCGATCAACCGCGGTAACTCCGGCGGCGCGCTGGTGAACCTGAACGGTGAGCTGATCGGTATCAACACCGCGATCCTGGCACCGGACGGCGGCAACATTGGGATCGGCTTTGCTATCCCAAGTAACATGGTGAAAAACCTGACCGCGCAGATGGTGCAGTATGGCCAGGTGAAACGCGGCGAGCTGGGTATCCTCGGGACCGAGCTGAACTCCGAACTGGCTAAGGCGATGAAAGTTGACGCCCAGCGCGGGGCATTCGTCAGCCAGGTGATGCCGAACTCCTCCGCGGCGAAAGCGGGTATTAAAGCGGGTGATGTCATCACCTCCCTGAACGGTAAGCCGATCAGCAGCTTTGCCGCCCTGCGTGCCGAAGTGGGCTCTATGCCGATTGGCAGCAAAGTGACCCTGGGCCTGCTGCGCGACGGTAAGCCGGTTAACGTGAGCCTGGAGCTGCAGCAGAGCAGCCAGAATCAGGTGGATTCCAGCACGATCTTCAGCGGCATTGAAGGTGCCGAGATGAGCAATAAAGGCGCAGACAAAGGCGTGGTGGTGAACAACGTGAAAGCGAATTCACCGGCAGCCCGTATCGGCCTCAAAAAAGGCGATGTGATCATGGGCGCTAACCAGCAGCCGGTGAAAAATATCGCTGAACTGCGCAAGATCCTCGACAGCAAGCCTTCCGTGCTGGCGCTGAATATCCAGCGTGGTGATACTTCGCTTTATCTGCTGATGCAGTAATCCTTTGAAGCCCCTGTTCGCAGGGGCTTTTTCGTTTCTGTGATTCTTGCCACAACTCCATACATCTCCCTCTCTCTTTGTGCATTCGCACAATGCAGCCGCCGCTGAACTTCCCTATGCTTGAGCTCTGCTCACGGGAGGGTTCTATGGCTGGCTGGCATCTTGATACCAAAATGGCGCAGGATATCGTGGCGCGCACCATGCGCATCATTGATACCAATATCAACGTGATGGATGCCCGCGGGCGCATTATTGGCAGCGGCGATCGCGAGCGTATTGGGGAATTGCACGAAGGCGCGCTGCTGGTGCTTTCCCAGGGGCGGGTCGTGGATATCGACGATGCGGTAGCGAAACACCTGCACGGCGTCCGTCAGGGCATCAATTTACCGCTGCGCCTTGAAGGCGAGATTGTGGGGGTCATCGGCCTGACCGGCGAGCCCGAGTCACTGCGAAAATACGGTGAGCTGGTCTGTATGACGGCAGAGATGATGCTGGAGCAGTCGCGCCTGATGCACCTGCTTGCCCAGGACAGCCGCCTGCGTGAAGAGCTGGTGATGAACCTTATTCAGGCGGAAGAGCACACGCCCGCGCTCAGCGAATGGGCGCAGCGTCTGGGGATCGATCTGAACCAGCCGCGCGTGGTGGCGGTGATTGAGGTCGATAGCGGCCAGCTTGGCGTAGACAGCGCGATGGCCGAGCTGCAGCAGCTGCAAAATGCGCTGGCGACGCCGGAGCGCGACAACCTGGTGGCGATCGTTTCTCTGACGGAAATGGTGGTGCTCAAACCAGCGCTCAACGCGTTCGGCCGCTGGGATGCGGACGATCATCGTCGTCGCGTGGAGCTGCTGATCTCCCGGATGAAGGAGAATGGTCAGCTGCGTTTTCGCGTTGCGCTGGGCAACTACTTTACCGGGCCGGGCAGTATCGCCCGCTCCTGGCGTACCGCGCGCACCACCATGATGGTGGGCAAGCAGCGGATGCCGGAGAGCCGCAGTTATTTCTATCAGGACCTGATGCTGCCGGTGCTGCTCGACAGCCTGCGCGGGGGTTGGCAGGCCAATGAGCTGGCGCGACCATTAGCGCGTCTGAAAGCCATGGACAATAACGGCCTGCTGCGCCGGACGCTGCAGGCGTGGTTCCGTCATAACGTGCAGCCGCTGGCGACGTCAAAAGCACTGTTTATTCACCGCAATACCCTGGAGTATCGGTTAAACCGAATTTCAGAGCTGACGGGGCTGGATCTGGGGAATTTCGACGACAGGCTGCTGCTGTATGTGGCGCTGCAGCTGGATGAACAGCGATAAGGGTTTCACCCTCTCCCTGTGGGAGAGGGTCGGGGTGAGGGCATCAGGCCGCACTCAACTTATTTGTTGCGGGTTAACTTCTCAAGATCCGCTTCAATCTCGCTGATCTTATTGGTCACAACGCTTTCAAGGTGACGCAGATCGTCAAGGATCTTACGCTTGAGATCGACTTCGGTGCGGTCGCGCTGGCAGATCTGATCGAGTTCATCGATCACATAGCGCAGGTTAGGGCTGATTTCCTGTACTTCTTTGTATCCCTGTCCTTCACCGTCAGCAACAACGGTCTTACGCTGGCGTGGATATTTAAACTTCACGCTTTTGGCGAAAAACTCTCCTTTGTCCTTGTGAAAATAGATTTTCAGAATATCGTTATTGGCTTCCTGACGGAGGCTGTAACGATCAATTTCATCAGGATTGGTAATGCCCAGACTTTTCAGATTATCGTACATAGCGGTACCCTTGATCTCAACATAACCTTTGAATAATTAACGAAAAAATCTATTTTCGCCACCCTCAGATACAAAAAAAGCGGGGTTGCCCCCGCTTTTTGTTATACCCGATTAATCGATGGTGCGCAGCAACTCGTTGATGCCCACTTTACCGCGCGTTTTCGCATCCACTTTCTTCACGATAACCGCACAGTACAGGCTGTATTTGCCATCTTTAGACGGCAGGTTGCCGGAAACCACCACGGAGCCCGCCGGAACGCGACCGTAGTGAACTTCGCCGGTTTCACGGTCATAAATACGGGTGCTCTGACCAATGTAAACGCCCATGGAGATCACGGAGCCTTCTTCAACGATCACGCCTTCAACCACTTCAGAGCGCGCGCCGATGAAGCAGTTGTCTTCGATGATGGTCGGGTTAGCCTGCAGTGGCTCCAGAACACCACCGATGCCTACGCCGCCGGACAGGTGAACGTTTTTACCGATCTGCGCGCATGAGCCAACAGTCGCCCAGGTGTCAACCATGGTGCCTTCGTCAACGTAGGCACCGATGTTCACGTAGGATGGCATCAGCACGGTATTACGTGCAATGAAAGCGCCCTGACGCACTGCCGCAGGTGGCACCACGCGGAAGCCTTCTTTCTGGAAACGCGCTTCGTCGTAGTCAGCGAATTTCATAGGGACTTTATCGAAGTAGCGGCTTTCAGCTCCGTCGATAACCTGGTTATCGTTGATACGGAAAGAGAGCAGCACGGCTTTCTTCAGCCATTGATGAGTGACCCACTGACCGTCGATTTTTTCTGCCACGCGCAGCGCGCCGGAATCCAGCAGGGAAATCACCTGGTTTACCGCTTCACGGGTCACGGTATCCACATTTGCCGGGGTAATCTCGGCGCGACGCTCAAAAGCGGACTCAATAACGTTCTGTAACTGCTGCATTGTTTACTCTTTCCATTTCACTAAAAAACATATCACCCTTTATCGTTTGGATTGAGGGCTGCTGTCAACCGTTGTTGCACTTCAAGCTGCAGGTCATTATTAAGGGCACGCCGGTCCGCTGTCGCGATTATAAATAAATCTTCTACTCGCTCGCCAATCGTTGTAATTCGGGCGCCATGGAGCGAAATTCCCAGATCGGCAAAAACCTGGCCGACGCGGGCGAGCAGCCCCGGCTGGTCGAGCGCGATCAGCTCCAGGAACGATTTACGGTCGGTGTGGGTCGGCAGGAAGTTGACCTCGGTATCGACGGTAAAGTGGCGCAATTTCGCCGGCTGGCGACGCGGCTGCGGGGGCTGCCAGCTGCGCTGGGTAATCGCCTGTTCCAGACCAAAACGTATCCCTTCATGCCTGTCCGACGACAGCGGGCTGCCGTCCGGCTCCAGCACGATAAAGGTGTCCATTGCCATGCCGTCGCGGGTGGTGAAAATCTGCGCGTCGTGAACGCTCAGGTTTCGCCTGTCCAGCTCGGCGCAGACCGCAGCAAACAGATAAGGCCGGTCCGGGCTCCAGATGAAAATCTCCGTTCCGCCGCGGGTGGCCTGAGGGCTCAGCAGAATCATTGGCTGGGACAGGTCGTGCTTCAGCAGGTGCCGCGCGTGCCACGCAAGCTGGTTTGGGCTGTGGCGGACAAAATAGTTGGCACGGCAGCGGGCCCATATCTGGTGTAGCGCCTCTTCATCAATGTTATCCATCCGCAGCAGCGCCAGCGCCTGCAGCTGGTGATGACGCACGCGCTCGCGCATGTCCGGGGTGTTTTGCATCCCGCGACGCAGCTGTTTTTCGGTAGCGAAGTACAGCTCGCGCAGCAGGCTCTGCTTCCAGCTGTTCCACAGCGTTTCGTTGGTGGCGCAGATATCGGCCACCGTCAGGCAGACCAGATAGCGCAGACGGTTTTCCGTCTGAACCGCTTCCGCGAACTGCTTGATCACCTCAGGATCCTGAATGTCACGACGCTGCGCGGTAACCGACATCAGAAGATGATGGCGTACCAGCCAGGCCACCAGCTGCGTTTCACGTGAGTTCAGGCCGTGCAGCTCGGCAAATTTCAGTACGTCCTGTGCACCCAGTACCGAATGATCGCCGCCGCGACCTTTGGCGATATCGTGGAACAGGGCAGCAATCAGGATCAGTTCCGGGTGGGTCAGGCGCGGCCATAGCTCCACGCACAGCGGATGGCGGGAGCGCGTCTCTTCTTTTGCAAAGCTTTCCAGCTTGAGCATCACGCGGATCGTGTGTTCATCCACCGTGTAGGCGTGGAACAGATCGAACTGCATCTGTCCGACAATGTGCGACCACTGCGGCATATAGGCCCACAGCACGCTGTGGCGGTGCATCGGCAGCAGCCCACGGCTGACGGCGCCCGGGTGGCGGAGCATGCTCAGGAACAGCGAGCGCGCTTCCGGGATATAGCACAGCGGCTCCGTCAGATGACGGCGCGCATGGCGCAGATGGCGCAGGGTGGTGGAGTAGATCCCGGTGATGGTGCTGTTGCGCACCATGGTATAGAACATCCGCAGAATCGCTTCCGGCTCGCGGATGAACAGCGTTTCGTCGCGCAGATCGATAAGCGTGCCGCGCAGCTGGAATTCGTCATCAATCGGGCGCGGTTTCTCATCCGCCGTCAGGGCCAGAATGGCCTCGTCGAACAGCTGCAGCAGCATCTGGTTCAGCTCGGTCACCCGGCGGGTGACGCGGAAGAAATCCTTCATCATGTGCTCAACCGGCTCGTTGCCTTCGCCCTGATAATTCAGGCGCTGCGCCACGCTGAGCTGGCGGTCAAACAGCAGACGGTTATCGTAGCGGGTGACTTCCAGATGCAGGGCAAATCGAATGCGCCACAGCAGGTGCAGGCACTCGTTCAGCTCGTTACGCTCTGCCTCGGTTAAGAAGCCGAAGCCGACCATCTCGTCCATCGAGGTGGCGCCAAAATGGCGGCGAGCGACCCACTGCAGGGTATGGATGTCGCGCAGGCCGCCGGGGCTGCTTTTAATATCGGGCTCAAGATTATAGCTGGTGCCGTGGTAGCGCTGGTGACGCTGGTTTTGCTCCTCGACCTTCGCGGCGAAGAACTTTTCTGACGGCCAGAAGCCGTCGCTGAAGATGTGCTTTTGCAGCTCCAGAAACAGCGCGACGTCGCCAATCAGCAGACGGGTTTCAATCAGGTTGGTGGCGACGGTCAGGTCGGATAACCCTTCCAGCAGACACTCTTCCAGGGTGCGCACGCTGTGGCCGACCTCCAGCTTCACGTCCCAGAGGAGCGTCAGCAGTTCGCCAATTTTTTGCGCCTGTTCGTCCGGCAGCTTTTTGCGGCTTAAGATCAGGAGATCGATATCGGAAAGCGGATGCAGCTCACCGCGGCCATAGCCCCCGACGGCAACCAGAGCAACATCACTGATTTGCCCAAACCCGTAATCGATCCACAGGCGCTGCAGAAGCTGGTCGATAAATTCGGTGCGCGCTTCAATGAGCTGCTCGGCCGACACGCCTGCGTCGAACGCGCTGCCCAGCCAGCGATGGAAAACATCCATATGGGCTTTAATATGCGCGCAGGTCAACTCGTGCGACGGCCAGACGCCCGGGTTATCGGGCTGGTCGGGAAGGGTGGGAAGTGCTGTGTTAGCATACTGTTCGGGTAAAAGATTACTCATCGTGCGCCACCCATAAGAAAAAGCTATAGCCATTAAAAAAGCCGGCATTTGCCGGCTTTTTTATCATTCGTCGTGCGTCAGTATCGCCGGGATGGTGTCATCCTTGCGCAACGTCATAATTTCGCAGCCGTTGTCTGTTACCACAATAGTATGCTCGTACTGCGCAGACAAGCTTCTGTCTTTGGTTTTCACCGTCCAGCCGTCTTTCATGGTACGGATGCGGTAGTCACCCGCGTTGACCATCGGCTCAATGGTAAAGGTCATGCCTTTTTGCAGCACCACGCCGCCGTCATCTGCATCATAGTGCAGAACCTGCGGTTCTTCATGGAAGACGCGACCAATGCCGTGACCGCAGTACTCGCGCACCACGGAGAAACCTTCTGCTTCCACAAACTTCTGGATTGCCGCACCGATGGTACGCAGGCGAATACCCGGTTTAACCATTTTCAGTGCCAGGTAGAGGCTCTCTTGCGTCACTTTGCACAGACGCTCGCCAAGAATAGTCGGCTTGCCAACGATGAACATTTTTGAGGTGTCACCGTGGTACTCGTCTTTAATGACGGTCACGTCAATGTTGACGATGTCGCCATCTTTCAGCAGTTTTTCATCGTCCGGAATGCCGTGACACACCACTTCATTAATAGAGATGCAGACGGATTTCGGGAAACCGTGGTAGCCGAGGCAGGCGGAAACCGCGTGCTGCTCGTTCACGATATAGTCGTTACAGATACGGTCCAGTTCACCGGTGCTGACGCCCGGCTTCACGAACGGCTCGATCATTTCCAGCACTTCCGCGGCCAGACGACCGGCGACGCGCATCTTTTCAATTTCTTCAGGTGTCTTAATAGAGATAGCCATGTAATCTGTCCATCGGTGTCGATTTTTTCGACAATACTAGTCTAAGTGTTGTCAATGGTATCAGTCAGGCACACCCCGTGCCAAATTGAGAATCATTAACAGCACACTCCGCCAACAACTGTTGGTTTCTGGTCGTGTTTTGTGGTATAAAGCGCGCCGGACTTCCGATCCATCTCAGATACACAGGCTGGACGGAAGCGACAAATCTCACTTTGTGTAACAACACACACGTATCGGCACATATTCCGGGGTGCCCTTTGGGGTCGGTAATATGGGATACGTGGAGGCATAACCCCAACTTTCAATATAGAGGTTTTAAACATGGCAACTGTTTCCATGCGCGACATGCTCAAGGCTGGTGTTCACTTTGGTCACCAGACCCGTTACTGGAACCCGAAAATGAAGCCTTTCATCTTCGGCGCGCGTAACAAAGTTCACATCATCAACCTTGAGAAAACTGTACCAATGTTCAACGAAGCCCTGGCTGAGCTGAACAAGATCTCTTCCCGTAAAGGTAAGATTCTGTTCGTTGGTACTAAGCGCGCTGCAAGCGAAGCTGTGAAAGATGCTGCTAACAGCTGCGACCAGTTCTTCGTGAACCATCGCTGGTTGGGCGGCATGCTGACCAACTGGAAAACTGTTCGTCAGTCCATCAAACGCCTGAAAGATCTGGAAACCCAGTCTCAGGACGGTACTTTCGACAAGCTGACTAAGAAAGAAGCGCTGATGCGCACTCGTGAACTGGACAAGCTGGAAAACAGCCTGGGCGGTATCAAAGATATGGGCGGCCTGCCAGACGCGCTGTTCGTAATCGATGCAGACCACGAGCACATCGCAATCAAAGAAGCTAACAACCTGGGTATCCCGGTATTCGCTATCGTTGATACCAACTCCGATCCGGACGGTGTTGACTTCGTTATCCCGGGTAACGACGACGCAATCCGTGCTGTTAGCCTGTACCTGAGCGCTGTAGCTGCTACCGTTCGTGAAGGCCGTTCCCAGGATCTGGCTTCTCAGGCGGAAGAAAGCTTCGTAGAAGCTGAATAATAAGGTTTTACCCCTTATTAGTACCGTGTATGAATAGGGGCCCATTACCGGCCCCTTTTTTCAATTTACACTGTTTGGCCCCCGGCCGGGCAGTTCACATCTCCCGAGGATTTAAGAATGGCTGAAATTACCGCATCCCTGGTAAAAGAGCTGCGCGAGCGTACTGGCGCAGGCATGATGGATTGCAAAAAAGCGCTGACTGAAGCGAACGGCGACATCGAGCTGGCAATCGAAAACATGCGTAAATCCGGTGCGATCAAAGCAGCTAAAAAAGCAGGCAACGTTGCTGCTGACGGCGTGATCATCACTAAAATCGACGGCACCTACGGCATCATTCTGGAAGTTAACTGCCAGACTGACTTCGTTGCTAAAGATGGTGGTTTCCAGGCATTTGCTAACAAAGTTCTGGACGCAGCTGTTGCTGGCAAAATCACTGACGTTGAAGTTCTGAAAGCACAGTTCGAAGAAGAACGTGTTGCGCTGGTTGCTAAAATCGGTGAGAACATCAACATCCGTCGCGTTGCTTCTCTGGAAGGCGACGTTCTGGGCTCTTACCAGCACGGTGCACGTATCGGTGTTCTGGTTGCGGCTAAAGGCGCTGACGAAGAGCTGGTTAAACAGCTGGCTATGCACATCGCTGCAAGCAAACCAGAATTCGTTAAGCCAGAAGACGTGTCTGCTGAAGTGGTAGAAAAAGAGTACCAGGTTCAGCTGGACATCGCGATGCAGTCTGGTAAACCAAAAGAAATCGCAGAGAAAATGGTTGAAGGCCGCATGAAGAAATTCACCGGCGAAGTTTCTCTGACTGGCCAGCCATTCGTTATGGATCCAAGCAAGTCTGTTGCGCAGCTGCTGAAAGAGCACAACGCTGACGTAACTGGCTTCATCCGCTTCGAAGTGGGCGAAGGCATCGAGAAAGTTGAGACTGACTTCGCAGCAGAAGTTGCTGCAATGTCCAAGCAGTCTTAATGATTGAAAAGGAGCCGCCTGAGGGCGGCTTCTTTTTGTCACCCGTCACAGGAAATCAGACAGGCTCCAGTATCGCTGTGCTGATTTGCGGCATATCATGTCGCCAGAATTAACCCCCATCTTAATCGTTGACAGTCTCAGGAAAGAAACATGGCTACCAATGCAAAACCCGTGTACAAACGCATTCTGCTTAAGCTGAGTGGCGAAGCGCTGCAGGGATCGGAAGGCTTCGGTATTGACGCAAGCATCCTTGATCGCATGGCACAGGAAATCAAAGAACTGGTCGAACTGGGTATCCAGGTTGGCGTGGTCATTGGCGGTGGCAACCTTTTCCGTGGTGCTGGTCTGGCGAAAGCGGGGATGAACCGCGTAGTGGGCGACCACATGGGTATGCTGGCAACCGTGATGAATGGCCTGGCAATGCGTGATGCGCTCCATCGCGCCTATGTGAATGCCCGCCTGATGTCCGCGATTCCCCTGAATGGCGTTTGCGATAATTACAGCTGGGCAGAAGCTATCAGCCTGCTGCGCAATAACCGCGTGGTGATCCTCTCCGCCGGTACGGGTAACCCGTTCTTTACAACCGATTCCGCTGCCTGCCTGCGCGGTATCGAGATCGAAGCCGATGTGGTACTGAAAGCGACCAAAGTAGACGGCGTGTTTACTGCCGACCCGGCAAAAGATCCTTCTGCCACCATGTACGATCAGCTGAGCTACAGCGAAGTGCTGGATAAAGAGCTGAAAGTGATGGATCTTGCCGCCTTCACGCTGGCTCGCGACCACAAACTGCCGATCCGTGTCTTCAACATGAACAAGCCTGGCGCACTGCGTCGCGTGGTCATGGGCGAAAAAGAAGGCACTTTGATCACGGAATAATTTCCGTTGACGATAAATACAGGTAAGATTCCGCTTTATTTTGTAGTGGTATCTTACCCGGGCGCGCCTTTGGCGTTGTCATGAATTAAACGCGACTATACTTAGCACACCTGTAGCGCTGTGCTGGCGGATAGTCTGCCTGAGACAAGTTTTCAAGGATTCGTAACGTGATTAACGACATCAGAAAAGATGCTGAAGTACGCATGGAAAAATGCGTAGAAGCGTTCAAAACCCAAATCAGCAAAATCCGTACTGGCCGTGCTTCCCCAAGCCTGCTGGATGGCATCATCGTAGAATACTACGGTACGCCAACCCCTCTGCGTCAGCTGGCGAGCGTCACGGTAGAAGATACCCGTACGCTGAAAATCAACGTGTTCGATCGTTCTATGAGCCCGGCCGTTGAGAAAGCGATCATGGCCTCTGACCTCGGACTGAACCCAAGCTCTGCGGGTTCTGACATCCGCGTTCCACTGCCTCCACTGACGGAAGAGCGTCGTAAAGATCTGATCAAAGTGGTTCGTGGCGAAGCTGAGCAGGGTCGTGTATCCGTGCGTAACGTCCGTCGCGATGCGAACGATAAAGTAAAAGCGCTGCTGAAAGAAAAAGAGATCAGTGAAGATGACGATCGTCGTTCTCAGGACGACATTCAGAAAATGACCGACGCTGCCATCAAGAAAATTGATGCGGCGCTGGCAGATAAAGAAGCGGAACTGATGCAGTTCTGATTTCTGTCGTACACTGATAAACGCCGTTCAGAGGGACTTTGGGTCTTGCTGGCGGCGTTTTGCTTTTATCTGGTCTAACTTTTTTCGGGCATCTCATGAAGCATTTAACACTCCTTGGCTCAACCGGCTCTATCGGTTGCAGCACTCTCGACGTCGTTCGCCATAATCCTGAACTCTACACCGTGACAGCGCTGGTGGCCGGTAAGAATGTGCAGCGAATGGTCGAGCAGTGCCTGGAGTTTGCGCCCCGCTATGCGGTGATGGATGACGAAGAGAGCGCGCGTCTGCTGAAAGCACAGCTGCTTGAACAGGGCAGTCGAACCGAGGTGCTGAGTGGCCAACAGGCGGCCTGCGAGATGGCGGCGCTGGATGAGGTGGATCAGGTGATGGCGGCCATCGTCGGGGCGGCAGGGTTATTGCCCACGCTTGCCGCGATTGATGCCGGGAAGGATGTTCTGCTGGCCAATAAAGAGTCGCTGGTCACCTGTGGACGCCTGTTTATGGATGCGGTGAAGCAGCGCGGCGCGCGTCTTTTGCCGGTCGACAGCGAGCACAACGCGATTTTTCAGAGTTTACCGCAACCTTTTCAACAGAACCTGGGGTACGCTGACCTGGAGCAGAATGGCGTGGTGTCTATTCTGCTTACCGGGTCTGGTGGCCCGTTCCGTGAAACGCCACTGTCTGAACTGTGCGCCATGACGCCGGATCAGGCGTGCCGTCATCCGAACTGGTCGATGGGGCGTAAAATCTCCGTTGACTCTGCCACCATGATGAACAAAGGTCTGGAATACATTGAAGCGCGCTGGCTGTTTAATGCGTCAGCGAAACAGATGGAAGTACTGATTCACCCGCAATCGGTGATTCACTCGATGGTGCGTTATCAGGATGGCAGCGTGCTGGCACAACTGGGCGAGCCGGACATGCGTACGCCGATTGCCCATTCCATGGCGTGGCCAAATCGAGTGAAATCCGGCGTGAAGCCGCTTGATTTCTGCAAGCTAAGTTCCCTGACGTTCAGTGAACCGGACTATGACCGCTATCCTTGTCTGAAGCTTGCGATGACTGCCTTTGACCAGGGGCAGGCGGCGACGACGGCACTTAATGCAGCCAATGAAATTACCGTTGAGGCATTTCTGAATCAGCAAATTCGTTTTACCGATATCGCGTCGTTAAATTTATCGGTACTGGAGATGATGGATTTGCGCGAACCACAAAGCGTGGAAGAGGTGCTGGCGGTGGATGCAACTGCGCGTAATATTGCGCGTCAACAGGTGACACGTCTCGCAAGCTGGTGATAAAGCAACCACTAGTCGTCGTGCTATTTGTTAGCGTTGGGCTTCAGTGATATAGTCTGCGCCACCTGATCGCAGGTATTTGACTTAATGTGGTCAGGTGAGCCGTGGTTTGACACGGCTTTTTTATGTATAGGCTTCAGTATTCCTGAGTACCGTTAAATCCTTTTCAGGGACAAAAAACGCGTTATGTTGTCTGCGAATCAACCAATAAGCGAAAATTTGCCAGCTCATGGCTGCCGTCATGTAGCAATCATTATGGATGGCAATGGCCGCTGGGCGAAAAGACAAGGGAAGATACGAGCCTTTGGGCATAAAGCGGGGGCGAAATCCGTTCGTCGCGCCGTTTCTTTTGCCGCCAACAACGGCATTGATGCGTTAACGCTCTATGCTTTTAGCAGTGAAAACTGGAATCGACCTCTGCAGGAAGTGACTGCGTTGATGGAATTGTTTGTGTGGGCGCTAGACAGCGAAGTAAAAAGCCTGCACCGCCACAACGTCCGCCTGCGTATCATTGGCGATACCAGTCGTTTTAACTCACGTTTGCAGGAACGGATTCGTAAAGCAGAAGCGCTGACGGAAAATAATACCGGTCTGACGCTGAATATTGCGGCGAATTACGGCGGACGCTGGGATATTATCCAGGGCGTTCGGCATCTGGCCGAACAGGTTCAGGAAGGGCTGTTGAGACCCGACCAAATTGATGAAGAGGCGCTGAGCAAGCAAATCTGCATGAATGAACAGGCGCCTGTGGATTTGGTAATTAGGACAGGGGGGGAACATCGCATAAGTAACTTTTTGATATGGCAAATTGCCTATGCCGAACTTTACTTTACGGATGTTCTTTGGCCCGATTTTGATGAACAAGACTTTGAAGGTGCGCTGCATGCCTTTGCCAATCGAGAGCGTCGTTTCGGCGGCACCGAGCCTGGTGGCGACAAAGCCTGATGGGGGTAGCTTTTGCTGAAGTATCGCCTGATTTCCGCTTTTGTATTAATACCCATTGTCATTGCGGCGCTGTTTTTACTGCCCCCGGTGGGATTCGCTATTGTCACGCTGGTGGTGTGCATGCTCGCCGCGTGGGAATGGGGACAGTTCAGCGGCTTTACCTCGCGCACTCAGCGGGTATGGCTCGCGGTACTTTGTGGCTTTATCCTGGCCATAATGCTGTTTACGTTGCCTGAATATCACCATGATATTCATCAGCCCCTGGTTGCCGGCTCCTTGTGGATATCGTTGGTCTGGTGGGTTGCCGCGCTGTTGCTGGTCCTTTTTTATCCAGGTTCCGCGGCATTATGGCGTAATTCAAAAGTGCTACGACTGATTTTTGGTTTGCTCACCATTATTCCTTTTTTCTGGGGTATGGTTGCGCTGCGCGCCTGGCACTACGACGAAAACCACTACAGCGGCGCGATCTGGCTGCTTTATGTAATGATTCTGGTCTGGGGGGCTGACTCCGGGGCCTATATGTTTGGTAAACTGTTTGGCAAACATAAGCTGGCACCGAAGGTCTCCCCGGGTAAAACCTGGCAAGGATTCATCGGCGGCCTGTTTACGGCAGCGATCATCTCCTGGGGCTACGGCGTCTGGGCGAATCTTGAAGTGGCACCGTCAATACTGCTGGTGTGCTCGATTTTTGCTGCGCTTGCCTCCGTGCTCGGTGATTTAACCGAAAGTATGTTTAAGCGTGAAGCAGGGATTAAGGACAGCGGACACCTGATTCCAGGGCATGGCGGTATACTGGATCGCATTGATAGCCTGACAGCGGCTGTTCCAGTGTTTGCATGTTTGCTTTTACTGGTATTCGGGACGATTTAACGGAAGGTTTTATGCTGAGCATTCTCTGGAATCTGGCGGCGTTCATTGTTGCACTGGGTGTACTGATTACCGTGCATGAATTTGGCCATTTCTGGGTTGCTCGCCGCTGTGGCGTGCGCGTAGAGCGGTTTTCCATCGGTTTTGGCAAATCACTCTGGACGCGCACCGACCGCCACGGCACGGAATTTGTCATCGCCCTTATCCCGCTGGGCGGCTACGTCAAAATGCTCGACGAACGCGTCGAGCCTGTCGCACCTGAGCTGCGACACAGCGCTTTCAACAATAAAACCGTTGGACAACGCGCCGCCATCATTGCTGCCGGACCGGTAGCCAACTTCATTTTTGCGATTTTCGCTTACTGGCTGGTGTTTATCATCGGCGTCCCGGGCGTGCGTCCGGTGGTGGGGGAAATTGCTCCCAACTCCATCGCGGCGAGTGCGCAAATTACATCCGGGATGGAACTTAAAGCGATTGATGGCATCGAAACCCCTGATTGGGATGCCGTGCGACTGCAGCTGGTTGCCAAAATTGGCGATCCGCAGACCACCATCAGCGTATCGCCGTTTGGTTCCGATGCGCGTCAGGACAAAGTGCTCGATTTACGTCACTGGCGTTTCGAGCCAGACAAAGAAGATCCCGTCGCTGCGCTGGGTATTCGTCCACGCGGTGCGCAGATCGAGCCGGTATTAGCCGAAGTACAGGCAAATTCGGCGGCGAGCAAAGCGGGTTTGCAAGCGGGCGACAGGATCGTTAAAGTCGATGGTCAACCATTAACAGAGTGGATGACCTTTGTTACTCTGGTGCGCGATAATCCGGGAACGTCTCTCGCGCTGGAAGTTGAAAGGCAGGGCAGTCCACTTTCGCTGACGCTGATCCCGGATACGAAGTCGGTTGGCAAAAAGGCAGAAGGGTTTGCAGGCGTTGTGCCAAAAGTGATCCCGCTGCCAGATGAGTACAAGACAATACGCCAGTATGGGCCGTTCAGCGCCATCCTTGAAGCCACGGATAAAACATGGCAACTGATGAAGCTGACGGTCAACATGTTGGGAAAATTGATAACCGGTGATGTGAAACTGAACAACCTCAGTGGGCCAATTTCGATTGCCCAGGGGGCTGGGATGTCAGCGGAGTTCGGGGTAATTTACTATCTCATGTTCCTCGCGCTCATTAGCGTGAACCTTGGGATAATCAACCTGTTCCCGCTTCCCGTTTTAGACGGGGGTCATCTGCTGTTTTTAGCGATTGAAAAGCTAAAAGGCGGACCGGTATCCGAGCGAGTTCAAGACTTTAGTTATCGCATTGGCTCGATTTTGCTGGTGCTGTTAATGGGGCTTGCACTTTTCAATGATTTCTCTCGGTTGTAAGAGAGTGTTAGGAAGAACGCATAATAACGATGGCGATGAAAAAGTTGCTCATAGCGTCGCTGCTGTTTAGCAGCGCCACCGTATACGGTGCTGACGGGTTCGTAGTGAAAGACATTCATTTCGAAGGCCTCCAGCGTGTCGCCGTTGGTGCGGCCCTCCTCAGTATGCCTGTACGCCCCGGCGATACGGTTAATGATGATGATATCAGTAACACCATCCGTGCTCTGTTTGCCACCGGCAACTTCGAGGATGTCCGCGTCCTGCGCGATGGTGATACGCTGCTGGTACAGGTAAAAGAACGTCCAACGATCGCCAGTATCACTTTCTCCGGTAACAAGTCGGTGAAAGATGACATGCTCAAGCAAAACCTTGAAGCATCCGGTGTTCGTGTGGGTGAATCCCTGGACCGCACAACCCTTTCAGACATTGAAAAAGGTCTGGAAGACTTCTACTACAGCGTCGGTAAATACAGTGCCAGCGTGAAAGCGGTTGTCACTCCGCTGCCGCGTAACCGTGTTGACCTGAAGCTGGTCTTCCAGGAAGGTGTTTCTGCGAAGATCCAGCAGATCAACATTGTCGGCAACCACGCGTTCAGCACCGACGAACTGATCTCCACCTTCCAGCTGCGCGATGAAGTGCCATGGTGGAACGTGGTAGGCGATCGCAAATACCAGAAACAGAAACTGGCGGGCGACCTTGAAACTCTGCGCAGCTACTATCTCGATCGTGGCTATGCGCGTTTCAACATCGACTCGACTCAGGTAAGCCTGACGCCGGACAAGAAAGGGATCTACATCACGGTCAACATCACTGAAGGCGAGCAGTACAAGCTTTCGGGTGTTGAGGTGAGTGGTAACCTGGCCGGGCATTCTGCTGAAATCGAATCGCTGACCAAAATTCAGCCAGGCGACCTGTATAGCGGTTCCAAGGTAACCAAAATGGAAGACAGCATTAAGAAGCTGCTCGGCCGCTATGGTTATGCCTATCCGCGCGTACAGACTCAGCCTGAAATCAATGACGCGGATAAAACCGTTAAGCTGCACGTGAATGTTGACGCGGGCAACCGTTTCTACGTGCGTAAGATCCGCTTCGTCGGTAACGACACCTCCAAAGATTCCGTTCTGCGTCGCGAAATGCGTCAGATGGAAGGCGCATGGTTGGGTAGCGACCTCGTTGATCAGGGTAAAGAGCGTCTGAACCGTCTGGGCTATTTTGAAACGGTGGATACCGATACCCAGCGCGTACCGGGCAGCCCGGATCAGGTTGATGTCGTTTATAAAGTGAAAGAGCGCAACACCGGTAGCTTCAACTTCGGTGTGGGCTACGGTACCGAGAGCGGCGTCAGCTTCCAGGTCGGCGTGCAGCAGGATAACTGGCTGGGTACGGGTTACTCTGTCGGGATTAACGGCACCAAAAACGACTACCAGACCTACTCTGAGTTCTCTGTAACGAACCCATACTTCACCGTTGACGGTGTGAGCCTGGGCGGTCGTATCTTCTATAACGACTTTAAAGCAGACGATGCGGATCTGTCTTCTTACACCAACAAGAGTTACGGTGTGGACGGTACGCTTGGCTTCCCGGTTAACGAATACAACACCCTGCGTGCGGGCTTAGGTTACGTGCATAACGACCTGTCCAATATGCAACCGCAGGTGGCGATGTGGCGTTACCTGGACTCCATTGGTCAGTCAACCAGCAAAACTGGTCATGACAATGGCTTCGCTGCGGATGACTTCACCTTTAACTACGGCTGGACCTACAACCGTCTTGACCGTGGTTACTTCCCAACGGAAGGTTCTCGCGTCAACCTGAACGGTAAAGTGACCGTGCCGGGCTCCGATAACGAGTTCTATAAGGTCACGCTGGATACCGCGTCCTACTTCCCGATCGATGACGATCATAAGTGGGTGGTTCTGGGTCGTACCCGCTGGGGCTACGGCGACGGTTTAGGCGGCAAAGAACTGCCGTTCTATGAAAACTTCTATGCCGGTGGTTCCAGTACCGTTCGTGGCTTCCAGTCCAACAACATTGGTCCGAAAGCGGTTTACTACGGCGGGAACGACAAAGATAACTGTGATAAACCAGCTACGGATAGTAAAGGCCAGCCAAACGTCTGTAGCTCCAATGATGCAGTGGGCGGTAACGCCATGGCCGTTGCCAGCCTGGAGTTCATCACGCCAACGCCGTTTATCAGCGATAAATATGCGAACTCGGTGCGTACGTCCTTCTTCTGGGATGCAGGTACTGTGTGGGATACAAACTGGAGCACGAAAGGTATGCCTAGCGATATTCCTGACTACAGCGATCCGAGCAATATTCGCATGTCTGCCGGTATCGCATTACAATGGATGTCACCGCTGGGGCCGTTGGTCTTCTCTTACGCCCAGCCGTTTAAGAAATATGATGGAGATAAGTCGGAGCAATTCCAGTTTAACATTGGTAAAACCTGGTAATAATCCGCTGCAAAGGAATGCGTTGGCAGTGTAGCGCTGACAACTGGCGATCGGTAACACGGTCGCCTTGCCACGCAAAGAACGGTACCTTCTGGTGCCAATGGGATGGTAAGGAGTTAATTGTGAAAAAGTGGTTATTAGCTGCAGGTCTCGGTTTAGCGATGGCAACTTCTGCTCAGGCAGCAGACAAAATTGCAATCGTCAACATGGGTAATTTGTTCCAGCAGGTTGCACAGAAAACAGGTGTTTCTGCGACTCTGGAAAACGAATTCAAAGGCCGTGCAAGCGAACTGCAGGGTATGGAAAACGATCTTCAGTCCAAAATGCAGCGTCTGCAGCGTGATGGTTCTACCATGAAGGCAAGCGACCGCAGCAAGCTGGAAAAAGACGTAATGGCTCAGCGCCAGGCGTTCTCTCAGAAAGCGCAGGCTTTCGAGCAGGATCGTCAGCGTCGTTCTAACGAAGAACGCGGCAAGCTGGTGACTCGCATTCAGACCGCTGTTAAAGCAGTGGCTGCCGATCAGAGCATCGATCTGGTTGTTGATGCGAACGCCGTCGCTTTCAACAGCAAAGATGTTAAAGACATCACTGCTGATGTTCTGAAACAGGTTAAATAAGTAATGCCTTCAATTCGACTGGCTGATTTAGCTCAGCAGTTGGATGCAGAATTACACGGTGATGGCGATATCGTCATCACCGCTGTTGCGTCCATGCAATCTGCTAAAGCTGGCACGATTACCTTCATGGTAAGCCCTAAGTACCGTGAGCAACTGGCTCAATGCCAGGCGTCAGCTGTTGTACTGACGCAGGACGATCTTCCATTTGCCACTGTAAGCGCGCTGGTAGTGAAAAACCCCTACCTGACGTATGCACGCATGGCTCAAATTCTTGATACCACGCCGCAACCGGCCCAAAACATTGCTGCCAGCGCAGCGATTGATGCGACGGCCAGGCTGGGTAACAACGTCGCCGTTGGGGCGAATGCGGTTATCGAATCCGGCGTTGTGCTGGGCGATAACGTCGTCATTGGCCCAGGCTGCTTCGTTGGGAAAAATACGAAAATCGGCGCAGGGACCCGTTTGTGGGCCAATGTGTCCGTTTATCATGACGTTGAAATTGGCGAAAACTGCCTCGTCCAGTCCAGCACCGTGATTGGTTCTGATGGCTTTGGTTACGCTAACGATCGCGGTAACTGGGTGAAGATCCCACAGCTTGGTCGCGTTATTATTGGCGATCGCGTGGAGATCGGCGCCTGTACCACCATTGACCGTGGCGCGCTTGACGACACGATCATTGGCAATGGTGTTATCATCGATAACCAGTGCCAGATTGCGCATAACGTTGTGATTGGCGACAATACCGCGGTTGCGGGTGGCGTCATCATGGCGGGCAGCCTGAAAATTGGCCGTTATTGCATGATTGGCGGTGCGAGCGTGATTAATGGCCATATGGAAATCTGCGACAAGGTGACCGTGACGGGAATGGGCATGGTAATGCGTCCTATCACTGAACCTGGCGTTTATTCCTCAGGCATTCCGCTACAGCCCAACAAGGTATGGCGTAAAACAGCAGCTCTGGTGATGAACATTGATGATATGAGCAAGCGCCTCAAGTCTCTTGAGCGTAAGATCGATCAACAAGACTAAGCGTCATCCGTTTAACGCTATTTTTCCCGGCCTGTCGGCTTTCTAATAAACCGGCAGGCCGTGTTATTATTGTTATCAGTACATTTTGACAGGAAGAGTATTTTGACTACTGACACTCATACTCTGCATATTGAAGAGATTTTAGAACTTCTGCCGCACCGCTACCCGTTTCTGCTGGTAGACCGCGTGCTGGATTTTGAAGAAGGTCGTTTTCTGCGCGCAGTGAAAAATGTTTCCGTGAACGAGCCGTTCTTCCAGGGGCACTTCCCTGGTAAGCCTATCTTCCCGGGTGTGTTGATTCTGGAAGCGATGGCTCAGGCTACCGGTATTCTGGCGTTTAAAAGCGTCGGTAAACTGGAGCCAGGTGAGCTGTATTACTTCGCGGGTATTGATGAAGCGCGCTTTAAGCGCCCTGTCGTGCCTGGTGATCAGATGATCATGGAAGTCACTTTTGAAAAAACGCGTCGTGGCCTGACTCGCTTCAAAGGCGTAGCACTGGTTGACGGCAAAGTTGTTTGCGAAGCGACGATGATGTGTGCTCGTAGCCGGGAGTCCTGATACGTGATTGATAAATCCGCCTTTATTCATCCTACCGCGATTGTGGAAACCGGTGCCATCATTGGTGCTAACGTCCACATTGGCCCGTTTTGTATTGTTGGACCCCATGTCGAAATTGGTGAGGGTACAGTACTGAAATCTCACGTTGTCGTGAATGGTCATACGACCATTGGCTGCAATAACGAGATCTATCAGTTCGCCTCCATCGGCGAAGTTAACCAGGATCTGAAATATGCTGGTGAGTCGACCCGTCTGGAAATTGGCGATCGTAACCGTATTCGCGAAAGCGTCACCATTCATCGTGGAACAGTACAGGGTGGTGGGTTGACGAAGGTGGGCAGCGATAACCTGTTTATGGTTAATGCGCATATCGCGCACGACTGTACCGTGGGTGACCGCTGTATTCTTGCCAACAACGCAACGCTGGCAGGACACGTATCGGTTGATGACTTCGCAATTATTGGCGGCATGACCGCAGTCCATCAGTTCTGCATCATTGGTGCGCACGTGATGGTTGGCGGCTGCTCCGGTGTGGCGCAGGACGTCCCACCGTATGTGATTGCGCAGGGCAACCATGCCACGCCGTTTGGCGTGAACATCGAAGGCCTCAAGCGTCGTGGTTTTAGCCGCGAAGCGATTACTGCCATTCGCAACGCGTACAAACTGCTGTACCGTAGCGGTAAAACGCTGGAAGAGGCGAAGCCGGAAATTGCCGAGCTGGCGAATAAGCACCCGGAAGTGAACGCGTTCATGGAATTCTTTGACCGTTCAACAAGGGGTCTGATTCGTTAATGGTCGACAGTCGTCCGCTTACGATAGCCCTGGTCGCCGGAGAAACCTCCGGCGATATTCTTGGTGCAGGTCTCATCCGCGCGCTTAAGGCGCGTGTACCCAACGCTCGCTTTGTCGGCGTTGCTGGCCCGCTGATGCAGGCCGAAGGCTGTGAAGCCTGGTATGAAATGGAAGAGCTGGCCGTGATGGGCATCGTTGAGGTGCTGGGACGGCTCCGCCGTTTGCTGCACATTCGTGCCGATCTCACCCGCCGTTTTACCGAACTCAAACCCGATGTGTTTGTCGGTATCGATGCACCTGATTTCAACATTACCCTCGAAGGGAATCTGAAAAAGCAGGGCATAAAAACCATTCACTACGTCAGTCCGTCCGTCTGGGCGTGGCGACAGAAACGCGTTTTCAAAATTGGACGGTCCACCAACCTGGTGCTGGCTTTTCTGCCTTTCGAAAAAGCGTTTTACGACAGATTTAATGTTCCGTGCCGTTTTATCGGTCATACCATGGCGGATGCGATGCCATTGGATCCGGATAAAAACGCGGCGCGCGACGTGCTGGGCATCCCCCATGATGTGCATTGTCTGGCACTGCTGCCAGGCAGCCGTGGTGCAGAAGTGGAGATGCTGAGCGCCGATTTCCTCAAAACAGCGCAAATTCTTCGCCAGAGCTATCCCGACCTTGAAGTGGTTGTTCCGCTGGTGAATGCCAAACGCCGCGAGCAGTTTGAGCGCATCAAAGCGGAAGTCGCCCCGGATCTCCACGTCCGTCTTCTGGACGGGAAAGGGCGAGAAGCGATGTATGCGAGCGATGCCGCGCTGTTGGCCTCCGGCACGGCGGCGCTGGAATGTATGCTGGCGAAATGCCCGATGGTGGTCGGTTACCGCATGAAGCCGTTCACCTTCTGGCTGGCAAAACGTCTGGTGAAAACGGATTATGTCTCCCTGCCAAACCTGCTTGCCGGTCGCGAGCTGGTGAAAGAGCTGTTGCAGGATGAGTGCCAGCCGCAGGCGCTTGCCGATGCACTGCTGCCGCTGCTGGCAAACGGCAAGACCAGCCACCAGATGCACGACACCTTCCGCGAACTGCATCAACTGATCCGCTGTAATGCTGATGAGCAAGCGGCTGATGCGGTGCTGGAGCTAGCAAAATGATGGAATTTGTTTATCCTCACACCCACCTTGTGGCGGGCGTGGATGAAGTGGGTCGTGGTCCGTTAGTCGGGGCAGTGGTGACCGCTGCGGTGATCCTCGATCCGGCTCGGCCGATCGTCGGGCTGAACGACTCTAAAAAATTGTCTGAAAAGCGCCGGCTGGCGCTGTTTAGTGAGATTCAGGAGAAAGCGCTGGCCTGGAGCCTGGGGCGCGCTGAACCGCATGAGATAGACGAGCTGAATATTTTGCACGCCACGATGCTGGCGATGCAGCGTGCGGTAGCGGGGCTGAAAATCGCCCCTGAATATGTCCTGATTGACGGCAACCGCTGTCCGGCACTACCCATGCCTTCAATGGCGGTCGTCAAAGGCGATAGCCGGGTCGCAGAAATCAGCGCAGCTTCTATTATTGCCAAAGTGACGCGCGACGCTGAAATGGCCGCGCTGGACCTCACTTACCCTCAGTATGGTTTCGCCCAGCATAAGGGGTATCCCACACCTTTCCATCTGGAAAGGCTGGCTGAACATGGCGCAACCGAACACCACCGTCGCAGCTTTGGCCCGGTGAAGCGCGCCCTGGGACGGGTGTCCTGAATCAATACGCAAGCAATTAAGTAACGCGGAATCTGAAGATGGCTGAACCACGTTTCGTACACCTGCGGGTGCATAGCGACTACTCCATGATCGATGGGCTGGCGAAGACCGGGCCGCTGGTAAAAAAGGCGGCCTCCCTTGGCATGCCCGCGCTGGCGATAACCGATTTTACCAACCTGTGTGGCCTGGTGAAGTTCTACGGAACGGCGCATGGCGCGGGGATGAAGCCTATCGTTGGCGCAGATTTTCATGTGCAGAGCGATCTCATCGGCGATGAAATGACGCAAATCTCCGTGCTGGCGATGAACAACACGGGCTATCAAAACCTCACTCTGCTTATCTCAAAAGCCTACCAGCGTGGATACGGTGCGCTGGGGCCGTGGATCGACCGTGACTGGCTGGCTGAGCTGAACGAAGGGCTGCTGCTGATCTCCGGCGGCCGTATGGGCGATGTCGGCAAATGCCTGCTGCGCGGCAATAGCGCGCTGGTGGATCAATGCCTCTCGTTCTATGAAGAGTATTTCCCGGATCGTTATTATCTGGAGCTGATCCGCACCGGCCGTCAGGACGAAGAGAACTATCTTCATGCCGCTGTGGCACTTGCAGAAGAGCGTGGGTTGCCCGTGGTGGCTACCAACGATGTGCGGTTCCTTGAGCCCGGGGATTTTGACGCGCACGAAATTCGCGTGGCGATCCACGATGGCTTCACGCTGGACGATCCTAAACGACCGCGCAACTACTCATCGCAGCAGTACATGCGCAGCGAAGAGGAGATGTGTGAGCTCTTCTCCGATATCCCGGAAGCGCTGGAAAACAGCGTAGAGATTGCAAAGCGCTGTAACGTTACCGTCCGCCTTGGCGAGTACTTCCTGCCGCAGTTCCCGACAGGAGACATGACCACGGAAGATTTCCTGGTCGCAAAATCAAAAGAAGGTCTGGAAGAGCGTCTGGAGTTTCTGTTCCCGGATGAGGCCGTTCGCAAAGAGAAGCGGCCGCCGTACGATGAACGCCTGGATATTGAACTCCAGGTGATCAACCAGATGGGCTTCCCGGGCTACTTCCTGATCGTCATGGAGTTTATCCAGTGGTCGAAGGATAACGGCGTACCGGTCGGACCGGGCCGAGGCTCCGGTGCTGGGTCGCTTGTGGCCTATGCGCTTAAAATTACCGACCTCGATCCGCTGGAATTCGACCTGCTGTTCGAACGTTTCCTCAACCCGGAACGTGTTTCCATGCCCGACTTTGACGTCGACTTCTGCATGGAGAAACGTGACCAGGTGATCGAGCACGTCGCCGATATGTACGGCCGTGATGCGGTATCGCAGATTATTACGTTCGGTACGATGGCGGCGAAAGCGGTTATCCGTGACGTCGGCCGCGTGCTGGGCCACCCGTACGGGTTTGTCGATCGCATCTCTAAACTGGTACCGCCCGATCCAGGCATGACGCTGGCAAAAGCCTTTGAGGCTGAACCACAGCTGCCGGAAATCTACGAAGCGGACGAAGAAGTCAAAGCGCTGATCGACATGGCGCGCAAGCTGGAAGGCGTCACGCGTAACGCCGGTAAGCATGCGGGGGGCGTGGTTATCGCCCCGACCAAAATTACCGACTTTGCGCCGCTCTACTGCGACGAAGCGGGCCAGCACCCGGTTACCCAGTTCGATAAGAACGACGTAGAATACGCCGGGCTGGTGAAGTTCGACTTCCTTGGTCTGCGTACGTTGACCATCATTAACTGGGCGCTGGAGATGATCAACGCCCGCCGCGAGAAGAACGGCGAGCCGCCGTTGGATATCGCGGCCATCCCGCTGGATGACAAGAAAAGTTTCGACATGCTGCAGCGCTCGGAGACCACCGCCGTCTTCCAGCTGGAATCGCGCGGCATGAAAGATCTGATTAAGCGCCTGCAGCCCGACTGCTTCGAAGATATGATCGCGCTGGTAGCCCTGTTCCGTCCGGGCCCGCTACAGTCAGGGATGGTAGATAACTTTATCGACCGTAAGCACGGGCGCGAAGAGATTTCCTACCCGGACGTTCAGTGGCAGCACGAAAGCCTGAAGCCGGTGCTGGAGCCCACCTACGGCATCATCCTGTACCAGGAACAAGTTATGCAGATCGCCCAGGTGCTTTCCGGCTATACCCTCGGCGGCGCGGACATGCTGCGTCGTGCGATGGGTAAGAAAAAGCCGGAAGAGATGGCCAAGCAGCGAGGTACTTTCGAAGAAGGCGCGAGAAAAAACGGCGTTGATGGTGAACTGGCGATTAAGATCTTTGACCTGGTTGAGAAATTCGCCGGGTACGGATTTAACAAATCCCACTCCGCCGCCTATGCTTTGGTGTCGTACCAAACGCTGTGGCTGAAAGCGCACTATCCTGCTGAATTTATGGCGGCGGTAATGACGGCCGATATGGATAACACCGAGAAGGTGGTGGGCCTGGTGGACGAGTGCTGGCGCATGGGGCTTAAGATCCTGCCGCCGGACATTAACTCAGGGCTCTACCACTTCCACGTCAATGACGACGGGGAGATCGTTTACGGGATCGGCGCGATCAAAGGCGTGGGTGAAGGTCCGATCGAGGCGATCATCGAAGCGCGTAACAACGGCGGGTATTTCCGCGAGCTGTTCGATCTTTGCGCCCGCACCGATACCAAAAAACTGAACCGTCGCGTGCTGGAAAAACTGATCATGTCCGGCGCGTTTGACCGGCTGGGGCCGCACCGCGCCGCGCTGATGAATTCCCTCGGCGATGCGCTGAAAGCGGCGGATCAGCATGCAAAAGCGGAAGCCATTGGTCAGGCGGATATGTTCGGGGTGCTGGCGGAAGAGCCGGAGCAGATCGAGCAATCTTACTCCAACTGCCAGCCGTGGCCTGAACAGGTGGTACTGGATGGGGAGCGTGAGACGTTAGGCTTGTACCTGACGGGGCACCCGATCAACCAGTACATCAAAGAAATTGAGCGCTATGTCGGCGGCCACAGGCTTAAAGACATGCATCCGACAGAACGTGGTAAAATCACCACGGCTGCGGGGCTCGTGATTGCTGCAAGGGTTATGGTCACCAAGCGCGGCAATCGTATCGGCATCTGTACGTTGGATGACCGTTCCGGGCGTCTGGAGGTGATGTTGTTCACCGACGCGCTGGATAAATACCAGCAATTGCTGGAAAAAGACCGCATACTTATCGTCAGCGGACAGGTCAGCTTTGATGACTTCAGTGGGGGGCTTAAAATGACCGCCCGCGAAGTGATGGACATTGACGAAGCCCGGGAAAAATATGCTCGCGGGCTTGCTATCTCGCTGACGGACAGGCAAATTGATGACCAGCTTTTAAACCGACTCCGTCAGTCTCTGGAACCCCACCGCTCGGGGACAATTCCAGTACATCTCTACTATCAGAGGGCGGATGCACGCGCGCGGTTGCGCTTTGGTGCAACGTGGCGTGTCTCTCCGAGCGATCGTTTACTGAACGATCTCCGTGGCCTCATTGGTTCGGAGCAGGTGGAACTGGAGTTTGACTAATACAGGAATACTATGAGTCTGAATTTCCTTGATTTCGAACAGCCGATTGCTGAGCTGGAAGCGAAAATCGATTCTCTGACAGCGGTAAGCCGTCAGGATGAAAAACTGGATATTAACATCGACGAAGAAGTGCATCGTCTGCGCGAGAAAAGCGTAGAGCTGACGCGCAAAATCTTTGCCGATCTCGGCGCATGGCAGGTGGCCCAGCTGGCTCGCCATCCACAGCGTCCGTACACCCTGGATTATGTCCGCCTGGCGTTTGACGAATTTGACGAACTGGCAGGCGATCGCGCATACGCTGACGATAAAGCTATCGTTGGCGGTATCGCGCGTCTGGACGGACGCCCGGTGATGATCATTGGTCATCAGAAAGGCCGTGAAACCAAAGAGAAAATCCGTCGTAACTTTGGTATGCCAGCCCCAGAAGGCTACCGCAAAGCCCTGCGTCTGATGGAGATGGCTGAGCGTTTCAACATGCCAATCATCACCTTCATCGATACCCCGGGTGCCTACCCTGGCGTGGGCGCGGAAGAGCGCGGTCAGTCTGAAGCCATCGCGCGCAACCTGCGCGAGATGTCTCGTCTGAAGGTGCCGGTCATCTGTACCGTTATTGGCGAGGGTGGTTCCGGCGGTGCGCTGGCGATTGGCGTGGGCGATAAAGTGAATATGCTGCAGTACAGCACCTATTCCGTTATCTCCCCTGAAGGCTGCGCGTCCATTCTGTGGAAAAGCGCCGACAAAGCACCGCTGGCTGCAGAAGCAATGGGCATCATTGCGCCACGCCTGAAAGAGCTTAAGCTGATCGATTCCATCATCCCGGAACCGCTGGGTGGTGCACATCGTAAGCCGGAAGTGATGGCGGCTTCTCTGAAAGCGCAGCTGCTGGCTGACCTGGCGGATCTGGACGTGCTGAGCAAAGAGGATCTGCTCAACCGCCGTTACCAGCGTCTGATGACCTACGGTTACGCGTAAGCTTCACAATTATCTGAAAAGCCGCACACTGTTGCGGCTTTTTTTATACCTGCGGTTTAGCCGGACTATGCTTAGCTAATGTTTTTTAAGGAGGAAGCCCATGAATATCATTGCCGTTATGGGGCCACACGGCGTCTTTTATAAAGATGAGCCGATTAAGGAGCTGGAGCAATCCCTGCAGTCGCGCGGGTATCAGCTAATCTGGCCGCACAACAGCGCCGACCTGCTGAAGTTCATCGAGCATAACCCACGTATCTGCGGCGTGATCTTCGACTGGGATGAATATGATCTCGAACTGTGCAGCGACATCAACAAGCTGAACGAATACCTCCCGCTGTACGCGTTTATTAATACCCACTCCACCATGGACGTCAGCGCCAATGATATGCGTATGGCGCTGTGGTTCTTTGAATATTCCCTCGGCGTGGCGGACGATATTGCGACCCGAATTCAGCAATACACGAATGAATATCTCGATAACATTACGCCACCGTTTACCCGGGCGCTTTTCACCTACGTAAAGGAGGGGAAATATACCTTCTGTACGCCGGGTCATATGGCGGGTACGGCTTATCAAAAAAGCCCGGTGGGCTGCCTGTTCTATGATTTCTTTGGTGGCAACACGCTGAAAGCGGACGTGTCGATTTCAGTCACCGAATTAGGCTCTCTGCTGGATCACACCGGCCCGCATCTGGAAGCCGAAGAGTATATCGCCCGCACCTTTGGCGCAGAGCAGAGCTATATGGTGACCAACGGCACCTCGACCTCGAACAAAATCGTCGGGATGTACGCCGCGCCGGCGGGCAGCACCCTGCTGATTGACCGTAACTGCCATAAATCGCTGGCGCACCTGCTGATGATGAGCGACGTCGTACCGCTCTGGCTGTCACCCACGCGTAACGCGCTCGGTATCCTTGGCGGCATTCCGCGCCGGGAGTTCACGCATGAAGCCATTGAAAGCAAGGTCGCGTCAGTGCCTGGCGCAGGCTGGCCCGTCCATGCGGTGATCACCAACTCGACCTATGACGGTCTGCTGTACAATACAGACTGGATCAAAAAGGCGCTGGACGTACCGTCTATCCACTTTGATTCCGCATGGGTACCGTATACCAACTTCCACCCGATATACGCGGGTAAAAGCGGCATGAGCGGTGAACGCGTGCCGGGTAAAGTGTTCTTCGAAACGCAGTCGACGCACAAAATGCTGGCGGCGTTTTCCCAGGCTTCGCTTATCCACATCAAAGGTGAGTACGACGAAGACACGTTCAACGAAGCCTTTATGATGCACACTACCACTTCACCGAGCTATCCGCTGGTGGCCTCTATTGAAACGGCCGCGGCGATGCTGCGCGGCAACCCGGGCAAACGTCTCATCAACCGTTCGGTGGAGCGCGCGCTGCATTTCCGCAAAGAGGTTCAGCGGCTGAAAGATGAAGCCGACGGCTGGTTCTTTGATATCTGGCAGCCGGAAGAGATTGATGAGGCGGAGTGCTGGCCCGTCTCGCCCGGCGAAGACTGGCATGGCTTCCGGGATGCAGATAGCGACCATATGTTCCTCGACCCGGTAAAAGTAACAATCCTGACGCCGGGCATGGATGAGCAGGGCAAGATGAGTGAAGAAGGTATTCCGGCCGCGCTGGTCGCGAAATTCCTTGATGAACGTGGCGTGGTGGTAGAGAAGACCGGGCCCTATAACCTGCTGTTCCTGTTCAGTATTGGTATTGATAAAACGCGGGCGATGGGGTTGTTGCGCGGTCTGATGGAGTTTAAGCGCGCCTACGATCTTAACCTGCGGGTGAAGAACATGCTGCCGGATCTCTACGCGGAGGATCCCGACTTCTACCGTAATATGCGCATTCAGGATCTGGCCCAGGGGATCCACAGATTGATCCGCCAGCACAATCTGCCGCGTCTGATGCTTCAGGCGTTCGATGTCTTACCGGAGATGAAATTAACCCCGCACAAGGCTTGGCAGCGCCAGGTGAAAGGGGAGGTCGAAACCGTTGAGCTGGAAAATCTGGTCGGGCGCGTATCGGCCAACATGATCCTGCCTTACCCGCCGGGCGTTCCGCTCCTGATGCCAGGAGAGATGATTACCGAGGAGAGTCGGGCCGTGCTCGATTTCCTGCTGATGCTCTGTTCGGTAGGGCGTCACTATCCCGGTTTTGAGACGGATATTCACGGTGCGAAGCGCGATGAGAACGGCGTTTACTGGGTGCGAGTCCTAAAATAAGGGTGACCGCTTGCAAGGTGCGGGTTTTCGGTTGTAACGTTCAGGCATCATAAAAAGGAGAAGCTATGCTGGGTTTAAAAGCTGTTCATCATATTGCGATCATTGCGACCGATTACGCGAAAAGTAAGGCCTTCTACTGCGACATTCTGGGCTTTACGCTCATGAGCGAGGCCTACCGCGAAGAGCGCGACTCCTGGAAGGGCGATCTGGCGTTAAACGGGCAGTATGTGATTGAACTGTTCTCTTTTCCTTTTCCGCCTGCGCGTCCGTCCCGCCCGGAAGCCTGCGGCCTGCGCCATCTTGCCTTCAGCGTCGATGATCTGGATAGCGCAGTAAAACATCTGGAAGCGCACGGCGTGACGTGTGAAGCGATCCGCGTCGATCCGTTCACCGACAAGCGCTTTACCTTTTTCAACGACCCGGACGGCCTGCCGCTGGAGCTTTATCAGCAGTAATCTTCGTCCTGTGTGATAATGCCCGCTCAGTTCGGGCATTTTTTATGTGTAATTCCCTATGACCTTACCCGCTATCGCACACGCCGTTTCACCGTACCGCCAGCTGCTGGTGGGGTTTAGCGGTGGCCTGGATTCCACCGTTCTGCTCCATCGCCTTAAGCGCTGGCGCGACCAGGAGCCTGACGTCCAGCTGCGGGCGATGCATATTCATCACGGATTAAGTCCTCACGCAGAGGAGTGGGTGGCGCACTGCGAAGCCTTGTGTGCGGCATGGGCGATCCCGCTACTCGTCGAGCGCGTCACGCTGGTAGAGGAAGGGCTGGGCATCGAGGCGCAGGCGCGTAAAGCCCGATATGCCGCCTTTGCCGGGGCATTGCGTACAGGAGAAGCCCTGGTCACGGCCCAGCACCTGGACGATCAGTGTGAAACCTTTCTGCTGGCGCTTAAGCGGGGAAGCGGACCGGCGGGGCTTTCTGCCATGCCGGCGCGTTCGGCATTTGCCGGCACAACGTTACTGCGTCCGCTGCTTGGCGAGACGCGCGCCTCGCTTGAAGCCTGGGCGCGAGAACATCAGCTGAGCTGGATTGAAGATGAGAGCAACCAGGATGACGGGTATGATCGTAACTTTCTGCGTCTGCGCGTCCTCCCGCTATTGAGCGAGCGCTGGCCGCATTTCGCCGACGCGACGGCAAGAAGCGCTATGCTGTGTGCCGAACAGGAAACGCTGCTGGACGAGCTATTGAGTGACGAGCTGGCTGAACTGATTTCTAAAGACGGGGCGCTGGCCATTGCACCGCTGACAGCGATGAGCCCGGTACGTCGCGCCGCGCTGCTACGACGCTGGCTGGCCTCTCATTACGCTGCGATGCCGTCGCGGGCGATGCTGAGCCGTATCTGGGACGAGGTTGCCCTGGCGCGGGACGATGCTTCCCCGCGCGTCCACCTGAACGGTTTTGACGTAAGACGCTATAAAGGGGAACTCTGGTGGGTAAAATCAACGCCCTGCCTGACCGATGTGGTGCTCGACTGGCTTTCTCCTGAGCTTCCGCTGATATTGCCCGCTGAGGCAGGACGTGTCTCCCTCATACCGTCTGGTCATGTGCGGCTGCCGAAGCCCGGTGAACCGGTAACGGTACGCTTTAAGGCTGGCGGCATGCTGCATATTGTCGGGCGCAACGGGGGACGCAAGCTGAAGAAAATCTGGCAGGAGTGCAACGTACCGCCGTGGCTGCGCGACTCCACGCCGCTGCTGTTCTATGGTGAAACGTTGATTGCTGCGGCAGGGGGTTTCATCACGGAAGCGGGATGGGCGGAAGACGGGGTCAGGTTTGAGTGGCAGAAAGCGTAACGGGCAGCCTGGCTGCCCGTTAGTGTCATCAGGATTCGCTCACCACGACGGTGCCGATTTGCGGGTGGCTGAAGCTGGCTATTTTATCCAGACGCAGCTCACGCGTCGCACCGGCATCTTCCACTATCAGGTATTCCACGTTCTTACGTGAAACCAGATCGTTGGCTTTCGCCTTCAACACTTCGCCATCTTTTAGCTCCAGCGTCAGTAATAAATGATGCTGGCAGGCGAGTTCGAGGTTGTCATAGTCATCACAATTGATGGGTTGATAAGTATCATTCATCGACATAATCGCTCACCAGTAAATTCGCCGCAGCATACGCTGCTTTTTCCCTGACCGACTCTGAAAGGCTCTCATCAGAGGCCACTTCATTAAGCACTTTCAATACACAGCCCAACGCGTCCGGGACATACCCCAGATCTCCGCTGGCGATTTCCGCATACCGTTTGCGAATTAACTCACAATAATTATTCACATCCCCTCCCGCCAGCGCACTGACTTACTGTGAGATATCATTAAGCCTACGAAGATAAACTCGGTTTAGCAAGGTGACTATACCATACTCATTTAAGCAATATCAGCGCCTTGATAGCGGTGTATTTATCACCCTACAACAGCCTTTTGCCGCGGTTTTCGCTACAATGAGCGCCTGATTCGAATGGAGTTCTCTCATGGCGCTGAAAGCGACAATATATAAAGCAGTGGTCAATGTGGCCGATCTTGATCGCAACCAGTTCCTGGACGCCTCGCTGACGCTGGCACGCCACCCCTCCGAAACCCAGGAACGTATGATGCTGCGCCTGCTGGCGTGGATTAAATACGCTGACGAGCGTCTGCAATTTACCCGTGGGTTAAGCGCAGAAGACGAGCCAGAAGCCTGGCTGCGCAACGATCATCTGGGTATCGATTTGTGGATCGAACTTGGACTGCCGGACGAGCGCAGAATTAAGAAGGCTTGCACTCAGTCCGCTGAAGTGGCCTTATTCGCGTATAATCAGCGCGCTGCGGAGATTTGGTGGCAGCAAAACAAGAGCAAGTGCGGACAGTATAAAAATTTCACCGTCTGGTATCTGGATGATGAGCAACTGGCGCAGCTGAGTGACTTTGCCAGCCGGACCATGGTGTTGCAGGCGACGATTCAGGACGGTGCCATCTGGCTTTCTGATTCTCAGAATAATCTGGAAATTCATTTAACGGCGTGGCAACCGGCCTCATGATCGTCTTGTCCCGAAACGTCAGCATTCCGGACAACGAGCTGGAGATCACCGCCATCCGTGCTCAGGGGGCCGGTGGGCAGCACGTCAACAAGGCCTCAACGGCTATCCATTTGCGTTTTGACATTCGGGCCTCAAGCCTGCCAGAGTATTATAAAGAAAGTCTGCTTGCTGCCAGCCATCACCTCATCACCAGCGATGGCGTGATGGTGATCAAAGCCCAGGAATACCGCAGCCAGGAGCTCAACCGGGAAGCGGCGATCGCCAGGCTGGTGGCGGTCATCAAAGAATTAACGGCAGTGCAAAAAAGCCGCCGGGCAACGCGGCCAACCCGCGCATCGAAAGAGCGTCGGCTGTCCTCGAAGGCCCAAAAATCCACAGTGAAAGCATTACGCGGTAAAGTTCGTCGCCCGACAGAGTGACGAAAGGGAACACAAATTTCATAAGGAATTCATTGTGAAAAAAGCATTATGGTCAGCGCTGGCAGTGAGTACGCTGTTTGCGCTTTTCGGGTGTAACAACCGTTCAGAAACGCAGGTTTTGCAACCCACGCAAACGGAAGAATTAAAACCAATGCAGCAGAGCTGGCGCGGCGTATTGCCTTGCGCGGACTGTGAAGGCATTGAAACGTCCCTGTTCCTGCAAAAAGACGGCACCTGGGTGATGAATCAGCGCTATCAGGGCGGGAAAGAGCCTTCTTCTTTTGCGACTTATGGAACATGGGCGCGTACGGCGGAGAAACTTGTCCTCACCGATACCTCCGGCGAGAAAACCTGGTTCCGCCCTAAAGGTGACAGCATGGAGATGCTCGACCGAGAAGGTAATCCTATTGAATCCCAGTTCAACTACACGCTGGCACCGGTGAAAGCGGCTCTGCCCGCGACGCCGATGGCAATGCGCGGGATGTACTTCTATATGGCGGATGCGGCGATCTTTACCGACTGCGCAACCGGCAAGAAGGTTAGCGTGGCAAACAATGCCCAGCTTGAGCGTGATTACGCTGTGGCGCGCGGCAATGACAGCAAGCCGATATTGCTGACGGTGGACGGTCACTTTACGCTGGAGCCAAACCCGGATAGCGGAGAGATGGTGAAAACGCTGGTGGCGGACAAAGACGCGAAATTTATTGCGGGCAAAGACTGTAACAGCAAATAAGCTGACGTAGCGCCATTAAAAAACCCCGCCTGAGCGGGGTTTTTTGTTTAGCCTTTGATGGCTTTCACCAGGTAATCAAGAATGTCGCCGGTCTTGATCATCTGTTTTTCGCCACTACGACGGTATTTGTATTCAATCTCGTCGCTGTCGAGGTTACGGTCGCCGATCACGACGGTGTGTGGGATACCGATCAGTTCCATATCGGCAAACATCACGCCCGGACGCTCTTTACGGTCATCCATCAGCACTTCGATACCCTGCGCACGCAGCTCGGCATACAGCTTCTCGGCCAGCTCCTGCACGCGGTAAGACTTGTGCATGTTCATTGGCAGAATAGCGACCTGGAACGGCGCGATGTTGTCCGGCCAGACGATGCCGCGCTCGTCGTAGTTCTGCTCAATCGCCGCAGCTACCACGCGCGTCACCCCGATACCGTAGCAACCCATGGTCAGGATCTGGTTACGGCCATCTTCACCCTGAACGGCGGCGTTCAGCGCGCGCGAGTATTTATCGCCCAGCTGGAAGATGTGACCCACTTCGATACCGCGCTTGATCATCAGGGTACCCTGACCGTCCGGGCTTGGGTCGCCTGCGACCACGTTACGGATGTCAGCCACTTCCGGCGTCGCCACGTCGCGATCCCAGTTGATGCCGAAGTAGTGTTTACCGTCGATGTTCGCACCAGCGGAGAAGTCGCTCATCGCGGCTACCGTGCGGTCAATAACAACAGGCACCGGCATATTCACCGGACCGAGAGAACCTGGCCCAGCATTGACCACGGCGCGGATTTCCGCTTCAGTGGCGAACGTCAGCGGGCTGGCGACCTGCGGCAGCTTCTCGGCTTTCACTTCGTTCAGCTCGTGATCGCCACGCACCAGCAGGGCAACCAGCGGGTAAGCGCTCCCTTCGGTGGATTTCACCAGCAGGGTCTTAACGGTTTTTTCGATTGGCAGGTTGAACTGCTCAACCAGCTCGGCAATGGTTTTCGCGTTTGGCGTATCAACCAGCGTCATCTCTTGCGTTGCCGCAGCACGCGGTTCTTTTGGTGCCAGCGCTTCTGCAAATTCGATGTTCGCGGCGTAATCAGAGGAGTCAGAGAAGATCACATCGTCTTCACCGCTCTGCGCCAGAACCTGGAATTCATGGGATGCGCTACCGCCGATGGAGCCGGTATCAGCCTGCACAGCGCGGAAGTCCAGACCCATGCGGGAGAAGATTTTGCTGTATGCCGCGTACATTGCGTCGTACGTCTCTTGCAGGGATTCCTGAGAGGTATGGAAAGAGTAGGCATCTTTCATCAGGAATTCGCGAGAGCGCATGACGCCGAAACGTGGGCGAACTTCGTCACGGAACTTGGTCTGGATCTGGAAGAAGTTCAGCGGCAGCTGTTTGTAAGAGCTCAGCTCATTACGAATCAGGTCGGTAATGACTTCTTCATGCGTTGGGCCGAGAACGAACGGACGCTCGCCGCGATCGACGAAGCGCAGCAGTTCAGGGCCATATTGTTCCCAACGGCCACTCTCCTGCCACAGGTCAGCGGGCTGAACCACAGGCATGGACACCTCGATAGCACCGGCGTTGTTCATCTCTTCACGCACGATGTTTTCGACTTTTTTCAGGACGCGCACGCCGGTCGGCAGCCAGGTGTATAACCCGGAGGCCAGCTTGCGGATCATCCCGGCGCGCAGCATCAGCTGATGGCTGATCACTTCGGCGTCGGCAGGCGTCTCCTTCAGAGTGGAGAGCAGATATTGGCTAGTACGCATGTTGTTACGGTTCCATTTCGACGATTGGAACAGGCTGAAACACCAGCCTGACACAAAAAAAGTGGTTTAGTTTACCAGTGTGGCAAAGATGCCAAAAGAGAGGAGAACAAAATTACCTGGGTTCCAGGGCAAACACTTCAAAACCTGCCCCGGTGACGCGCCAGCGAACGTTAAAATCCAGCAGCCAGACGGCGTACGTTTTTCCCGCTTCCTCTTCTTTACGGTAGGCCGGACGTGGGTCCTGTGCCAGCACTTCGGTGATGAAATCCCGTAAGCGAGGATAGCGTTTCTCCAGTTGATCGAGCTGCGAGGCGAGCTCAGGGGTAAAATACACCGGCATATCCGCCTGTGGTGCGTCCTGGGCATAGCTTGCACGCGCGTCCGGAAGGGCTTCGGCGAAGGGTAAATAGGGTTTGATGTCGATCACCGGCGTGCCGTCGACCAGGTCCAGGCTACCTAACTCAAGTATCACCTGATCTTTCTGGCAGCGTATGCCTTTCAGTTCAACCAGCGACATGCCAACCGGGTTTGGACGAAAGGTCGAGCGCGTCGCAAACACCCCCATTCTCGCATTGCCGCCAAGACGAGGAGGACGCACGGTAGGACGCCAGCCGCCTTCCATCGTCTGGTGAAACACGAACACCACCCACAGATGGCTGAACGCCTCGAGCCCGCGTACCGCATCGGCCTGATTGTAAGGCGGAATCAGGTGAAGCTCACCGCGTCCGCTGGTGACAAGACCGGGCTGGCGGGGGACGGCGAACTTCTCTTTATAAGGAGAGTGGATAACGCCTATCTGCTCGAACTGAAATGCACTCATTTCGCCGTGATGTTCAGCGCAGAACCGATGCACACCGCCTGACGGTAGCAGCCCGGCGTGCCGCTGGTGACTTCACAGCTGTGCAGCAGGACCGCGTTAGCTTTCATTTTTGCGGCATTAATCTGCATGCGTTTACGCGCAGTCGGAATATTCGGTGGTGAGTCCTGATTGGTCGCCTGACAGGATTCGCCGCTCACTTCGCCCAGTTCACGGAACGGTTTACCGACGAGTTCGTCCGCTTTCGTGATAATGCGAACCGGCGCAGGGCGAACCACTTTCGGTTTCGCAGGCTCGGTCTTTGGCGGGGTTGCCGTGCTTTGAACAGGTTCAACGGGAGATCTGCTTAGCATAGAACAGCCGCTCAGCATGAGTGCTAAAAGACAGATCGGTAAAGCACGCATAATATTTCCTCAATGGATAATCAAAACGTCAGATATTGAATCAGTTGACTGCACAAATGACAAGACGGGCATAAGCCCGTCCTGATGATATTACACTGAGGTGAGATTACCAGCCTTTAACAGCGCCGCCGTTAAACACTTTGTTGGCTTCCTGGTAAACTTCGTCTGACTGATAGGCCTGAACGAATTTCTTCACGTTTTCCGCGTCCTTGTTGTCTTCGCGAGTCACGATCAGGTTAACGTACGGGGAGTCTTTATCTTCAACGAAGATACCGTCTTTGGCTGGCGTCAGGCCAATCTGGCTGGCGTACGTGGTGTTGATAACGGCCAGAGCAATCTGCGCATCGTCCAGAGAACGTGGCAGCTGCGGTGCTTCCAGTTCAACGATTTTCAGATTTTTCGGGTTCTCGGTGACGTCCAGAACGGTTGGCAGCAGGCCAACACCGTCTTTCAGTTTGATCAGGCCCACTTTCTGCAGCAGCAGCAGGGAACGACCAAGGTTAGTTGGGTCGTTAGGCACGGCAACCTGAGAACCCGGCTGCAGTTCGTCCAGTGATTTAATTTTCTTAGAGTAACCGGCAATCGGATAAACGAAGGTGTTACCGACACCCACCAGTTTATAACCACGATCTTTGATCTGCTGGTCCAGGTATGGCTTATGCTGGAAGGCGTTGGCGTCGATATCGCCTTTGCTCAGCGCTTCGTTCGGCAGAACGTAATCGTTGAAGGTCACCAGCTCCACGTCCAGGCCATACTTCTCTTTTGCCACTTTCTGAGCAACTTCCGCAACCTGCTGTTCTGCACCCACGATAACGCCCACTTTAATGTGGTTTGGATCCTTTTCGTCCTGACCGCAACCCACCAGTGCCAGAGAGCCGATCAGCGCGCCTACTGCTGCGAAGGTCTTTAATTTAAACGCCATGTTTTATCCTTAACTCGTAGAGTTTGTGTTGTGTGTAACGTTATTTATGCGTAACAGCCCGGACGATGCGATCGCCAGAGAACTGGATTAAGTAAACCAGAACAACCAGCAATACCAGAACGGTATTCATCACGGTCGCGTTATATCCAATATAGCCGTACTGGTAACCAATCTGACCTAAACCGCCCGCGCCTACGGCACCGCCCATCGCCGAATAACCGACCAGGGTGATAAGCGTAATGGTTGCCGCATTCACCAGCCCTGGCAGTGCCTCCGGCAGCAGAACCTTGCGGACGATCTGCATCGGCGTGGCACCCATCGCACGGGAAGCTTCGATCAAACCGGTTGGGATTTCCAGCAGGGCGTTTTCCACCATACGGGCGATAAACGGCGCAGCGCCAACGGTCAGCGGAACGATCGCCGCCTGCAGACCGATAGACGTTCCGACGATCACGCGGGTAAACGGAATCATCCACACCAGTAAAATAATGAACGGGATAGAACGGAAGATGTTCACCAGCGCAGAGAGCGTACGGTACAGCTTCGCGTTCTCAATGATTTGACCCGGACGCGTCACGTACAGCAACACGCCGACCGGCAGGCCAATCACAAAACCAAAGAAGCCAGAGACAAAGGTCATTGCCAGCGTTTCCCAAACGCCGCGAACCAGCAGCCACATCATCGGCTCAGACATAACCCAGTACCTCTACTTTTACGTGATGTTCTTGCAGCCAGGCAATGGCTGCCTGGGTTTCTTCTTGTGTGCCGTGCATTTCTGTCAGCATGATGCCGAACTTAACGCCACCGGCGTAATCCATCTGCGCGCTGATGATGTTGTTGTTCACGTTAAAGCGACGTGCGGTTTCGGAAAGCAGGGGGGCATCAACGGACTGACCGGTGAACTCCATGCGCAGCATCGGGACGCTGTCAGCAGCGGGTTCGGTTTTCAAGCGCTCCAGATAGTCTTCCGGAATATCCAGATGCAGCGTGGACTGGATGAACTGCTGCGCCAGCGGGGTTTTCGGATGCGAGAACACTTCACTTACCGTGTCCTGCTCGATCAGTTCACCGTTGCTGATGACCGCCACGCAGTCACAGATGCGTTTCACCACATCCATCTCGTGCGTAATAAGGAGGATCGTCAGGCCCAGGCGACGATTAATGTCCTTCAGCAGTTCCAGAATCGAACGCGTGGTTGCCGGATCCAGTGCGCTGGTGGCTTCATCGCACAGCAGTACCTTAGGATTGCTTGCCAGCGCGCGGGCAATGGCCACACGTTGTTTTTGCCCACCGGACAGATTTGCCGGGTAGCTATCATGTTTGTCGCCCAGACCCACGAGGTCGAGCAGTTCGGTGACGCGACGCTTCACTTCTTCTTTCGGCGTGTTATCCAGCTCAAGCGGTAAGGCAACGTTGCCGAACACGGTGCGGGAGGCCAGCAGGTTAAAGTGCTGGAAAATCATGCCAATCTGACGACGCGCTTTGGTGAGTTCTTTCTCTGAAAGGGCGGTAAGTTCCTGGCCGCCAACTTCTACGCTGCCCTGGGTTGGGCGCTCAAGCAGGTTAACACAACGGATCAGCGTGCTTTTACCTGCACCCGATGCGCCAATGACGCCATAAATTTGACCAGCAGGAACATGCAGGCTGACGTTGTTCAGCGCCTGAATGGTTCGGTTCCCCTGCTGGAACACTTTGGTGATATTGGAAAGTTTAATCATTAGATTATTTTTATCGTATGTAAGTTAGCCGTGGCATTTTCTTCTGCCAGATACGGGTGATGACCGTAAACAAAACGGATGTTAAGGCATCCAGACGTCTAAATCAATCCAACTCTGTACGATGAGCACTTTATTGCGCTGCGATTCATGAGATACTAGTCGAACATGCCTTTTTCAGGAGCAAACCGGTGGCAAAATCAGTACCCGCAATTTTCCTCGATCGTGACGGCACTATTAATGTGGATCACGGTTATGTCCATGAGATTGATGAGTTCGAGTTTATCGAGGGCGTAATAGATGCCATGCGCCAGCTGAAAGAGATGGGCTATGCGCTGGTGGTGGTGACGAACCAGTCCGGTATTGCACGCGGTAAATTTACCGAAGCGCAGTTTGAGACGCTGACGGAATGGATGGACTGGTCACTGGCCGACCGCGGTGTGGATCTCGATGGTATCTACTATTGTCCGCATCACCCACAGGGAACCGTAGAAGAATATCGTCAGACCTGTGATTGCCGTAAGCCGCATCCGGGGATGTTCATCTCTGCGCAGGAGTTCCTGCACATTGATATGGCGGCTTCTTATATGGTGGGCGATAAACTGGAAGATATGCAGGCAGCTGCAGCAGCGGGTGTAGGGACCAAAATATTAGTGCGCACCGGCAAGCCTGTGACGCCAGAAGCTGAGAATGCGGCGGATTGGGTAATTAATAGTCTGGCCGAGCTGCCAAAAGAGATTAAAAGGCACCAAAAATAGCCTTTCTGGTGAAAAGATGAGCGGTTGAAATAAAAATGCATTTTTCCGCTTGTCATTCCTCGGCGGCCCCCTATAATGCGCCTCCATCGACACGGCGGATGTGAATCACTTCACACAACAAGCGGTTCGGTTGAAGAGAAAAAATCCTGAAATAACGGGTTGACTCTGAAAGAGGAAAGCGTAATATACGCCACCTCGCAACGATGAGCGAAAGCCGCGTTGCACTGCTCTTTAACAATTTATCAGACAATCTGTGTGGGCACTCAAAGTGACATGGATTCTTAATGTCTTCGGACAATAAATGAATACCAAGTCTCTGAGTGAACATACGTAATTCATTACGAAGTTTAATTCACGAGCATCA